>NZ_SSNW01000016.1 GCF_004801315.1 Deinococcus sp. Arct2-2
CAGCAGAACGCAGTTCCTACCTGATTCTCAGCTTTCCAGACAGTCTCTCATACGAGATTAAAGAGAGTCCCAAACATATGGTGTTGCCCTCTCCCACAAGTGGAGAGGGGCGCTGCGCCAGCAGCGGGGTGAGGGGGCCACCGGGAAGACTGTCAAGGAATCATCTTAATTTCGTATCACTGACTACTCACCACTCACAGATGTTCCTACACGCTGCCAGCCACTTCCTGCAAGGCGAACGCCGCATGTACTGCCCGCGTCGCGTGTTCTACCTGTGCGTCTTCTACCGCCACGCTGATGTTCAGCTCGCTGCTGCCTTGGCTGATCATCAGAATATTGACTTCATCGTTGGCGAGTGCGCCGAACAGCTTGGCCGCCACGCCTTTTTGCCCGCGCATGCCGCTGCCCACAATCGCCAGCACCGCCACGCCGGGTTGCTCCTCTACTTTCAGGTCTCCGCTGACGGCTGCACGCAAGGCCGACACGGTGCGCTCGGCATAGATGCTCTGCACAGCCAGAGACACGTTGCTCATCGAACTGCTCTGCGAGACCATCAGCAGGGTAATGTTTTCGCGGGCAATGGCGGTAAACAGGCTGGCGACGACCTCCGGCACGCCCAGCACGCCTGCTCCGGTCACGTTGATGATGCTCACGTTGCGGATGGCGGTGACGGCCTTGACCGGGTGGCGGGCGTCATCGTGCGCCTCGGCATGAACTAAGGTGCCGGGGAAATCGGGGTTGGTGGAATTTTTGAGGCGCAGGGCAATGCCGCTTTCTTGCAGCGGGGTCACGGCCAGCGGGTGCAGCACTTTGGCCCCGAAGTAGGCCAGTTCCATCACTTCGCCGTAGCTCAGCACTTCAATGTTGCGGGCGTCTTTTACGACTCTGGGATCGGCACTCATCACGCCGTCTACGTCTTTCCACGCCCACACTTCGGTGGCTGCCAGCGCCTTGCCGATAATCGTGGCGCTGAAATCGGTGCCGCCGCGCCCCAGCGTGGTCAGTGCGCCCTGTTCGGTTTCGCCCATGAATCCGGCCACCACTGGGGTCACGCCCGCGTTGAGCAGGCCGCTGAGTCGGTCTTTGATACGGGCGTAGGCACTGGGCAAGGGCCGGGCATTGCCGAAATGCGTGTCGGTCACGATGCCTGCCTCGCCGCCCGTGACGTGGTGGGCACGCTGGCCGGACTGCTCGAGGGCCAGCGTCATCAGGGGGGCCGACAACCGCTCGCCAAAAGACACGATCAGGTCACGGCTGCGGGGCGTCAGTTCGCGCAGGAGGTACACGCCGTACACCGCTTGGCGCAGGGTTTCGTGCATCTCGCGGATTTCGCGCACAGCGTCGCTGTCGGGGGCCGCGCCGAGTTCCTGCGCCGCCGTGAAGTGCCGGGTGCGCATGGCGGCAATATCGTCGTTGGCCGCAGCGATATCGCCCGTTTGGGCGGCCTCGGCCAGCCGCAGCAATTGGTTGGTCACGCCCGCCATCGCAGACACCACCACCACCACGCGCACGCCTTCCCTCACGCTGCGGCCCACCAACGACGCGCTGTGGCGAATGGCGCGGGCGTCGCCCATGTTGGTGCCGCCGAATTTCATGACCAGTAAGGTGGGAGCGTCTGACATGTACGCAGTATGAAGCCCCCGGCTGGGGTGGACAGCGGGGCGTCTGGGCAAGCGGGGCTGAAGGAGTCTGGGCAGTCCTTAGACCCTTAGACCCTTAGACGCCCTCCCCCATTCAGTGCCCCTCCATATTCATTTGCCCCGCGTCATGCGTGGGTGGCGGCGTTTCCGACAAAGTGGCTGTCACCGCCAATACACCCACCAACAAGGCCAGTTCCAGCGCCAACTGGGGCCGAATGCCCAAGGCGCGGGCAAAGGCGCGGCGGGCCACTGCGGCGGCCAACAAAGCCAAAGCCACCAGCCCCAGCTTGATCATCAATGTGACGCCGTAAGTGCTGTCCCAGACGCCCCAAAGCCTTCCGGTATGCTCCAACGTGGCAAATGTTCCGGTAAGCGCCAGTGTGCAGACGCAAGCGGTAGCTATCGGCGTAAAGCGGGCCGCATGCGCCTGTCCTGCGCCTCGCAGGGTCAGCAGGGCCAGCACACCGCCCACCCACAGGCACATGGCCCCAGCATGAATGACGTGCAGCAAGCGAACCGTCGGGCCATGACTCGCGCCGTGTCCGACTCCCGCCAGTCCCCACAGCGTTACAGCGGCGGCAGCGGCAGTCAGCAGGCGGGGCCACTGCCCCAATTCGGCAGCCAGCAGCAACAAGCCACCAATCAGGATCAGCATCAGGGCGCGGCCCGCTCCGGTTTGGGTCATGTAATCGAGATAATCGGCGGGAGCCGTGAACCCCACGACAGCCAACGTCGCTAGCAGCGTCAGGGACACTCCTAACACAAGCAGCAAGCCGCCCACGCCCAACACGCGGCGGGCAGGATGAGCAGGCGTCAACTGGCGGCGGGTAAAAATACCGCCTACCAGCAACACGACGCCCGCATACAGCAGGCCTTTGGCGAGAATGAGGAGCGGAATCACCGGACGCGGAACAGGCTTTGGCCGGTGACGGGGTGACCGTCGTCAGACAGCACGGCCCACGCGATCAGGTACGGGCCTGCTTTGAGGTTGGCCTTCAGCGGCAAGCTGAGTTTGGCCGCCATGCCGCTGGGGACGGGGCCAGTGTTGACCAATTGGGGTGAATCGGGCTTGAGGCCCAGTGCCAGCTTTGTTACCTCGGCGGGCGTTTTTCCTAGGGGCATCGGCAGGACACGGAAGGTGGCAAAGCGCAGATTCACAGGTTCGCCAAAGCGCAGCAGCACGGCTTTGGGGGCGCTGACAGGTAAGGCAGGTGTCGGGCTGACCACCGTAACAACGGTGTGGGCAGAGGCCGTACTGAGGGCGGCACTAAACGATAAGGCAAGAAGCCGGTTCAAGAGAAACCTCCGGGGTGAACGGGGCGGAAGACAGAGCAATCTATCTTTCCGCCCGGTGGATGTGAACGATTTTAGGGTGCCAGATTTAGGGTGTCAGACTTACTTGATGTTCGTCTTGCTGGCCGGGGTTTGTTCCGGATCGCTGTCATCCCACGCTACCACCGAGCCGTCGCTGTACTTTTGGTACACCTTCCAACTGACGGCCCCGGCGGTGTCGGGATTGCGGGCAGTAAACAGGAAGCGGGCATATTCCATCGGGGCGATTCGGCCGTTCCAGACCACTTCGGTGATGAGGCCAGCGGAATTTGTGGCTAGGGTGCGGGTAAACCCCGGCATCGTCTGAAAGCGGGTTACGGTCATGCCTGCCGGAACCACCAAGCGGACTTCAGTGGTGCTGATTTCTTTTTCGGTGGGCACATTCAGGCGGTAGGTTTCGTTTTTGCCAATTTCAGAGGAGGTCAGGCCCGCTTCGGTTTTGACGGTGGCGTGGGCGGCGGCAAACGGCACAGCAGCGAACATGGCGGTCAGAATTAGGGATTTGAACATGGAAAATCTCCGGTGGGTAAAACTGAGTTGGCTGGGGCACGGGGCATAGGAACGGCCCCTGCTCACACGGCGTGCAGTGGATTTGGCTTAAGCGTGATGTGGTGGCGCACGGGCATCGGCGTGACGCAGGAGAGCGACGCGGAAATACACCGCCACTGGTGGACTGGGGGCCACGTGAACGACTGGCGCGGGTGGCAACGCGGCGCTGTCGGCTTGCAGTGCGAATGCCCCAGTCAGACAAAATAGACAGTGGGCCTGATGGTTTTGCGGGTGCTGGTCTGAAGAGTCGGGGGAAGCGGCAGCAGCGGCTGTTGCATGCTGCATATGCATCTCGCCCATTGCCAAACCCTCAGGGAGCAGGGCCATCAGCGGGCCGCGCACGGGGAAGGCGAAGGCGGCAAGGATGGTCAGCAAGGCGGTTAGCCAGCGTTTGCCTCTATCCCACCGTCCGCGCTGCATCGTGCAGGCAGTGTAGCGACCAGAGCTGGACAGGTGGCCTTTCCTCTCTGTGTTATTCCAATGTAAATAAAAATGACCCAGCGCCCATCACTCAAGGTAGAGCGATCTTCAGAGTCAGTCAGCTTTATCTCATTTGCTTCACGGCTCAGGCCTCACCATGAAAGTATGACTCACCCCTCAGCTTTGCGTTGGATACAGATTTCTGCGTGTGCGGCGACATTATTGGGGGGAGCGCAGGCCGCCACAACCACCTATTCAGCGGCGGGCGGCACGGCTACCTTTGAACACAAGGTGCGGTTTATCAATGTGAAGGGCAATATTGCGGACGTGACCAGCACCGTGCAGCTTGATGCGGCAGATTTGGCCGCTACCAAAGGCACCGTGACCGTGCCCGTGGTTAAACTGAAAACTGGGCTGGGCCTGCGCGATGATCACGCCCGCAGCGAAGTGGCCCTCAACGCCGCCAAGTTTCCGAACGCGGTCTTTACGCTGGACAAGCTGACAGGCGGCAAGTTACTAGAGGGACAAACGCTGTCCACGACGGCCAGCGGCAAGCTGACCATCAAGGGCAAAACGCTGCCTGTGACTGCGCCGGTGAAGGCCACGTTACAGGGCGGCAAGGTGAATGTCAGCACGCAATTTAAGATCAATCCGCACGATTACGGAGTGGACTATCCGGGCAGCAGCGATTCGGCCACGCTGAACGTGACGTTTACGCTCGCGCCGCGCTGAGGGAGAACTGGTGCGGGACAAATGTAATTGAGGCTCAAAGCTTCTCCCGTCTTGCCGCCTTTCTGAGAGCGCCAAATAGGGGCAATTTCAAACGCCTATGCCAATCAAGTGAACGATAGATCGGCCAGATGCAGCACCAGATCGTGTGCCCGGATGCCCAACACCAACGCCGCACCGGGCGCAGGCAGGGGGCCGCACGCCCTATACCATTGGCCGCTTTCGGGCACACTGATGGGCTGGGCCGATTCGCCATCGGTGATAGGAAGCAGGCAGAGGGGAAAGACATCGGCGCTGTTGTAGGGCGTTTCTAGGTAAAAGCTGAACTGCCAATGCCGAGCGCCGGGGGGCGTGGGCTGATGCAGCCGCAGCTCGGGTGGGTGGTGGCCGCGTGCGCCGAGCCGCAAGACCGTAAGCAGGTTGGGGGCAAGGTGCAGACGGTAGCCGCCGGGCAGCGAGACGGTGGTTTCTGCGGGTATGGCTGCTGGGAGTGAGGAGAAGGTCGAGCGAAATGGGACAGCCTGCACAGGCAGCGGGGGTGTGGACGGTGGAATGTGGCCGGAGTAAGGGGGCGAGTCGCTCCTCTCAGACTGGCGCAGGCTGGCCCGCAATGCAGAATCCAGCGTTCCGGCCAGTGCCGCCCGTTGCAGTTCGCTACGGAAAGCCAAGGGATGCTCGCCGTCGGGCACGCTGAACTGGCCGCTGGGTAAGGTAACGTCCAAATGCGCCGGAACCCGTTCTAATAGCCCCGATTGCAGGGCACGCTCTAACGCCTGATGGGCGAGATTTTGCTCGCTTCCCCCTCCCCGCGCCGCCTGCCGCAGCGTGTGCAGGGCCGTTTCTGCCGAGAAGGGGCCGGGCAGGGCCGCCAACGGTGCAAGCAGAGCCATGTGGCTGTTCAGGACTTGATACGCCTCCCCGATCAGCACGGCCCGCACTTCGGGCGGCATAGGGGCACGCTGGGGCAAGGGCTGAGGCAGCGGCAAAAGGGCCAGCGCCGCCGTTGCCCACCCCTCGGATTGGCGGGCCACTTGAAACAGGTGCCGCTCGCCAGGCGGGTTGGGAGGCGGCAACTCGGGGGGATGCAGATCGGAGGCGGCCAAGGGGCGAGACCGGCTGAGCGTAAACCGTTCGGGGCGCACATGGCGGCCCAGAAGCTGCATCAGGGCTGCTTCGCGGGTGTCGGTGGTGACCAGCACCAACAAAAAAGGCAGCGGCCAATTCAGCGCAAAGTCAAACAATGGGGCCACTTCTTCAGATAGGGCCTCGGCTCCGTGCATCACGACGGTCAGCGGTGCATTGGCCTCTAGCAGCAGGGCCGAGAGCGCGGTCATGGCCTGAGCCGCAGGCAGAGAGCGGGCCATCAGTGCGTGCAGGGCGGGCCGCAAATCTTCGCGCAGCAGGGGCAGCAGCCGCATCATCAAGGACATGACCAGCAACGTAGGGTGCGCCACGGCGTCAAGGTGCGCCACCGGCCAAGGATGCTGTTCTAGGGCCGCTTGTAGCAGTTCGCGCCGCCCGCTGCCGTGCCGCCCTACCAGCAGCAGCAGATGGGGCGCACGCTCGGCCAACCGCGAAGCCCGCAGCAACTCGCCAGCCAGCGGCCCCGCCTGCGCCCGTGCCGGATGAAAGGCCTGAACGTCGGGCGGGTGAGCCAAAGTCAGGCCAAGTGCTTCGGCCCGGTCTTCCAGCACGGCGATGTGGGCACTCTGGCCCTGCTGGACGGCGTGTGACAGCGCGTGTTGCAAGGTGTGCTGCACCTGAGCCGAAATGCGGGCGCGTTGGCTCTGGAGCCAGGGCAGCAGGGCCGGACTCATGGCGTCGTCTAAGCCGCCCAGCGGTGGGCCGCGCAAGAGTTGGGGCCAAGTATGTTCAGCGGCAATGGGCGCGGTGGCGACGTGTTCCAGTTGTGCCCAATCTGTGGGCAAGGTGCAGCGCAGCAAAGGCGCACGCCCCGACGAGAGGTGTACTCCGGCTTGCCGCAATTTGGAGAGTTCTACCCGCAAGCTGCCCAAGCCGCCACCAGTGGGCCACAGCAAGTTGGCCACCGTCTCGCGGTGTATGGGGCGGTCTTCCAGCGTCAGGTAAGCCAGTAGCGCCAGACCTTTGGCCGACACCTTAACTGGCCCCGCCACCGTATGCAGTGAAGTTGCACCCAAGAGATTTGGGGTCAACATACAAGGCAGGTTACCTGCAAACTCACCATCATGAAAAACCTCACGTTTTAATGGCGGCCCCTTCTCATTTGTTTTTTATTCTACACTTAAAGAGTGTTAATGACGACTAATTTACACAGTTTATATACGATTGGACGTGAAAGGCGAAAAATCTACTTTAACGTTGACAAACTTTTACTTCACCTTTGGTGAGCCTGATGCGCTTGACGTGAGTTAGGTGTGTTTGGTCTCAAGCATGCTCCCTAAACTGCCGGGTAATGTAACCAAAGTCTGATTTTAGAGCCGGATATAGCTTCACCACACTTTAACGTTGAGCTTTACGTCATAGCGGGGCCGAACTTGACGCTCTGCCAGTTCGCCCATAGAGTGACCTCAGTTCAAGACAACTTCGCACTGCAGAGCACTTAGACCCATTTGGCCTCCGGGGGGATGCCGGGTCTGTGAGTTGGACTGCGTCGGGGAGCAATGAACGGGAGGAAGTTATGAAGAAAATGATGCTGCTCGCCGCAATGATGGTTGGAACCGCTAGTGCTGCACCTGCCGCCAGTGGCAACATCACGTTCAACACTCAGGTCAATAATGTGTGCGCGATTTCCGGAAATGCATCAGGCGGTGGCACCCTCTCGAGCGTTCCGGCCACTGTAAATCAGTCGGTGACCACAGCGGACTACAACGCCTTGCAAAATCCAACCTCTACGGCCACCACTGGCAATATCGGCTACTTGCAGTGCACCACAGGCACCCCGCTGACGCTGACGACCACTCCCTCTAGTGGATCTGCCGCCAATACTCAGAGCGGCAACAGCAGTGCGGCCATCGTCAACACTGGATTGATGAACCTCACCTCTGGGAGCAACACACTGACCGGCAATTACGAAGCCAAGCTGTCGACGACTGCTGCTGCTTCTCGCAACGGTGACGTCTGGCGAGGCGAATTTTCGTTTAAGCCTGATGGGGGCCAGTGGAACGCTCCCGCCGGTGCCTACAGCGGAACTCTGAACTTCACCATCACTTACAACTAAGCTTCCTGTTCGCTGGGCGTTCGGGCTGCTCTGCCCGGACGCCCACTCTCTTACCTCTTCCCTTTCTTTGCCCCGAGGTTGCCATGTTCCCCAACATCTTTTCTCTGCTGCATATGGCGCTGGCCCTCGGCGGAACCGCGCAGGCTGGGTGCGAAATTGCCCGCACTGCTTTCGATTTGACTGGTTACACGGCGCTGCAAGCCCAACAAGGCAGCTTTCAGGTGGACGTGCGCTGCGACGCGGTGACAGACCGTTTTCAACTGGAATTGCTGGGTACGGAGGGGTTTGGGGGTGGGGGGATGGCAACGGTGGCCCAACCGGGTGAGGCTCTTGCCGTCAGACTCAACGCTCTGGAATCCGGTGGACAGTTGCTGATCTGGCTGCAGGGCGCGGGGGCACTGCTGAACGGTGAGGTGATGGAGGGAAGCCAGCGCCTGCGCTTTCCTCTTGCTGTGCCTGCAGGGCAGTGGACTGGAGGCGGAACTTACCGGGCCAACTTGCGCCTCAGCTTGCTGGCGGTCGGCACGCTCAGCACCGCCGATATTTTTTCCGGAGTCAAACCATGATTTTAATTGTCAACTGGTCTTTTTGGCGCACGCTGCTGCTGGCTCTCGGCCTCTTTTTGGGGGTCAGCGCAGCACAGGCGCAGGGATTCGGAGTTGCGCCGACAGTGCTGAACATCAATGCACGCGAGTCGCTGAACACGTCTGCGACTTTGTTCAATACCACTGCCCGGCCCGCCCGTTTTGCCGTGACCCTCAAGAGTTGGAAGATGGTGGACGGGCAAACGGTTCTGGCCGACACCCGTGACCTGCTGATCAATCCGACGACTTTTACTATTCCGGCGGGAAGCAGCCAGATTTTGCGAGTAGGCCTCCGCAAGAACCCCACCAATGAAGAACTGACCTACCGTATTCTGATTCAGCAGTTGCCCCTCGAAGGCAGCATGGCCCAGATCGAAACCCAGCAGCCCAATGGAATTACAACCAATCTCAACTTGGCGTTGGGGTTTTCAGTGCCGATCTATGTGGCGAGTCCAGCCATGAAATCGGCTGTGCAGTACGCGGTGCAGCGTGAAGGCAGCGACCTGATGGTCAAGGTGACCAATCAGGGCAACCGCCACGCTACCTTCAATGGTTTGGCCGTCGTTCGGGACGACCAGAAGGTGGATATACAGTCGTTCGCGGTGCTGAGCGGCGCAACGTTTACGCTCCGAATTCCCGGCCTCGCCGAAAAAAGCGGCCAACTGAAATTCACTTTTCGTAATGAGGATGGGGTGACTGTCAATGACCTCATCTCTGTCCCCTAAAGGACGCACTGGCGCGGCCCACCGTATGCGGCATCCTTGGAGCAAGACGGTGCTATGCAGCCTCATTCTGTGCAGTGGGGCAGTCGCACAATCGGCTGCAACGCCAGTGGTGCCTCCAGTGGCAGCCGCATCTGAACCCCCCGGCTGTAGCGCCACCGAAGAACTGCTGAGTGTGGCTGTAGGCGGCACGGAGCGCGGTACGTTCATTGTGCGGGTCAGCCGCGACGCCCAAGACCGGGTTTCGGTGCTGCTGCCTGCAGCGGTGTTGCGGGCAGCAGAGCAGGCATATATCGCGCAGAACCTAAGCTGCGACGGTGAGGCGTTTGTGCTGCTGAGGCCAGAGATTCAGGTGCGCTATGACCAGAGCGCTCAGGCGGTGCGTGTGTCTCCGGCACTGAATCTGCTGGGGAGCGGCAGTGTCGATTTAAGCCTGCCTGATCCAACTGCAGAGGCCGCCCCTGAGCCTCAGGTGCAGCGTTCGTCTTGGGGCGTGAATGCGGGCGTGCAGGGTACGGCCAGCTACCGACAAAATGGTGCCTCTGGTGCTTTGCCCAACAACTCTCCCAACAGCTATACAGGCGCGGCTTATGTTGGCGTGGGCGCGGCGCAGGCAGGATTGGCAGGCTACGCGGGCCTGCTGGCACGTTCGGCCACCGCCACCCAAGAGGCGTCGATAGAGCTGCGGGCCGCAGGACAATGGACAGTCAATCCCGATCTGGTGGTCTACGGCGCTTGGAATGCCGCCCCCAACGGCAACGATCCGGCCTTTTCTCCGTCTACTTTCCGGGGTGTGGCTGTCGCAGCGCGGGGCGGCTTTTCGCGCCGACTACCCAAACTGGTCATCGAATTGCCAGTAGAAGCCGACATTGAAGTCACCGTCAATCTAAAAAGAATTAGGGCGTTCCGGGCCGCCGCCGGATCGTTGACGCTCCTTAACATTCCGCTCAGTGGGTCTGGGCCGAGCCGTGTGGTGGTCTATATCACCGATGAAACCGGCACGCGGCAAGTAGACGCCGAGGTGCCCGGCAGTGCCCGCGCCCTGCCCCCCGGCGCTTACTTAGCCAATGCACAGGCGGGAATTTCCAACGGCACCTTATCGGGCTCCGCAGCAGTTCAACTGGGACTGGCAAGCGGCTGGACGATCACAGGTCAGGCTGCCGCACAGGGGGCACCCTCGGCAGGCAACCGCTTTTCTGTGCGCGCAAGTGCCGCCTACAGTCAGGCCCGGTTCAGTGTAGCGGGAGGTCTAGAGGCCGTCCGGGCTACCGATTCGGCGGGCGCAGTGAGCCAAGCTTGGACGGCCAATCTCAGCGCCGGAACAAATTTGGGCGCTGGACAACTTCAGGCGTTTCTTAGCCTGCCGCTGAATGACCTGTCGGGCAGCGTGGTGGGGGGCAAGGCCTCTTACACCAACCGCAACTGGCTACTGGGGGCCAGCGCTTCTTCCGGATTTCAGCCCCAATCATGGCAGGCTGGCGCTTCGGCCACCTACTTTTTTGGCCAGCGGGGCAGCCTCACGGCCCAAGCCGACCTGTCTCCCGGAAGCTCACGCATCGGCCTGAGCGCGTCTTTTGTGCCTTGGCCAGAGCTACAGCTGGCGGCGCAAGTTTCGTCTAGTCCCACAGGAGCGCAGATCAGCGGCAGCGCCGGATACCAAATCAGCCCCGCTCAAGCCCTGCGTCTCAACGTTTCTAACGAAGACGCGGCGCTGTCTTATACCTATAACCGAGAAGTCGATGTTCAGGTCACGGCAGGGTTGCATGCAGCGGCGGTTCAGGCCACCGGCGCTTTGGTGTTGACGAATGGAACGGTGCAGCTCAAGCCTGCGCTGGCCCAAAGAGCGTTGCTGATTCAGACTGGTGTTCCCAATCTTCGCCTGTTGCTAGCAGGAACGGTGGTTGCCGTGACCGACGGACGCGGCGAAGCCCTCATCACCGATTTGCCGCTGGGAGAAGTGGTGTCCATCCGGGTTGATCTGGCATCCTTGCCGTTCGGTGTGGCGGTGGGCGCAGAACAGCGTGAGGCCGTACCGCCCCTGAGCGGCGTGACCACTGTGGATTGGCGCGACAACTTTAAAGCCTTCCGGTTTGTTCGTTTTTTTTGGTCGACACAGGAAGTGGCTGCCGGAACCGATGTGCTCATCAATGGTGAGCGTGTGCTGGTCGACGATGAGGGCTACGGCCTTACCCCTCGTTCCTCAGTGGTGTTGCAGGCCGAGATTCGTAGCAATACCGATGCTCGGAGCTGCCGCGTCGACATCGGCCCCAGTGCTGAACAGGCCGCTTGTACGGAGATCCGCTAGAATATAAGGCTAATAGAACGTGGCCCAGCCTGCCTGCTGCTGGTCTGCTTGCTGCACATCGGGAGAAGCGGCAAAGGTGTAGCGGTTTAGGGTTCCGCCCTCGGCAGCGGGCTGCGAGTCTGTGAGGGCCAGCAGCGGTTGTGCAGGCAACTGACCCCACAAAGAGATCACGGTGCGTGGATCTGCCGGACTGAACCCTTGAGTACAGCGCAGCGTCACGCCCTCAGCATCTACACCGCGCAGTTGGCAGGTACCCAGCACGTTGACATGGAACGTGACGGTACCGTGTTCTGCCGCAACAGCAGAGGCAGGAGAGGCACACAGCAGCGCGGCCAAACTGGCCTGAGTACAGAGCTTGAGCAGTCGTTTGAGTCGTAGGTGAACCATGTTGCCTCCCGGATGAACAGGCTTCCGGCTCAGGCAGCGGTCAGCCCTCACCTCGATAAGCCCAGCGTAGACGGCAAAGCCTCACGGGCTTCTCTCCGTGAGCGACATCAATCCGGGATTTTCAACGCGGCAGCACAAAGGGCGTGAACTAAAGCACGCCCGAAGTGAGGTTGGTACGTTTTGCTGGGTTCAGCGGCCCAGAGTCAGAGAAACCTGCGCCGACTCGGCAAACGGAGAGACTTTCACGGCGCGGCCTACATCGACCAGAAAGACGTTCCAGCCGCGCTTCAGGCTCGCTTCGTAGCCCCGGTTGGCCTTCACAGTCACGTCGGTGCCGACCCAAGCCACAAAGACGCTGCTGTTCCCCGAATTCAGCGTGACCTCGTTCAGCGGTTCATTGTCGTCACGTTGGCCGCTGCGGTTGGTGTCGCGGTAGGTAAAGAATTTCAGTTCCGCCGTTTGCACAGGGGCGCTGACCGTGACGGGGTCGATCACGCCGGGCCAACTCACGTTTTGGGCGCTGAGGGAAGTTTGGGCGCGGGCACTGGGAGCGATGGCAGGCAATTCTAGGCGGAATTTGCTGTCTACAACGGGCACACTCACGACCTCTTGTACGGCCTGACCGCTGGGTGTCACAGCCCAACCGCTGACCCGCGTTCCATCGGCAACGCTGCCGGTAACGGTGCCCGCAATGCCCAGCGCGGAAGCCGGGGCCAGCGTGCCCAGTCCCAGCAGGGTCAAGGTGGCGAGGGTACGAGCAGTGAGGTTCATACCCATAGTCTACTCGCGGGCCTGATGTTGGTGTGACGACGGATGACGATCTCTTTACGTGTGCGGGGGAAAATTGGTCACAAGAAAAAGGCCAGAGCGTATGCCCCGGCCTCTCCCCTGTTTTGCTTGCTCATACGGATTCCGGCCATTCCGTTATCCTCCGGAAAAACACCGGAGGCTAACTCCATTCTGGAATCCGTACTGTTTCCCACTCGCTCCGCTCGGATTAAAAGCCCAAATACATGGCTTTTAATCGGAATCAGTTCTGAATATTCAGCGCTTTCTTGACCATGTCCATGATTTGGGGCATGGTGTCGGCCACAGGCACATTCACGGCGGCAAAGGCGGCCAGCTTGCTTTCGGGCGTGCCCACGTTGCCCATGATGATGGCTCCGGCGTGGCCCATGCGCTTGCCAGCGGGCGCACTACGGCCACTGATGAAGGCGATCACGGGCTTCTTCATATGCTTGCCGATGTACTCGGCGGCGGCTTCTTCGTCGGCCCCACCAATCTCACCGATGAGCACGATGGCGTCGGTGTCGGGATCGGCTTCAAACATGGGCAGCACGTCGGCAAAGGTAGTGCCGATCACGGGGTCGCCGCCGATGCCCACCGTCGTCGACGTTCCGAGGCCCGCGTCGCTGAGCAGCTTGGCGGCTTCGTAGGTCAGCGTTCCGGAGCGGCTGATCAGGCCGATGCGGCCCTTTTCGCTGTAAATCTTGTTGGGCATGATGCCCACTTTGCACTCACCGCTGGTGACGAGGCCGGGGCAGTTGCCGCCGATCAAGCGCACGCCCTCGCCACCGTTTGCACGGCTGATGGCGTCAAGCGCCTTGACTTCCTGCACGGCCCGCATCATGTCGATGGTGGGCACGCCTTCGGTGATCAGGATGATCAGGGGCATTCCGGCGTGGGCGGCTTCCAGCACGGCGTCGGCGGCTCCGGCGGGGGGCACGAAGATGATGGAGACGTTTGCGCCGTGTGCCGCTTTGGCTTCCGCCACGCTGTTGTACACGGGCCAGCCTTCAAAGTCGCTGCCGCCTTTGCCGGGGGTCACGCCCGCGACGACTTGGGTGCCGAATTCTTTCATGGCGCGGCTGTGGCTCGCGCCTTCGCGCCCGGTCATGCCCTGCACGATGACCTTGCTGTCTTTGTTGACTAGGATGCCCATGACTTATTTCGCCTCCCCAGCTGAGTTTGCGTCTCTAGAGGCCGCTTCTGCCGCCTGAAACATATCGGGGTACATCTGAATCAAGGGGCTATTCACTTCTGCAAGCAGCGCCTTGGCTTCTTCTTCGGCGGTTCCGGCAATCCGCATTCGCACGGGCTTGGTCAGAATGCCTTCGTTGAGGGCCTGAATCACGCCTTTGGCCACTTCGTCGGCGCGGGTGATGCCGCCGAAAATGTTGATGAAAATGGCTTTCACGTCGGTGTCCTTAGACACCAACTTGACGGCGTTGTACACGATTTCGGCTTTGGCACCGCCGCCGATATCGAGGAAGTTGGCGGGTTTGGCTCCGGCGCGGTTCACCACGTCGAGGCTGGTCATGACAATGCCTGCGCCGTTGCCCAATACGCCCACGTTGCCGTCATCCAGTTTTACGTAAGCAAAGCCGTACTTGCTGGCTTCGATTTCCAGCGGATGCTCGGCTTCCAGTTCGCGCCAGTCCAGCAAGTCTTTGTGGCGGTACATGGCGTTGTCGTCGATTTCGAATTTAGTGTCCAGCGCCAGCGGCGTGCCGTCGGCGTCGATAAACAGCGGGTTGATTTCCACCAACACGGCGTCGCGGGCCAGTGCGGCCTGACTCATCTTCACCATCATGTCGGCAATCTTGTTCAGGTTGCCCTTGAATCCGGCGCGAATGGCGACTTCACGGGCCTCGTAGGGGCGCAGGCCGGTGATGGGATCGACGCGGTGGCGAATGATGGCTTCGGGACGCTCGGCGGCGAGTTCCTCGATTTCCATGCCGCCCTCGGCGCAGGCCATCAGCGTAAAGCTCTGCACGTTGCGGTCAACGATCATGCCCACGTAGTACTCGGTTCCGGCGTCGATATCCACGGCTTTGGTGACCAGCACCTTGTTCACCGTCAGGCCCTTGATGTCCATGCCCAGAATCTTCTCGGCATTCTCGAAGGCTTTGTCGATGGTAGGGCTAAACTTCACGCCGCCCGCTTTGCCGCGCCCGCCCACATGCACCTGAGCCTTGACGACGACGGCCTGACCGTACTCCCGCGCAATGGTGCGCACTTCGTCGGGGGTGTAGGCCACTTTGCCGTCTTGCACGTTCACGCCAAATTGCCGCAGCAGTTCCTTGCCCTGATACTCGTGAAGTTTCACGGTTTCTCCTCTTTGGTTCCCACGCGGGAACAGTCTGTTTTGTGTTGACCCATGCCCGATCAGGCAGGGGCCGCCGTCTTTTCGTCCCGAAGAAGTATAAGCGGCGGGGAGCGGGGGCGGGCGAATGTCCCTACAGTGGGGACAGTGACGGGCCGTCTGAGACTCCACATCCCCTCGGCGTCCCTTCTGTTACCTTGGCGGGCATGACACAACTCGCGGACTTACAGCAGGCCATTCGGGAAGCAGGTGTAGACGCCCTGTGGGTCAGCACTCCGGCCAATGTGCGGGCGCTGACGGGCTTTTCCAGCGGCGCAGACGGCAAGGTGTTGGTGGGGCCGGGAGACGCGGTGACGCTGTACACCGACTCGCGCTACACCGTGCAGGCGGGGGAAGAATCGCGGGTGGCGGTTCATATTGCCCGCCCGCCGGAAACCTACCAACATGCGGCAGACACTGTAAAAGGTCTGCGCGTGGGTATCGAGGCCGAGCATCTGACTGTGGCGAGCTTGGAAGACCTGCGCCAGCACTGGGACGCTGAACTGGTGCCGGTGCGGGGGCTGATCGAGGGACTGCGGGCTATCAAATCGCCGGAAGAAGTGCAGGCCATTCGGGAAGCACAGGCGGTGGCAGACCGTGTGTTTGCCGAGGTGCGTCCCATGATCCGGGCGGGCGTGCGGGAACTGGACGTGGCGCTGGAACTGGAATTGGGTTTGCGCCGCGCTGGGGCCGAAGTGGGCTTTGACGTGATCGTGGCGAGCGGGCCACGCGGGGCCATGCCGCACGGCGTCGCCTCGGAGCGTGTAATTGAGGACGGCGATCTGGTGACCATCGATTTTGGCGCGAGGCTGCACGGCTACCACTCCGATATGACGCGCACGCTGGCGGTGGGCACGCCATCGGATGAGATGCGGCGGGTGTACGGAGCGGTGCTGGAAGCCGAAGAAGCTGCCATTGCTGCCGTGAAACCGGGCATGAAGTGTGCCGATCTGGACGCCCTCGCACGCGGCATCTTGGAGCGGCACGGCTTAGGCGAAGCCTTCGCGCATTCGCTGGGGCACGGGGTGGGCCTGAATATCCACGAGGCTCCCGGCCTCCGCAAAACCAGTGAGGAAGTGCTGGCGGCGGGCATGGTGATTACCATCGAACCGGGCGCGTACCTGCCGGGCGTGGGCGGCGTGCGAATCGAGGATTTGCTGTTGGTGACGGAGGACGGCTATGAGGTGCTGAGCCTGACGCCGAAGGAGACGGTGTGAAACGGGCGCTCTTACTGACGCTCCTGCTCCTCGGGACTGCCTCTGCCGAACGGGTCTACCGCGTGCAACCGGGCGATACTTTGTGGAAGCTGGCCCAGCAAAATGGGGTGACGGTGGCCGCGTTGCAGCGGATGAACGACTTACCGGGCCAACTGTTGGAAGTCGGGCAAGTGCTGAAGCTTCCCGGCGGGACGGACACGGCGCGGGTGGTGAATGAGGAAGCCCCCGTCTTTCAGCGTGGCTCGGCGGTGTATTACGGCGGGCGGGGCAACAGCCAAACGTCTATGACCGCCGCGCACCTGAGCTTGCCGTTTGGAACATGGGTGCGTGTGACGCACGCCAACACGGGCCGCAGCGTAGACGTGATGATCAATGACCGGGGGCCGTTTGGCGTGCCCAGCCGCATTATCGATCTATCCAACGAGGCGGCGGCGGTGCTGGGGATCTTGTCGCAGGGCGTGGCCCCGGTCACGCTGACGATCTTGTCAAGGCCCTAAAGCTGACTTTCTGGCCCACCCCGCACCGGCCCCCGGCTGCATGAAGACCTTTCCTACCGCGTAGGCATCGGCGGGAGTGTTAGAATCTCACGGGTTTCAACCACACAAGCTTCAGTCCCAATCTGTTTGTGTTTCACCCCACCGAGGAGGATGGTTTTAATGACGATGGAAACGGCACTACTCACGCTGGACACGCTCGCGAAATACCTGAAGGAAAAAGAAGTCCAGTTGGACATGGAAGAGAACAACGGCCAGCGGTTTATTCGCATGGGCTGGCGCTTCGAGATGGGCGACGCCGCCGTATTGGTGAGCGTCAACGACGGCCCCAACAACACCAGCCGCCTCGAAGTCACTTGCGTGACCCAGAAGCAATACCCCGGACGCCGCGCCGAAATCGTGACCATGCTGAACGACCGCAACCGCGAACGCGCCTTTGCCCGCAGCATCGACGCCGACGGCAACGTGTGGCTGGAGTACGTCGGCTTTTACCCCACACTGGCCGAAATGCCACAGGAAACCTTCGACACGCTGTTTGGCGGCGTGCTGATGCACTTCCAAGACGACTACGCCACGCTGGAAGGCTACGTGGCAGGCAACGGAGAAATGCAGGTGCAGATGCCTCAGGCGTAAGCCTCAGGGATTGAGCGGGGCGGGGTCATTCCCGCCTTTGCTTTGAGATGATAAGTGAAATGATTCACGACAATTCCAACTCGTGAGGACTTTGTCTGCTGTTTCAATTCCGTTTAAGGATCAGGGGTCTAAGGGTCTGTGGAAGGGCAAAAGCTGTTGAGGGCGCTGTTGCACTCCCCTTGAGGGGGGCTGGCTGCGAAGCAGACTGGGGGGTTTACACCGACTCAAATTAACAAGAGTTTCCAATCAAGAAAATGCGTCGTGTAGAACGTTCATTTCAGGATTGAAATGGAAGAAAGCACGGTCAGCACAACACATTTCATATTGACCGTGCAGGACACGGGTCGCAGTTAGGGGAAAGGAGAGTGCAGCGGAAACCTGAAGGGGAATGCAGCGCATCAGGAGCGTGGTGAGAACGGACGAGTAGCGTTCAAACGCGCTGACAGCGCGTTTTTCAGGATCACCCATTGTTGACGTACTGACCGCAGTTTTCATACGCCGACCCTGCTCTTTCGCCCGCCCAGACGTCTTGCCCAATCTTGTGGAAACTCTTGAAATTAAAATTGGAAGGTGAACCCCCCCGTTGCTGGCGCAACGCCCCCCCTTGAGGGGAGGACAATGGCAACAAAACACGGACGGGCCATACTCCAGCCACGTCCGTGCTTGCAAAATTTTATGACCGTCGAAATGACCTCTTTCAGTTCTGCCGTTCCCGCAACAACTCCTCCAACCGATCTACATACTGCTCAAGCGTGCGGAAGGTGGCCTGCACCGGCTCTGGCGAGAGCATATCTACGCCCGCCGCTTTCAGGGCGTCGATGGGATCGAGACTGCCGCCGGATTTCAGGAACGTCAGGTAGCGTTCGCGAGCGGCGTCTGGGTCGGCGTCGAATTGGCTCAGGAGTTGGTGGGCCGCGCTGATGCCGGTGGCGTACTGGTAGGCATAAAAGTTGGCGTATAGGTGCGTGGAGAACTGTGCCCACAGGATGCCGCTCCGGTCACGGTTCATGGTCACACCATCGCCGTAGCCCTCGGCCAATAGGTCGGCGGTCAGGGCATTCAGATCAGGGGCGCTGAGGCTGCCGCCCGCTTCGACGCGGCGGTAGGCTTCCAGTTCAAAGGCGGCCAGCGTGGGCATGATGAAAAAGTAGCGGTGGAAATTGCCCAACGCCTCTTCGATCAGGGCGACTTCCAAATTCGTATCGCCCGCCGCACGCGCCCCCTTCAGCAAATGCTGGCGCACCATCGCCTGATTGAAATTACTGGCGACTTCGGCATGAAACAGCGTGTAGCGCGGCACGCTGAAGGGATGCTCGCGGGCCGACAGGAGCGAATGCATGGAGTGGCCGATTTCGTGGGCGAGGGTGGAATAGCTGGCGAGCGTGCCGTTCCAAGTCATGAAGATGTAGGGCTTGACGCGCCCGCCACCGTTGGAATACGCGCCCTGACGTTTGCCGTCGTTCTCGGCGTAGTCCACCCAGCGCTCGGTGGTCAGGCCCGCCCGCATTTCGGTCACGTAATCGGGGCCAAGCGGGGCCATGCCCTCGGCCAACCATTCCACAGCCTGCGCGTAGTCCACAGGCACGGGCGGCACCAGCGAGGCTTTCACGTCGTACTCGCGCAGTTCGGGCAGATTCAGCCACTCGCGGCGTACCTTCCAGTAACGGTGCCACGTGGAGGTGTGGGCGCGGTAGGTGTCCAGCAGCGTGGTCACGACGGCGGTAGGAATCTGGTCGGGGGCGAGGGTGGCCGTGATCGCGTCGGGGTAGCGGCGAGCGCGGGCCAAGAAGACATTCTGACGGACATTGGTGGAATAGGCGGCAGCCTGAGCGTGCTGCACGGCCAAATGTGCATCGGCGTAGCCTTCCCACGCCTCACGGCGAATCTCCCGGTCAGGGTCGGTGGTCAGGCGGTCTACATTGCCCTGCGTAACGGGCGTGCCGCCTGCCGTGCCAAATCGCAAATCCATGTTCACCAGTGCAGGGTGAATGCCACGTTCGGAAGAAAAGGGAGCCTGCACCGCGCCCAAGAGTTCTTCTATTTCGGCACTCCGCACATGGGGCTTTTGGCGCAAAATCCGCTCTAGGCGAATGCGGAAGGGTTCCAGTTCAGGCTGGGTCATCCACGTCGCCAACGTAAATTCTTCCAGCGCCAGCAGTTCCGGGCGGGCAAACGCGGTGACGCTGCCGTAGCGGGCGGCGATGCCACTGGCGCGGTCACGGCGGGCAGCGGCTTCCGCGTCGCGTCCGTCCACACTGGCATTCATGGAGGCATAGGAAAAAAAGCGGGTCAGACGCAGTTCCAGTTCCGATTCGGCCTGTAAGTAGGCCAGCAGCGCGGCAGAATCGCGGCCCAACGTGCCCGAATAGGCGGCCAGCGCGTCAATATCGGCAGGCAGTGCGGCGGCGTCGGCTTCCCACGTTTCAGGGGTGGCGTACATGGCTTCGATGTCCCATGTCTGCTCACGGGGCACTTCATGGCGCTTGGGCAAAGTCACAGAAGGCTGAATTGTGGTCATGGCGAGAAGGCTAACACGGGGAGGGTGAGGCGTCTAAGGGTCTAAGAGTCGAGGGTCTAAGGGGGTGAGGCGGGGGCGCTTTCTCGGTGGCCCCCTATGCTGCGCAGCTCTGCGAGCCACCCCGCTGCGGTGCAGCGCCCCTCTCCCACAAGGGGCGAGGGCTAAAAGCAAGACCAAAAAGCTGTGTGTTCTCCCTCTCCCCTTGCGGGGGAGGGCCGGGGAGGGGGGTGAGTGAGCGCAGCGATTGCCCTTCCTTAGACCCTTGACTTTTAGACCCTTAGACCAAACTAAAATGAGTCCAGAACATGTTTAATCCAGGGGAAGAGGGTCAGCGATTTGACTTCCGCTGGGGCCTGTTTAAGACGGACACACTCTGCGGCGATCAAGTCCTCCACTTCTTGAAGGGTATTCAGCGTCTGGTTGGCGATGGGAAGTTTCAGCTTGGTGACCATCGGCTCAGCGGGGGACAGTTCCGGCGTATACGCCGGAAAGGGCAGGAGGAAGAGATTGGGCGGCACCTGGAGTTTCTGGCTGGTGTGCCAACCGGCTTGGTCGAGCAAGAGGACGATGAGTTGCTGCTGGTGTGGATCGACGGCCCGGCTGAACTCGTCCAGCGCGACTTGCATTAGAGGAACGCTGACACTGGGAAGGATCAGGAAATCACTCTGTCCCGTGAGGGGTTCGACAAAAATGTAGGTGTAGAGCCATTGATATTGACGGCGCTGAGCAATCACGGGCCGCTGACCCTGAAGCGCCCAGAGGCGCTTCAGCACAGGTTTCAGACCAAAGCGCCCTTCGTCCTGCACCCACAGCCGCACCTGTTTCTCCGGGTACGCGGCCCGTGCGGTTCTCAGGGCCGCTTCGACTTTTTTATCCAGATCGCCTGTTCCTCCGGCGTCGCTGCCTGCACATGAGTTGGACGCGGTACCTGCACGGTGAACCCCAGCTTTCTCAAGTAGCCCCAAGCACACACCGACGTCATCTCTACTTTGAACTGCTCATGAACGTAGGCTTGCACGTTCTGGCTCGTCCAGAAGCCACCCGAAACGGGTGGCTTCTGGAGCACACCAAACAACACCTCTTGTTGTTCCACACTGAGCGCAGGAGCCGATGTATTCCAACGGCGTTTGTCCACCACCGCCGCTGGCCCATCTTCGTTGTAAGCCCGAATCAACGTGCTGATCGTGCTGCGAGAAAAACTCGTGACCGCTTTGATCTCTGGAATCGTCAGCCCTTTGCTTTTCAGCCACAAGATCTGCCAGCGGGAGCGCTCCACCGCTCGCTCGGACTGGCGATAGGCCAACTCCAACTCATCGGACGTCTGATGCGGGAACAGCGAGGCAGGTCTCATAGTCAAGACTCAGTTTAATCCCGTATTAGACCAACCCCCAACGACCTCAGCCGCCCTCCACCTTCCCCAAGCTCAAGCCCCCCTCAGTGCTGCCGAAGCGTTCGCGCAAAAAGCGGCCCTGCGTCAGCAAGCGGTCTGCCGCCGCGTGATCGTGGCGCAGGGCTTCGCGCACGCCGTCTTCCATCAGCACAATCTGCTCGGCCAGCAGCGTATCCGGCGATTGGCCCTGAGCCTCCAGCGCCCGCCGCGCTCCGTCTGTGAGGCCCAAGTAGGCCCGCAAAGTATCGGGCAAATACGATTCCCGCGTTTGGCGCAGCAGATAGGCCGTGCGGGTGTCGGCATTTCCTGTGCCTTTTTGGGCGTCGGCCACCGTACACAGCAGCGCCCAAGCCCGCGCTCTGGCATCGGCGGGCAGGCGCACCATCAGGGTTTCGGGGGCGTCGGGTGCGGGAGCAGAGGCTTGGGCATTCGGCAACGCCGCCAACGCTTTGGCTGCTGCCGCTGGCAACGCCCCGCCTGCTTTAGCCGCCGCTTCCTCTAGTCGCCACGCCCGCCGCTGCGCTTTGGTGGTGTTGTCTACATACGTGATCAGGGCTATCCCGCCAAAAATCACGATCAGAATCAGCACAGCAATCATGGGTTCATCCTATCCAATTCGCTCCAGTCCACTCCTTTAGGGTTTGGGCGTCGTCGCCGCGCTCTGCAAGCTCTTCAAGTCCAGCAAAAAGTTACCGTCGGCGGGCAGCATCACGGTATTGATGCCGGGGGCGAGTTTTTCGGCCACCGTCAGTTGAATGAGGAGCGGATTTTCACGCAGGGCACGCCCCCGCAGCGTCAGGGCTTCGGCGTCGCCGCGTGCTTTGGCTACGGCGGATTTGGCTGCACCTTCGGCCACCACGACTTCACGCTGTGCGCTGATTTCGGCCTGTTGCAACTTATTGCGCTCTACGGCCACTTGTTGTTCGGCGGCCTGCTTTTGCTCAATCGCTTTGGCGATGCTGTCGGGAATCCGCAGTTCGCGCAGCAGCACAGCGTCGAGCAGCAAGTTATTCTTCGTAAACACTTCGCGCAGGGCGTCCGTAATCCGGCCTTCCACCTGCTGCCGCTGCGTACTGATGATGTCTGCGGCGCTAAATTGCCCAATCGCGTCGCGCACCTTGGAGCGGATCTGCGGGCTGATGACGGTCTGGACGTACCCGCGCCCGAGTTCCTTGTGCAAAATGGCGGCCTTGCTGCGGTCTATTCGGAACTGCACCGTCACGTCTGCCGTGATGTCCAGACCTTCTTTGCTGCGGGCGCGAATGGCTCCAGACTCGCCGCCATTTTCGTCGGTATGAGCCAACGTAATTTCTTGCAACTTGGCGTCATACAGGTTCACGCGGTCTACAAACGGCGTCACAAAATGCACCCCTTCCTGAATGACGCCCGGTTTGACCCCGCTGAGGGCGCTGAACACCACCCCCACATAACCCGCCGGAACCACCTTGAAACTCTGGCCGATCAGCAGGGCCGCCGCCACCACGCCGCCGACAGTCCACAACATGCGGCGCGAAGGGGGCGTGCGCGGCACAGGCGCGTCGTTGCCGATTTTGGGAAAGGGCCGGGTGCGTTTGGTGTCGGTGCTGGCTTCGGTGTCCGCCGTGTTGTCTGGCGTAGGGTTGTCGGTCATAGTCCTGTGTACGCGTCTCGGTACGGCAGAGTTGCCGGGGAATGGGGGGGATGCATCCCCTGAGGAGCAGTCCTAAACAGGCTCTGACTTTGAAGATTGTGTATCCGAGTCGGCTACCACAGTCCGTCTCCACGCAAAACCCATGTCTCCAGCAGTCTTCATCCCTCCACTTCCTCCCCGTCCACGTATACCCACGCGCCCCCAACCTGCTCAAAGCGGCTGCGTTCGCGCAGGCTGTAGCGTTCGCCGCCCGGCAATTTCAGCGAGGCCGTGAACTCTACCGTTTCGCCCGCCGCCGTATGCACGCGCAGGCCCGTATAGCGCGTGCCGTCGTTCAGATCGAGGTGACTGGGGCGGGTGCTGGCGTGCCAAGTGTTCAGCACGAACGGCATATTGCCCAAAGCGTAGGCCGTGTACCGCGCCCTCATCAGTGTTTCTGGGGTGGCAGCAGGCCGGGAGCCGTCGTGGACAGGCCCGCAACACGCGCCGTAGCTGCGGCCTGACCCACACGGGCAAGACTTGAACGGCGGATAGGCGAGCGGCATAGGATTAAGGTAGTGCAGGAGCAGGCGCTTCGGTAAGTGGTCAGCAGTCAGGGAGCGGCGGTCAGTGCGAACCCCGTCTAAGGGTCAAGGGTCTAAGAAGACTGGCCGATTACCCCCACTGCTCACCGTCCGTTACCTCACCCGGCGGGCATAATGAGGCCCGATGACCGCGCCGGACGTAATTACTTCTCTTCAAAATGCCCTAGTCAAGCGGCTGGTACGCCTGCACACCCGCCGGGAGCGCGAACTGGACGGCGTGATCGTCATCGAGGGAGCCAGAGAAAGCGCACGGGCGCTGGCTTCCGGCGTGCGCCCCAGCCTGATCGTGACTTGCCCGCCGCTGTACAGCCCCGAAGCGTTGGCGGTGGCCCCCCTGTTATTTGACGGGCTGTCCGGCGAACAGGTACAACTCTCGCGTCCGGCCTTCGAGAAGATCAGTGGCCGAGAGAATCCAGACGGTCTGCTGATGCTTGCGCCCACGCCCACGCCCGTGCTGCCCGATCCTCCCGAACAGGCCACCGTAATAGTTCTGCACGGCCTAGAAAAACCCGGCAACGTGGGCGCGATTCTCCGCAGCGCCGATGCAGCCGGGGCGCACGCGGTGCTGGTGCTGGGGCGCGGCGCTGATCCTTACGGCCCCAACGTGATCCGCGCTTCTCAAGGCAGCGTGTTCCGCATTCCCACCGCTGTCGTCAGCGAAGAACAGGCGTGGGACTGGCTTCTTCAGCACGGGTTTACCACAGTGGCCTGCACGCCCGACGCGCCCCAAGCCTACTGGGACGCCCCCCTCACCGGCCGTGTGGCCCTGCTGCTCGGCACCGAACACGAGGGCCTGCCCAAAGAATGGCGCACGTCCCGCACGGCTTCCAGCATCAGCGTCAGCATTCCTATGCACGCCGCAGCGGGCGGGGCCGACAGTCTGAACGTGTCTACCGCCGCCGCGCTGGTGCTGTTCGAATGCGTGCGCCAACGCCGCAGCCTCTCCGTACATTCCTTGCCCAGCCAGTCCACAGCCGAGGTAACGCCATGACCAACCCAGCCCCCATTCATTCCAACGACCCGTACAGAGAATGGCTCCGCAAGCGCCTCGGCCAAGAAATGGGCGTGCGTGAGGCCGAAATGACCATTCAGGGGGCGGTGCAGCGGCGTGGCTGGACGGCGGTTCGGGCGCTTGGCCCCCGCGACGTGGTGGCTGTCCTGCAAGACGTGTACAAAGTCATGCGCGATCAGGTGGGCGAGGGCCGCGCCGACAAATGGCTGGAGGTGGCGTCTACCGATCTGGCACATCTGGCCGAAACCGTTCCCGTGCCTACCATCACGCCCATTTTTACCGAAAGTACGCCGCGTGCCCTGCGCTGGGGCCGCCGCGCCCATGATCTGGCCTTGCTGCTGGCCCGTTCCCATGCCGAAATTGCCATGCGGAGCCTCGGGGCCATTCGCTCCAACCCCGATTTGTCGGCCCTAGAGACCGCCGCCGAATGGGACGTGCAGGCCACCCAAGCCGAAGTGCGCCGCTGGGAAACCGAGGACATGCTGACCAATTTGCGGGCCGATCATGCCCGCGTAGAAGTAGCCGATCAGGTGGCCGCCTCCCGCGCTCAGGCCGAACTGCTGTTTTTGCGCGTGGCCGAACTGGAAGCAGGGAAAGGCCGTGAGCAGGCTTCTCCCGCGCAGTTGGCGCACAGCCGCCTGATGCTGACCCAAACCACGTCGTTCCTCGACGCTTTTGCGCCGCTGGTGGCCGAAGAAGACGCCGACACGCCCCTGACCATGCTGGACATGAACCTCGACAATGCCCGCTTTTCTTTGGGTGTGCCGCTGCATCCCAACGTGCTCCGCGCCCGCCATACCCTGAACTATGCCCAGTGGCAAGCCGGAGAACAGGGCGCTGAGGCCCCCGCCGTTGCCGAGGCCCGCCGCACTTTGGCACAGGCCGAAGCTGAAGCGGGCGCGCAACTTCACGCCACGCTGGACGCCGCCCGCCAGCATCAGACGGCCCTACGCCAGTTGGCCCAAACCGTAGAAGATCTGGAGGCCCGCGCCGTGAATCTCAACAACCTTGGCGGAGACGCCCTGAGCCTCGCCCTCGTGCGCTTCGAGTGGCGTCAGGCCCGCGCCGCCGCCCGCATTCAGAGTCACCGCATGGAAGAAGCGATTCGTCTGCTGGAAGCGTTGGTGAGCGAGCCGGGGGATTTTCGGTAGGGGCGGGGAGGGCGGTTGAGGTGGCTTGGGGGTTGGTCGAGGGTCTAAAGGTCTAAGGAAGGGCAGAAGGGCAACCCTCTGCGCTCGTTCACCCCTCTCCAGCAAGGGGCGAGGAACAAATCACGCTCCCTGCCTTTTGCTCTTAGCCCTTGCCTCCTGCGGGACTCGCAGAGCGCAAGGAGCAAAGGGGGCCACCCAGCAACCAAACCCGCCCCAACACCTTAGACCCTTCGCCCCTCGACCCTTAGACCCAGCCCCTTCCACCCCAAACCCTAAAGATTGCACCCAGTCCAGAACGGCAGGCCACAGGCGACACAGCCGCTAGTCTGCCCTTATCTATGACCCTCACCACTGCATTTTTGGGCCTCGGCGCGATGGGCAGGCCGATGGCCGCCCACTTGACGCGGTACGCACAGGCCAACGGCGGGCGCTCGTTGGTGTGGAACCGCACGGCGGCGCGGGCCGAGGCACACGCTGAGGCTTACGGCAGCGAGTTGGCCACGCCCGACAGCTTGGCCGAAGCCGACGTGTTGTTTTCTTGCTTGCCTACCAGCACTGACCTTGATGAAGTGCTGGCCAGCCTGCCCACCCTAAAACGCGGCGCGGTCTGGGTGGACTGCACCAGCGGGCATCCCGACGCGGCACCCCGGCAAGCGGCGGCCTTGGCAGAACGCGGTGTGGCTTTTGTGGATGCCCCGGTCAGTGGCGGCACGGGCGGCGCAGTGTCGGGTCAACTGACCGTAATGGTGGGCGGCGCGGAGGCTGACCTAGAGCGGGTGCGACCCTTGCTGGACACCTTCGCAGGGCGGGTGATCCGGGTGGGCGATACGGGCGCGGGCTTTGCGGTGAAGGCCATCAACAATGCGCTGTTGGCCGTGACGCTGTGGGCCACCGGGGAAGGCTTGGCCGTGCTGGGGCGCAGCGGCGTCAATTTGGGCGCGGCGCTGGAGGTTATCAATGCCAGCAGCGGGCGCAGCAATGCCAGCCAAAACCTAATTCCGGCGCGGGTGCTAACGCGGGAATTTCCGGCCACATTCGGGCTGGGCCTCTTGGCTAAAGATGCGGGCATTGCGCTGGATATGGTGAACAGTACGCACAGCAGCGCCCCCATGTTGGCGCAAACGGCGGGCTTGATGCGGGCGGCAACCAACATTATCGGCAGCGACGTAGACCATACGGCGGCCCTTCAACTCATCGAGCAGATGAATAAGGTGGTGATTCAGTAATGACTGGACAGGCGAAGTTTGGAGTTGTGACTGATGGTGGGCTGGACGCTTACGCAGACCTGAAGAACAGCGTGCCTGTCGCGCCGTTCAGTGTGAATTTCGGCAGCGTCAGCAGGCGCACGCATGAAATTAGCCGGGAAGACTTGCTCCGCGAGTTGGCGACCAACCCGGAACATCCGACCAGCAGCCAGCCCACGCCGCAGGACTGGGCCGACGCTTACCGGGCGGCGGGCACGCCGGAAGTGTTGGCGGTCACCATCAGCGCGGGCCTCAGCGGCAGCCGGAATGCGGCGGAGCAGGCCACGCAAGTGACGGAAGGCGCAAAGGTGACTATTCACGATTCGCGCACGCTCAGCGCGGCGCAGGCATTTCAGGTACATGCCGCCGTCACCGCTGCCGAACGGGGCGAAAGTATGGGTACGGCGCTGGACTGGATGAAAGCCCTAGAACAGGAAACGGAACTATATTTCACGATTGAGACGCTGGAATACCTGCGGCGCGGCGGGCGCATCGGGCGCGTGCAAGCTACGTTGGGCGGGCTGCTGAACCTCAAGCCAGTCATTACGGTGGACAAGACCACAGGCGCGTACACCAATCTGGCCCGCGTGCGCTCTTACCGGAGCGCCATAGAAGCGATTGCCACGCAAATGACAACCCGCTTTGGCGAAGGAACGCCGCTGCGGTTGGGCCTGTTGTACGGCAGCGAGCGGGCCGACGCCGACGCGTTGCTCAAGGCAGTTCAGGCGCGGCATCCGGTGATCTGGGCAGGCTTCGCGGGTGTGAATCCGGTGCTGAATATTCATACCGGACCAAGAACGGTGGGCATC
Organism: Deinococcus sp. Arct2-2; assembly: GCF_004801315.1. Classification (GTDB taxonomy): domain Bacteria; phylum Deinococcota; class Deinococci; order Deinococcales; family Deinococcaceae; genus Deinococcus. Next base: position 27,695 of record NZ_SSNW01000016.1, read on the forward strand.
GCGGCAGCACCCGGCGCGTGGCCTTGGGAGCGCTAGTAACGTCAGTTGCTTAGACCCTTCGACCCCAGACCCTTAAACGCCTTACTCACGCCCAAATTCACCCCCGCATGTGGAAATACCGCACGAACTCCCTAAATCCCAGCCGCTCGTAGAAGGGGGCGACATTCGTCCAATCGATCGCCATCGCCTGTGCGCCACGAGCTTGCAGGTGGGTCATAGCGGCCAACATAAAGGCGCTCCCGACGCCGCCGCCCCGCAAATCGGGCGCAATGCCGATGGGGCCGAGGCCGCCTACCAAGTCGTCCGTTCCCACCGCTTGGCGCAGAGTCTCGGGGAAGAAAAAGGAGGGCAGCACGGCGGCGTCGGTTTCCAGACCGGTCAGGGCGAATCCGGCCACTTGCGGGCCTTGCATCAGCATCAGCACTTGCGAAGGATTGCGGTCAGCCACAGCTCCGGCGTCGTGTTTCCAGCGGGGGCCGAAGACGGCTTCGGCAAAGGCCAGCAGCGGCGGGATCATCCCCGCTTGGCTGGCGTCGGTGACGTGGAAACCCGCTGGGACAGTGAAGGCGGGCAGGGGCGAGCGCAGGTCAAGCGCCATGTCCGAGCTTTCGCGGCCTGTGCGGGTAAATCCCAGTGCTTCAAAAAAAGGCAGGCTGGCCGCTGTGGGGGCGGGCAAAAAGTGGCCGCGTTCTTCGCCCAGCGCCACTGTGACGGGGCCGATGCGTTCGCGGGCCTCCTGCATCAACGAGCGCCCCAGCCCTTGCCGTCTGAAATCTGGATGCACAAGAATCAGGCGAATGTGCGCGTGGGCGTAGGCTTCAGGCGGGCGCAGAGCAAGGGCGGCCAGCAAAGTGCCGTCTGGGGCGCGGCGGGAGAGCCAGTGGCCGCCATTGCCTAGCCGGTGTTCCAAACCGCGTGGATGGGGGAGCATGTCCGGCCATGCGGCGGCCCAGAGTGCGTGTAGTTCGGTGGCAGTGGGAACGGGGGGAGTTGGAACGGTCATGGGTTCACCTCGGCAAAAGGCAAGTGTCCGGTCAGGGAACGCTGGCCGCTCAGCCATCCCAGCAACGCGGCGCGGGCTTCGGGCCGAAAGCCGAAGCTGACGGCAGCGGGCGCGTCGATGTCCAGCACGGCGTAGGGGTTGTACAGGGCCAAATGCAGATCGGGCTGCACGCCCAGCAAGGCACTCTGGCGGTGGCGGGTGGTGGTGGCGAGGATGACAGGCAAGCCACTGGCGCGAATGGCGGCCCAGTCGAGTTCTTCGGGTGCGTCGTAAGCGTGCAGTTGCACGGAATACACGTTGCCGAGTTCGCGTGCGAGCGTATCGGCATCTACGCTGGCTTCGCTCACGTTTTCGCGTTGCACGCGGCGTTGGGCCACTAGCAGTACACGGGAGCCGGGGGGCGGTGGGGTGGGATTTCGGTATGCACTGAGGCCATGCGCCCAAGCTTCGGCAAAGAGGGGCGTGTCGGTGGCAGGATCAAAGGCGGTGGAGGCGGACGGATAGGCGGCGGCGAGCGTGTGCAGGCGGCGCAGGCTGGCGTCGAGTTCGCTGGGGTTCAGGGTGGGCAGGGCGGCTTGCATGGCGCTCAGGGTGGCTTCTTGGGCGTCGCGGCGACCTAGGGCCATGACCAGATCGGCTCCAGCCCGTAGCGCCAGCACCGCTGCTTCTCCGCGTCCGTAGTGAGAATCAATGGCCTGCATCCCCATACTATCTGTCAGAGTTATTCCATCGTAACTCCATTCAGTGCGCAGGAGATCGGTCAGGATTGGGCGGGACAACGTGGCGGGGTGAACGGCGTCTAGGGCGTCATAGACGATGTGTGCGGTCATAATGGCAGGCGTGAGGGGCAACAAATCGCGGAAGGGGGCAAACTCGGTAGCGTCCAGTTCAGCGCGGCTTTTGCTGACGCGGGGTAAGGCTTTGTGACTGTCTAAGTGCGTGTCGCCATGACCGGGAAAATGCTTGACGCAGGCGGCCACTCCACCGGAGGCATGTCCGGCCAAAGCGGCCCGCCCATGCCGGATCACCAGTGCGGCGTCTGCGCCATACGCCCGCTCCCCGATCACCGGGTTGGCGGGGTTGACGTTTACGTCCAGCACGGGCGCAAAGTTCCAATTGATGCCCACTGAGCGCAGTTGGCGGGCTAGCGCCGCGTTCACTTGCTCCGTCAGCGCCGGATCGTTGGCCGCGCCGAGACCCATTGCAGACGGTGCGAACGGCCAGAAGGTGGGCCGCAAAATCGCGCCTCCCTCGTGGTCTAGAGCAATTAGGGCGTCGTCGCCCAGCACTTCCCGCAAGTCGGCACACAGGCGCGAAAGCTGCTGCGCCGACTCTATGTTTTTGCCGAACAAGCACACGCTGCGGACGCCGTGCCGGGTCAGGTGAGCGGCAGTATCGGCGTCTAGGACGGGGCCGGGAATATCTACCATCGCCAATGCGCCGTGCTGCGGGCGGGATGCTTGTGGGGTCACGGGACTCAGGGTAATACGGATTGGGGAAGGAGCCGTGCATTCTTGGGTGTGGGGGCGAAATGTGTGGGATGGGCGTCTAAGGGTCTAGGGCCTAAGGAAGGGCAATCCCTACGCTCACTCACCCCCTCCCCAGCCCTCCCCCCTCAAGGGAGAGGGAGCAACACCAAGTTTCTGGCCCTTGCTGTTAGCCCTCGCCCCTTGCGGAACTCGCAGAGCTGCGGAGCAGAGAGGGGCTTGGGTTGCAGCGGGGTGAGGGGGCAGTTCAGCGACGCCCCCGCCCATCCCCTTAGACCCTTAGACGCCTTTACCTAAACCGCCAATCCACACCCCACCCACCCCCGCCGATGCTTTAGGCTTCCCCCCATGACCGAACAAGCAGCCCGTTCTCCCCTACCCGCCGCCCTCGAACGCCTGCGCGGGCAACTGGTGGTCAGTGTGCAGGCCGACGACGGCAGCCCGCTGAGAGAAGTCGTACATATCGTGGCGCTGAGCCGGGCGGCACTCTTGGGTGGGGCAGCGGGCCTGCGCCTGCGTTCGGCAGAAGATATTAGGGCGGTGCGGGCCATCACAGGCGTGCCGATCATCGGGTTGACCAAGCAGGCTCACCCCGGAACTGACGTGTATATCACCGCTACGCCGCGAGAAGTGCGTGAGGTAGCCGAAGCCGGGGCCGACATCGTGGCCTTCGACGGCACCGATTTGCTGCGCCCATACAGCGTTACAGAGTTAGTTGCAGCGGCACACGCGGCGGGTGCTTTGGCGATGGCCGACATCAGCACCTTGGCTGAGGCGCAGGCGGCATATGCAGCAGGGGCCGACATCGTGGGAACGACTATGAGCGGCTACACGCCTCACAGTCCGCAGGGGCAAGGGCCGGATTTTGCGCTGATGGAAGCGTTGGCGGTGGCTGGCTTCCCATTCATTGCTGAGGGGCGTATCAATTCACCGGAGTTGGCCGCGGCAGCGTTGAATACAGGGGCGCTGTGCGTAGTAGTGGGAAGTGCGATTACCCGTCCTGACCACGTCACACGCTGGTTTGCACGGGCGATCCGAGGTACTACGCCGGGCGCATGAGAGGCAGCGGCGCAATTCTCAGGTTGCCGTTAGATTCACACGCTAGTCTGAGCGCAATCTCAACATGACCTCAAGGCCAGTCTCCCAAGACCTGTGGGCGTGCCGATTTCAAGGAGTTTTGCTATGACATCCACCTACAAAAAAGCTCTACTGACCGCCGCCCTCATTGCCGCATCCACCGCAGGCGCACAGAAGACCGAGCTGGAATTCTGGACGATCAGCCTCGCACCCTTGTTCAACGATGAAATGAACCGTCTGGTGTCGCAGTTTGAGAAGGAAAATCCCACGATCAATCTGAAATGGGTGGACGTGCCCGCCAACGCGATAGAGCAAAAGCTGCTGGCTGCCGTCGCGTCGGGCCGCCCGCCTGCCGCCGTGAACCTCAGCAGCGATATGGCCGTGAAGTTGGTGCAGCAAGGGGCGCTGGAGCCTTTGACCCTCTCTGACGCGCAGAAAAAGAGCTATTTCGGCAGCCCACTGAACACCTTTACCTTCGACGGCAAAACGATGGGCGTGCCGTGGTACTGGGCACCCAAAGTCGTGGCCTACAACACCGACATTTTCCGCAAGGCAGGGCTAGACCCCGCCAACCCGCCCCGTACCATTCAAACGCTGATTGCCGCTGCTAAACAGATCAAAGACAAGACCGGCATGTACGGCTTCATGCCCAATATCAACAACATCAATATGCTGTTCATGTTCCAAGAAGCGGGCTTGCCTATCTTTGACAAGAGCGGCGCAAAGGCTGTGTTCAATAGCCCGGAGCATGTGAAGCTGCTGCAAACCTACGTGGACTTGTACAAAGGTGGCTACATCCCCGAAGACACCATGCGCCGGGGCTTTACCGCCGCTACCGAACTGTATTCCAGCGGCAAGCTCGCCATGTTGATTACGGGGCCGCAGTTCATCTTGCGCGTCGCCAACGATAACAAGGCCATCTATGACCTGACCAAAGTTGCGCCCTACCCCATCAACATTGCCGGAAACGTGATTCATACGCCGCTGATGGGCTTTACCGTTCCCAAAGGCGTGAAGGATAAGGCGCTCTCGCAAAAGCTGGCACTGTTCCTGACCAACGATGTGAACCAGTTGCAATTCAGCAAGGTTACAAAGACTACCTTTCCTAGCACCGTGAAGGCCAGCACCGACAAATTCTTTAAGCAGGGTGGCGCAAATGCTATCGATCAAGGTAAGTTGGTCAGCAGCACCGAACTGAAAAAAGCCAAAGATCTGACGTTGGTTTACCCTGACGCCAGCAAACTGAACAAGGTGTTTAAAGACAATGTAGAGGCAGCAATGGCAGGCCAGAAAACGGCTAAGCAGGCGCTGGATGACATTGTGAAGGCGTGGAACGCGAGTCTGTAAGGATGATTTCAACAAAGGGTAGGGTCGTCTTGATGGCGGCCCTATTATTGTGTGGTACCGGGTCAGCGCGAGTCAGCAAACCGCATAGACCGCACGCTTCTGAACCTGTTTCTACACCGTATTACCCAGCCTACCGCCCCGACGATCAGCCCGAGTTCCCGCTCACTTCCGAGGTGGATCAGTCCCGAGTTGCCCCCGGTATTTGGGACACGCCGCCGGAATTGATCGGTGACTCGCGGGTGGGCGTGCTTACCGATGATGGGGTGAATCGGGGCTTCTTGTTCATCGGTGCCTACGAATCGCGCATTGGCGAGGAGTATTTGGTGCTGCGGTGCGTGGCTGGCAGCGAATACGAACTGCGACTGGTGCTAGAGCAACCGCTGCTCAGGACGCAGGCGTACCGTTTTGAGGCGGCTTGGACTGGAAGCACGCGCACGCTGGAGCTTGGGCCTGCTGACCCGGAAACCGCAGACTCCGTATTGCTGGCGAAAGCCGACGCTGCCGCCTTATTCGGCAATCTTTTGACAGGCCAGAAGGTACAGATGACTGTTTCGCCTCTATCCAGCTCAGGCACGATGCTGGGCAAATCGCTCACGCTGAACTTTGACGGTGCGGGCGTGGCGGAAGGCTGGCAAAGGATTGATCGCTGCCAACCCTAAGCAGGTTTAGCCCATCGGATTCAGGTCAGGCAAATACACAAAGGTGATTGAAATGCAACCAAAAACACGACTTAAAATGAACCTAAGCGCGGCTTTACTGCTGAGCTTGCTGATGAACGGAGCCGCCCAAGCCGCCCCACTCCAACTCTCCCCCGTCCCCGATGCCCGCGCCCTTACGCCGCTGGGAACGCTCGTTCCTGCACCCAAGCAGGCCAGTTTTCCGGCGGGCGTGTTGCCCTTGGCGGGCTTGGGCGTGCGCGTGGTGGGCACTGCGCCCGAACTGGCTTGGGCCGTGCGCGACTTGCGGGCCGAGTGGAAAACGCGGCTGGGAGCAGAGTTACCGGATTCGGGAAAAGTGATGATCACGGTGGGAACGCTGGACAACCCAGACCTCGCCGCCAAATTGAAAACGGCTGGGCTGACGGCAACGGGCGCGGAAGGCTACGCGCTGTGGGTGGAGGCGGGCGGCGCGTATGTGGTGGGCGCAGACGCACGCGGGGCGTACATGGGGGCGCAAACGCTTCGGCAATTGCTGACGCAAGGCGGCCTGAAATTCGCCCGTATCAGCGACTCGCCCGCGCTCTCTCAGCGCATTGCGATGATTTATCTGGATCAATACAGCGCGGCCATTAACGACAAACTTATTCCTATGTTGGCGGCCCTGAAGTACAACAGCGTGTTGGTCATGAGCAACTATGTGCAGTGGGACACGGCCAAAGCGGGCGGCTGGGCGCATCCCGGCGGGGCCAGCAAAGCGGAGGCGGCGCGGGTGGCGGCGTTGGCCCGCAGCTACGGCCTAGAGCCGATTCCGCTGATAGAAACGCTGAGCCATGTGGGCTGGATGTACTACGGGGGCAAAAATCTGGACTTGCGCCAAGACCCCGACAGCCAGAATGCGTGGGCTTACGACACCCTCAATCCGGCCACCTACTCGCGGGTCATCCTGCCCATTTTGAAGGAAGCGGTGGACGTGTTTAAGCCCAAAGTCATTCATATCGGGCATGACGAAGTGCGGAACCGTGACCGCTTTCCGGCCCGCGAGAACGGCAAGGCGCTGGGATTCGAGAAACTGTTTGTAGACGACGTGGTGAAGCTGCACGATTATTTGAAGATGCAGGGCGTAGGCACGATGATGTGGCACGACACCGCGTTTGCCGACGCCGTGATTGCCACGCTGCCCGCGCAGTTGCCCAAAGATATTCAGGTGGCCTACTGGAATTACGCCCCCGGCAACAGCTTTGGCCTACTAGGACGCATCAAGGCGCTGGGATTCCCGGTACTGGGCGCGTCTTGGAATGAAGTGGGCAACGCGGAGGGCTACGCCAAAGTTGCCGCGCAGGTGGGCGCAACGGGCATGATTCAAACGCGCTGGACAGGCTATTTTGGCAACCCCAGCATTTGGGACGGGGCGGCAGATCAGGGCGTGCCGTTCGTGCGGGCGGCCAATTCTTTTTGGAACCCGGCGGCAGGCAGCGTGCCAAATGCAGAGGGCATTTACCGCGCCACCTACCAGCCGGAAGCGTACCGGGCTACGGCTGGCACACTCGTCAATTTGGCCCCGCTGGTCACGCGCTCGCTGACCGACGACGATGAAAAAGGCTGGATTTTGAAGGGTGCAGACATAGATTTGCGGAACCTGAAGACCGGAGTGAACCGCTTCGGCGCGTACACATTCAGCGTTACGGGGGCAGTGATGCTGAAGGGTTCGCGCCCCGCTGCCAAAGACCTGCCCGAACGGGTCACGGTGGAACTGGGGCGCAAGGCCACGTCCATCGCCTTCCTGCACACCACTGGCTGGCCCGCCGCCACCGCCCGCGAGGTGATCGGGCGCTACGAGGTGCGCTACGCCGATGGCAGCATGGTCAATCAACCGCTGGAATATGGGCGGCACATCCGGGCATGGACGGATACACTGCCGAGTTCTATGATTCCGGCCCCGGCGTGGGCGGGCAAAACCAAAGACGGCCTAGAAGTGGCCGTGCCTGTGCTGGACTGGGTCAACCCCAAACCCGACAAGGTCATTTCGTCGGTGACGGTGGTCAGTGAGGGCAAAAATGCCAACCTGACCTTGATCGGGCTGACGCTGATTGGAGAAGGGAAGTAATTTAGCTGTCCAGCACGCCCGAATAGATATCGTCGAGGCTCAGGCTTTGGCCCACGCAAGGCAACAGAATATCGCCGGAGCCGACTTGCTCGGAGAGTTCCCACTCTGACCCGCCCCGCTGATACACATACACGCGCCGTTCCTGCTGCTCTACGATCAGGTAGGTTTGCAGGCTGGGAATGGCGGTGTAGGCGGCGTGCTTGGCAAGGCGGTCTGTGCTGGCCGTGCTGGGAGAGATGATTTCCACCAGCAGACAGGGTGCGGTTTCATAGTGGGAGTCGGGGCGCTCGGCGCTGCACACCAACATTACGTCGGGGTAGTAAAAGTTGCTGGCATAGGGCAAGCGCAGCTTCATGTCAGACGAATACAAACGGCAGCCCTGCGCTCTGGCTGCCCGGTGCAACGCAGCCACGATATTCACGCCGATTTCGACGTGCTGACCGCTGGTTCCGGCCTGCGCTTTGGTTGCGCCGTGCAGCGCGTACACATAGCCGCCCACATACTCCCGCTTCACCGGGCTACTTTCCTCGGTTCGCAGGTACTCCGCTACGCTCATGGGCTGCAAACTGGGGGCGCTCATAACGCTATGTTACTGCTGTCCATGCGTTCAGAACAGACATTCAAGCTGATGGCCGACTATCACTGTTTTCCGCTGTGGGAGCCGGGTGGAGATAACATTGACCCGGCCACGCTGGGCCTGCCAAATACACTGGCAACGCGGCTGGAAGCATGGACCGATGCCTCCGATTCCACGCTGAATATGGCTGATCCCATGTCGCCCCTACCGATGCGGGCAGATTTTTTGGGGGTGGGCGAAAACGAGGACGCCGCCTTCGAGCGCGAAGGCCATGCGCTGTGGTGGGCACTCCGGGCAGCCTTGCCGGGGCGGAAGCTAAGCTATTTCAGTACGCTGTTGGGGCGGGCCATTGCCGCTGGTGACGATGAATTGCTAGACAGGCTGGACGATGCTGGAGAGGTGTCGGGCGTGCTGTGGCGCTCGGTGTCGGACGACGTAAAAGGCGTGCGGGGCGTGAATGCCTTCTTCCGAAATAGTGCAGGCCAACTGCTATTTCCGCGCCGTGCCCCCCACAAAACGCGCTGGCCGGGGGCGCTGGATTTCAGCGTGGGCGGCTACACGCTGGCGGGCGAATCGTTGGATGAATCCTTTGTACGGGAAGCCCGCGAGGAACTGAATGTGGATATTGCGACGCTGGGGTGGCGTGTGTTGGCTGATCTCTCGCCGTTCAACACTGAAATTAACTGCTTTATGCGGGTGTACGAGGTGGACATGGAGGACTTGCCTCACCTGAATCCCGACGATTTCAGCGGCGCAGAATGGCTGACGCCGGAGCAACTACGGGAGCGGGGAGCGGCAGGCGAAAAACTTAAACCTGATCTCTTGAAGGTTGTTAACCTTGTGTATGCCAAGCAGTAACTAGATTTAGCTATACATTTGTAAACAGTCGGTACATTCAGCGCGGCGTTTTGTGCTGAACTGGCAGCATGGCTTCATCTGATCAGGGTAACAACCTTCTAAGCGTGGCAATCGTGGGCGGCAGCGGGTACGCGGGCGGGGAATTCTTGCGGCTGGCGCTGGGACATCCGCACCTGAGTGTCACGCAGGTCACGAGCGAGCGCAGTGCGGGGCAGCCTGTGGCGCTGGTTCATCCCAATTTGCGTGGGCGCACCAACCTCAAGTTCCGCAAGGCCGCCGAACTGGAGGAAGCCGACATCATCGTGCTGGCCCTCCCGCACGGCAGCGCCGCCGGACGTATTGCCGAATTTGAAGGCAAAGGCCGCATCATCGTAGACCTCAGCGCCGACTTCCGGCTCAAAGACCCCGAAGTATTTCAGCAGGCTTACGGGGAAGCGCACCCAGCCCCCGACGCGCTGGGCAACTGGATATACGGAAATCCCGAACTACACCGCGAGGAACTGAGAACCGCCACCCGAATCGCTTGCGCGGGCTGCTTTGCTACCTCTGTGATTCTGGCGCTGTACCCGCTGCTGAAACTGGGCGTGCTGCTGCCCAAAGACATCATCGCTACCGGGCTGGTGGGCAGTAGTGCGGCGGGCGCAAGCAGTTCGGACGCCTCGCACCACCCGGAGCGGGCCGGAAGTCTGCGCGTGTACAAACCTGTGGGCCACCGCCACACCGCCGAAGTGCAGCAAGAACTCCCCGGCCATTTCCCCATTCACCTGACCGCCATCAGTACGCCCCGTGTGCGCGGCATTTTGTCCACCATTCAGGCGTGGATTCCCGACGGCTACAGCGACCGCGACGTCTGGAGCGCCTACCGCGAGGTGTACGCTGCCGAACCCTTCATCCGGATTGTGAAGGTGGCACGCGGCATCCACCGCTACCCCGATCCGATGTTGCTGGACGGCACCAATTACTGCGATCTGGGCTTCGAGATGGACATGGATTCGGGCCGCGTGGTGCTGATGAGCGCCATAGACAATCTGGTGAAAGGCACAGCGGGGCACGCCATCCAGTGCCTCAATATCGCGCATGGGTGGGAGGAAACGGCAGGCCTAGAGTTTGCAGGGCTGCACCCCGCCTGAATCTGTGCTTTACCCCGGCCCCGGCGCACGCACGATGCTCAGCATGTAGCGGCCCAGCGCGTGAATAGCAGCGTAGAAGGTATCGAACTCGATGGGTTTGACCACATAGCTGGCCGCGTGCGCCTGATAAGACCGCAAAATGTCCTCGTCGGCGGCGCTGGTGGTCAGCATGATGATGGGAATCGTCATCAGTTGCGGGTCGTGCTTGATGGCCGACAAGACTTCTAGGCCGTTCATGCGCGGCATATTGATGTCCAGCAAAATCACGTCTGGGCGCGGCATGAGGCTATATGACCCTTCTTGGCGCAGAAATTCGAGGGCCTCTACGCCGTCGCGGGTCACGTGCAAGTTATTGGTCACGCCTGCTTGGGCAAACGCTTCTTGCGTCAAGATAATGTCGGGTTCACTGTCTTCTACCAGCAGTATTTCTATAGGGGTAGTCGTGTTCGGCGCTGGAAATAGGGACGCTGAGGGGTTGGGATCGGGCGGCGGGATCATGACACTTCTCCTACTGACAGGGAGGTCAGGCGTTCTGACCATCAATTCTTCCTGACTTCTAGTGTGGCTGCCGAGTCTGGGCGCAGCATGACGGCAGCTTTACCGTGTGGAAAGCTGGCCTTGACGGTCTCTTATAGCCGCGCTTGGATGGTGTTTATGTTGACTGCTTGCCCGTAGGCGCTAGCTTGGGCGCATGAACCTCTTGCAAGCCTCGCTGGGGGGCAGCGCCGCCTTCCGGGAACCCGAGTACATCCTAGAAAACCTGACCTCCGAAGTGGCTGCAAAGCCTGTGCCGGGGCTGCCCTACACCATTGCAGACGTTCTGTACCACCTGAACGCCACGATGCGGGCCAGCCTTGATCTGGCCTCTGGGCGGGCGGCGGATTGGCCGGAAGGCTTGGAGGTGTGGCCCGACATGCCGCCCAGTACCGAACAACACAGTGCCGAGCAATCCAGCGCCGAACAACTGGCCCAGATTCGGCTAGACGTCGCTTTGGCACTGTCCGAAGCCGTGATGCTGGCCGAAGACCCCTCAGAGCGGGCGCGGGAAATTCTGACCGACTTGGCCGTAAATAATGCCTACCACTGGGGGCAAGTGGCCCTGATTCGGCGCTTGCACGGCGACTGGAGCGGCGAAGACCCGGTTACTGGTGGGGTTGTTGGCGGCGGAGTGGTCGGCGGGTGAGGTTGGTCATTGTGGGCAGTCAGAATCCGGCCAAGGTGCGGCCCGTGCAAGAAGTTTTTGCGAAACTGGAACCGGAAGCTGTGATCGTGGGCCAAAACGTGCCCAGCGGCGTTCCAGATCAGCCTTTGGGCGAGGAAGAAACGCGGCGCGGCGCGGTAAACCGGGCGTGGGCCGCTGTGCACATCGCAGAAGCGCAGCAAGCCGAGGAAGCTTGGGGAGTGGGCCTAGAGGGCGGCGTGCGAATAGATGACGCGGGCAACGGCTGGCTGTTTGGCATCGTCGCGGTGGCCCACAGCGGCAAGCTGGAAACCGTGCGAACGGCGGAAATGAGGTTGCCGCCCCCAGTTTTGGCCCGCGTGCAAGGGGGCGAGGAGTTGGGGAGCGTGATGGACGACCTGCTGGGAACTGTAGACGTCAAGCGCGGCGTGGGCAGCGTGGGCGTACTGACCGGTGGACTGGCAGACCGGGCAGATGTCTGGCGACTGGGGCTGGCGTTGGCCTTAGCGCCGTTTCTGAACGCAGAACTGTACAGCTCCGGGCCAAGCGACACGCAAACGCCATCCATGCTCTAGGCTCTGGCATGACTGCCCACGAACCTGCCATGCCCACCGAAGTTGTCAACAACGAAACCGAACGCCGCTATGAACTGAAGCTGGCTGGGCGCGTAGTGGGCGTAGCCGAATACCGCCCCGCCGGGCCTTCTTTGATGTTTACGCATACCGAAATAGAAGAAGGGCATGAGGGTCAAGGCCTCGGCAGCAAGCTGGTGCAGGCCGCGCTAGATGACGCACGGGCGCGGAAAGTGGACGTGGTGCCGATGTGCCCGTTCGTGGCCGCCTTCATCCGCGAGCATCCCGAGTATGTGGACTTGGTGCAGCCACAGCAGCGGGGCATGTTCGGCCTCTAAACGAGAAGCATTCAACAACAGGTCAATGGCAAGTTAATTGACAGCCTGATATTTAGGCAGGCTGACTTTCTGCAAACACGACCGTGAGAAACTGACCGCCTGATGAGCGCCGTAGACCTTGCCTTGAGTGTGTTTGTCGGGTGGCAATTGGTATGGAGCTTAGTAGCGTTTGTGGCCATCTGGCACGACAAAAACTTAGCCGCCTCCCACCGTTGGCGAATCCCGGAAGACCGCTTGCACGGCTACGAATTTTGGGGCGGCTGGCTGGGATCGGGGCTAGCGCAGCGGCTTTGGCGGCATAAAACTTACAAAGAGTCTTACCAACAGGTCTACAAACGCACGGCGCTGATCTGGCTGGCCGCCTGCCTGATCGTACTTAGCGTCTGGATAGTGTCTCGCCTGAACGCTTAACATGTGCTAAGTTTGCACGCATGATTGTTGTGAAGGTCGGCGGAAGCGCCGGAATAGATTACGACGCCGTCTGTGCAGACCTCGCCGCCCGCTGGAAAACCGGGGAGCGGCTGATTTTGGTGCATGGCGGCAGCGGCGAAACCAACCGCGTGGCCGAAGCGTTAGGCCATCCGCCCAAATTTGTGACCAGTCCCAGCGGTTACACGTCGCGCTTTACAGACCGCCAAACGCTGGAAATCTTCGAGATGGTGTACTGCGGCAAGATCAATAAAGGCATCGTAGAGCGGCTGCAACGTCTCGGCGTAAACGCGGTGGGCCTGAGTGGGCTGGATGGCCGGATTTTTGAGGGACGCCACAAAGACAGCGTGCGGGCCGTAGAAAACGGCAAAGTGAAGGTGCTGCGCGGCGATCATACTGGAACGGTAGAAAAGGTCAACACCGGCCTGATCGAGCTGCTCCTGAACGCGGGCTACCTGCCCGTGCTGACGCCGCCCGCTGCCAGTTACGAGGGCGTGGCAATTAATGTAGACGGAGACCGCGCCGCCGCCGCCCTCGCTGTGGCGCTGAAGGCCGATGCGCTGCTGCTGCTGAGCAACGTTCCGGGCCTGCTGCGCCATTACCCCGACGAAGCCAGCCTGATCCGGGCCATTCCTGCCGCCGACGTAGAAAGCTACCTAGAGTTTGCCCAAGACCGCATGAAAAAGAAGGTACTGGGGGCCGCCGAAGCCGTGCAGGGCGGCGTAAAGCGGGTGATTTTTGGCGACGCCCGCGCCGGAGCGCCTATTACGGCGGCGCTGGACGGGGCGGGAACGGTGGTGAGCTAAGGGCATCTAGGGGTGGGGCTGTGCTCCCTCTCCCTTGAGGGGGGAGGGTTGGGGAGGGGGTGAGTACGCGCAGCGAATGCTGTTCTACACGCAACTTGGCGAGATGAGCGACCTCTTATAAATACGCTTTAAGCAAGGGCAACCGCTGCTCACTCACCCCTGTCCCACCCAACCTGCTATCTTTCCCGCTCTATGTCGGCCTCTGCCCCAACCCCCTCTCACACCACTGCCGCACCCATCGCCGCTTCCGCCCTGCTGGATTTTTTGGCGGTGCGCGGCGGGCAGGAGTTCCGGGTGGCCGCCTGTGTAATTCAGGGCCGGGGCCGCCGCCAAGAGCTGCGCGAGGTGGGCGAATACCGCTTCACAGTGCGCGGCGACGCGGTGCAGGCCACCGGGCCAAGTGGACAAACCCGCCAACTTTCGCGGGCGGGGTATCTGGACATCTTCGGCACCTACGCCTTCGGGAGCGCGGAAGCAACGGGAGAGATGACGGACTTGGGGCCACTGTTCGGCTAGATGTATTGGTCAGCTCAGTTTACTGATCGGTGGGCAACGTGAAAGCCTGCAATTTCACCGTCACATCCCGCTTTTTGCCACCCTGCTGAACGGTCAGTTTGATGCTGTCCCCGATGCGTTTGCCCAAGATCAGACGGCGCAAATCTTCGCCTTCGGTGATGGCTTGGCCGTCTATAGCGGTGATGATGTCGCCGTCTGTGTAGACCGAATCTGTAGCTTGACCCGGAGTATTCAGGCTCAGGCTATTGCCCGTTCCGCCTTTTAGTCCGACGGCGGCAGCGGGACTGTTGGGGTAAACCTGCTGAATCAACGCGCCAGCAGCGGGCAACTTGGCCTTCTGACGGTCTTCGTCGCTCAGGGCGCTGAGATCGGTGAAGCCAACCCCCAGCGTAGGCGTTTGCACGACTTTACCGCCCGCTGCCTGAAGCTGGGGCAACAACTTGGTCACGGTATTCACCGGAATCGCAAAGCCGACGCCCGCGCTCTGGCCGCTGCCGCCGGTCAGGATTTGGGTATTCACGCCGATCAAGTCGCCCGCGCTGTTCAGGAGGGGGCCGCCAGAGTTGCCGGGATTGATGGCCGCGTCGGTCTGAATGACTTGCTGATACACCTGCCGGGTGCCCACCGGGGCTGTGCGCTCTAGGCTGCTGATAATGCCCTCCGACACGCTGAAATCCAGCCCGAACGGTGCGCCCATCGCAATGGCTTTCAGGCCCACGTCCAGCTTGGCGCTGTCGCCCAACGGAATAGGCTGGATGGCTCCGGCGGGCAGTCCCTCGGCACGGATCAGGGCAAGGTCAAAATCGGGGGCGCGGCCCACCACTTTGGCTTTGTAGGTCCTCTTGGAGCCGTGCAGCCGAATGGTAATCTCGCTGGCTCCCTCCACGACGTGGTTGTTGGTGATGATATCGCCCGCCGCGTTTACGAAAAAGCCGCTGCCCGTGCCGGTGCGTGCCTCGCCGCCTTCAGGAATGGGGAATCCGTACTGGTCTTGCAGACGGCGGCGCATCTGGGCTTCGGCGCTGTTATCAGCCCCCTCAGTCACGCTGATATACACCAGACCGTTTTGGCGCTGCTTGACCACCTGCACGGTGTTGGCTTCGGCTTCGGTGCGGGCGCGGCCATTGTCGTAGGTGGTGGCAGAAGGATTGGTCACAGAGGTTTGAACGGTGGTGGGGCTGTTGGGCGTCACCTGCGCGTTACTGCGTTCATTCAGGCCGTAGCCGACAAACCCGCCCAGCGCGAGGGTTCCGGTGAGGGCCAAGAGGGAAAGGTTTTTGTTCATGGCCGAATAATGGCGCAGAGCGGTTATACGACGGTTAAAATCACTCCCGCAGTCTCTTTACATGCCGGGGCAGTTGGGGTCAAGACAAGTGGTCAATTGCCAACCGGAATCTTTTGGCTTGACACCCTCTGTCTACACCCCTACCCTAAGCGCACGCTTGACACTTTTTATCCGCCATTCATGATCGGACGCCCTCACAAGGGGGCGGCGAACGTGTGGCGGGATTTTCGGAGGTTCCATGAAGAAAGTACTCTTTAAGAACGTGCTTCTGACCGCAGCTTTGGCGACCCTTTCTTCTGCCTCAGCCGCCACGCTGGTCTTCGGGGCCAACGGCGATCCTGTATCGCTGGAAAGCGCCAACATCACCGACGGCATCAGCATTTTGGTGCAGCGCCAGATTTACGACACCCTCGTGGATTTCAAGAACGGCACCACCGACCCCGTGCCCGGCCTCGCCACCTCTTGGAAGAGCAACGCCAACGCCACCCA
Organism: Deinococcus sp. Arct2-2; assembly: GCF_004801315.1. Lineage (GTDB taxonomy): Bacteria > Deinococcota > Deinococci > Deinococcales > Deinococcaceae > Deinococcus. The sequence continues at coordinate 43,552 of NZ_SSNW01000016.1, forward strand.
GTGGACGTTTACGCTGCGCCGCAACGTGCGCTTCCATGACGGCACGCCCATGAACGCCGACGCCATCATCTTCAACCTCAGCCGTTGGTGGGACAAGGCGCACCCTTACGGCTTCCGCGATCAGGGCCGCACCTTCGAAATCGTGGGCGAACTCTTGGGCGGCTACAAAGGTGACGCCACCGCCGTTATCAAGAACATCGTGAAGGTCAACGACTACACGGTTCGCGTGGATTTGAACAAGTCCAGCAGCGTGTTTCCCAACGTGATCGGCAGCGGCTACTTCGGCATTGCCAGCCCCACCGCCATCAAGAAAGACGGCGCGAAATACGGCACGCCCGCCAGCAAAGCGGTCGGCACCGGCCCCTTCATTTTCCAAAGCTGGCGCACGGGCGACCGCGTGGTACTGCTGCCCAACAAGCTCTACTGGGGCGAAAAAGCCAAAGTGGATCAGTTGGTCATCCGCTCTATCAAAGACGCTTCTCAGCGCCTAAACGAGCTGAAGGCCGGAACCATCGACTTCACCAACGACCTGACGCCCGACGCCCTGCGCAGCGTGCAGAGCGATAAGAATCTGGTGGCCGTCAAGCGCCCCAGCTTCAACGTCGGCTTCGTGAGCCTGAACAACCGCAACCAGTACCTCAAAGTTGCCAAAGTGCGTGAGGCCCTGAGCATGGCGATTAATAAGAAAGCCATTGCCGAAGCCTTCTGGAACGGCCTTGGCGTCAGCAATGCCAGCTTCGTGCCGCCCGTACTGGCGTGGGCCAACAGCGGCAAAGTGCCGACCGACTACAAATTTGACCCTGCCGCTGCCAAGAAGATGCTGGCCGACGCGGGCTACCCCAACGGCTTCTCGCTGGATTTGTGGTACATGCCTGTCAGCCGTCCTTACTTCCCCACCCCCAAGCCGATTGCCGAAGCCATTGCCGCCGACCTGAGCGCCATCGGCGTGAAAGTGAACCTGAAGACCGAAGACTGGGCCAAGTACCTCGAAGACCGCAACAAAGAACCCGGCTTCGACATGTACATGATCGGCTGGACGGGCGACTACGGCGACCCCGACAACTTCTACAGCGCCTACTACGGCCCCAACGCCTCCGACGACATCAACTGGAATCCACCCGAACTTCAGAAACTGCTGGAGCAGGGCCGCGCCGCTACCTCGCAAGCCGAGAAAGCCAAAGCCTACTCGCAGATTCACGAGATCACCTACAACGCCAACTACCGCATTCCGATGGTACACAGCAACCCGCTGTCGGCAGCCCGCACCTACCTGAAAGGCTGGGTTCCTAGCCCGCTGGGCAGCGAAGCCTACAACACGATTTCGCTGGTGGGCAAGAAATAAGTCTGTTCCGCTGGGGCACCGTTGTTGTGTTCTAGCGGAGTGGAACGAGTGAGCGGGCTTCTGTTCTAGAGGCCGCACACCACGTTCGAACAAGGTTGATGGGGGTGGGGCTGGCCTGTACTGGCCGACCTCGCCCCCTTTGCTGTGGCCCGTTGTCAATGGCTCGGACAGTTTCGAATTTCTATGATCACAGGTGACAAACACGGGGTTTTAGCCCCACTCTCCTTGCTGGAAGGCATCCTAGACGACGTTTCTCTGTATCAGGCTTTTCTTAGGTCGGAAATGTCCACACCATTGATGATCCGAGTTCAGGGCAGGGCGGGTAAACTGGCGCTAGCCCCAATCTGGCAACTCCCAAAAAGCGTGCCGCTGCCGTCTTCATCCACATCTTTCTATTTCCAGAGTTTTTACTTTCAGAAGGGGGCTTTTCCTTGGGCAGTTATCTGATTCGCCGTATCGCAAGAACCCTACTGGTCATGCTGGGCATCAGCCTGTTGGTGTTCGTGTTCGTGCGTTCTATTCCCGGCGACCCGGCCACCGCCATGTTGGGCGAACGCGCCACGCCACAGGCCGTCAAGAACCTCCGGACTCAACTGGGCCTCGATAAACCGTGGTTCTTCAACCCAACCAATCCGCTGGACGCGCAGTATCCGAAGTATGTATCGGCACTGGCAAAGGGCGATCTCGGCAGCGGGATCAAGAGCAATATCCCCGTGCGCGATGAACTCGGCTCGCGCTTTCCGGCCACCGCCGAACTGAGCTTGGCCGCCCTGTTTTTTGCGCTTGTGATTGGCCTGCCCGCTGGCATTTTGGCTGCGCTGCGCCGCAACAGCGTCTGGGACAACCTCGCTACTACGATTAGCTTGGTGGGCGTGAGTATGCCTGTGTTTTGGCTGGGGCTGCTGCTCTCTTACTTTTTTGCCGTGAAATTGGGCTGGCTGCCGCCGAGTGCGCGATTAGGCAACGAATCCACACTCCAACCAATTACAGGATTCTATGTGTTGGACGGCATTTTACGTGGCAGTCCCGCCGATGCATGGGACGCTCTGCGCCACCTGATTTTGCCCGCCATTGCGCTGGGCAGCATTCCGCTGGCGATTATTGCCCGGATTACGCGCAGCAGCCTGCTGGATGTACTGGGCCAAGATTACGTGCGAACGGCCCGCGCCAAAGGGCTGTCTCAGCGCAGCATTACGCTGAAGCACGCGCTGAGGAATGCGCTGCTGCCCGTCGTCACGGTGATCGGGCTACAAGCCGGAGCCTTGCTGGGCGGCGCGGTACTGACCGAAACCATCTTTTCGTGGCCCGGCATCGGCTCGTGGGTCTATGAGGCCATCAGCCAGCGCGACTACCCGATCATTCAGGGCGGCGTGATTTTTGCGGCGCTGGTGGTCAGCGTCACCAACCTGCTGGTAGACCTCAGCTACGCCACTCTCGATCCCCGGATTCAGTACCGATGAGACCTGTCAAGCCTTTTCCGAACACAGGGGGAACCCCATGACCGCCGTCTCCCCCACCGCCCCCCAACAAAAAAAGCAGCCCAGCATCTTTTCGCGGCGCTTTCGGCGCAGCACCCCCGGCAAAGTCGGCGCGGCCATCGTGGCTGTCTTCGTGCTGCTGGCGCTGTTGGCCCCCATTCTCAAGCCTTACGACGCCTCCAGTGACCGCAACTACCGCCTGAACCTGAAGCCGCCTAGCGTGGCCGCGCTGTGGGATAAGGATGTAGCCGAGGAATACCGTGACCCCGTAACAGGTCAGGTCAATCCTTGGTCACACCTGTTCGGCACCGACAACTTGGGCCGCGACGTGCTGACCCGCGTGTGGCACGGCACCGCCATCAGCCTGAAAGTGGGCGTAGTCAGTACGGTGCTGGCCCTTGTCATAGGGACGTTGGTGGGCGTGCTGGCCGGGTATTTCGGCGGCTGGTTCGATTCCGTTACCGGCTACCTGTCGGATGTGATGTTGGCCTTTCCCAGCATTCTGCTCGCCATCGGCTTTGCCAGCATCTTCAGCGCCGACAATCCGCCGTTGCTGGTCAGTGCCATCAACAGTTTGTTCGTGCTGAATAGCCCGCAGCTTGTGACGGCCATGCTCGCGGTGTCGCTGGTGCAAATCCCGGTCTATATGCGCCTTTCACGGGCCGTGGTATTGGGCCTGCGCGAGCGCGAATTCGTGCAGGCGTCGGGCGCACTGGGGGCCACCCAGATTCGCACCGTGTTCAAGCATGTGCTGCCAAACAGCCTCTCCCCCCTGATCGTGCAGGGCGCACTCAGCATTGCCACCGCCACCATCGAAGTTGCCGCACTGGGCTTTCTGGGTATTGGCGCTCAGCCGCCGCTACCGGAATGGGGCACCATGATCAGCGATTCCCGCCAGTACTACGTGGATTCGCCGTGGACGATGATCTTCCCCGGCCTCGCCATCTTCCTTACCGTGCTGGGCTTCAACCTGCTGGGCGACGGTTTGCGGGATGTGCTAGACCCGCGCAGTACGCAGTAAGGCTAGAAACTTTGACAGACGGGAGAAGGGACGCAGACTGAAACTGGTCTGCGTCCCTTCTCTTTTGGGGGTGGAATTTGGTCTTGTTCCCTCTCCACCTGTGGGAGAGGGCGTTGCGAGAGCAACGGGTGAGGGGGCCACCGAGCAAACGCTTCTGCCCAATACACCTCCTCTCGCTTATCGCCCCCCACAGCTCAAACCAATTAGCCCCGTCCTTTTTCCTTGTCCCACGTGGCGAACGTCTTGCCCTCATCGGCCAACTGCTTCAGCAAAGGCGCGGGCGTCTGGCCGTATTGTGCTAGCGAGGCAGCCACGTTTTGCAGGCCCATTTCGTCGGCGTACTGCATGGGGCCGCCCCGGTAGGCGGGAAAGCCGTAGCCGTAAATGTAGATCACGTCGATGTCTCCGGCACGCTGGGCAATGCCTTCTTCCAAAATCTTCGCGCCCTCGTTCACGAGGCTGTAGGCCAGCCGCTCGGTGATTTCCTGCGGGCTGATAGTACGGGTCTGCAAGCCTTTTTCGCTACGGTAAGTGGTGATCAGGTCTGACATTTCGGTGCTGGGCACGGGCTTTCTGCCGTCCGGGTAGTCGTAGATTCCGGCCTGCGTCTTCTGCCCTTTGCGGCCCTGCGCCACAATCCGGTCTAGCCAGCCGTCGGGCTGTGGTTCCCCACGCACTTTGGCCTGATGCTGCCGGATGGAATAGCCGATGTCCAGCCCCGCCATATCGGACATCTCGAATGGCCCCATCGCCAGCCCCAGCGCGTGCATGGCGGCGTCTACGTCCTGCGGGTTCGCGCCCTCCTCTACCAGTTTGCGGGCCTCGTCGCCGTAGCGGTGAACCATGCGGTTGCCCACGAAGCCGTCGCAGACGCCTACCACCACACCCACTTTCTTAATCTTGCGGGCAAGGGCCATGCTTGTTGCCAACACGGACGCGCTGGTTTTCTCGGCCCGCACGATTTCCAGCAGTTTCATCACGTTGGCGGGGCTGAAAAAGTGCAACCCAATCACGCTTTCGGGACGCGACGTGACGCTGGCAATTTCGTTCACGTCAAGGGTACTGGTGTTGCTCGCCAGAATCGCACCGGGCTTGGCAATCCCGTCTAGGCGCGTAAAAATCTCTTTCTTCACGTCCATGTTTTCAAACACGGCCTCGATGATGATGTCGGCTTGCGCGAGGTCATCCATATTCAGCGTGGGCGTCAGCAACGCCATTCGCGTTTCTACGTCGTCTAGGGTCAGGCGGCCTTTTTTGGCAGTGTTCTCGTAGTTGCGCCGAATAATAGCCACGCCTCGGTCTAGTGCGTCCTGCGCGGTTTCCACGATGGTCACGTGAATGCCCACATTCAGGAAATTCATGGCGATGCCGCCGCCCATCGTACCCGCGCCGATGACGCCTGCGCTGCGAATCTCGGTCAGGGGGGTGTCTTTGCCGATGCCGGGCACACGGGCGCTTTCGCGTTCGGCAAAGAAAATATGGCGCAGGCCGCGTGACTGCGGCGAATCTTTGGCCTGCAAAAACAATCCGGCTTCGGCGTTCCAGCCTTCTTCAAAGGGGCGAGTGGCGGCCACCTCGGTGAGGTCGACGATCATGCCGGGCGACATCTGGCCCCGGTGCGTTTTGCCTAGACCTGCGCGGGCGGCGGCAAACAGTTCGGGGCTTGCGCCTTCTACGTTGCGCTCAGAGACACGGGGCAGCGGGCGGGCAGCGGCGTGGGCGCGGGCAAAAGCCACAGCAGCGGCGCGTAATTCGGCTTCCGATTTGCCTTCTGCCAGTTCGTCGATCAGGCCCAACTGTGCGCCCTCAGCGGCTCCGATGGGGTTGCCCGACAGCATCATCTCTAGGGCTTTTTGTGCGCCCACCACGCGGGGAAGTCGCTGAGTCCCGCCTGCACCGGGAAAAATGCCCAACTTGACTTCGGGCAGGCCCAACTGTGCGCCTGCCAACGCCACGCGGTAGGTGCAGGCCAGCGCCACTTCTAGGCCACCGCCCAACGCCGTGCCGTGAATGGCTGCCACTGTGGGCCTAGCAAAAGCGTCCAGCCGCGTAATGAAGCCGCGCAAATCAGGAGCCTGTTCGCGGGGCAGGTCAAATGTTTTGATATCGGCCCCAGCGATGAAGGTACGCCCGCCGCCGATAATGACCACTGCGCTGACGCTCTGATCCTGTTCGGCCACGTCCAGCCCCGCGTGCAGGCCTTCCGGCACACCGGGCGAAAAAGCGTTGACGGGCGGATTGTTGATCGTGAGAATCAAAATGTCGCCGTCGCGGGATTGGTCGATCATTGGAGTTGGGGCAGTGGTCATGGGTGGAGCCTCCTGAGAACAGTGTTCTGTCAGTGGTAAGTGGTGAGTGGGAAAGGCGTGGTGGCGGGGCACTCTAGGCTTTTGGCAAGAACTGGAAAACCTTCGTCTGAAAGGAAAGCTGTGTTGGAGTGGGCTGTTGAGAAGGCATGCTGTCACGCCGCACCCGCTCTGGTCAAATACGTCGACGTTCAGAATGTCCGTCCACGTTCACTTTCAGGATTCAGTCAGGTATGCTTCAGCCTATGACCGATACAGCCCAAAGTGAAGCGGCACAGACGATGAGGGCCATTGTGGTGGAGCAACTCGGCGCACCCGACGTGATGCAGGTGCGTGAGGGCGTGCCTGTGCCGCAGCCGGGGCCGGGGCAAGTGCGCCTGAAGGTAGAAGCGGTGGGCATCAACTTTGCCGATGTGCTGAGCGTGGCGGGCGAATACCTGACGAGAACCCGCGTGCCCTACACCCCCGGCATGGAATTTGCCGGAACCGTGGACGCATTGGGTGAGGGCGTGACGGGCGTGCAGGTGGGGCAATTGGTGGCCTGCTTGGGCGGCAGTGGCAGCCTCGCGACTTACGCGGTGGCCCATGCAGCAGCCCTGATTCCCGTGCCAGCCAGCCTCACGGCGGCTCAGGCGGCGGCGTTTCCGGTGTCGTATTTCACGGCCTATCACGGCCTGAAGACGCTGGGCTACGGGCAGCCGGGGCAGTGGGTATGGGTGCAGGCCGGAGCGGGCGCACTGGGCACGGCCAGCATTCAACTTGCTAAGGCGATGGGCATGAACGTAGTCGCCAGCGCCAGCACCGAGGAAAAGCTGGAACTAGCCCGCAAACTGGGCGCAGACGTGACTTTGCTACAAGATGACCCAGACCGCGTGCAGAAAATCCGCGCTGCCGCCGCCAGCGACACTAACTCCAAAGGCGGCGTAGACCTCGTGCTGGAAGTGGTGGGCGGGCCAAGGTTCCAAGAAAGCTTAGACGTGGTGATGAACCGGGGCCGCGTGATCGTGATCGGCAACGCCAGCCGCGAGCAGGCCAACTTGCGCCCCGTAGAACTGATGAAACGCAACGTGACCGTGACGGGCCTGTGGCTGACCAGCCTCATGGGCGACGCCGAAGCTACCCGCGACGCGGCGATGGCCCTGACGCCCCTGATCGCCAGCGGGCAAGTGACGCCGCAAGTCGGGCCAACCTACGCGCTAGACGAAAGCGTGCGGGCTTTTCAGGACATTTTGGATCGGAAGACGACGGGGAAAGTGGTGATTGAACCGCAGAGGTGAAAAACGGTAAGTGGTGAGTAGGTAGTGGTCAGTGGGTGAAGTGCCAGAGCAGAGGCGATTTGTGTTTTGATCTTGACCTTCCCACTCACTACTGACCACTCCCCACTCACGGTTTTTAGCTAAAGAGCCGCAGCAAAGGCCGCCACCAAGGAATAGACACCAGCAAAATCAGGAGCGTTACCGCTGTCCAGAGGGCCGCCACACGGAATTTGGCCCGGTCTGTGGCGGCGCGTTTGCTGAGGGCACTGGCGAGGGTGGCGGTTACAGCGGCGATCAAGCCGAGGCCGACGTGCTGCCACTGATAGCTGGTGCTTCTGTCGGCAAACGCTCCGGCTCCCTGCGATCCTAAAAAGCCGAACAATAGGAGTCCTAGAACCACTTGGAGATGCACGCTGCCCGCAAAAAGAACCACTGGGCGGCGGTCTGCGATGGTGAACTCCTTGTTGCCACTTAGAGCCGGAACCGTGCGGATCAGCGCCCACACGCCCGCGATCAGCACCAGCCAGCGCGTGATGTTGTGGAAGGTAAGCAAGAATAGGTAGAGGGTCGCCATAATCGTCAGATTAAGGGATGGGGGGTGGGATGGTTGGCCCGCTGGAGAAGGCAATCGCTTTGCTCACTCACCCCCTCTGCTCCGCAGCTCTGCGAGTCCCCAGCCCTCCCCCCTCCCTTCGGGCTGTGCCAGTCAAGGGTGAGGGAGCAAAAACTATCCCTGCTACAACACGTCTTCTTTACTTCCCCGCTTCTTCAAATTGTTCTGCGTTTTACGCCAACGCAGGGCCTTCACGATGGCGGGGGCGGCGGCGTTCAGGTTCAGATCGTAGGCGGGATACCACACGCGCTGCTCGCTAAATTTCAGTTTCATCTTGAAGACACCGAACGAGTGTTTTTCTTCGTCGAGTTGGCGGGGAATGCCCCAGAAATCGAACAGTTCGTAGCCGCGCTTCTTGGCATCCAGCATGGCGTTCCAGTAAAAGGCGTCGGGGGCTTTGGCATCCTTACGGGGTTCGCCATTTTCGCCAACGCGGTCATCGCGCACGCTGCCGCCGAACAGGTAATACGCGCCTTTGCCCATGCCCAAGAAGAACCCGCCCGCCAGCGCTTTGCCCTCATGCCGCGACAACACGATGTAGGCTTCGCCGCCGTAGGCATTGCCTTCACGCAGCATGGCTTCGTAGTAAGCGCGGGGAAATGCGCCCAGTTTGGCCCGCTCGTTGGTAGCCGTAAAAATGTCCCAGAACGCCTCGAAGTCATCGTCCCGGCCTGCTACCACGCCCAGCTTGTGAGCCGCACGCACGTTGCGGCGGGCCATGCTGTGCAAGTCGGCAAACATCTGTTCTTCGGTGCGGGTCAGGTCGGCAATGATGGTGTGTTCGGGCTGCTCGGTTTCGGCGCGGCGAAAGGGGCCGTATTCCGCGGGCACAGTCACGCTGTCATCGGCAGGGATAGGCAAGGGCGGCTCTATTTTCAGCAGGGCGTCGGTGGGTTTGGCAACTTTGCGCAGGGCTTCGGCCACAGCGGGCAGCAAGTCCAGCGATTCTAGGGCGGGGCCACGCGGCGCATACAGCGTAGAAAACCCCGGCACGAGGCGCTTGCGGAGCAGTTGCACCGCGCCCACCGTGCGGCCCTCCGACTTGATGAGATAACGCACAGGCGTTTGGCCCAGCACGCGCCGCGCCTCGCCGTAGCCCCAGCCTTGCAGGGCGCTGGTGATGGGCAAGCTACTTACGGCGTCGTCATAGACGCGGGCATCGGTGGTTTCTTCCAAAGTCAGGCGCACGGGGGGGATTGTACGACAGCTGAGGCAAGTGCTGTTCATGTGGCGCTCAGCGTGCCTGCCCGCCGGAACGCTAAAATAATCGGTATGAAATTTGCTGGATCGACTGCGGCCCGCCTGACGACGACTTTGCTCAAGGGAACACTGCTCACCGGAACGCTGCTGCTGGGCGCGGCTTTGGCCCAAACCACCCCCGCACCCACGCCGACGCCAGCTCCCGTGACCCCCGTCCAGACTCCTACGCCAACTCCCGCTCCAGCGCCCACTGCGCCTGCAACGGCTCCTGCTGCTGCCCCGGTAGCCACTCCAGCCGCCACACCCGCTGCCGATCCATCCACTTTGGTAGCCAACATCGGCACCGAGAAAGTGACGCTGGGCGAGTTTGACCAAGCCTTCCGAGTTGCTGTGGCACGGTTGGTCAACTCTCAGGGCATCCCTTTTGAAGACTCGTACCTGACCGAATTTGCCGACGCCCGCCGCGACTTTTTGACGCAGTACGTGCGCGACCGCGCCGTGTACCAGATTGCCCGCGTAGCCAACAAGCCCGACGCAGCGGCCATTGATGCCCAGTTTGCCAAAGCCCGCGAAAACTTTGCCACCGACGCCGAGTTCAGCGAAGGCTTGGCCCAGACGGGCTTCAGCACTCCCGCCGAACTCCGGGCCGAGTTGGAGCGGCAAGCCGTTGTCGCCGCCTATTTGGACGGCGTGAAGAAGCGCCTGACCTTTGGCAGCGCAGTCGTTCAGGGCTTTTACAACCTCAACAAAGCTTCGTTTACCCGCGAAGCCGAAGCCTGCGCCAAGCACATTTTGGTCAAGACCCAGCCCGAAGCGCAGCAGATTCAGAAGGATTTGGTGGCAGGCGGAGACTTTGCAGCCATTGCCAAAGCCAAGAGCCAAGACCCCGGCAGCGCGGCAGACGGCGGAGACTTGGGTTGCTTCGGGCCGGGCCAAATGGTGGCGGCCTTCGATACGGCCAGTTTCAAGGGGCCACTCAACGTGCCGCAGTTGGTGCAGACCGAGTTTGGCTACCACGTGCTGACCGTGACCGGGCGTACCGAAGCGGGCCTTGCACCCCTCAGCGTGGCCGAGCCGCTGATCCGCGAGCAACTGGCCCGCGACGCCTCGCAGAAATACGTGAATTCTCAGGTGGCCCGCTTGAAAGTGCAGAGCTTTGCCGGTGTGGTGGGCGCGGCTCCAGCCAAATAAGGAGCGAGTGATTTAGAGGGCGGAGGCTGCGGCTTCCGCCTTCTTTTTTGTTGTGCTGGATGGCTGGGGCGGGGTCTAAGGGTCTGAGGGACTAAGGTGCTGGGGGCAGTGACGTTGCAAGGTGAACCCCCCATTGCTCCGCAACGCCTCCCCTTGAGGGGAGGACAACTGCGCTTTTATGCTGTTCTTAGTCCCTTAGACCCTAGACGCTGTTTACATAACGCCCGCGACGCCGCTTCCCTGCACCCGGCTCCCTACCGCCCCCATCAAGTCGTCCAGCGCACCAAACGAGCGCATTTCGGCGGCGGAAATCCACTCCCGCAGTGTGCCGTCAGACTGTACTTCAAACGCGGCGGGCAGCGGCACACCGTCTAGGCCGTATTCGGCGCGGAGTTCATCGCGGTGCAGGAACCGCACATTTGGCCCCAAACGGCGCACAAACTCGCGCCACTCGCGCTTCATTCCCAGCGGGCCATACGTAACGGCGCAGAGTTGGCATTCATAGTCTTGCGGGCGCACCGTTTTGATCCACAGGTCTTTGAGGCCGTTCAGCACGCCGCCATCGGCGTTGTAGACGAAAACGAGGGGGGCGGGCTGGGTCATGGCCCAAGGGTACGGGGGCCAGCATGAACACACTGCACGCCACAACCAGATTCACGCCAACGTTGCTTTAACACAGCCTGCGTAAGCTTGTTTCAGCAAACAGATTTCAAGAGACACATGCACCCCCAAGGAGCCGACATGAACCAGCACCCGAACGTGAACCCCGCGCCCGAAGAAGACAACGATGATGAAATGGTGGGAACCCTGCTGAGCCGCAGGCGGGCGCTGAGACTCCTCGGCTTCGGCGGGGGCGCGGCGGCGTTGGCAGCAAGCAGCGTGTTGGCCCAGCGCACTCCGCCTCCCGGTGGGCAAGGCGGCAGCACCAGCTTGGGCAGCAGCGGCGCAACGAGCTTGCCCGGATGCGTGGTGCGGCCCGCCCAAACCGAAGGCCCGTATTTTGTAGATGAAAAACTGAACCGCAGCGATATTCGCAAAGATTCCAAGACGGGTAAGGCCAGCGCAGGCATTCCGCTGACGCTGAATTTTGTGGTGTCGAAAGTGACGGTGGGCAGTTGCACGCCGCGTGGAAGGGTACTGATAGATGTGTGGCAGTGCGACGCGCTCGGCGTGTACTCGGATGTATCGGGCAACACCGACGACTTCCTGCGCGGCTCGCAAGTCACCAACGCGCAGGGCAAGGCCAGCTTCACCACCGTTTATCCCGGCTGGTATCCGGGCCGCGCCGTGCATATTCACTTCAAGTTGCGCCCACTGGACGCCAGCGGCAAACCCACCGGGGAGTTCACGTCGCAACTGTTTTTCCCCGAAGCCGTGACGGACGCGGCCCACGCCGTCGCGCCCTACAACAGCAAAGGCAAGCGCAACACCCTGAACAGCACCGATGGCATCTACCGCAACGGTGGCAGCCAACTGCTGCTGAGTCTGTCCGGAAATCCGCAAAAGGGCTACCGGGCGACGTTTGACGTGGGGCTGAATATCGGGTAATCAATGGTTCGGACAGTTGCCAAATTTGCCCGAGGATGCGGGGTTATTGCTCCTCTCCCCTTGCGGGGGAGGTTGGGAGGGGGGAGCGGGTACCACGTTCTAGACGACATTTCTCTGTGGCCTGTCTTTGAAACTAGATACTGTCCGAGCCATTGGGTACTACGGATTCCGATCAATGCTCTAGCAGTTCTTATACGAAACTAGAATAAATCCCTGAGATGGTGCAGTAGGAGGGCCACTAAGCTACGCTTCTTTTACAACTACTGCACCGATGCTCCTAGCGCACCCGGACCCCTTTCGTCGGTGGCTGCTTGCTGATCCACGCCACGAACCGCCGCACGTCTTCATGCGCCAGCAGCGCGTCTACAGACGAATACTCTCCGGCCAGTTCAGCGTTAGTAAACGTGCGGTGCAAAAACTTATGGCAGGGCGGGCACAGTAACACCGTCGGCAGCGCGTGAATCTTGACGCCCTGCCGACGCCCCTGTGATTTGGGAATCAGGTGATGCTCGGTCAGGTGCGGCACAGCGCGGTCACATAGGCCGCAGCGGTCTGGCGTAGTGGGTGGGGGCGGCCAATCGGAGGCAGGCAAGCGGCGGGCCATCAGGCAATTAGGCTAGGGCAGACGCTTAAAACGAGCGTGAGGGACGTGTTTCAGATTCTTTGGCCTTCAATTCGGCTTGCAGGGCGTCGAGCATCTCGGCACGCGAATCCAGTGACAAGCGAGGAGCGAGGGCGCGGGCCAATGCTGAAGCAGCGAGGCAAGCTTGCACAGCAGTTCCGCGAGTGGTTTCATTCAGCGCGGCCAACACTCCCGGCGGCAAGTCGCGTTCGGCATTCCGCGCTGGAGATTGGGGCTGAGGCGCACCATGCAGCGTGCGGGCCAAGCGCAACAGGCCGCCGCGCACCCAGTTCAGTAAGTCCCACGCCCGCAAGTGTTCGCCGCGTAGGGCGACGGCAGAGGCGAACACCAGCCAATTCAGCAGGTCGTCAAACTCTGTTTGAGAACCCGGCAAAGTGGACGCAAACGGCGGCCTAGACGCCCAAGCCGCCAGCAAAGTTGCCAGTGTGCTGCCCTGATCCTTAAGCAACATTCGGGCCGGATTCCCGCCCCCATTGGGCCAACCGCGTATCTGATCCAGCGCCGATTCAGGCTCTACATGCAGTTCTACACGCAACAAATCAGGCGTCACGATATTGGGCGTGCCAAACGGGTTCACCACTTCCAGCGCTACGGGCGTAATGGAGCGCAGGAACTCGAAGGCATCTAGAGTTTGTCCAGCACGCACAAACGCGTAATATTCCAAATCACTCCACTCATCGGCGGCGGGTGAACCATCCGGGCGGGCTTGGGTACGGCTGCCGTAGGCTAGGGCGTACACCACGCGGTCATCGGCGAGCAGCGCGGCCCGGATGCGGGTATCCAGTGCGCCAAGGGCGCTGAGGCGGGCGGCAGAATTCATCAGACAAGGATAGAGATTCCAAAGTCAGCCCGTTAGATGAAGGCGCAAAAGAAGGACTTGCTGTGGTGCTTACGTGTCCACTACGTCCTCAGATATGTGGCGAATGCCGCCAGCCCGTGCTTTTTGTCACTCATCACGCTCCAAGTTGTCTGCAACCCGTCACAATTCTGGATCAGACAATCAAAGTCGCCGCTCATGGACGGCGGGTAGCATAGGCATCATGCGTTTAGCTTCCCTCTCCGCCCGCGCTCCGGGCCTGTTGCTGTTGCCTGCCTTACTGCTGTCTGGATTTGGTGAGGCCCAGACTGCCCCTGCCCAGCCCGCGGCGCCCGCCACCACTCCGGCTCCACCTACCGCTCCAGCCACACAGCCTGCCCGCGCTCCCCTGCCCGGCGCAGCTTCGGCAGCTACCGCCCGCGCCGCGAGTGCTATTGCAGTAGAGGTGGGCGGCGTCATCAAGGGCCAGATCGTGGCCTGCCCCGCCGCCCTGAAGCTGAGCGTGCGGGCCGTGTGCCTGTACTCCAAGAACAGCCCCGCCAGCCTGCGCCCCCTGATTCGCGGCAAGTTGGCAGGCCGGGCGCTCGGCGACTGGAAGACCACAGGCACGAGCAGCACGCTCTTGGCATCGGAAACCGTGAATGGGCCAGTGGGCGCGTTCGTGTTGCTGCGGGGCTTGTCGGCCACCGAGTCGCTGGTGGTCGTTGACGCCGTGACCGCTTCTGCGGCTGCCAGCACCGCGCCCCGCCCCGCTACGCCCGCCGGAGTGGTGAAGGGTCAGCCGTATGTGCTGGGCCGTGACCTGATCGGTGTGGTGAACGTAACGGCGCTGGGAGCCAATAAATACCGCCTGAACGCGGGCGACTCGGCCCTGACGGTGACGGTGGGAGCCAAAGCAGCCCAACTTAGCGGCGGCCAAACCACGGCGGGCAACGTAGAACTGCCGTTTGTGCCTGCCACTGATGGCAAAAACCTGATTTTCCCGTTGCTGGGCCTGCGCTCGCTGGGCTGCACCGTAACGCCTGCCGGGGCCACCGTAACCGTCGCCTGTGGTCAGGCCAGCGTCGGCCTGCGCCCCATCGTCTTCTAAACACTCCGCTTTACACCTTTACTCCCGTACTCCCGCCACAGCTTTGGGTCAACCGAACCCGCAAGCTCATGTGGCGGGTTTAGGCTGCACTACGGAACAAGGGCAGGTCTACGAATTACACCACCGGAAAAACAGACTTCCAGTGGCTCCATTCTCCGTCCTGCTCGCCTCAATTTACTCGCTTTGCTCGGTCACAAAGAAAGTCGCTTTATGACGAATGTTTTAAGCAGATGCAAGGCCGAAACCACGCCTGCTAGGGGTACGGGCGGAAATAGAAGATCTGGAACGACGATACCGAAGGGGAACCCAATGACCCAGACCGCCCGTCCCATGATTCCTGAGCCGTACCTGACTCAACTCCTGTTTGCCAACCCGCGTCTCGCGCTGTTATGGGCCATTTTGCGCGTCTACGTGGGCTACGAGTGGCTCACAGCGGGTTGGGGCAAAGTCACCAATCCGGCAGGCATCTGGGTCGGAGAAAAAGCAGGAACCGCCGTCACTGGGTTCCTGAAGGGCGCACTCGCCAAAACCACTGGCGAGCATCCCGACGTACCCGGCTGGTATGCGTGGTTCGTGCAGCATGTAGCCCTGCCCAACGCCACCGTATTTTCTTACTTGGTGGCTTACGGGGAAGCCTTGGTGGGCATTGCCCTGATTGTGGGCCTGTTTACGGGCTTGGCGGCCTTCTTCGGCGGGGTGATGAACGCCAGCTACTTGTTGGCGGGCACGCTCAGCACCAACCCGCTGCTGTTTATTTTGGCCACATGGCTGGTGCTGGGGTGGCGCGTGGCAGGGTACTGGGGCCTAGACCGCTGGGTGCTGCCCAAACTGGGTGTGGGGATGCCTACAAGCAAACCAGCGCGTGGGCGACGGCTGAAGTCCACTTAGCCAGAGCGAATAAGGCGTCAACAACATCCGGTCAGCCCAATTAAGAGGACTGACCGGATGTTTGATCTATTGATTCCTACTCAGTTGGGCAACACTGGACGTAGGAAGCTGAACCCCCCCGTTGCTCACGCAACGCCCCCCCTCAAGGGGAGGACTAAAGATGTTGCGCTCCCCTTTAAGGGGGGCTGGCTGCGAAGCAGACTGGGGGGTTCACCCAGAATCGTCAAGTCTGGACGTTGCTTAGTCAGACAAGAATCAATAACTACGAACTTTTACGCTGCTGCCACCCGCACCGGAGCTTGCCGGGTCACACCCAACGCCAACCCCGCCGCCAAAATTGCCAGCACGCCCGCTGCCAAGAAAGCCGGGCCATACGTGCCCAACGACTCGCGTGCTAGGCCGCCCAACGCGGTGGCCGAAGCCGCGCCCAGTTGGTGAGAAAAGAAGACCCAGCCGTACACGGTGCCCACGTTGGCCGTACCAAACGTGCGGGCAGTGAGGGCCACAGTGGGCGGAACGGTGGCGATGTAGTCCAGCCCGAACAGCACGGCAAAAAAGAACAGGCCTGTACCGGGGGGCAGCAGTGGCAAGGCCAGCAGACTCAGCCCCCGGAAGGCGTAGTAGCCCGCCAACAACAGGCGTGGGTCAACCCGGTCTGTGAGGTAGCCGCTGCCCAACGTGCCCACAAAATTGAAGGCCCCCATGAGCGCCAGCATTCCGGCGGCGTATCCGGCGGTGAGGCCGAGGTCGCCGCAGTAGGCGATGAAATGCGTGCCGATGATGCCGTTGCTGGTGGCCCCACACACCAAAAAAGTGACGCTGAGCAACCAAAAATCTCGCGAACGCAGCGCCCGGCGCATCACGCCCCCATCGGGTTTGGCGGGCACGATTACGGGCGCGGTAGGGTCAAGCGGGCGGCCATCCATGCCGAGGCCTACCTCTGCCGGACGGTCTCGCAGCAAGGCCCAGAACAGCGGCGTGAGCAGCAACGCCAGCAGCCCGATTCCGGCACTGGCAAGCCGCCATCCGGCCCCCTGCGCGGCCAAGGTCAGCAGCGGAATAAACATCAGTTGGCCTGCACTGGTGGCGGCCCCAAAGACCCCCGTGACCAACCCACGCTGCGTCTGAAACCAGCGGGCCGCCACAGTAGCTCCCAGCACGCTGCCCACCAAGCCGGTGCCGAGGCCGCTCAGGACGCCCCAGAGGATGAACAGGTGAGCTTGGGTCTGGATAAAGGCGCTGAGGCCGAACGACAAGGCGACCAGCAGCAGGCCAAACGTGGCGACCCGGCGCGGCCCATGCCTATCCATCAGGTAGCCGCTGAGGGGTGCGCCGAGGCCGAACATCAGCAGGCCCACGCTGACGGCGGCGCTGAGGGTGGTCAAGCCAAATCCCGTGCCCACTTCCATCGGCTTTAGGAACACGCCGGGGGCCGACCTTGCTCCGGCAGCCAGCAGCAGCGCGGCAATGGTGATGGCCACAATAATTCCAGCTCGGCCCTTCAGCATTCCGCCGCCCGATTTCCCCGCTCCCGCATTCATCATGCCTTGACTCTATCTTGATCTTCTGGGGTTGTCTGCGGCCAATGGAACCACAAGTGGCGTGGGTGCGTAATGATAGCCGGGCTACTCACCACATTCAGCGGTCTATCTTCACTACATCACCCTCAGGAGGCACCACCATGACTATTCTTGACCGTTTGTCCCGCTTGCTCCGCTCTAACGTCAACGACCTGATCAGCAAGGCCGAAGACCCCACCAAAATTATCGAGCAAGCCCTACAAGATATGCGGGCCGCCTACACCGACGCCCGCAGCGAAGTGGCCGGAGCCATGAGCCAAACTGCCAAGCTTGACCGCGAGGCCAGCACCAACCGCAAACTGGCCGCCGAGTACGAGAAAAAAGCCGAAGAAGCCCTGCGCGGCGGCAGCGAAGATTTGGCCCGCGAAGCCCTGCGCCGCGCCCAGAACCACAAAGACCTCGCCGCCGGATTTGGCGAGCAAGTGGCCGTACAGAGCAGCACCGTAGACGCCCTGAAAACCCAGTTGCGTGCGCTGGAAGCCAAAATTGACGAGATGGAATCCAAGAAGACCTTGCTGGCCGCACGCCAAAGCACCGCGCAAGCTGGTGCGACGCTTGACCGCGTGTCGGGCTTCGACAAAGCGGGCGGCGCAATGGACGCCTTCGAGAGCATGGAAGAAAAAGTGGCGGGGATGGAAGACCGCAACAAGGCGATGGGCGACCTCCGCAAAGACAACGACTTTGACGCCCAATTGAAAGACTTGGGCCGCGACAAGGATTTGGACGACGCGATGTCTGCCCTGAAAGCCAAAGTGCAGGGCGGCCAGAACTTGAGTAAAACAGACTTGTAATCAAACAGAGCTTAAGCAGTACGCAGGGAACAAGGGGCGGCGACGATGGAGGTTGCCGCCTCTTTTTTGGTTGGAATCTAATTTGGAAGGTGAACCCCCCCGTTGCTGACGCAACGCCCCCCCTTGAGGGGAGGACTAAAAGCTCTTGCGCTCCCCTTTAAGGGGGCTAGCTGCGAAGCAGACTGGGGGGTTTACACGCAGACTTCAATCTAATTTGGAAGGTGAACCCCCCCGTTGCTGGCGCAACGCCCCCCCTTGAGGGGAGGACTAAAAGCTCTTGCGCTCGCCTTTAAGGGGGGCTGGCTGCGAAGCAGACTGGGGGGTTTGGCAGAATCGCAACCGCACCCCAACCTGACCTACCCTTCACGCTCCAGCCCCCTCCCGCTTTTGGGGGACGCCTGACCCGGCCCCGAAGCACACAATGTGGGCGACAAAGGACGGAACGCCATGAATGCTGACAGAATGCTGGGGATGCCGCGCTTTAGCCTGAAGGCCATATCTGGCCGTATGCCAATTCGTTCTTCTGCCGTATGGAGTTTGGCGGCCCCAACCCTGCTGTTGGGCACGCTGATGCTGGGAGCCTGTGCGCCTGCTCCAGCACGGGTTTCGCCGCCAGTCCAGTCCAGCACCGTGCCTGCCAGCATTTCCTTTTATCCGCAGGAAACGGGCCTGAACTGGACGTATGTGCCGGAAGGTGAAAGCACCGCCAGCACGCCGTATTTGCTGCGAACGTTGGGGCCAACGGTCTTTGAGGGTCAAACGGCGCTGGCCTTCCAACTGCTTGGGCGCGGGGCCGACCAGACGTGGTACAGACTGATCAGCAGTGGGGGCGTAAAACTGTTGGGATTTCGCAAACCCGGTGTGACGGTCACGCTGACTCCGGCGTGGACGGAAGCGCCCGCCGAGGGTGCGTGGCGCGTGGGCCTGAGTTGGGAGGGCACGACCACCGCCCGCGTGAGGAGCGATGACGGCAAAGTTCAATCGGAGGGCCTGCTGCGCTACCGCTACGACGTGCAAGACCGTCGCCGCGTAAATACCCCCGGCGGCAGCTTTGATGTGTGGGTGATCACGCGGCAAATTTCGGGCGAGTTGGGCAGTCTGTTTCCAGCGGCGCAGCAGATCTGGTTTACCCCTTATGTGGGCGATATCCGCACGCCCGAAGCCTTGCTGCTCACCGCCCGCAATTTTGCCAGCCCAGCAGTGAGTCCCCCTGCAACCGCCCCCACTGGAGGCCAACCATGACCCGCACGCCCGAACAACCCGCCCCCGCAGAGTTAGCCCCCGCTCAGTTGGCTCTGGCCCCCGCGTCCAGCCTCACGCCGCTGCTAGACCGCGTGAACAGCCCCGCCGACCTGAAGCGCCTGTCGCGGGAGCAGTTACCCACGCTGTCGCAGGAACTCCGCGACGAGATTACGCGGGTCTGCTCGGTGGGCGGGCTGCACTTGGCGAGTAGCCTCGGCGCAACCGACCTGATCGTGGCCCTGCATTACGTGCTGAACTCGCCACGTGACCGCATTTTGTTCGATGTGGGTCATCAGGCCTATGCCCACAAAATGCTGACCGGGCGGCGCTCGCAGATGCACACGGTGAAAAAGGAAGGCGGGCTGTCGGGCTTTACCAAGGTCAGCGAGAGCGAACACGACGCGATTACGGTAGGCCACGCCAGCACCAGCCTCGCCAACGCACTGGGCATGGCGATGGCCCGCGACGCGCTGGGTGAGGACTACACGGTGGCCGCCGTGATCGGAGACGGCAGCCTGACCGGGGGCATGGCGCTGGCCGCCCTGAACACCATCGGGGACGTGCAGCGCAAGATGCTGATCGTGCTGAACGACAACGAAATGAGCATCAGCGAAAACGTGGGGGCCATGAGCAAATTCATGCGCGGCCTTCAGGTGCAAAAGTGGTTTCAGGAGGGCGAGGGGGCCAGTAAAAAGGCGATGCAGGCCGTGAGCAAGCCGTTGGCCGACCTGATGAGCCGCGCCAAGAGCAGCACCCGCCATTTCTTTGATCCGGCCAGCGTGAATCCGTTTGCGGCGATGGGCGTGCGCTACGTGGGGCCAGTGGACGGCCACAACGTGGGCCAATTGGTGTGGTTGATGGAGCGCCTGATAGACCTTGACGGCCCCACGATCTTGCATGTGGTGACGCGCAAAGGCAAAGGCCTGAGCTACGCCGAAGCCGATCCGATCTACTGGCACGGCCCCGGCAAATTCGATCCGGCTACAGGTGACTT
Source organism: Deinococcus sp. Arct2-2 (assembly GCF_004801315.1). GTDB lineage: Bacteria > Deinococcota > Deinococci > Deinococcales > Deinococcaceae > Deinococcus. The sequence goes on from NZ_SSNW01000016.1 coordinate 63,552, forward strand.
GTCCAAAACGGCGGGTGGCAAGCCCACCTACTCTTGGAGCGCGGCCTTTGGCGACGCCGTAACCGAACTGGCTAAACTTGATCCCCGAACCTTCGTGATTACGCCTGCCATGCGTGAGGGCAGCGGCCTAGTGGGCTACAGCAAGGCGCACCCCAAGCGGTATTTAGATGTGGGCATTGCCGAAGACGTGGCCGTCACAACGGCGGCGGGCATGGCCCTGCAAGGCATGCGGCCCATCGTGGCGATTTATTCCAGCTTCCTGCAACGGGCCTACGATCAGGTGTTGCACGACGTAGCCATCGAAAATCTGAACGTGACCTTTGCGATAGACCGGGCCGGAATCGTGGGCGCAGACGGCTCTACACATAACGGCGTCTTCGACCTGAGCTTCCTGCGGAGCATTCCCAACGTGCGCGTGGGCCTGCCCAAAAACGCCTCCGAGTTGCGCGGGATGCTGAAGGCGGCGCAGGAAAGCCCCGGCCCCTTTGCTATCCGCTACCCACGCGGCAACACCGAGCGCGTACCGGAAGGGACTTGGCCCGATCTGAAATGGGGCACTTGGGAGCGCGTGCAGGCGGGGACGGACGTGGTGATTTTGGCGGGCGGCAAGGCGCTGGAATACGCCCTGAAAGCCGCCGCCGACTTGCCGGGTGTAGGTGTGGTCAACGCCCGTTTCGTGAAGCCGCTGGACTTGGAGATGCTGCGCGAAGTGGCCGGGAGTGCCCGCACGCTGATTACCGTAGAAGACAACACCGTACTGGGCGGGTTCGGCAGCGCAGTGCTGGAAGCCTTGAGCGACATGGGCCTGACTGTGCCGGTGCGCGTACTGGGCATCCCCGACGAGTTTCAGGATCACGCCACCGTGGAAAGTGTCCATGCCAGATCGGGCATAGACGCGCAGGCCATTCGGACGGTGCTGGCGGAGTTGGGCGTGGATGTGCCGTTGGGAGTTTAAAACCGTGAGTAGTCAGTAGGTAGTGGTGAGTGGGAAGGTCAAGAGCAAAAGAATACGTTCACGCCCTCCACTTACCACAGCGTTTGGTCAGTTCTGATCCCTCTACCCTTGTGGGAGAGGGTGTTGCGAAGCAACGGGTGAGGGGGCCACAACGGAAGCTCAACCGTCAGAACTTTTGGAGCGCTGTACTTACCCCTCAACGCGGCTGACTGCTCAGCACCACCACATATGAAGTCCCCCGCGCTCCCTGCACGATGCTGGCTCCGGCGTGGGTGTAACGGGCCTCGTTCATCCAAAAGCAGTGGACGGGAGAATGCAGCCACCACTGAATGGCCGCTTCCGGGTTCAGACCTGTGCCCATAAAAATGATTTCGGTGACGCTGACGGCATTAACGCCCGTACTGGCGGCCCGAATACGGGGAGTCGACCCGCCCGCGCCCGTGTGCGTAATGCGCCCGCTGGAGGTCATGTAATTGGCCTGAATGCGGGCCGCCTGCGCGTGTGTGCTGCTAAAGGCCAAAGCTCCGGCCACTGGGCGGCGGCCCGTGCCGGGGCAAATCACGCCCTGCGCCCGCACCTGATTCAGGCGGGCCAGCAACTGCGATTCTGCGGAGGTCTGGGCAACTGCTGTGGCAGAGGCAACCACCGCGAAAAGGCCCAGAACGTGCCGGAAGCCGTGCCAAAAAGGAACCTTAAGCATGTGAAGGGATTCTAAACGCTGGGGGCGTGTGCGGGCTGTGAGGAACTAGGGTGCAGGGATGAGAAAGGGCGGCGCTGCACTGAGCAACACCGCCTCTTAGAACTAAGGTTTATGCCCCCAACAATCCACTGCGGCGCAGCAAGGCGTCGGGGTCTGGGCCGCGTCCCATGAACTCCTGATAGAGCTGGGCAGCCTCAGCACTGTTGCCCCGGCTCAGCACGGCGTCTACAAAGGCGCGGCCCGTGTCCCGGTTGAAGATTCCCTCGGCGGCAAAGCGCGAGAAGGCGTCGGCGTCCAGCACTTCGGCCCATTTGTAGGAGTAGTAGCCAGCGCCGTAGCCCACCGGACTGCTGAACAGATGCCCGAATTGTGCGGCACGGGCGTAGTCTTCGGCCAGCGGGTAGGGGTAAAACCGGGCCATCACGTCACGGGCCACCGCCATCGGGTCTTCACTGCCTTCCGGGTCAAATTCGACGTGTAGCGTGAGATCCATCAGGCCAAACGAGTACTGGCGCATAGACGTGTTGGCGGCGCGGAAGTTGCGGGCGCGGGTCATGCGGTCAAACAGGTCGGCGGGCAGGGGTTCCCCGGTTTGCCAGTGCGAGGCGATCAGGTCAAGGGCGTCCCGTTCGGCCACCCAGTTTTCCATGATCTGGCTGGGCAACTCTACAAAATCCCATGCCACACGGGTTCCGCTGAGGCTGCGAACGGGAACGCGAGACAGGGCATGGTGGAGCAAGTGGCCGAATTCGTGGAACACGGTTTCCACTTCGCGGATAGACAGCAGGGGGGGCGTGTCGCCGCTGGGGGGCGTCATATTGCCGCACATCAGGCCCAAGTGGGGTTCTACACCTTGCTCACGCGGCCCACCTGTGATCAGGCCGTTCATCCACGCGCCGCTGCGTTTGGTGTCGCGGGGGAACCAGTCGGTATAGAAGCTGGCGATGTGGGTGCCCGATTCGTCCTGAATATCGTAAAAGCGAACTTCGGGATGCCAGACGGGGGCGCTCGATTCCTTGACCGTCACGCCAAAAATGCGGGTCACGATGTCGAACATGCCGTTCATCACGCGGTCAAGGGGGAAGTAAGGGCGCAGGGCTTCTTCGTCGAAATCGTATTCGGCTTGACGCTGTTTTTCGGCCCAGTAGCCGATGTCCCAACCTATCAGCGCGGGGGCGTCGGCTCCGGTGTGCTGGCGGTAGAAGGCGTCCAGTTCGGCGTTCTCGCGCTCGAAGGCGGGGCGGGTGCGGGCCTCTAGGTCGCGCAGGAACTTGAGGGGAACGTCTCCCCCACCCGTCATGCGGTCTTCCAGCACGTAGTCGGCAAAGTCGCGGAAGCCTAGCAAGCGGGCCTGCTCGCGGCGCAGTTTCAGAATGTCGCGCACTAGGGGGCGGTTGTCGCGGCCCTCCTGCACGCCTGTACTCTGCGACGCCTCCCACAACTCGCGGCGCAGTTCTCGGTCATTGGCGTAGGTCAAGATGGGTTCCACGACTGGCATATGCAGCGTCAGGCGGTGGCCCTCTTTGCCATGCGCTTCGGCATCAGCGCGAGTAGCGTCCAGCACACGTTGCGGCACGCCTGCCAAGCGTTCGGTAGACACGTACAACTCAAAGGCAGCGGTGGCATCCAGCACATTCTTAGAAAACTCGTTGGTGATCTGGGCCAACTGGGTGTTCAGAGCCATCAAGCGGTCTTTTTGCTCGGTAGGTAGGTCGGCCCCTTCGCGCCGGAATTCGTCGATGGTCAGTTTCAGGTGACGCGCCCGCACGGGATCGAGGGCGCGGCCCGCGTCGGTGTCGGCGTAGGCTTTCACGGCGGCCCACAGGCCGGGATGCAGGCTGAGCTGCGTATAAAACTCGCTGACTTTGGGAATGATGGCTTTTTTGGCGGCCTGCCACGCCTCGTCGCTGATCACGCTGTCGAGGTGATACACGATGGTGCTGGCGGTTTGCAGTTGGGCGGTCAGGTCGTCCAGATCGGCCATAAAACCCTCGAAGCCGCGCTCGCCCGCCGCCGCCAGATGATCTAAGCGGGTTTGCGTGGCAGCAATCAGCATGTCGATGGCCTCTTCGGCGTGTTCGGCGCGAATCTGATCGAAGGGAATGCGGAAGCCGACGTTCAGCAGCGGGTTGCTGCTGGGCACAGGTGTTGGATTGCTCATAGACTGAGTATAGAAGGCTGGAATGAGGCAGGTTCGCAGATGTCGGACAGGCCACGCAGAACAAGCCGAATGGCGGATGTGCGGAGGCCGGGGCCGTGCTGTGCTGGTGCATGGTTGACCTACCGCCCGAATTAGCTTGGACAAATCCGACAGACTTGAATTGCTTGGCCGAATTGCTGAGCGCCGCCCACCCCGACGCGCCTACCACCGCCGCCGAGTTGGAGCGGCTGGAGCGGGGCCACTTGCCCAGCGAGGTGCATAAGCGCGGGGTGATAGAAGAAAATGGCGTGTGGGTGGGCCTGTATGAAGTGGATACGCCCCGTAGCGACTCGCACGACGGTTGGCTGAGCTTGTCTGTGTGTATTTTGCCCAGCCACAAGACTTTGGGAGAAATCCTGCTGGCGAGAGCCGAAGCGGTGGCTGCCGAATCCGGCGCACATACCCTGTTGAGCCGTGCGCGGGAAGACTGGTGGGAACTGGCGCTTCTGCAATCGCACGGCTACCGCGAGCATGACCGGATGTGGAGCAGCACCCTTGATCTGACGAAACTGGACTTCGCCGCCTTTGCCGGGCAGGAGCAGAAGGCGCAGGCTGCCGGAATCCAGATTCGGCCCCTTATCGAATTAGGGCTGTTTGACGAAGCACAGCAATTCCGGCTGTACACCCTGATTGCCGCCCTGCTGCGCGATGTGCCCAGCACGTCTCCGGTCAAGGTGTGGCCGTTCGAAACGTGGCAATTGCGGATCGTGGATGCAATTGATCCAGTGGGCTTATTTGTGGCAGTGGCCCCGGACGGACAGTGGGTGGGCGTGAATGAGCTGTATCTGGTCAGCCCGGCGCATCCGCACACACTCCGCAATGGACTGACTGGCGTGCTGGCCCACTGGCGGGGTCACGGCGTCGCCTACGCCCTTAAGCTGGCTTCGGCACGTGCTGCACTGGCACGCGGTTTTACCCATGTTCGCACCGGGAATCACAGCATCAACGCGCCTATGCTGGGCATTAATGAGCGGCTGGGATTTGTGCGGGAAGCGGCGTGGGTGAGTGTGCGGAAGGAAGTGTAGAGGGTGGAGCGTGGAACGTGGGAAAAGCGCGGGTGGGCAGGAATATTAGGGTTTCAGCGCTTATTGATTCCTGCTCAGTTGGGCAACACTGGACAGGCACGGAGCTGGAAGGTGAACCCCCCGTTGCTCACGCAACGCCCCCCTGAGAGGGGAGGACAAGGGCTGTTGCGCTCCCCTTGAGGGGGGCTGGCTGCACAGCAGACTGGGGGGTTTACACGCGGCTTCAACGCTCTATGCCCGCTTTAAGGGGCAATCTTTGGCTGTTGCTCAGTCGTACAGGAATCAATAACTTTGGAAACAAGTCTACAGACTCTTTTCACAGCTCCCCGATCCACTTACAGCCCGCCGCGCTCCAAGATCATCGCGTCACCCAACGAATAGAACCGATATTCCCCATCCAGCGCGGCAGCATAAGCGGCCTGAATGCGCTCTACACCCGCAAACGCCGCCACCAGCAGCACCAAGGTGCTTCCGGGCAGATGGAGGTTGGTAATCAGCAGATCGGGCACGCGCACGGGCGTTCCGGGGGTGATGAAAATTTGCGTGTCGCCTTCGCCCGGTTGCACCAGTCCAGCCTTGTCCACCGCACTTTCCAGCGCCCGCACGGTGGTTGTGCCGACAGCCACGATGCGGCGGCCCGCTGCTCTGGCCGTGTTGATGGCCCCCGCCGTTGCCGCGCTGATGGAATAGCGCTCGGCGTGCATCACATGATCGGCCACGCTGCCGGAAATAGGGCGGAAGGTTCCCGCGCCGACGTGCAGGGTGATGGCGGTGCGCTGTACGCCCATTGCTTCCAGTTGGGCCAGCAGTTCGGGTGTGAAATGCAGGCCCGCCGTGGGAGCCGCCACGCTGCCGGGTTCGCGGGCGTACACGGTCTGGTAGCGTTCGCGCCAGCGTTCGTCGTTGTCGCCTGCGTCGATGTAGGGCGGCAGCGGCAAGCGCCCGATGGTGTCGAGGTGTGGCTTGATGTCGTGTTCAAAGCGCAACAGGCGTGCGCCGTCGTCCAGTTGGCCCACGATTTCGCCACGGTGGGGGGCGTCGGGTGGGCCGAGCAGCAGTTCGGGGCCAGCACGCTTGGCGGGTTTCAGGTAGGCAGACCAGATGTGCGGCCCTAAATCAGTCCCGTATTCCTCGCGCAGCAGCATCACTTCCACCTGCCCGCCGCCGAAGCCGTTCTGTATGGGCTTACGGGCCATCACTCGGGCCGGAATCACGCGGCTTTCGTTGAAGACCAGCAGATCGCCGGGGCGCAGCAAGTTGGGCAAATCGCGGAAGAGCAGATGCTCTATTCCCTCGCCCACCACCATCAGGCGGGAGGAATCACGGGGTTCTGCGCCCGATTGGGCGATACGCTCTGGCGGCAGAGTGAAGGCCAGCTGCGCCAACACGTCGTCCGGGTCAAGGTGAGGATCAGGCATGTCAGAGAACGATGATCAAGGCTCCAGCGCGGGCGTTTCTTCGGCGCGGGCGGGCTTCTGGCGGGCAGGCATCAGGCCGCCTTCGATGTCAGGCAGGTGCATAAAGCGGTCTGCGGCGTCAATGAGTTTTTGGGCCGTATGCTCACGGAACGAAATCACTTCGACCCGTTTTCCGCGCTCCTGAAGCACTTCCACAATGTCGGTAAAATCGCCGTCGCCACTGCCCAGCACCACGATGTCGAGGTGATCGCACAGGCGCACCATATCGGCCACGATGCCCATATCCCAGTTGCCCTCATAAATGGCCTTGCCGCCCTCGGTGACGTGGTGCAGCGTGAGATTCATGCGGCGCACCTTGAACCCCAGCGTAGAGAGTTTGTAGATGAAGGGGCGGGCGGTGGCCTCGTTCTCGCGCTCTACGGTGTAGGCGATGGCATGAACCAACTCGCGGTGGTCGGTGCTCACGCGCATCAGCGTTTCAAAGTTGACGGTGCGCTCCAGCAGATCGCGGGCGGAATGGTACAGGTTTTGCGTGTCGATAAACACACCGACTCTGGGGCGAGACACTACGTATTGCATTGGGAATTCTCCTGTTGAGGGGCAGCGCGGCGCAGACGGCTTGGGGCAATCGGCACGGGGCGACAGAATGAAAGACGGGAGGAAAAGGGTGGGCAGGAACGGAAAAGGACAGAACGAATAGACGCAAGTGACACGCCCTTGGGTGGACGCGCCGAGAAGCATAGGCCCGCCGTTCGTGAGGTGATGTAAGAATATTAACAAAAATTAGGGCGATACCTCTGCCGGGTGTTCAGTTGCGCTGGGCCGCCCTACATAACTCGCTGCACCCCGGCCCTCAGACCGTTACCCTAGGGGCATGACAACGGACGCGACCATTCCAGCCAGCTTGGCAGCGGCACAGGCCGCCTATGCAGAATTGCAAACGCAGAAGCTGAAGCTGAACATGCAGCGCGGGCAGCCCAGCGACGCCGATTTTGACCTGTCGAACGGCCTGCTGACTGCATTGGGCGAAACCGATACGCACCAAGACGGCCTAGACCTCCGCAACTATCCGGGCGGCGTACACGGCCTGCCCAGTGCGCGGGCGCTGTTTGCGGCCTACTTGGATCTGAAGGCCGAAAACGTGTTGGTCTGGAATAATTCCAGTCTAGAGTTGCAAGGCTTGTTGCTGAGTTTTGCCTTGCTGCACGGCGTGCGCGGCAGCACCGGCGGCTGGGTGAAGCTGCTGGACAGCCAGAAGCCCAAAATGATCGTGACCCTGCCGGGGTATGACCGTCACTTTTTGCTGCTGCAAACGCTGGGATTCGAGTTGCTAACTGTGGCGATGCAGCCCGACGGCCCCGACGTAGACGCCATTGCCCGGATCGCGGGCCGGGACGCTTCGGTCAAGGGCGTGCTGTTCGTGCCCACCTATTCCAATCCGGGCGGCGAAAGCATCAGCGCGGCCAAAGCGGCAAAACTGGCCGGAATCAAGGCGGCGGCGGCAGATTTCACCATCTTTGCCGACGACGCCTACCGCGTGCATCACCTCTCGGACACCGACCAAGACGCGCCCGTTAATTTTGTGACGCTGTGCCGCGACGCCGGATTTCCTGACCGCGCCTTCGTGTTCGCCAGCACCAGCAAGGTCACGTTTGCTAGCGGCGGCCTCGGTTTTGTGGGCAGCAGCGAAGACAACATCGCTTGGGCCACCAAGTACCTGAACGCCCAGAGTATCGGCCCCAACAAGCTGGAGCAGGCCCGCCACGTGCGCTTTTTGGCCCAGTACGAGGGCGGCCTTGAGGGCTTGATGCGAGACCATGCCCGCCTGATCGCGCCCAAGTTTCAGGCGGTATACAGCACGCTGGCGCAGGAGTTGGGCGAGTCGGGCGAGTACGCCACGTGGACAACGCCCAAAGGCGGCTATTTCATCAGCCTCGACACCACAGAACCTGTGGCGGCGCGGGTGGTGCAGTTGGCCGACATGGCCGGAGTGAGCCTGACGCCCGCCGGGGCCACCTATCCGGGCGGCAAAGACCCCACCGGGCGCAATATCCGCCTCGCTCCCACCCGCCCGCCCGAAGCCGAAGTGCTGACGGCCATGAAAGCAGTAGCGACCTGTATCCGGTTGGCAACGGAAGAATACCGGGCAGGCCAAAAAGCTTAAGCCCGGTTTGTATCAAGCCCAAAAAGAAGCTGGCCGCGTTGAATTTCCGCGTTGCCAGCCTCTTTTTTAGTTTTCGTTTAGTTGACAAGAGCCAAACTGGAATTGCACTTCCGGACATTCCGGCTTGATTTTCTGGCCGCTGACCCTGAGGATGGCCCATATATGCCCACCCGTTACTCTGGAACGCCCGAGGAGCGCCGGGCGCTAGAGGCGTACATCAAGCTCTGGCGTGCCGCACACGCTGTAGAAGTGGCTGCCAACCGCCATTTGGCCGCCTACGACCTCACCATCAGCCAATTTGGGGTCATAGAGGCGCTGTATCACCTTGGCCCGCTGAGCCAGCGCCAACTGGCCGACAAAATCCTGCGCTCTAGCGGCAACCTGACGATGGTCATAGACAACCTAGAGCGTGACCAACTGGTGCGCCGTGACCGCGACCCAGTCGACAGGCGCGTAGTGAACGTGTCGCTGACGCCGGGGGGAGAAGCCCTGATAGAAAGTGTGCTGCCTCAGCATGTGCGCGGTATCCACGATCTGTTCACGATTCTGACACCTGAAGAACTGATTCAGCTGGCGGCCCTGACCCGCAAATTGGGGTTGGGCTTGGCTGCCAAAGAGAACGGAGCGCAGCAGAAGACCCGGAAACGGGGCGGGGGGGCGGGAGAGCCGATCAGGGCAGCCGGAGTGGATTAGGTGGGTGTGAGGTTCTGATTTCTGCCTTGTTGTATTGAGGTGGAAGGTGAACCCCCCCGTTATACGGACTCCGATTAAAAAGAGTAGAGTGGGGGATCAACAAATTCTATTCCCCC
>NZ_SSNW01000017.1 GCF_004801315.1 Deinococcus sp. Arct2-2
TCTCTGATCCCTGAAGGAGGCCCCTTGAAGCTCGTGGCTTAACCCGAACTCACGTCCTCTAAGGGGGGGCGTTGCGTCAGCAACGGGGGGGTTCACCCGCCAAGTCACCCGCCAATCCAGACCTCCACCGCCCCAACACAATCGCTTAACATCAAACGTTTTATACTGATGGTATGACTACTTCTTCCCTCATTCCGCACGGGATGCACCACGTGACCGCCGTGACCGCCAACGCGCCCGCCAACCACGCTTTTTATGTGGGCGTGCTGGGGATGCGGATGGTCAAAAAGACCGTGAACCAAGACGATCCCAGCGCCTACCACCTGTTTTTCGCCGATGGTGCGGGCAATCCCGGCAGCGACCTGACCTTTTTCGAATGGCCCGTGCCGCCCGAAGAACCCGGCAACCGCTCTATTTCCCGAACGAGTTTGCGCGTGCCGGAGGGTAGCCTAACTTGGTGGGGCGATTACTTGGTGGGGCAGGGCATAAGCACCACCCACAGCCAACGTGCAGGCCGTCCCAGCCTCGATTTCACCGACCCCGAAGGCCAACGCCTCAGCCTGATCGAAGGTGGCCCCAGCGGGCAAACGTGGGCCGCTAGTGTGATTCCTGCTGCCCACCAGATTTCCGGCCTCGGCCCCAGCGAACTGACCTTGCCCGCGCTGTTTCCCACCGACCGCGTGCTGACCCGCGTGTACGGCCTGACCGCCGCTGGCACGTATTCTGACCCGGCCAGCGCCGAACATACCGTGCATGTGTACCAGATGGGGGAGGGCGGCCCACACGCTGAACTTCACCTGCGGATTCGGCCCGATTTGGCCCCGGCCCGCCCCGGTGCAGGCGGCGTGCATCACATTGCCCTGCGCGTTCACGATGAGCAATACCACGACTGGAATGCCGAATTGGGCGGCTTGGGCCTCCGCACCAGCGGCGAGGTAGACCGCCATTGGTTCCAGTCCATCTACTACCGCGAACCACAAGGAATATTGATAGAGCTTGCCACCGATGGCCCCGGCTTTGGCGTAGACGAAGACGCCGATAAATTGGGAGAAAAGCTGGTGCTGGCCCCCTTTTTGGAGCCTAAGCGGGCGCAGATCGAAGCTGGATTAAAGCCTGTCGGGTAATTGCGAATAGGACAAGGCCGCCCCGGTTGGAGGCGGCCTTGTTCAAATGCGGTTTAGATCAGATGCAATCGACGACAGGGATTCCTTGTGGTGCGACAAGGCTGTTACTCTTGAGGCCACTCGCGGAGTAGCCAGTCAGAGTGACGAAAGTAGTTCCCTTGTTTGTAGGGTTGACAATGATGGCCTGCGGCTTCAACGATTGGGCCGAGATTGCAGTCTTGTTCAAGCTTAAAGGAGCCATATTGGGGCCGAACATATAGGTAAAGACATCATTGCCAGAGGAGTCAGGGGTAAATTGGCCCGTCGATTCTGCCAGCTTTCCACCCTTCGAACCCTCGAAGCTGACATCAAGTTGTGCAAGTGTGCCTACCCAACTGACGTTCATGACTACAGTCGTGTCGCGGTTGTCACAGATGACGTATTCAGGCTTTGTGCCGCCGTTACCGTCAGGAACATTCCGGTACCAATCAGATGTGTAAGAGTTAAGGGCAGTAATAGTTACTGGGCCACCTACATCAACCGTTACCCCGCAACTTGCCAACGCGGCGCTCAACCCAACCAGTCCCAGCAGCAATTTCTTCATACCCCTACTGTCACGCATCAAGCTGATGTGGACGTGATGTGTTCTTAAGGCGTCTTGAGACTCACGGGGGCGGCGCGGGCCTGTGAGCAATCCTGACTTTCGCGCGCCTATCGGTGAACAAGCCGTCATTTTCAAGCCCTTTAGCCTTTGCTCATGCACCACATCCGGGAAAGCCGCGCTACACTTGCTCCTAAGCATGGCTTCCGTTGATCCTCAAGTTGTTTTCGTCGTCTCGCGGGATCGCACCCGTGCGTCACTTCTTGCTCCCGTATTGCCTTCTGCCGAGGTGATTTATGTGCCCGATGCAGAAACGCTGCTGCGTGAAGCGCATGTGAGGCCGCCGCAAGTGGCCCTGCTGTACACCGATACGCCGGGTGTGCCGTTGGCGCAGGTGCTTCCGCTGCTGCGGCAACGGGCAGAACTGGCAGGTACGCACTGGCTGGCGGTAGGCACGCAAGGGTTGGGGGCGCTGCTGGCTGCCGGAGCCGACGCCCTCATCAGCGACACCACGCCTGTAGAAGCCGTTGCCACACAGGTAAAAACAATGTTGGGGCGGGCGCAGCAGCACGCCGATATTCAGGAGCGGGTGGCGCAGTTGCAGCGCCGCATGGATACGTGGGAACACGAAGAACGGATTCGTGACCAATTGGTGCATATGCTGGTGCACGACCTGAAAAACCCGATTGCCGCCGTGATGGGCCTGCTAGAAGTCGTGGAGGACGATTCCCGTGTGCCCGACGACTCCCGCGACCTGATTAAAGTGGCCCGCGACGAAACCCAGCATTTGCTTCACTTGGCCGTGAATATGCTGGATGTCCGCAAGATTCAGGCCGGAAAGATGAACCTGCGCCGGGAACTGATGTTCAGCCCGATGTTTGCAGAAGTGATAGACCTCGCACGCGGCGACGTGGGCAGTGGTCTGCGTGACCGCCATGTGCGGGTAGAAGTCGAACCCGGCCTGAGCCCGGCCAGCGCCGACCCCGAAATTTTGCGCCGCGTGATGGCTAACCTGATCAGCAACGCCATGAAGCACACGACCACAGGCGGCGTCATTACCCTGATCGTGCGGCAGGGCAAAGAAGACGTGCAATTCTTGATCCGCGACGATGGCGAGGGCATTCCCGCCGAAGACCTCCCCAACCTGTTCGCCGCCTTCGAGCAAAGCCGCCTGACGCTACACGGGCGCTTCGATACTGGCATGGGGCTGGCTTTTTGCAAACTGGCCATCGAGGAACACAGCGGCACGATTATGGTGGAGTCCGAACGGGGCAAGGGCGCTACCTTTACCTTCACGCTGCCGTTGGCCCAAGACGGCGACGACGAGGATTTCGCGGAACTGTTGAATTAGGGCTGCGGGGCGTGGGTTGTGGAAAAGGCGGGGCGCAGATTCATACGGACTCCGCTTAATTCCGCCACAATCGGGAAAGCACCGCTTGCGGCTCCATATCGCGTATCCCGTAGTTTTTCTTACTCGCTCCGCTCGGATTGAATCCAGAAAGGAGCAGGATTCAATCGGAATCCGTATCACCCTAGTTTTTACCTTCTCCACACGCTTCTTCCTGTTCCTGCTTGCGGCGCGTTAGGCTGGCCTCCTTACCCCAAGGAGACAGCATTTATGACCCAAGTTGAAGCCATGACCGGAGAAACACCACAGTCCTTCCGTGCCCTGCGGATGGTGAAAGATGAGGCGGGCATTCGGGCCGAGGTTCAGACCCTCCCGCTGTCAGCCTTGCCAGACGGTGACACGTTGGTGCAGGTGCACTATTCCAGCCTGAACTACAAGGACGGGCTGGCGGTGTCGGGCAAACCCGGCGTGCTGCGCGGCTATCCCATGACACCGGGTATCGACCTTGCCGGAACCGTCATTTCCTGTGAATCGGGCCAGTGGCAACTGGGCGACGCCGTAGTGCTGACGGGCTGGGGCATAGGCGAGCGCACCGACGGCGGCTATGCCGAGCTGGCGCGGGTGCGTTCCGAATGGCTGGTGCCGCTGCCGCCCGGAACGACGCCGCAGTGGGCCATGAGCGTAGGCACGGCGGGCTTCACGGCCATGCTGGCGGTCATGGCGCTCGAAGATCACGGTGTCACGCCGGATGGGGGAGAGGTGCTGGTGACGGGCGCGGCGGGCGGCGTGGGTAGTACGGCTGTGGCACTCTTGGCCGCCGCAGGCTTTACCGTGACCGCCAGCACAGGCCGCCCCGCAGAGGCCGACTATTTGCGCGGTTTGGGGGCCACCACTGTCATTGGGCGCGAAGACCTGCCCGCCCTTAAGCGCCCGCTGGAAAAGGAACGCTGGGGGGGCGTCATAGACAGCGTGGGGGGCGCGACTTTGGCCGGAGCCATCGCCTCTACCCGAACGCACGGCGCGGTGGCGGCCTGTGGGTTGGCGGGCGGCAGCGACCTTCCTACCAGTGTCTTTCCCTTCATTTTGCGCGGCGTCACACTGGCCGGAATAGATTCGGTCACTTGCCCTATGCCGCGCCGCCGCGCCGCGTGGGAACGCTTGGCCCGCGACTTGCCCGCCGCAACATTGCAAGACGTGACCCAGATTCACCCCCTCGCAGACGCGCCCGCACTGGCCCAGCAGATTCTGGCTGGACAGGTGCGCGGGCGGGTGGTGATTGAGGTGGGCTGAGCGGGGGGGAAGTCTAAGGGTCTAAGGAAGGGCAAGGGTAATCGCTGACGCTCACTCACCCCCTCCCCGGCCCTCCCCCCTCAAGGGTGAGGGAGCAAACAGCCCCAGAGTGTTGCACTTGCCCTTAGCCCTCGCCCCTTGCCGGACTTGCAGAGGGGCGCTTGAGTTGCGGCGGGGTGAGAGGGCAAGTCAGCAAAGCCCCCGCCCCAACACCTTAGACCTTTAGACCCTCCCGCCGACCCTCAGTTCCCCACCGTAAGCGTCCCCACATCGCTGCTGGGCGTGCTGGGGCTAAGGCTGACGCTGCGTTCCTGTTTCGTCTCACCCACTTCCCCGAAAATACCGTTGCTGTTGGTGTCCCGGCCTGCCACCATCCGGAATGTGCCGTTGGGCAAGAAGGCGGTAAAGCGCCCCAAGCTGTCGAGTGCGGGCTGATAGGTTGTGCCCGCCGAATCTTGCAGGCGCAGGCCCACGCCGCTGCTGGTGGCTGGGGCGTTCAGGGCGGCGGCAGCGTTGATCATGCCGAAGCCGAATTGCGTGTCACGTCCTGCTGCGCCTAAGTCTGTGGCGGTGGCGTTCAGGCGGGCCAAAGTATTGGCGGGGGTGCTGGTCACGCCTTTGCTGAGCAGCAGGGCGGCCAGAGCGGCCACTTGCGGCGCGGCCTGACTGGTGCCCGATTCGGCCATATACGTGGGCTGATTTCGGCCATAATCCCAGCCCGTAGAAAAGATCATGTCGGGAAAGGGGGAGCCATTCAGCGTGCCGCCATTGAAGGACGTAGGCGTATTGGGGTCGGTGCCGCCGGGTGCGCTGAGCTGTACAGCGGCATACGTGCTGCTGTAAGAGGCGTGAATGGGCACACTGCTTCCAGAAAGAGCCACGCTGCCCACTGCGACGGCAGCCGAACAAGCGGCGGGATAGGTAGGCACGGTGGTTCCGCTGTTCCCGGCGGCAGCGAAGACCAACGCCCCAGCGGTGCGGGCTTCGGCAATGGCGTCGCACATGGGCGCGGCGGTGGCGGCGCTGATCTCTCCGCCCAGACTCAGATTGATGACCTGTGCGGGGTGGGGAGTGGTGGTGATCGTAGGCACACTCAGTCCCGCCGCGTAGCGCACCGACAAGATGACATCGGCCAGCGTAATGTCTCCGTTGGCGTCGATGGCCCGGATCGGCAGCACCTTGATGGGCGCGAGGTAAGACGCCCCGACTACGCCGCTGGTGCTGCACTCGGCACATCCCACAGGCGCAATAGCGCCCCAGCGGGCGGCAATAATTCCGGTCACATGGGTGCCGTGACTGTCGACGGCCCGCGCCCGCACCCGGTCAGGGGTGGTGGGGTCGGTGGGATCGTTGTCTATGCCGTCTCCGTCGCCATTGTTGGAGTCGCTCAGCACATCCAGCGCCCCTTCGCCCGACTGCCACAGTTGCCCCGCCAAGTCCGGATGATCGAACCGCACGCCGGAATCGATGACCGCTACCGTAATGGGCCGGGTGTAGCCGCCGCCCTCCATGTCGCGCCACACGGCCCCGTAGCCCACCAGCGGATAGGCCCACTGGAGGCCCGCGTATTGGTCGGTGGGAATCACGGGTGTGCTGGCTTGTTGGAGCAACACGGCGTTGGGCACGGCATATTCCACATTCGGATCGGCCTGCAACGCGGCGAGGGCAGGGGCGACTTCCTTAGTGTTCAGCAGCACGTCACGCCCGCCCAAATCTCGGCGCTGGCTGGGCGCTATGCCTAAGTTGGTCAGCACTTCCGCAGAGCGTTGCAAGCTTTGAAGCTGAGCCGTAGAAAGCTGCGAGCCGAGCGCCTGAGCGTTCAGGGTTTTGCTGTTTAGCACCGCGTTGTGAGCGGCAGTGGCCCGGTACTTCACCACCACGCCCCGCGCCTGTATACCCCGCGCCTGCGATTCTGCTGAACTGTCCTGCGTCTGCGTGCCTAGCTGGGCATCGGCTCCACTCACGTTCAGACTCTGTGCCGCAGCGCCGTCTACCACGCGTCCGGTCAAGGTGTAATTGTCTGCCGTCACCGTCCATGTCGCGGTGCCACTGGCTGTTCCTGACACCCAGCTGAGTACCACGTCGCCGCTGAGAGTACGGAGGTTGGCCGCTGCCGTCGCCACTTTCACGCGGTCTGCGGTGAGGGTCAGAGTCACGTCGCCGCTGCCCGCCGTCACGGACACGGCCAGCCAATCGGGAACGTTCTTGACATTCCAGTTGCCGCTGAAGCTCTGCTTAGCCGTGCCGGACAGCGCCGTGCCGAGGTTGACCGTCTGGTTGGCGAGGCTGGTGGGTGCGGGAGTAGGCACGACGGGCGGTGCTGGGGGAACCACCACGACGGGCGGCACTTCTACAACGGGCGGCACCTCCACTATTGGCGGCGGCGGCACCACAGGCGGATCTACCGTGCAGGCCATCAGCGACAGGGTCAGCAAGGCCACCAAAGGCAAACGCAGAGGCAAAGAGCGGTTCATTGCCCCTAGATTCGCACATCAGCGTTACGCCAGCCTGACAAAATGCAGCCCGGTGCAATACAGCTCGGCAAACTACAGCTCCCCAGTAGCGCCCAAGCTGCTCCAACCCCCGAATCCGCACGGACAAGCGGGCGCTCCAGCGTGCATCATGGGCGGCGTGCCCAGTGGACGAGTTCATAATTTGATCAACATCGCCGTATTTTCTGTCGTGGCAGGCGGCGTCCTGCTTGCTTCCAACCAAAACATCGTTACCGTTGTGCCCACGCAGGCGCTGTATTTCACGCTGGCCTACGTCGCCGGAACCTTCCTGCTGTCGCCCGATCTGGATTTGGCCGAAGGACATGTGAACAGCAAGCGCTATTGGGGCGTGCTGGGCTTTTTGTGGGCACCCTACGGCATGATCTTCAGCCACCGGGGGCTGTCTCATACGTGGATTCTGGGGCCGCTGACCCGGCTGGCCTACCTCGGCATCATGGTGGGCATCGTGTTCGGCTTGCTGTCGCTGGTCTTTCCCGGTGTGCGCGTGCCCGCCCTCCCACAGTCGTTCAGCTTCGCGGCCATTTGGCCTGCGCTTTTGCCGTTGCTGCTGGGCTATTACCTCAGCCAGTGGCTTCACCTGATCGCCGATGGTGTGCGCCCCGATCACGGGATGCGGCACGGCATGAGGAAGATTCGCAAGCGGTTTTAGGGTGTTGTTGGGACAGTCGAAGTGGGGTGAAGGGCGTCTAAGAGTCGAGGGTCTACGGGCCTGAGAACTGCCTTCGGGGAGATTTCCCCCCTCCCCTTACGGCAACACTCCTTGCAGTCCGGCGTTGGCAAAGCGGTCTAGCGTGGCGGCCAACTGGCCTATCTCGGCGTGGCTCAGGCGGGTGTTGACTGCGTTGGTTGCCATGCCCTGCAACAACTGAGTGATGCAGGCCAGCAAAAACGGCTGTCTGGACGTTCCCACTGGGGGTGGAAAATGAGTTTCCAAGCGGCGTTCCAGTTCAGTTAATACCGCTTGCCGCCGCGCCGCGAAGACTGGGCCGCCGCCACTTTGCAGCAGGGTCAGCAGGGCGCGTTCGTTCACCAGCAGCAAAAACAGGTTACCGAAAGGCCGGGTGCTGCTGTTACTGGCCCGTAAATTGTCTAAAAAAGGGGCCAAGCGCGTTTCAAATTCGGCCAGTCGTGCATCCAGCAGCGCCGTCAGAATGGCTTCGGTAGACGTGAAATAGGCGTAGATGGTGGGGCGCGACACCCCCAGATGGCTCGCCAGATCGCCCATAGACACGGCCTCGAAACCGCGAGTGGTAAAGAGCAGTTCACCGCCGTCGAGAATCTGTTGGCGGCGATCTGCACTCGGCAAGCGGCGGCGGGGATCGGGCGGAGCAGAGGAAGGGGAAGCAGGGGAGGGCCGAGGCTTGGGCATAACTACAACCTACCACTTTGCTGACAGATTGTCACTTGACAGATTGACAGTTAAGGCTCATGCTTTGGCTATTGACAGGTTGTCACCTGACGCTGCCTATGTCCCTTTGTCTCCCCCACTTTGCGAGGTTTCCCCATGACTGAACCCTTTGCTCCCGAACCGCCAATCCCTATGCCTGCCCGCTCGCGCGGCTTCCTCGCAGACTTCCGCGCCCTCACGCCTACCGAGCGGGGGCTGTGGCGAATGCCGCTGATGTGGGCGGCAGCGCTGGCGATTCTGGTGATCCCGGTGGTGTACGTGGCGCTGTATTTGGGCAGTGTGTGGGATCCGTATGGCAACTTGCCGCAGTTGCCTGTGGCCCTCGTGAACACCGATACCGGAGCCACCACACGCGGCGAACAGGTGAATTTGGGGCGCGATCTGGTGATCAAGTTGCGTGAAGACCCGCCCGTCAAATTCGTGTCTTTTCCCAATGAGGCGGCGGCTCAGGCAGCGGTGCGGCGCGGCGAGGTCTATTTTGCCCTGACCATTCCGGCCAACTTTTCGGCGCAGGCAGTCACGGGCGACAGCCGCTCTCACGGTCTGCTGCACCTCTACAGCGCCCCCGGCCTCAGCTACTTTGCCAGTCGGGTGGGCGCCAATCTGACCGAGCGCCTGACCACCGACCTGAATTCCGAACTGGGCAGCCGCCGCTGGGAAGTGGTGCAGGCTAGCCTCAGTGACGTACAGCAGGGCTTCCGCGACCTGAAAGCTGCCACCGGAAAACTGCGTGACGGCGCGAGCACGCTGGCAGAAGGCACGGCCAAACTGAACACCGGGGCCGCCGATCTGTCGGCAGGTGCGGGCAAACTGGCCGATGGAAGCACCAAACTGGCCGCCGGAGCAACCGATTTGTCGGGCGGCGTCGGGACGCTCACGGGCGGCGTGGGAAAATTGTCGGGCGGCCTGAAGCAGCTAGAGGCAGCGGCCCCCGGAGAGGCCCAACTTGCACCCTTGCAAACGGGGGCTAAGGCGTTGGCAAGCAGCGTCACTGAACTCTCCAGCGGTCTGAACACCTTGCAGGACGGCGCGAATCAGGTGGCTGCCGGAGCCTCGCGCTTACAGGCGGGCAGTAAACAGGCCAACGCCGGAGCAGGCCAGTTGGCCGCCCAGTTGCCGGGCCTCGCCAGCGGCCTCACCACGTTGCAGGGCGGGGCGGGCAAGGTGGCGGGCGGCGCGGGCCAACTCGCGGCGGGAGCAGCAGGAACGCCTCTGGCCTCCGGGGCGGCGGGCTTGCAGACCGGGGTTGCACAACTGGGAACAGGATTGACACAGGCCCAAGCGGGCGCACAGAAAGCCGCCACCGGAGCCGCTGCACTCGCCAAAGGCACGGCGGCAGTGGCTCAGGGCGCGGGCAGCCTGAGCGTAGGTGCGGGGCAAGTCTCGGCGGGCCTGACCAAAGCGGCGGGCGGCGCGGGCCAACTGGCTACTGGGGCCAGCAAGCTTCAGGGCGGCGTGGATACGGTGGTAGCAGGCAACCTGAAACTCAAAGCCGTACTCGGCACGGCCACCGCCAGCCTGCCCAAACAGGCCGATTTAGACACCCTCAAAAGCGGCGCGTCTACGTTGGCCGCCCGCAGCGATGACTTGGCAACGGGGGCAGCGACTCTCGTTACAGGGGCACAAAAACTTGCCAGTGGCGCGGCCCGCGTTCAGGACGGCTCCGAGCAATTGCGCGACGGCCTGACTACCCTGTACGCCAAGATTCCCGATCAGACTGAACAATTGGGCGGCGACCCGGCGGGCCTGTCTCAAAGCGTACAAACCGTGACCCGTGAATTCGCGCCTGTGGGCAGTAACGGCGCAGCCTTCGCTCCCTACTTCATGGCGCTGGCCCTCTGGGTGGGCTGCACGCTGACCACCTTCATCTTCCCCTACCTCCTTATTCCAGAAAGCGCTCGCACCTCTTCTCAGGCCGCCCGCGTGCTGCGAAAACTGGCTGTGCCTGCCGTGCTGGTGCTGGGGCAAGCTGCATTGGTGCTGCTGGGCGTCGACCTGTTGGGCGTCAAGTTCCAGAATCCCGGTCTGGTGATCCTGACCACGTTGGCGGCCAGCCTCACCTTCGTGGTGCTGATCTTGGCCCTGAATTTGCTACTGGGCGCAGCAGGGCGCTTGCTGGCGTTGGTGCTGCTGGTGCTGCAACTCGCGGCGTCGGGCGGCAGCTATCCGGTAGAACTCAGCCCCGGCGTGTTTCAAGCCATTCACAGCTTTATTCCCGTCACCGACGTAATCAATGCCCTGCGCTACGCCATGTTCGGCGCGTATGAAGGCCAGTACGCCACGTTCATGCTCCGAATGGGCCTCATTGCGGTGGTGAGCCTCATGGTTGCCCTGCTCAGCCGCCGCCGTTGGCAGTATGCTCCAGACCGTTTGTTCCGTTCGCCTCTCATTACCGACGTAGGCTGAACAAGTTCAAACAAGCGCGTTCCAGCGGAGTAGGCTGGAACGCGATTTCTGTGTAAATCTCTTTAGAACAATGGTTCGGACAGTTTTAGGCAGCTTTGAGGCCGAAATCCAGCGGCCTGGAGGGAAGCGAATCTAATTCCTCAAAGCGAGCTTCGAGACCCAGATTGGACAAAATGACTTGGGCCAGCAGGGCGTTATACGCCCTGCGCTTCATGTCCTCCAGACTAAACACGAGGCCCTGTCCCCCTCCAGCAGCTTGCAAAGCTTCCAGGCGCGCCAAGTTCAAAGCCAGCATGACCATGTTCCAGTGGGCTTCGATGCCCTGTTGTGACCGAACTTGGACATCCTGGCTGCCAAGGAACTGCTTCTCGTCCCGAAAGACCAGTTCGATCTCAAAACGGCTCTGGTACAGGGCCACGACTTCATGGGCTGGCATGGTCACGGCGGTGCTGAACAGCACCGCATACCCAGTCACTGTCTCCGTGGGATCCAACTGCTGAATGACGACCACACGCAGTTTCCGTTTCCAGTGGCATCCCCAGACGACTTGGGTCAGGAGCCGTTGGGTGGGCGTCTCACAGACCACCTCAAATCGCCTCAGATCGTGGAAGTCGACCTTCCCGTCAAACGTTTTCTTTCGTCCTTGACGCTTGACGTGTTCACCGGCGTACAGGTACTTGAGATTGGCATTCCGTGGGAGTTTTGAGACTAACGGGAAACCGTGACCTGTCACGGTTTCCACAACGGAGATGTTGGCATAGTCGCCATCGGCGACGATGGCCGCGAGCTCGATCTGAGGATGGGCTCGAAGATCCAGCAGGACCTCCTCCAATTGATCGGTGATCTGTTCCATCCGTCCAGGTGCTTCAGGATCCGTGCGGGTTTGACGGGCATGAATGGGAAAGATTTGCCGGTGTTGGACTTCAATCAGTGCACAACAGGAGTGCTCAATGCCTCGTTCTACGCGTGTTGCACACCCATTCCAGAATGAGCCGAGGTTGGCGGTCTTCTTCCCAGACTTCCGGTGGAAGGAAGCATCAATGGCCAGGATGCAGAGCGGACTGATCAGTCCGCTCTGCATCGCGGTGGTCACCGCGGCCATCTGGAGCGACCACCAGGGCACAGCGCCCTCATCGTCTCGGTGCAACCAGCGCCGAATGGTGCGGTCCGAGCAGGACGCGTAGCGGGAAAGATTCAAAGCATTCAGCCGTCCCGGAACCGCCAGGAAAACGCTCAGGACGACGGCGAGAAAATTCCGCTGCGTCTTACGCAGCTCAACTGCCTGCAGGACGTGCTGTAAGATGCCGACCAGACCCACTGGAAATTGCGTATTCACAGACCCATTTTCGGTGGGTCGTCCCCACGCACCTCAAAAACTGTCCGAACCATTGTCTAAGAGGGGTTGGGAGGCTGGTTTTCTTGTGTTCGGAGGGTGGATTGTTGCGCTCATCATGTCGTTGCAGGCGAAAACACCATCAGGAGAATGATCAATCCACAAATAATTCGTGCTGGAGAGCGCTAACGCTCTCCAACACGACGGACGACATATTCAGTTAGAAAACGACAGTTTCACCAGAATTTGACAAGATTGTCCGTTGCCATTTGATTTGTCCACTGGCGTGCGATGAACATGGACTCAAGCGGGTGTGGACAAATAGGGTTTGGCTTGCCTGCGCCATATACATTGTCCACTTCCATTTCTCTTCATGAGGACGGGTATGCGCGCACCATACGTCTGCATAGGGTGTTCTCAGGGGCAGAGCGCGACTACTTTAACTTGCAAATGCCGAGTTGGAAGTTTTCCAGGGTGAGCAAGCTGGAGTACACCTTTTGTATCAAAGGATTCAGATGGATACAGAAGGACGAATGTTTTGCTCTCTTCTGTGTTCAGCTCGCGTTGAAATGCCAGTTCAGCATGAACCGGGCACGGACCTGCATCCGGCGTTCCAGCGCGTCAATAAATCGTGGAGCAAGCCAACGGCCAAGGAGTTCGCGATTGACCCCTTCATGAATGTCCACACCACGGCCGAAATATTCGCGAGAAGAGCCGTAATAGCCGTTGGCATCAAGAAAAGCGTTTTTTGCCTCTTCGTTGTTATGGGCGTTGAGAACCAGCACGGCCACTGTGACGCCTTCGCCGGTCGCGAAATAGTCCATAGACACCGTGAAGGGTTGCAATGGACGTATGAGGATGGGTTCCGTCATTAGGGCCTCCTGTACAGCGGGAAACAGGTCGCGTGATCTACCTGGCAGCTTCGGCGCGGGCGAGGGCCCAGAGGGGCGCTTCAATCAGGTCGAGGCGTCCGGACGTCAGGCACGACATGATGGTGTGCAGGTGGCGTTCTTGGGGGTGCCGGTACGCGGCGTAGGCCCAGGGACGCCGCAAAAGTCCCACCTGCAATTCCGGAGCCAAGTGGTGCTGGAGGAAGAGCCCGATGTCATGTAGGCGGTGCAACATGACAGGCTCAGGGACGGGAAAGGCCATCAGCACGAGATCCAACTGCCCCTCAGGCAGCCCGAACATCCGCATGATCTGAACCCGCGTGGGCTGTGTGCGGAGGGCGGCCCCAGGTGTGGCGTGTCGCAGGAGGGGCAGCAGAGGCCGGAACCGCTCAGCGGTGGGCACGGTACCGAGATGGGTTAGCCACTGGGGATGACGCCGAGAAGTCAGCATCGTCAGGGGCAGAGTAAATCCACCAGGCCAACGTAGGGCGAGTCCCTGCTCGACAATTTTCACCCGGTTAAAGACCCGCAGGATGTTCAGGGGCAGCATGCTGTTGGAACCCTGCAAGGGGCGCAGTCGAAGGTGAAAGGTCTCGTCGCCGACCGTCACCCAGAAATGGTTTTCGCTGTCGGGGAGAACCTCGGTAATCATGAGGTCACCAGCCGGTCAAACACGTCCACCAGGTGGCGATGGATGTCTGAAGCCGAGAGCTGCCACGGCCCGGTGAGCAGGTACGTGATGGGACGCCCCGGTTCACCCTCTGACAGGGTTACCACAAGCGTACAGGGGCCGCAGCGCTCCTGAAGCAGTCGGTCAAGTCGGAGCCGGGTGTCCAGAGCGAGGGGCGTGGGCGCGTACAGGGTGAGTGTCGGGCGCATGCATTCTCCTTTAGCGGGCTTGCCGACTCCGGCCAGTGCCGATGTGGCCGACCAAACAGCCCTGGATGAGGACGTCCTGGGTGGGAAAGGTCATGGGGGCATAGTCGGGGTTCTCGCTCAGGAGCGTGACCGTACCGTTATTGCGGTGCCAGCGCTTCAGTGTGGCCGTGTTGTCACCAGGGACAGCCACCAGGGCGATCTCACCTGCCAGCGGTTCGGTTTGCATAGGACGGATGACCACAAAATCGCCAGGGTAAATCCCGACGCCGAGCATGGATTCCCCGCGCACCCTCAACAGGAAGTCTCCTTCGTGAATATCGAGAACGTCCTGTAATCGGGTGGCGTAGCCTTCAATGTGTTCGTCCGCGTAGCCAGGTTGTCCAGCAGCCACGTCCCCGATGATGGGGAGCGAGAGAGTCACGCGGGAATGCCCGAGCAGGGCAAATCCTTTGTCGGTGGCGCGGACGATGGCGGTGTGACGCTCCGCCGCTTTGTACTCGATGAGGGCGTGATCTTGGAGGGCCTTGAGGTAAATGCGGACGTTTTGGCGAGGCATGCTCATCGCGTCGGCGAGGAGCCGGGTCGTGACCGCTTCGCCTTTCAGGTCGAGGCGAATCACTTCTTTAAGGACATCAAGTTGTCTCGAGGTAAGTTGTTCTAAAGTCATTGTGTCACCTGACACAACTGTGAAGCAATGGAGGGCAGAATGCAAGGGCTTACGAAGTTTAGAAAGCATGGAACACAATGTTCCGCAGGAGTGCTCACGGCTGTTGCTCCTCCCTGGGGATACTTAGGGGATTCTCCTGCGCCCCAAACGCGATCTCTGCGGCTAGAAGCTGATCTGCGGTGAGGGTCAGTGACAGGGTTCGAATCAACGGCAGAAGCTGTACCAGATGGTCGCGATTGAAGCGGTAGAAGACCTCCAGCGAGTTCTCGTACGCCGGGTAGGCAAGGCGCTGGAAGACGGGTGCGCGGCGCGGGTGGCCGGCGGTAAGCAACGCCCAGGCATGCGCGGCTGCCCATCGATTCTTGCCGCCGGGTTTCCCGGGATGAAGCTCTAGGGCACGCATGTCGAGCTGCCAGTCATCAAATGGGAAGTCCATGAGGTCGGCGTATCGCTGCCGCCGTCTTCCAAAGTCGAACGGACGCCCCACGCTCTCCAAGGTCGCGGCGGTGGCGTGCAGGCGGGTGAGGTACGTCTCATACTGCCCGAGGCTGTTGAGCACCCCGATGGCCTTATTGGCGCTGCCTCTCGCTTGCCCGGGGAGAAAACCGAGTTCATTGGCGGCTTCGATCCAGCCAAAGTCGCCGCACAACCGCACGAGGTCCATGGCAACGAAAGAGCGTAGGTGTCGCTCCCCCATGCCACTCTCCCCGAAGAACCCAGCAAAGTTGGTGCGGTAGGTCTCCTCCCACAGCAGTTGCGGCACGTGTTCGGGGCGGTACCTGTAAGGCCGGTCAGGATGATGACTGTGCG
Organism: Deinococcus sp. Arct2-2; assembly: GCF_004801315.1. GTDB lineage: Bacteria > Deinococcota > Deinococci > Deinococcales > Deinococcaceae > Deinococcus. The sequence goes on from NZ_SSNW01000017.1 coordinate 15,249, forward strand.
GGCTGGTGTACCCTGCACGCCGCCGCGGTGAGGCCGTGGGCATTAAGGCGGTGTCGAAAGCGCGTAGCACTGGCCCCTCAAACTTGAAGTAATGGCCCAGTGTCCGAAAGTGCAGCCGTTTGAACCGGCGGGCCTGATTCAAGAGAGGTTCAAGCGTTTCGGTCAGGGCGATCTCGTCAGGCTGTGCGAGTAGCTCTACTGCTTTGGGTAGGAAGGCGCACATCCACTCCGGTGTGCGGTAGGCCGTTGTGGCCCGTTGCCGGCGTATGCTTCCTTCATCGTCTGCGCTGCCCCGCTCGGTGACATGCTGCCCTGCCGTTTCCAGTACGCGGGGGGGAAGACCCGGGCCGAGATCCTCCGGATCCGCTGCGTAGTCCAGCAGGGAGAGGACACTCCGGAGATGGCCGAAGTAGCTCACGCTGCTCACCCGTTCCCCACAGACGGTGCCTTCGCCCCGTTCCAAAACCTCTTCCAAGAGGCCCTGCGTGGCGAGCACCCGGGGGTAACCAGACACGTCGTAAGCAGTGACCTCAGCCAGTGGCTGGCCGCAGGAGCGTGCGTTGCGTCCGCTGTCGCCTTCTCCACGGGGAGGTGGATTGCGGCAGCAGGAGGGATCAGGGACGTTAGCTGGGTAGGTGGGCATTCCGCCGCGACTCTTCAAAAAGTTTCCGAATGGCCGGGCGCACTGTGGGCAGAGGTGCTGCAGGAGCACCTGATGGGTCGAGCACAGGAACAGCCACGGCAGACGGTGGGCGAGCCGGAAATAGGGGTCTTCTGCCATGCAGCAGGGACAGAGGCGGGTGGTGGTGAAGAGATTGGAGTTCGAGCGCACCGCGCCTGCGTACGCTTTGGGAGTGGTGACGTCCATGGGTTGGAGGCTGAACGCGATCCCGTCATAGTGCGTGAGGAGCATGGCCCGGACGCGTTCCTCGGGAAGCCGCAAGACGAATGCAAAATCTTGTACCTGTTTGTCCGTGAGGGTGAGTCCATAGCCAATGGGAAGAGCACGAAAGTGATCTTCCTCAATCACACCGGTTCTATAGAGCATGGTGAGGATGTCCAGCGGCGGGAGATGCTCGGCGGCGAATGTCTCGATGTACGACGTAAAACTCTGCCCTGGTTTTGGCCGGGGAGCGTAATTGAACTGCCGACGGCCCGGCGTCACGAAGGCTCTCCGGCCTGGTACAAGGAATCATGCCGCTGGAAGTTTTCCTCCGCGTTGCGGTCACTCTTGAGTTTCTGGAGCAGCGTGAAATCGACCCGCTCCGTTTCCATGATCATAGCGCGGAGGGCCGCGAGCTTCAAAAGATTTTTCAGGCTCCCAATACTGCCATTCGTGCGGTGATGCAGGTAGTTTGCGAGCCTTTCAAGGGTACCGGGAACGTGGTGATCGAGACAGAGTTCGTTCTCAAAGGATCTCACGACTTCCTTCCACTCGTCACTGCCGTGGGGGAAGCCCGTCAGGTCGTGGCGGGCCATACGCCCCCCGATCTGTGAAAAGACTGTGTCCGTGCGGTTCCCTTCATCAAAGAGACCCGTGTCTTCAACGTTGATCCCGCCGAAGATGAACGTTACGCCGAGTTCATCGGCAAGGCTCTTGAGGTGATTGTTGATGCTGATCAGGGCAGCCAGTTCCTGATCGTTCAAGAGACGCTGACCCTGTTTGTTTCTCCGGGCCTTGCGGTTCAGGTAGTGAATGTCGTCAATGATAATCAGGCGTGTGTGATGTGCAGCAACCCGTGCGCGGATGATCTCCTGGTACTCGTCGCGGGTGGTCTGGCGGCGGCTCAGGGCTGCTCCGTAAAACTCTGCGATGGCAATGTTGAGGCTTTTGGTCGTGGCTTTTTCAGGGAGGCCGACCTTGACCACTGGAATCACCAAAGCGGCCTCGTCTGGGTTCTCCGGGGGAAATTGAGTTCGAAACCAGGTCTCATACTGGCGTCCAATCTCCTCGAGCAGGGTGGTCTTGCCGTAGGTGGCGGGTCCAGTGATGACTGCTCCGCACACTGTTCCGTAAGAATGCACATTGGCCTGGAGTTGTAGGCGGGTGTCACGCAAGATTCGTCGCACTTCGGGGGTAAGAATGACGGGCATATTGCTGTGATGCCGAGTGCGGGCAAAGTCGTAGGCCTGCCGCTCGGCTTCGGTCCACTGGGCACGCTCGTCAGGGGTCGCGCGCTCCGGAGCGTACGAGCGGGGTTCGTTCATGATGTGGCGCCAACCTTCGACGGTGTGTGGGTTGAGTCGTGAGGAGAGCCCACGCAGTGTAGGAGGGGCACCCTTAGTCATCAAAAAGCTTCTTGAGGTCGGTTGCATTGGCGGCCTGCGTGAACTCGATTTTGGAAAAGCTGGCCGGCATGGGAGGCTCTGGAGCTTGCTTGGGTAGTGGGGCTGGAGGGTCAACGGGCAGTGGGGCTTGGGTGCGTTCGCGGTCTTCCTGTACGCGGTCGAGACGGGCGGCGGCGGTGGCTTCCGGTCGGCCACGTTTGCGCTTCCGGCTGAGGGTTTCCGTACTGCGGATGATGTCGTCGAGCCGGGTGCCCGCTTCCTCAGGGGTAATGCGGAGGCCTGAGTCTGGTTCCGAGCGAGCGGCTCGCAACATGCCTTCGGTGAAGGGCAGGTCGGGGAAGCGGGCAGGCTTGCGTTGGAGGCGGAGCCAATCGCCCGTGTCTGTGCGGTAATACAAGTACCGCAGGTCTCGGGGATCGTATGAGAAGGCGTGACGCTGTCCGTCGCCCCGGAAAGAGTTCAGGCCGGGGTGGTCGTATTTCAGACCATTTTTCTCGATGCCTTGCGAGGTGATTTTTCTGGTGTCCGACGGCAGGAGTTGGTAATAGATGTCAGGATCCAGCGGCACCCGCAGGAGTCCGCCAGTCTTCAGGCCCAACTCGAACATTTCCGCGGGGCTCAGTTTCTTCTGGGGGTAATCCGGGTGAAACAGAGCGCTGTGGGGCCGCCGCATATAGACGTTGCAGTAGTAACGCAGGAAGGCGTCCCTGAACTCGTCGACCCACATGAGTTCCTGAAGCGGTAATTCCTGACCCCGGTGCGCCGTGTTCTGCCCGACATATCCCGGGAACTGAGCAGCGAACTCCTGCTGGACTGTGAGGAAGAAGCGCTCAATGGCCCCTTTGTCGGTGGGCGTGGCGGGGCGGCTGATGATGATACTGATGCCGAGGCGTCGGCAGGCATCTTGGAAGAGGCGGGACTTGAAAATCGTGCCATTGTCGATGGTGATGTTGCTGGGCGTCACAAACCCCTGTGCAGTGAGTTGAACGTCGGCACCAAGACTATATTCCGTGAGCACGATGTGTTCCGGCGCACCGACGTAGGGATAACGCATCTCCTCAGGCCAGCCCGGCATCATGTGCTTGGGATTGAGGGTGTCATGGAGCAGGTAGACGACGTCCACAGCCTGCGGTTCACCCGCGTGCAGACTGAACCCGACGACACCCCGGTGGTACAGATCGAGGAAGACCAGCAGTCGGTAGCGGCGGGGTTCCTCGGGGTGGTGGATACCGCGCAGCATAATGTCCCAGGGCGAGGCGTCGGTTTCAACGTGCTGGCCGAGTCGGCTGGCAACAATCTGGTGGTACATCACTTGCGGGCTGTTGGCTTTGCTGCGCCTGGTCTTGGCCTGTAAAGCAAGACCGTACCGGCGAGCGGGGCCGTCTGTGAGTCGGTACAGGGTGCGGGTGCTGGGGAGGGAGACATTTGGGTGAGCCTCTTGGAAAGCTCGTTTAATGGCCCCGATATGGGTCTTCCGAGTGACCGTGCTCCTCTGCGCTGCTTGCTGGCTCACTTTGGTGATCGTGTCTTGGAGGGCATGATCATCAAAGTGGCTCTTCCGGTTGCCTTCAACCCGGCGGTCATGGAGTCCGGCGAGGCCAGAGTCGCGGTACCGTTTGCAGAGGCGGCGGATGGTACGTGTGGTGCAGCCCAGTTCCTCGGCGGCGGCCGCGTAACGGTCCATCACTTTGGTGGTGAGGGGATCAAACGCTGAACGGGGTTCATTCTGAGCTGCGGCGTCGGGCCGGCCGGAGCGGTATCCAGTCAGCACTTCCTGAACGACTGCTTCCTTTTCGAGGATGCTGGCGCGGTCTTCTGCGGTGAGGCCGGAGAGGAACAACCGGTTGGCGGGGGTGTACTCATCGGGACGCAGGTGTGGATAGTAGGTGGGGTCGCCGATGATCTCGAGCAGATCAAACTCGCGAGTCGCCCCGAGTGCGGAGCAGAGCGTGACGGTACGTCCGGCTCCAGCCACCACTGTCCAGCGCATGTTCTGGTACTGGAGAGCGCGTCCTGGTTCGAAAGGAGCAAAGCGGATCATGCAGCCTCCCTATTGATCAAGGTGGAGTCTGTCAGGGGACGCAGCAGGTCAGCGTGGATCATCTTGGTCCACAGCAGGTGAAACAGAATGGGGCGAATAAGACAGGGGGATCCGAGATCGGCTTCGAGGTCGGCGAGGGGAAGGGGGCCAGGAGTAAGGCGGTCGAGCAAGGCTGCGGTGACGGACGCAGCGCCGGGGAGCGGGCGGTAATACCCGTACAGGAAGGCGAGGTTGCTGGCGTAAGCACGGTTGGGCTCAGTCCAGATGGCGTAGTCCCAGCCCATCTCGGCACAGGCGTCGCGTAGAGCGCTGAAGGGGCCAGCATTCTTCTCGACGAAGACTTTTGGGTTGACGTCGATGACCAGCGGGCGGGTGTGGGTGCGGCCCACCAGGATGTCCGGGATGTGGCCGCGCCGTTTCCCCTGGTCGTCGTAGAGCAGGGCGAAGGGCTGAGTGGCAATCGCTTGCGGCCGAAGCTCAAAGTCAATGCGCAGGAGGGCACTTTGCTCAAGTCTGGACTCGAAGGCGTGCAGGTGGCCGGTGTTGGGCGAGTAGTGTAGGCCCGTGATGTGATGTTGTCCCCGGTAGTTGTTGGGGGCACGAATGGGGGCCAGTGTCTGGATGGGTGTAGCAGCGAGTAACAACGGGTGTTGATCGTCGTGGACTTCACCACTATCGAGCTGGTAGGTAACGCGGTATGCTAGGGCCAAGGTTTTTTCCTCCATAGAGAGGTCAAGACGCTCTGGAGTAGGGCTGCGAATCCCTCTTGAGCGTCTTTTTGTTGTCTCGCTAACCAGCGATGGGCAACTTCTCTCTCCCTTATATAAATCACACAAAGGTGCCTTGTGTCAAGTGACACAAGCCCTAATTTGCAGACCTCCCCTGTCATCAGCTCTGACTGCTCAGATGAGTGACGTAAGTGTTCAAACTGTTGTGTAGCCTCTGTCAGGCAGGGGGAACTTGCTCTGATTGACTAAAAGGTTGAATGGTATACGAAATTCTATAAAGGCTATTTCCCCCGTCTTAGACGGGGGAAATAGCCTTTGCTTTACTTGCTGGAGTTGATTCGGTACTCGTGATGCTGGCACCCGACAAATAAGAATCACGCTGTGCCTTAAGTAAGACAAAGAGAGGTGTGCATATCTTCTCCGTGTTTTTATGCATGCCTCTATACAAAATGGACAAATGAGTGTCAAAAATGGACAAATTGCATTGCAAGCTGTCTGGCACGAAGTTTTCGCTTCTCATCTCTATTCTCATTTGTCCATTTTCCTTCAGCTTCATAAACAGGAAAACCCCGTCTGCGAGGAGATTTTCCTCAACAGACGGGGGGAGGTGGGTAGTGAAGTGGACATTTCAAATGGCAAAAATGGACATTTTAAGTGGCATGTACAGCCCGCGCGAAGTTGTCACCAGTACCCCCGATGAACACGACGTCCATCGGGGGATTTTTATTCATGTCACTCCCCGTCTGCCGCGGATAGTTGTCACCCTCGGGCAGCAAGAGCCTCAGCCAGGGCGGTTCTATTTCCTCACCACGTCCGGACCTGGTGCCGTCCGGGTCGCGTAAGCAATCTGCCTCTCTGGGTTCCACAGGATGTAGACCTGACCCCCGCGGCTTACGCTGCGCACCGCCCAAGGCTGCAGAAACGCGATACAGCGTTTGCCGGGTTCTGGGGAGCGGTTGCTGTCGTAGAGGATCCCCGCTCGGTTCTGAGCGCGAACCTCTTCGCCCAGCGGCTGTGAATACGCGTAGGAGTCCGGGTCGATGGCCAGGTGCCTGACGTACTCTGGATCTTGCATCACGTCGTAGAACGTATCTTGGGCGTCACATTCGTAGATCGTGTATTCCGTCACGTGGGCGGTCGTGGTCAAGCCTTCGTCAATGGCCCGTGCCTTGAAGTGATGGGCGACCTCGTAGACGCACGTCGCCAATTCGTCGGCCGCATACCACGCACCGTGACCCAAGACTTGCACGTTAAAGCGATTGTTGCCCGCATGCTCAAAGGCGGCCAGAACCATGTGCTCAAGGGGGTGATAGGTGACGCCTTGACCACTGGTCACCCGGCTGTTCGTGAGGTTATCCAAGTCGAGCAAGATATCTAGCTCACGCGGGCTCTGAGCAATATCGCCCAGCACCGAAGGGCGGGGACTGAGCTGCTCATGCTTCGACGGGATCAGCCGCGAGGTGCGGGCTTCATGAGCTTGGAGCGGTTCGGGTACCCTCAAAGGTCCACCACAGTCTCAAAGTCTGAGGCGGCCTTGCGGGCTTCAGGGGTTACCGAGAACATGCCGCTACGGTCAGCGTCGAGAAGCTGGCGAGTCGTATACATGGCGGGGATCCCGCTCTCAGACATGTATTCAAAGGGCGTCTTGCCTCCAAAGGGGTAGCGGTCGTTCGCGCGCTTGAGCCAGCCGACGGTCGTTGGCTTGTCGTAGAGGATGTTCAGCGCCTTGTAAATGCCCACCACCAGACTGAGCCGGGTGAGCTGGTCTTGAGTCAGCGTCGGTCCACGTTCGGTCCCTGCGCGCTGAAGGCTCCGGACGCTGAGGCCCAACAGCCAGGCCTGCTGCTCACGGTTCAGGTTCAGCGCTTCAAGGATCCGGATGCCAGCTGGCAGCCCGTCGGACAATTTCCGGGCCGTCTGAGGATCGGTCAGGTCAGGAGCTTGTTGGTTCAGAAGCGGCTCCTTCACTGCATGTGTTGCACGAGACATCTCCAACTCCTTTCGAGCCTATTCGGACTCGTGTCGCTATAATACACGACACGAGTCCGAATAGGCTTCACATGTTCTAATGCTTTCCCCTGATCTTTCGGTCTGTCAGGGCTTTCCCACCAGAAACGACTTCTTGCTCAGGGCAGGACAAGCCCCTGCAAGAAGTTACCCAAGCACCAAATCAAGTCTGTCTCAGAGTCTTTGTCCAGCACGGGCTGTTGCTCTTGCATACAGCAGCCTGTCCCCACAGAAATCCAACCGAGCATGTCCTCAATGTGGGTTACGATTCAGCCTGCTCTCCCGACATGGTGGCGAAGGTAGACGCGGAAGTATTCCCTTCAACCGCTTCTAGCCCGCAATCAGACGCGGGTGGTGAATACGTGACTTACCAACGCGCTGTTCAACAACTGATCGTAGGTCTGCGCGACTTGCCCCGCATGGGGCTCCCCAAGCACCACCCCCACCTCGAAGTTGATACCCAAGCCATGCCCAGTCATGTTCGCCGAGCCCAGCACCACCCGCTCTCGGTCGGCCACCGCGAGCTTCGCGTGCAGCAGACCACTCTGATGGTTAGCCGTATAGGCTCTGAAGGCGGCTACCATACGCTCGGCCTCCTGCCGCAGCGTCTCAATCGCCCTGCTCTGCGCGCTGCTCATGTCCCCAAGATCGTGGCCGATCAGAGTCACGTGGACGCCCCGGTGTAAGGCATCACGCAGGTCTCGCTCCATCACGTGAACGCCGCCCGCCGCGATGAACGGGGACATCAACAGCAGCTCGCGCTGCGCGCTTTGGATGGTCTGCGCCAGGCCTTCCACATAGCTCAAGCCCTGGCCCTGAAGCCCTTGAGGCAGCGTCCACAGCAACTGCGTCTCCAGCGCAGCGCTGCATTGCGCGAGGTAGCCCGCCAGAGGGCGAGGCTGAATTTCCCCTTCCTTGAGGGCGCCTGCTGCCTGCAGCTCGGCCCAAAGGATGTCGCGCCCCCCCGATCCCAGCAGGTCGTCTGCCCACACCAGGTCGTGGTAAGCAGTGCGCTGACCCACGCGCGCCCAGAGGGCACCCGCCATGCGGCTGAGTTGATGGTCGGTCAGGTTCATGGACATCACCGGTCGCCGGACTCTGTCCAGCATGTCCAGTACCCGTGGGTAATGCGCCCCTTGCCGAAGCCAGCGTGTTGCGGCAACGGACCGCCATACAGCAGCGCACGCGACAGGTACTTATTGAAATGCACGCAGTTGTGCTCGCGGTACAAGCAGCCCGCACAGCTGCTGCCGTCGTGGGCGCAGATCGGGTCATAAATGCAGTCGCGCCCCTGCTGCCCGGCCTCATGCAGCCACAGCGGCAGGCGCTGTTCAAAGAGGGTCAGCAGCCCACCAATCTTGCTCTCGGTAAAGCGGTTGGCATACAACGCGAACGACAGCGTTTCTGGCAGCAGGTACTCGCCGATGCTCGACGATGCGTACCCACTCCACTCCATGCGCTGCAGCATGATGTGGCTGATGCTGTGCAGCAGCGTCTGCACCGCTTCCGCCGCGGGGGTTAACTCTCCGGGCGCGACGTTGGGATCCCGCAGCGCCGTTCGCCAAAGCCACGCCCAGGCGGCAGTCGAATCCGTCGGCGCCGGCCCAGTAACGATCTGGTTGCGAACCAGCCAGCTGGCCACCTTTACCGGATCCAGTTGGAACCACAGCGCTTCGGTTTCTGTGGGCAGGGTGTACAGAGGCAGTCGGCCGTCTTCGTCTGCCATGAAAGGGTTAACCGAGCTGCGCCGAGGATCCTTGGTCACCCGCGTGTAGCCAAACGCAGCCTGCGCGATAGGAAAGTCCTCCACCGCCTCGACCGTGCACAGCCCCAGACTCTGCATGGCCTTCTGGGCGCCGTCCAGGAACTCACTCCCCCGGACTGCCTCGCCGCGGTCCGTCAGGCGGTCTGCCACCAGCTGCGGCGTGGTCAGGCGCATGTTGTCGCGCAGAGCCACATGCTCGATCAAGCGCCGGGAAGGGGCGCCGCCCAGCGCCATCCCGAGATGGGTGGTCACCTGATTGATGGCATCCTGACCGGGAGGGTTGTTAACCTTATCATCGTACTGCTTCACCAACGCATTACCAGGATCCGCTTTACGAAGCGCCTCGACAATCTGGCGGTTCATTTCGTCCTTCGCGGCATTCCCCCCAACCCACTGCTCACGCTCGCGGGCCAGATCCAAAACTTTCCCGTCCAGCACGCCCCAGGCGCGGGCGAGCAGCAGACTCTCGGCATCTGGCGTATCGCGCAGGCGCTGCTCGTCACTCTTGCGAAAATTGATGAAGGTCACGACCAGCGGGTTGTAGAGGCCCGGTTCGCCGGTGGGATAGACCCGCATGTAGCGCTCGTGGTTCGGCCGATTCTGGGTCTTGGCGTCCTCGCTGTACTCGCATTTGCAGGGCGTCATGCGCAGGGAACGAATCTGGCCGTCGCACTTCACACACACCCAGCGGGCAAGGGCTGTACGCCCTGGATCGTACAGCTTTGCCTCGGTTCCTCCGCAGCTGGGGCAACGTTCGTTGCGGGGAAGGTTGAGTTCCTGAATGCGCCCGCAGTTGTGTGCCTCGACGTAGCGCAGCTGCTTCATCGTGCCGCTGCACCCATGGCGGGGACACTGGGCGCGGCGACTCCCTTTGCGCTCCACGTCAGCGTACGCCGTCACGTAGCCGCATTTGCGGCACTGCACGTTCTCCGGATAGGGCGTGAAACCCACAGCGCGCGGCTGCCCGATGCGAAAGCGGCCCACCCGCTTGGCGGGGTCGCGTACGTCCGGGAAACGGGTGCGGAAGGTGTCAGTCCACTGGCCCACGGCGTCCCCGATCGCGTCGAACAGCGCGATGTCGTTGAGGCTGTCTTCTTCTAGGGGGTCGAGTTCGATGGTGGTGACGCGGCACAGGCCGAAGTCGTCGTGGTCGAAGATCGCTTCCGGCAGGTACCGGTACAAGACCTGCGTCTGGCCGCGCTGAAGTTCTCTGGGCATGAAGTCCTCAAAATGGGCAGATCTTCCGGGGGTGGCTGGCTCGGCCTCTCCCCCGGGGGAAGGGTTATTTACCGGAGTGCTCGAACCAGTCCAGCGTGTCGTAGGGGACGCTATCGGGGCGGAATGGAATGGAACGTTCCACATCGCGCAGACTCGTCATCGGCTTTGGATTGAGCGCGTCTCCCAGGTTCTGGCGTGCGGCCGTCTTGGTGTGCTGCACCAGGCGGGCATGCAGCAGCCTGTAGGCATCATCAATCAGTGCAACCTGGCCAGACTCAAGCTCTGCGTCGTAGTTGCCGTCACCGAGCGCCTGGGCGCCGCGCAGGTGGTTGGTGATCCACAGGTGCGCGCCGCCGGGTGCCAGTGGCCGGTCAAGCCATTTCAGCGCCTGGGTGACGTTCTTGAGCTGCGTCATCCTCCCATTCTGTGGCTTGTCCTTTTCGGTGGGCATGGCCAGGCCGTAGATCAGCCCCGCGACGGTGCCGCTGAGGGTGCGGCGCAGCGCCTGCTTGGCAAAGCGGTTGACCGGCACCGGCGTAACCATGCGGTCCAGGTGCTGGTGGTATTCCTGAAAACGGCTGTAGATGCTGGAGGCCCGCAGATTGCGCACCGGCAGCACGACCACCACCAGGCCGACTTTCTTGCGGCCGCTGCGGCTGGAAGCCTGGATATATTCGGCTGTCTCGGCGGGATACTTTTCCATCACCATCAGGTTGCAACGCTCCAGGTCGACTCCGTGGCTGATCACGTTGGTGGCGACCAACGCATCGACGTGCAACGCGGACTTCCAGTCCCCCGGGCTTTCAATCTCCTCGATTACCCCTGCGATTTCCCCGGTGCTCGACCGCCCCGAGAGATAGCGGACGCCCAGATCCCGCGCGCCATTCAGAATTTCCTTGCTGGCGTCGTTCAGGAAGTCCTTGACGCGGGTGCCACCGGTGAGGCTGGCCACATAGGTCAGCGACATGGAGTAATAGTGCCGCAGTGCGGCGAGCTCCTCGGGCGTGGTCGTCTCCTTGAGCGCCGCGAGGGTGGCTGCCTCTTCCTCGAACAGCTTCGTGACGGTTGAATTCAGAATTCGCGCGCAGCGAGCGGCCGCTTCCGTGGAAAGCCCACTGGGCCGGAATGCCACGAATACGCGTGCTGTCTTGGCCACGCCCGGCGCGGTCTCCTCGATCTTGGCGTAGAAATTCTCGTGCCGCTTGTAGCCGCGGCTCGGAAAGCGCCGGGCATCCCGGACTCCATACAGGTGCCGGGTCTGGTGCTCAAAGCCCTCAATGGTGGCTGTGGCAGCAATGACCTTGGACTTTTTACCGCCGGCTTGCTCTTCGCAATAGCGAATCAAAGTCTCGTAATGGCCGGCGAAGGCGCCAAGCTCTTCTTGCAGCAGGTGCAACTCATCTTGCAAGTGCAAGGTCGGCGAGGGGTCCTTGGGTTGAATCAGGGGCAGCTTAGCGATGTCCTGCATCTTGAGGGTGCACCCATAGATGCAGAAGTCGATGTTGCCGTAGCCGTGGGTCGGGCACTTCCAGCGGGGCCCAGCCCAGAGAATGCCGAAGCGCTCCTGCATGCCCAAGGTGGCCGCCTTGTCCACCGTGCCGACGATCAGCGCCGGCAACGTGCGGTAGATCTCCGCGTCAGTGATCACCACGGGCAGGTAATACATGCACTTCGGGTCTTGACAGCGGTGGTAGAGCCGACTTTGCTTGGCGCGGGGCTCCATCTTTACCGTGCCCTTCCCCCCGCACTTGGGACAGTCGGCGATCATCTTGAATTTCTCGCAGCTCTCGGGCGTGGCGTGGTCCTTGAAGAACTTGTCGTCCAGTGTGTTCGGTGTGGTGCTGCTGCCCACAAAGTACCCAAGCAGCAGCTTGTCGTGCTCGCCCTGGATCCCCAGCCCGTCAAGCTCGATCTGCGCTTCATGAATCATCGTCACGGCGCGCTGCAGCTGCTGCACGCTGAGCATGCGCAGGGGGAAGCGCAGCCAAGCAGTGACTCCCATGGCCTTGCCTCGCAAACGGTCGTAGAGGATCGCGCAGCAGATCAGCCCCAGGTAACTCTCGGTCTTGCCGCCGCCGGTGGGGAACCACAGCACATCCGCGATGTCGAGATCCCCGGTCCAGTCATGGTGTTGGCCCAGGTGATCTTCACCCCCAGACACGTTCTCCCGGAGCGCCAGTGCAGGCAGCTGCGTGACGATGAACGCAATCTGGAACAGGCGCCACCGGTGGAACCCCTTTTTGGCTGCGATCCGCCCCATGACCCGGTTCATTGCCTGGAAAGCGCGCAGCAGCTCAGGTTGCGCGCGCAGCGCCGCGATGCCCGCGGCAAAGCGGTGCACTTCCCCCTGGAACCTCTCAAAGTCAGTCTGGCATTCAATGAGTTCTTCCGGCGTCAGGCCTTCGCTGTTCGTGCCCAGCACTTTGTCCTGCCAGTGCGTGACCTCGGCCTCCATCGCCGCGTAAATTTCGGCAAGCACGTCGAAGGTGTCTTCAGCAAAGCGGCCGAACTCGGTCGGCAGATGATCTTTGGTGGTCAGCCGGGGTTGGTCGAAACGCGCCAGGGCGTGGGTCTCGAAGCGCCCGGTCTGCTGGTCGATGGTCACGGACGTGTTGTGCCCGACTCCCCAGACCCGGCGGTCGTACTGGTAGTCGCGGGGAATGGGCAGGATCTCGATCGGGGCGACCGTTCCCTGGGTTACGTCCCCCCACAACCGTGCGTCAGCCAGGATATTGACGTTGTCCTGGGTTCGGATTTGGTCGTTGCGCAGCGTATCGTTGGACAGGTAGAGGCTGACCCGCACGTTGCCGTTCGCCTGGGGCTCGGTCCGGATCATCAGAGAGGCTTGGAGCGCTGGATCCGGTCGACCGGGCTTCTTGTCCCGCATGTGAGCGGCGATGAACTGCTCGAAGGCCTTCTCGTCTTTCAGATCGGCCTCGGTCAGCTGCGCACCAGCGCGGGTGGCCATTGTGTTCTCCGGGGCTGGCCGGTCGACCAGGCCGCGGGTGATGGCGTCGTCCAGGGCAGTCTGAATTCGGCCAGCGTCCCGCTGCTCGGTCATTTTGGTCGCGTCCAGCGTGAAGGTCAGGTTCTCGAGCTGCACCGCGTTGCGCCGCAGAGCGTAGGCCAGGGTCATCGCCGTCTCCGACTGCTTGCCGCGCTTCCCTGTCGGCACTGGAGTAGGGGGCGGTGGGGCTTTCGGGGCGGTGCCCGGCCGGTAAGTGCCGCCGAGAGACTCGAGCTGCTGGCGGTAAGTTGGCAGGTGCGTGGTGTAAAAGGCGAAGGACAGGTTCACTGTGATGCTGACCTTCCCGTCCACAGGGGTGAGCATCAGCTCGCACCCCAGTGCCGAGGGGGGGCGGCGCGGCACATCCTGGTCGTCCACCCGCTCCACCGGAGCTCGGCGCGCCTCCGGCTCCTCGTCGTCTGCTTCCCCGCTGGTCCCTGTCCTGGAATTGGGTGCCGCGACGGGAACCGCTCTGGCCACTTTCGGCGGGGCTGCCGGGCTTTCGCCCTCAGCCATCTCCCCGGCATCGAGAGGCTCCGCCTCATCAGGATTGCGCCAGGGCGCCAGAACACCAAGATGGCACTCGTCGATGGGAAGGCGGTTGACCAGGGTCAGTTCTTCCCGGCCAGCGAGCCGGCGTTCCAGGCGGTTGATAAAGTGATTGACGATCTCGATTTCCTGTGGGTAACGGGTGGGGGGAGCGCTCACGTAATTTCTCCTTCGGAAAAGTTGGATGGGCAGAGGGGCGGTCAAGCAACAGAAGCAGTGGGCTGCAGGCGTGTGACTTGCGTCACGCGGCGCAGTTCCACGGCTGCGAGCACTTCACTCACGTGTGCGTCGAGCTGGCGCGAGCTGTTCAGAGCGGCTTTGTACCCCTCGCCGGTGGCGATGGCACGCAGCACGGCGTGCAGCGCCCGACCGGCGGACCGGTTGCGGTTGCGCACGCCCTGGATCGCTTCGTAGGTGTGCGTGATCATGGCTTCGTTCGGGTACAGGCCGCTGCGCAGCGCAAGCAGACGCATGTGGGAAAAGCTCTGCGGCTCGTTGCCGAACTCGGTCAACCAGCTGCGCAGGGTGGTGTAGTGGACATCAAGGCCGTCTTGTTGCAGCGCCCGCTCCAGGGCGCGAATACTCGGGTACTGATCGAGCAGGATAATTTTGGCGTGCCGCCACAGCTGCAGGGCGATCTGATGCCCGCGCGAAGACCGTGCGTCAAGCACCTCCACCAGGCGTTCGAACAATGTGCTGTAAGCGTCGTCCACCATGCTGACGACGTGCATGCCTGCGGCTACATCTCTGGCACAGTGCCGAACCAGCTGCCCGGTATCGGGGTAGAACACGTCCACGATGCGTTTCTCAGGTAGAGTCTGCACTTCACCGTCTTCGTAGCGCACTGTTACCTGCCCCCCAGACATTTGCAGGGGCGAGGGGCGGATCCCCGGTGCGCCTGGCTCCAAGTCCAAGCGGCGCAGTTCAGCGCTCACGAGCTCGTCCATGTCCAGGTGCAGGCCCTGGGTCTCTACAGTCTGCAGGAGGCGAATCGGCTGACCATCCAGACCTTCGATGTGCAGTTCAGGGCGGGGCGAGGAAGTCATCAGGTCACCGGGGGGGCAGGTCATGCCCAGACACGTCAGGGTCGAGCGCAGGTGGTCGGTGGCTTCCAGGGTCTCGAGCTCCGCATAGCTGCGGTGGTGCAGACCCTGCTCGAGCGGCACTTCGTGGGGGTAAAGAATGCTCTCTGCGGCGATGCTGGGATGGATGTCAAGGTAGCGCAGCGTCCCGTGGCGGTATCCAGGCAGGACACTGCGCCAAGTCTGGCCGGCGCTTGCACGGCGCGCTTCCTCACGGGCATGCAGGAACTCGATCTGTCCGCTGAGTTCGTGCCTGTCCAGTCCAGGAATAATGAGGGTGACGGCCCGACGCAGCAGCTCGGTCTCGGCCCGGCTGGGAGCGACCACGATCAGGGGCGGGCCAGGCTCGCCCAGCAGGGTCTCGATCCGCTGCGTCAGGGCGTAGAGCTTCACGGGCTCCTGGCGCTGACTGAGAAGGTCGTAAGCTTCCTGCAACAAGGCCGTGAGCTGCGCCCAGGGGCCTTGCAGGGCGGCGTTGGGCAGGCTTATGCCCGTCAGCTGGTCGATTTGCTCGCGCAGCATCAGACCGCCCCAGCCTTTCCGGGCCAGCGCTTCGTACTGCAGCAGCGGCACAGCCAGCTGGCGCATTCGGTGGTAGATGCTCCAGGCGTCCAGCAGGGCGGGGGCGCTGCGCGCGAGCCCCATCAGGGTCACGAGCAAGCCGCGCACCTCAGCGAGCGCACGGTCGAATGCTGGGTCGTCCTGACACACGTAGAGCCGGCGCTGAGGGGCAACGGTGCTGGGAGCGGGACCGCGCAATTCCTCTGCCACGGCCTGCTGCGCGCCGGGGGACCACAGCCAGGTCAGGCGCGCGGCAGGGTTCCCCAGCTCAGCGAGAAGGCGTTCCCCGAGCGGCGGCGTGAGAAAGATCCGCAGGGCCGCGCCCCGCGTGGCGCGTTCCAGCTCACCCAGGCGAGAGAAAGTCCGTGGGTGCGTGGCGTCAACGATCACTGCGCCAATGTTGCTGGGGAGGGTCTCCAGGCGAGTGATCCAGCCAGGGTTGGCCACGATGACGTGGGGGCGGTCATCCACGACAGGGTGGTAGCGAGAGAACGATTCGACCGACCAGAATTGACTGAACCGGATATCGCTGCCCTCAAGTTGCAGGTTCTCTAAGTGTTCGAGGCTTCCGGTGATGGCGTGGGTGACCAGCAACAGGTTGCCGTTCAGGCGCTGGCCTCCCAGGTGTTGGTGCAAGAAATCGGTCACCAGTAGACCGGTAGCGACGATCACGGCGCTTTGCGCTCCATCTGGCGGCATCACGATATTCAGCAGGGGCCGCTCCCCGGGGGGGCAAGTGAGCAGTTGGGAGGCCAGAACAGCCGTGGCCTTCTGGGCAGGCGTGGTTCCGCGCGGCAGGACCTGGTGGTGCAGCATGCCGCGTGCGGCGCTGCGCTCCATCTGCGCCAGCTGCAGGAACGCCCGCACCCACATCAGGTGATCCGCTCGCCCTTCAGGTCTTGCTTTTTAAGATGCACTTGGAAGATGGTGGCGGCCTGGCCCGGCTCATCCGCTGCAGCAGCCTCGGCGAGTGCCTGGCCCATTGCGACGAGCTCGCGGGCTTCCTGCCCTTCACCCGCGTGCACGACGGTGGGTGGCCCGCCGGGCTGGTCGTCGCGCACGCACTCGATCACCAGGTCGTGCAGCATGCCCTTGCCGCCCCGCTTGGAGTGGTCAGCGCTGTTCTCGGCGTGCGTCACGGCCAGGGCGCTGATGCGGAAGCCGGCACCATGCAGGGCGCTGCCCAGGGCGGTCCATGCAGCGAGCTTGCGGTTATGGAAAGTGAGGATCAGCCGTCCCCCAGGCTTGAGGGTGCGCCGTGTTTCTTTCAGGCAGG
The DNA here is from genome assembly GCF_004801315.1 of Deinococcus sp. Arct2-2. Lineage (GTDB taxonomy): Bacteria > Deinococcota > Deinococci > Deinococcales > Deinococcaceae > Deinococcus. The sequence goes on from NZ_SSNW01000017.1 coordinate 31,772, forward strand.
CCATGATGGCGTCTTGGTAGTGGTCAGCGCCCTGCTGACGAACTCGGTTCGGCACGGCTTCTTGGTGCTCGTCGTAGGCGGACAACGGCGTGTACTGGGCAAGCCAGAAGTGGAAGAGGCGCGCGAGCTCGCCGTACTGCACGTCATCAAAGTAGGGAGGGTCTGTGAGGGCTAAATCAATGCAGCCGTCCGGAAGGGCCTGCTGCTCGCTGCTGCCGATCGCCACGGTGAGCCCCCGGGGCAGGGTGGCGATGCGTTCCTGGGACTTGACCTTGAGGGCGCCGCCCGGCATGGTCATTTTTTCATTGCGCCATTCCAGCGCCTTACGGGCACCCTTGATGCGGCGACCCAGAGTGCCGCGACCCACCGGGGACAGCAGGTTGGTCTCGACCACGAAGGTGGTGTGCGCAAAGTGATGGTTGGCGATTCCCTCAAAGACCTTCTGGTGAAAACGGTCCCACCGGCAGAGATAGGCGGGCATCTCGGCCATGCCGATCACCGCGAGGGCCAGCCGGTCGCGGCAACTTGGCGAGACCTCGAGTGCGGCGACTTGCTTGAGCGCTTCAAGAATGGTCTCGCCCTGACGCCGAGTGTAGAGGTCTCCCCAGGTGTGGAAGCCAACGTTCATCAGACGGTTGGTCTCCTGCCCAGCCTGCAGTGGAACGTGCAGCGCAGTGGGCTGAGCCGTGGTCAGATCGGTGAGAGGATCACCGTCCTCGGTTAAGCGCAATTTCGCGTGGGCACGGCCATGCTGGTTAAGGGCGACCTCCTGAACCAAGACTTCCTTCCAGCGCGGCGCGCGTCCGTAAAAAGCGGTGGTGATGGCCTCGTGCTTGCAGTGAACGCAACGCTTGAGGGTTGTGCCGCGCGTTTGCGGCTTATGAATCAGCTTGCAGGCTGGACAGGTGACCTTGGCCCCCTTGGTCTTCTGGGCGTGGACGTGTCCGCAGCCTTGGCAGCCGTAGAAGCCGAGCTGCTCGTTGGGGTGCCGTGAGGCCTTGGAGATGAGATGCTCGGGAAAGAGGTAGACGTCCTTGGTGCAGGTGGGGCAGCAGCCGACGCGCACGCGCATCACATGCGAGAGGGTGCGGCCGTCCTCACGCTCGTAATGGCTGTTCAGGGGCTTAAGGCGCTCGAGCAGCAGTTGAGCGGCGGTGTCGAACTCGTCCAGCTCGGCAGGCGCCACACTGGTCATCAGTCCGGTGATTGGCCAGGGATACAGATCTTGAGCGTACATGCGCAGGTGGCGCCGGGTGGCTTCCACCGCGACAGTGCCTCCGCCGCTGAAGGGGTCAGACAGGCACAGGTCGCTGTTGCCGGTCGCCAGAGCAGCAGCGTCAATGATGGCCCCCATCAGGCTGTGGGGACGCCTGGCCCACCAGCGGAACACCGAAATAGAGGGGGTGTACTTCTCACGGTTCGACTGCTCCCGGGCCACAGCCGCCTCCACATCTTCCCAGACAATGTTGCCCAGGGTAGAAGGCGCAGGTAAAGGAACAGGTTGAGGAGCGTGAGTCATGGTGGTTCCCATGATGCTATAGAAAATTGTCGACGCCGTGGTGTAACTTTGCGGCACCTGACGGCGAGACTGCTTGTCTGTGCCGCCGCCAAGCCGAGACATGTTCATGAAGCTCAGGCTTGACTCATCATTTTCCATAGTTAGCGTTCTCAATTCGGACGGATCGGAGAACCAGGGGCAATCCGTATTCGGGAAAGAGGATGCGTGGCTGACGCATACGCAAGCAGTCTGCGGCGCTCTGATCTGCCTCGTCTGATCCTCCATGATCGCATCTTCTTTCTAAGGCTGAGGGCTCCCTCAAAGGTTCACCACGGGTCTGCCAGAAGAATGGAGGCAAGGCCGAACGTCAGGTAGTTCTGAGGATCGTAGTACCCAGGCCAGCGGATCATGCGCATAGAACACGTTCCCAAAAGCCTCTTCTGCCAAGTTCAGACTGGTGGCCTGGGTCACCAGCAGCAGGGTCGGCTCCCCTGGGGTGACCACGTGCAACGACAGCGTGTAGGTTCGGCAGCGTGGGGCGCTCCTCATTCCAGGCTGTACGAACAGCTCAGACTGAAGCTCAAATTGTCGGAGGCTCGTGCCAGCGCTTCCAACTGGTCCAGAGCGCCCGCGGTGCACCAATCCCGCAACAGCTCGCGGTCCACGCCCGGGCGCACCGTCGGCCAGAAGGTTCTCGGCTGCGGCTCCCCACGGTAAAAAGCGTGCCAGAACAACTCCAGCGCCTCGTCTTCACTCTGCGCGCAGGCCACCAATACCTGCATCAGCACACCCTCTCCGGTGGCGAAGTGGTTCAAAGACACCGTGTACACCGTGAACTTGCTCATCTCTCTCCTCAGCCCGCAGGCTCGTAACTCCGCATCCGGAAGGTGCCGACCAGGGTGCCGTCCTGTTCTAGGCCGAGTAAAAAATGTTCGGTAAAAATGCGGCCCAGGGCGTGGTGGTCGACGCCTGGCCGGATATACACACTGCGGGCCAGACGCTGCTGAATGCCCCATTCATCGGGATAAAAATGGGTGAGGAAGTCGCGGCGGGCCTCTTCCCGGCTGCGGGTCGGGGTGACCATGACTTCCAGGATCTGGTCGCCTTCCCGGCCGGTGGCGAGCATCAGGGTGTACGTGTTCAAGTCCAGCTGGACGGGGACCAACTCGTTCATGGCAGAACCCTCCTTCAGGCGACTTGGTGCCGATTCCAGAGTGGGTGGGGCTCGCTGTGTCCTTCTCCACTCACGGGTTCAGGGGGCGAAGAAGCTGGAGGTCACGTGCACGTTCGCCCCGTTCTGGATCAGCCTGGCCCGCCGTTCGCTCCAACGCACGGTTCGGCCTGTTCCGGCTGGCATTTCATCCCCTCCGGCTCGCCTGACCAATCCCGGAAGACCTGTTGCAGGGCCGGGTGGCAGGCGTCGCGAAAGGTGGCGTCCCGGAACGCGTCACGCAGCCGCCAGTGCAGCAGGGCGCGCAGCAAGCCTTCCCCGGGCGGTTGGGCCTCGCAGGTCCACAACCGCAGCAGCGGTAAGCCGGAGACCCGCAAGATCCGGTCCTTGCGCACGTCGCGCTCCAGCTGGGGGCTGCGCCCGTGCTGCGGGCCGTCCAGTTCCAACGCCAGCAAGGGCTGCTCGGTCTCGACATGTTCCACGATCAGGTCGAAATGAACGCTGCCGTTGGCCAGGAAGGCCCGGTCCTCCTCGTCGAGCAGGGGGTTCATGGCCTGGACATCCAGCACTTGGCGCAGCGGCACCCGGGGGCGAACCACGTGCGGGGCGAACAGCTCGCGGCAGAGCTGGCGCAGCACCCGCTCGCCGGCATTCCCGGGCGGGCAACGCACTGTGTCCTCACTTTTCAGCACGATTCGGGCCCCCACAGTCGCATTGAGATCGCGCTGCACCCGGGATCGCAGTTCTTGCTCCAGTGTGCATCGGCCCGCCAGGACTCGCACCATGCCCAGGGTCGACAGCGCTGACAGACGGTTCTGGAGTTCGCCCTCTGAAAGCTCCAAGGCCACCCCCAGCGTGCGCAGCTCGGCACTGCCTCCCTGGGCTTCCAGCACCAGGAGAATGTGCCGGTCTCCCGGCACCAATTCGCCGTAGCGCACCACCGGGTGGGGGGTGAGCTTCGGGGTGGCTGGGTGGAGATGCTCCCGCAGTTGGGCGGTCATGCGCTACTCCCCGTTCTGGGCGCGCCGGCTCCGACCGGTGCCGATGTGCCCCACCAGACAGCCCTGCATCAGCACCTCCTCCACCGGGAATTCCATGGGGTCATAATCGGGGTGCGGGTTCTCGCTGCTCAGCTTCACTATCCCGTTTTTGCGCTCCCAGCGCTTCAGTGTCGCGGTGTTGTCGCGGGGGATGGTGACCAGCACGATCTCGCCTTTCAGAGGCTCGTCCTCTTGCGGGTGGATCGCTACCAGATCTCCGTCGTAAATGCCGATCCCGATCATGCTGTGGCCACGCACCCTGAGCAGGAAGTCACCCTCGTGCAGGTCCAGCACATCCTGAAGCCGCGTGACGTACGCTTCGATCTGATCGTCGGCCAGGGTGGGCTGCCCGGCAGCGATTTGCCCGAGAATCGGGAACTGCAGGTCGCGCCCCGAGGCGCGGGGCACCTCGGACAGGGCCCACCCCGCCTCACTCAGGTGGATCGGCGTGGTGAAGCGCTCCTTCGGCGTGTAGACGATCAGACCACGGTTCTGAAGCTGGCGCACATAAAGCCAGATGTTCTGCTTGGCCAAATCCAGCTCGGTTCCAATGCGGTGCAGCGTCACCATCTGTCCGGCATTCTCCAGCGTGGCGATCACATGCAGCACATCCCGCGCCCGCCCAGTCAGTTCGCTTTCAGTCATATGACACCTGTCATAGTGTAGGCACATGCAGTCCGGGAAAGCAAGTGGGGCAGCCGTGGGAGGCTGCCCGCGTCCTTTCCTGGCCGTCAGCCCTCAGCCCAGTCCGGCCTGCACCTGCTCGGCCAGCCGTTTCAGGGCCGGCCGCAGCCTCTGCAGATCCCCGTCTCGGAAGCGCCGGTACACCTCGCGCAGTGACTCCCGCTGACTGCTGTCCCGGGAAGCCAGGGCGGGCGAATCCTTGGGATCCTGCAGGGTGAGGTGTGACCAGACCCAGGCGGCCGCGTTGCGCCGCTGGGTTGGTGTGCCGGCCCCCTGGGGCAGGCCCAGTTCCGCCCACTGCTGCGGGGTGAGCTCCCGGAACTCCGTGAGTGCGCGGCGCCGGGCGCGGTAATCCACCCGGTCCACCCGGGCCGAAAGTTCGGAGGCCAGGGCGCGCACCTGCGTGTCAAAGGCGGCCGTGTGCCCCCGGCTGCGCACCACGCCGATGGCCTTGTTGTACAGGCCCGCGGCATGGGAAGGCGGCAGGCCCAGGGTCTGCGCCGCGCCCACCCGGTCCAGCGTGCTCACCAGCTGCACCAGCACCATGGAGACGAAGCGGCGCCCCGAGGTCTCCGTCAAGTCGCTGCCCGCCAGCAGGGGAGCGAAGCGCTCCCGGTACACCTCCGGCCAGAGCTCGGGGGGCACGTGATCCGGCGTGAAGGCATAGGTCGGCCGGGCGTGCGTGTCGCGGCCCAGTCGGCGCCGCAGGTGGGACCGGTCTGCTAAGCAGGCGTCATAGGCGGTCGCCAGCGGGCCCTCAAGATGAAAGTAGCGGGCGAGCTGACGCGCCTGAGGGCCTTTGACCTCGCGGGTGCGGGCAGCCAGGGGTGCCAGGCGTTCACCCATCCTGGCGAGGTCTCCAGCCACCAGGATGTCCAGCGCCAGCGGCACGGTGGCCGCCAGCAGCAGGGGATCAGTGGGCGGGGCCTTGTAAGGGTGCAGCGACGTGCCCTTGCGGCCAGGTGCCTCCTCGCGGCGCGCGGCGCGCTGCCAGTCTCGCTCGCTGACGTGATCCGCGAACACTGAATCCACCTCGGCCTGCAGCTGACCCAGATCCCCGGGCTGCGCGACATGCAGGATCAGGCTGACCAGTGAACGCAGGTGGCCGAAGACCTCGGAGGGTGCGACCAACTCCCCGGCGACCGCCAGCGGCTCACCGGCCAGCAGCTGGTTCACCGTGCGCTGCGCGTCCAGCAGGCGGCGCCCGGTCACCGCGGTGGTGGGGGCCTGGGTCAGGTCATAGCCGCAGATGGCTGAGACGCCCGGGCTGCTGCGGTGCCGGGAAGCCGGGTTCATGCAGATGCCGGGCCGGGCCGCGTGGGTGCGGAAGCGCGGCATCGCCCCCAGTTCCATGCGCTGGTCGCCTGGGCGCTGGCCACACCCAGGGCAGACGCCCAGCAGGAAGCGCCCATGCGTCAGACACAGGAAGGACCAGGGCAGCTTCCAGGCCAGCAGCCCAGCCCGGGCCAGCGGGTCTCCATCCGGCCAGGGGGTGGCGGCAGGCTGCGCCAGGCAGCAGGGGCCAACGTGGGTGCCTGTCAGGTAAGCCCAGTTCCCCAGGCCCGCCCGCCGCGCGAAGTCCGGGCTGGCGGGATTCAGGTCAGGCAGGGTCACGCAGATGCCCACGTAGTGGGTGAGCAGCATAGCGGCCACCGTCTGCTCGTCCAGGCGCGTCACCCGGGCGAAGGTGCTGAGGTGCTCCGGGCTCAGCATCAGCCCGTAGCCGGGCAGGAAGGCCCGGTGATCCTCCTGCGGCAGCAGGCCGATGCGGGCCAGCATCGTGGTCACCGACATCTTCAGGACGCGCGGCTGATAGGCGCACAGGCGCGTCACAAAGCTCGCGAAGCTCTCCCCAGAAACCGGGGAACAGCGCATCGGCAGCGGCCGGCCGGCCCCGGGGGGCGCGGGGCGCAAGCGCCAGCCGGTCATGGGGTCCCCCGGCACGTCCTGAGGCCTCTTGTTCGGGTGTTGTCCATGGGGATAACCTCCTGGAGATGAACAGGCAGGGAACAGGGCCCGCCCGCCGTGGGTCCTGAAGCCGTGGCCTGCCCTGGGCGGATGCCGTGGAGTGGGGAGGGACGGCGGGTCATGTGACCTCCCTGTTGCCATGCTTCTCGGCGTTGTAATCCGCGGTGGTGAGGTCAATCAGCTGGCGGCTGATCTGCTCATGCTCGGTCACGACGGCTTTCAGGGCCGCCCGGCGGATCAGGGACATGAGCGAACCGATGCCGCCCTGGGTACGGTTCCACAGGTAATCTTTCAGCCGCAGCAGGCGGCCGGGCGGATGGTGAAGCAGCACCAGTTGATCGTCCACCCACCTCACCAGATCAAGCCATTCTGGGCTGCCCTTGGCAAAGCGGCCCACGGGCAGGAGGGTCGTGCGGCCCCCGGTCTGTCCGCCCTCGACCGTGTCCTTGTGGCGCAGTTCATCGAACAGGTTGGTCTTTTCCAGGTCGATGCCGACCATCAGCAGCATGATGGGGGCCCGGCTGCTGAGGGCCTTGAGGTAGCTGTGCACGCCCTCGGTATTGCGCCGCCCAGGCCGCAGCAGATGGACGTCGTCAGGGATGATCAGGCGCACGCCATGCCGGCGCAGGGTCTCGGCCACGGCCAGCTCGAGGTCGCCCTTCCGGTACTCCTTGCTGACCGATATGGGCGTGCCCAGGAACAGCAGCATCTGACGGTTCAGCGTGTCGGTCGTCGTTTCTGAAGTGATCGAGAGATAGAGCACCGGCTGGAACTCGTCGAGATCCTCGAGCTTGACGCCGCGTTCTTCCAGCAAGACCCGCACCTCGATTTCGAAGTCACGCCCCAGGATCTGGGCGATGGTGGTCTTGCCCAGGGTGGGCGGACCGCTGAGCGCCACGTGATCCTTGACCGGATCATGGCTGTAAAAATTCTTCTCGGCGATGACCGCGAATTCCTGCCGCGCGAGAACCATCGTGCTGGTGGTGTTCAGCCCCCAGTCCGCGTGCCAGGCTGCTCGGCGACGGTTGTACCGCCGGCGCTCCTGGTCATCCAGGGCCGCATACTCCGCGGGGGTCAGGCGGGGCGGGCGTTCCGGGGACTGATGCGCGCAGTAAGCCGCCCAGTCTTCCCGGGTCAGGATGCTGTTGTCGTCGAAGAGTCTGCGGCTCAGGTCTCCACCCGTCATGGCTCGTCCTCCTCCGCGGCGGCCGCGTTCAGAAGATCTTTCAGGTCGTCGTAGAGGCCGGCGCGGTCATCCCGGTCCAGCGTCTGCTGGCCCCGGCTGTGAGGAATGACCACGGCCCGGGTCAGGGGTTCTGCGGCCTCCAGCGGAGCAGGCCGCTCCAGGGGAGGCGGGGCCTCCACGCCGAGTGCAGCCGCGCGCTCCCGTTGCGCGGCCTGCTGCCGGGACTGCTCGTTGCGCTCCGTTCGGCCCAGCTTGCCCCCCTCCGGCTTGCGGTTGAGCTTCAAGAGCACCTCTAAGGCCTCCGCACGGGCCTGCCGCCTTTCCTGGGCCAGGCGCGTATCGTAGAGGTTGCGGCGCTCGTCGCGCCGGTTGTCGATGGCCTGATGGTTGTTGAAGCCGTGCTGCCGGAAAGAAGCGGAGGCGGATTCGTACAGGAGGTCTTGGAAGGGCCGGCTGGGATGGTCGATGTCCACCCAGGGCAGGGCGTGGTAGACGGGTTCCGCTCCGTCAGCGGGGTAGGGATCCTGGAAGAAGATGTAGGAGGGGTCACGGGGGTCGATCAGGAACGGCCACTTTCCCTCCAGCTCGGGGTAGGGGGAGGCCGCCTGGCGGTAGGGGTTGAGTTCCGGCCCGTCGTAGCGGCGGTACTGGATGGTGACGCCGTTCTCCCCGATGCGGCGCTTTTCGCGGCGCAGGGACAGGTAGTAGGCATTGCGCGACCGGGGCACGGTCAGGAAGCCCTGCATCTTCAGGCCGAGCTCAAGCATCTGGTTGGGGCTGAGCTTCAGCTTGGGCCGCAGGGGGTCAAAGCAGGCGTCGTGACTGCGCTCGTTGTACTCAGAGGTGATCACCGCACCGATCAAGCTCATCAGCTCGGTGCGGGTGTGGTAGCCCCGGACATCTTTGCCACGCTTCTGGACGTTCGGGCCCACGTAGCCCCAGAGAGACTCGGCGAAGCGCTCTCTCAGGGTGCCGAACAGCGTCTCGACGTGGGACTTGTCGCTGCCCTTCAAGGGACGGGCAAAGCGGAAGTCGAAGGTGTAGTCGTCTGCCAGGGCCTCCAGATAGCTGCCGATAAAGATCTTGCCGCCATCAACGACCAGCAGTTCAACCAGCAACGGAGGGGAGGCGGCGAGGTGCAGGTCCGCGTCCAGACCGAACGCCTCGATGACGATTTCCTCGGGAACGCCGGTGTAGGGCCACCTCGAGGCGCTGGGCCAGTCGGGATGCCACACCTTGGGAAAGAGGATGCCAATGACCAAGCCGGTGGCGTCCCGTCCAGCGGGCTCGGCCTCGACCAGGTCCCAGCTGACGATGGCGCGGCTCCAGAGATCCAGGGCGATCAGCAGAGACAGCCGCAGCTCGGTCCCGTCGACCTCGCTGATCGCGGACAGGTCGAGGCGGGTGTAATCCAGCAGGACAATCTGCCCCGGACGGTCTGCCCGGGCCCGCCCGAAGGGCCGCTTCTTGAGGTTGGAGCGGATGCTGTCGCGCTGCCGGGCGGTCTTGAACAGCGTGGGGGCCGTGGCGCGAACCAACTCGGCGAACTTGGTGCGGGCCGGTGGACGCACCTTGCCGGGCCCCTCCCCCTCATCCCCTGCGAGCTGGTTTTGGGCGCGGAGCTTCTGGGTGGTGAGGCGCCGCAGCTCGTCCAGCGTGACGTCCGACCGACCCTCCAGGTCGTCTTGCACCTTGTCGATGGCGCGCATGATCAGGTGATCGCTGGCCGAGTGCGGGTTGGCGATGCGCAGGTGGCGGCGGTCCACCAGGCCGAACACGCCGCGGTTGTTGTGCTGATAGGCGGCGATCCAGCGGTGGATCTGGCGCTCGCTGACCTTCGAGGCCGGGTCTTCCGCGCGGAGTTCAGCGACTTTGCGGCGAACGCGCGCATTTTGAGAGAACAGCGCCGGGTCATAGTCGGGGTGAATGGGCCCGCCCCGCTCGGAGGTGCCGTGGAGAACTTCCAGGACGTGGCGAGCCAGCTTTTGTGCCTTCTCCTGCACCTCCCGGGGCAGCATGTCGAACATGGCCTGGTAGCGGTCAAGGGGAGGCTCTTCCAGGCCGACGACGGCGTAATCGTGGGCCTGCAGGACGGAGGCCCAGACCGCCGTGATTTCCACGCCCTCGTCGTCACGCAGGCGGAGGTCGTGGGCGGGCTGGGCGACGACCTTCCACTCCCGCCCGGCGTAGCGGAGCCGGGTGCCGATCTCCACCTGGGCCGCGCGGGTCATGGGTGCACCGGGCGCTGGGGCGCGAGGGGGCCGGGCAGGATCCGGGTGCGGTTGTTGAGCGGCCGGTCGAGATCGTACCTGAGCTCGCCGCGCCACATCAGGTGAAACAGAGTGGGGCGGATGAAGTACGGGGGGGTGAAGCAGGCGGCTTCGAGCTCGGCGATGGTGAGGCGGTCTCCCAGGGCCAGGTGAAGCACCTCGGGGCTGGCCTCGGTGAAGCCCAGGGGCTGGCGGCGGAAGCCGCTCAGGAACCGCACGTTGTGGGCCTGGGTGACGGTGGGCTCGCCCCAGACCTCGTAGTCCAGGCCCGCGGCCTGGGCGATTTCGCGGGTGGTCTCAAAGAACAGTTGGCTGCGGGGGTCACCCTGCAGGGCGCGTGGGCGGACGTCGACGAGCAGCTTGGGCTGACCCCGGCGGCGCAGGAACAGGTCGGGGATGTGCAGGTGCTCTTCTCCCCCGCGGTGGAACTTCAGAAGGAACGGCTGGGTGACGGCCCCGAGGGTGGCCGGGTCAAGGTCGGCGTACCGCAGGCGCAGGTGTTCGAGGACGCTGGCGTAGGGCAGGCGCCGGCCGGTGCGGGTGAACCAGTAGGTGCCGCCGATCGAGGTCTGACCGCGGTAGTTGGTGGGGCGGGCGGCGTCGCGGCCGGTGCGCTTTTTCTGACCGGGAGGCCCTTCGTAGTGCAGGCGCAGGGGCAGCAGATCCTCCGGGTCGAGGATGCTCAGCTCGCTGGCAGGCCGGGTCACAGTCTGCTTGTGTCGGGGCGCGTAGGTGACTTCGCGGCGATCCATGTGGGCCTCCTGGGAATGCAGGGGGCAGCCCAGAACCGGGGCCGCTCGCCGGGTGGGTGAGCGCGGTTCTGGGCTGGGGGCAGGGCGGCTGGAGGTCGGAGGGGGAGCGGCGGGGGATGGCGACGGGCACCGGCGGCGACGCGCTCAGGCGCATGCTGCACGGCGGTGCCGTCGCTGTGCTGGGGCACAACGCGGTATCCTGCCATTGGCTTCTCCTGTCGGGAAGGCCAGGAAAGCACCGGGATCCGTTCGCTGCGGGAGACTCGGTGCTTTCGACTGTGACAGGTGTCACTGCCCCTTCCGCCTTCAACTGTACGACCAGCTTAGCCGATTCGCAAGGGGTGGAAGGGGCGAAAAAGTGCGTCCGGGAAGGCAGAAAGAGCCGGAGCGGAAAAGTGAGATTTGGGCGTCAGGAGCCCGGGGTGAACGGGGCGCCGCGCTCCAGACAGCTGGTGGAAGGTGGGGGAAAGCATCTCACTTACCCCACTCGCCAGAAGTCAGATGAGAATCGGGCGCCTTAAATGAGAAAAGTCTAAATAAGAGCAGACGAGGCCCAGCCAGGCTGAGAAGCATTACGCTGGTCTCACGCCTGACTGGGATCCCGTCCACTGTCGCAAGAGGACGATACATGGTTCCGCTGCTGGCATGCAAAGGAGGCTGCTCCCAGCACCTTCTGGCAGGCAGCGGCCACTTCCCCGGACCCCACGGCCCAGGCTGGGAGGTGAGCCATGATGCTGGCATCTGACCACGCGCCCCGCTGATTCTGTACAGGCACTGCCCAAAGGCAGTGCCGCGCGCCCGCGTGTCCGTCTGACGACGGTCTGAAAGGAGGAAAGGGGTGAGCGAGAATATCGTGGAAGTGCAAATGCAAGTCAAGCTGCCGGAAACGCGGCTGGGGTATGAGGAGGGGAACCTGCAGAAGTTCCTCGAACTTCAGGCCAAGGTCTGGGGCCTGTTGGGGAGTGGCGACGTGGTGCCAGCGCCGTCCAAGGAGACCTTTGAGCAGCGGGCGGGACTGATCTGCCAGGTGTGGGACGGCATGCTGGCGCAGACGGCCCTGACTTTTGACCTGACAAAGGAAGAGGCGGCCGCCCGCGTCACCCAGTGGCGGGGTGGGACGCCGACCAGCAGTTCAGCAGATCGGCGACTGGAATTGGAACTGGAACTGGAGAAGCAGGCCCTGAAAGCTTGGGCAGGGGAAGTGGCCTCGGTGGTGCTCGGGGTGCTGGGCGGATGCAAGCGCTTCAAGGTGCCTCACGGCAGCGCCATGACCAAGCTCTGGTTGCTGGCCTGCGGCGAGACGGGCGCGGGGCACATCAACCCCCGGGAGTTGAATCTTCGCGCACACTACTTTGATCCGGTGTGTGAAGGGGGTTGGATGAAGCTTCCCAGCTGGATGCGGATGAATGGCTCAATCAATAAGCCCTTTGACAGCCTGTTCGAGAACAACGAAGAGAAAGTCGCACGCCCCGTGCTGTCTGGGCACGGGACGAATGTGGTGCATGCTTACGGCCTGCGCCCGCAGGGCCGGGAGGCCTTCCCCGACGATCTACTGGAGGCAGGCCTGCCTGCGGGCGGCTATGAGGAGATACAAACCTTGCTGCGCGCGGTGCGCCTGCCAGCGACGTATCCACCGAACCTGCGGGCGACAGCGACTGAGTTCCTGGGGCCGGTGGGGTCATGAAGGGGAAGGAGCGGGCCAGGGCGTTGAAGCCTCTGAAAATATGCGAGTGGGGCGGCAGCAAGGCGGTGGTGATTCCAAAGCAGGTGTGGGAATATTACGGCATCGACGTGGATGATGAATTCATCCCCATGATGGAGCCGGCCTGCCTGTCGTTGTTCCCGGTGCGGCGCAGACTGCTGCTTGACCTGGTTCGGGGACTCACCCCCGACAATCAGCATGAAAGGTCCTGGTGATGGCCATGGTCTTCCGGCGGGGGGATCTGGTAAGAGATACACGCCAGCCCGCGGGCGAGCGGCCGCGCTTGGCGCTCGTGCTCAGTCATGACGAGCTCAATACCGTCAACACAGGGTTGATCGTGGCGTGGCTCGCGTGGACTTCGTTGGGCAATTCCTTGGAGGTGTTGCTGGGAGATGATCCGGATGAAGGGGTGGTACTGGTGGATTTTCTAGACCGCCTGCCGACCCGGCACGTAGAGCTGAGGGGCGCGGTGACGCCCAGAGTGATTCGGGAGGTACAGGCCATCCTTGATGTGGCTCTTCTGCAACATTGAGACTTAAATCGAGTGGCGCTGCCGGTGAGGCAGCGCCACTTGTTCGGTGCGCGGACTGACAACTTTCTGCGGATACGGACAAGAGGACGCTCAGTCCCACCAGAACGGCAAAAAGTACTGCTTGACAGTCGGGGCTTGCCGCGTCTTTCTTTCAGTATCCGGAAGGCAATGGGGGCGCCGGGCAATCCCGTGAAGGCTGCAGTTCAGGGCGGCCCATGTGGCCAGCGGCTTCAGAAAGGGCTAGGGCTGGTCGGGGTTGTGCGTTGTCTCACGGTGCTCATCCACTGACAACTATCTGCGGACACTGACAGATAGAGCGAGGGCACCACCAGGACAGCCTTTTTTGGAAAATTCTGCGCGGTTTTGTCGTGTATTGATGTCCATGCAGGTGGGATGCAGCGAGATCTGCGTGGGGAGACAGGCGCTTTGGGTTCCATTGAGCTGCGCAGGGACAAGGAAAGCAAGAGAGAAAGACGCCTGTTAAGGCGTCTTTCTTGGGTACTGACATGAATAGGCGGACACTGACAACTATCTACGTGCTTTACATGGCACGCGACAACAATCATTTGCTTAACTGGCCGATGATGGCGAACATAGGCAAGAACATGCCCGCAACAATGGTTCCTACGATTCCGCCCAAGAATACGATCATTAAAGGTTCAATAGCGGCGGTTAGACTATCCACTGCTTCATCCACCTCGCGGTCATAAAAGTCACCGACTTTGCCCAGCATCGTATCGAGTGCGCCCGTTTCTTCACCAATAGACACCATGCTAATGACCATTGGCGGGAAGACTTTGCTGGTGGCTAAGCTCGAACTCATTTGCTCACCCACCATGACCACGTTCTTGGCATTCTCAATGGTTTCTTCCACGACAGCGTTGTTAGCTGTGCCTTTAGTAATCTCCAAGCTCTCGATAATATTCACGCCGCTGCCAATGAGGAGGCCGAAGGTGCGGGCAAACGAGCTGATTGCGCTCTTTTTGGTCAGTGGCCCAAAGACAGGCAAGCGCAACTTGATGTCATCAATAATCATGCGGCCTTTGGGTGTTTTGTAATACCAACGGTAAATAACCACGAAGATCGCAATGAATACAAAGATCAATAAGCTTCTATATCGGAGGAAGTCGGACACAGCCATCAGCATTCTAGTAATGAATGGTAATGGGGCGTCAAGCTGCGACAGAATGCTTGCAAACTGCGGCACGATGGTGGTCAGTAGGAAATAGGTGATGCCGATAGCGAAGACCAGCACTACTACAGGATAAGTTAGGGCGCTCTTCAGTTTGCCGCGCAGGGCCAATTCTTTTTCCTGAAAGCTGGCGATTCGTTCCAAAATGCTATCGAGCGTGCCGCTGGTTTCGCCTGCGCGGACGAGGTTGATATACAAGCGGTTGAAGATTTTGGGGTGTTTCGCCATCGCTTCACTGAGCGGCGTCCCACTTTCTACGTCGTTCCGGAGAACTTTAAGGACGGCTTGAAACGCTTTGCTTTCGATCTGCCGTTGCAAAATAGCCAACGACTGCACCAACGGCACGCCTGCATTAATGAGGGTGGCCAACTGCTTGCTGAACACTGCCACTTGCTTCAGTCCCGGCGGACGATCTGTGAGGCCCGGAATCTTGATATCGGCGTTCATGCCGCTCTTGGGAGCTTTGATCTCCACAATCATCAGATTTTTGGCCCGCAACGTATCGCGAACCTGATTCAGCGTTTCAGCTTCCATCTGAGACTTCAGGACCTTGCCGCTCTGGTCCCGGACACGATATTCGAAGACCGGCATATAAGGTCAGTATAGTCGGGGCGGTCTTGCCTGTACCTTACAGGGCGCGACGTTCAGAAGTCCCAAGAATGTCAATCTAAGCAGGCTGGAATCTGAACAGCAGAGCACAAGGACGAAAGACAACATGCAGCTATCCCCCTCCTCCTCACAACTTACGCCTCAGCTTCGGCAGGCAATTTCTGCCCTAGAAGCAGGCCAAATCGTCGGCTATCCCAGCGAAACCGTGTGGGGCTTGGCCGCTCACGCCGCTCGTCCGGGGGCAGTGGAGGCGCTCACACTCCGCAAGGGCCGAGAGGTGGGTAAACCTATTCAGGTGTCATGTCTGGATCTGGAGGCGGTGCGGGCGGTGGCCCATTGGAACCCGGCGCTGGAGGTGTTGGCTCCCTTTTGGCCCGGCCCGCTCACGGTCGTCACGGCGGCCCTTCCCAGTTGCCCGCCAGACCTTGCGCCCGGCGGCTGGGTGGGCGTGCGCGTGCCCGCTCATCCGGTGATTCAGGCGTTGCTGGCCCGCTGCGGTGGTCTGCTCGCTACCACCAGTCTCAATCCCAGCGGCCACCCTGCCGCACGCACTTTTGCCGAAGCTCAGGCCTACGCTTTGGCCGATCTTTTGCTGACCGACTCCCAGAATGGGGAAGATGCACCTGCCGGGGTCGCCAGCACCGTGATTCAATTGCCTAACATTGGGCTGCCTAACACTGGGCAGCGGGTGGCGCGGGTTCTGCGCGAAGGTGGGCTGCCTGTTGCGGTGCTGGCCGAAGCTTTGGCGCGGGTCGGTGTGCATCTGGCCCCAATAGAGCAGCCGAAATGACTGGCCCTACTCCTTCTGCCCCTAGCGCATCTGCCCTGATCGGCGCGGCGTTGCTGGCGGCGGGGCGACCCGTGACGGTGGCAGAACTGGCCCACTTGCTGGCCCTGTCGCCCGAAACAGCAGTGCAGGCCATGACGGCCTTTACACAGGCTTTGGCCGACGCCGACGCCGGATTTACCGTAGAAGCAGTGGCGGGCGGCTACCGCCTAGTCGTGTTGCCTGCCCTCGCCGCGCACCTTGCGCCCCTCTTGTCGCCGCCCCCTCTGCCCGCGCTGAGTGCTGCCGCGCTGGAGGTGCTGGCGATCATCGCCTACCGCCAACCGGTCACGCGCGCCGAAATAGAGGCTATGCGCGGCGCAAGTGCCGGAACGGTGGTCACGCTGCAAGAGCGCGAGTTGGTGAAGGTGTTGGGCCGTAGCGACACGGTTGGCGGCCCGCTGCTCTACGGCACCACCGATAAGTTTTTGCTGGAATTCGGCCTGTCTAGTGTCAAAGATTTGCCTGAACTGGAAGGCGCGGACTTCTCGCATTTGCTGCGCGGCTGAAGTTGCCTGTTCATGAGACTGCTCTGGCTGTCCTCTAGGCAGACTGGAGAAGGAGGGCCATTGGAATCTGGCGTTCTGGACGCATTCGCTCCCAGCATGTGCTCGCTGCCTGAACCGCCACCCGATCTTGTTCGGCCCATTTATGCTTCTATATGTCTGTTTCAGGTGAGAGAAGATGTGAAAGTCTGCCTGCGGCTTCACCTTCAAGTCTTTGCAACCAAACCGACGCACCCAAACTTATGAACCCGAACCCATGAGCAAATCTACGTCTAGCCTCGAAACTTTCGATTTTCTGGAACTCCTGTATATGCTCTCTGGCAGCGGGAAAACCGGAGCTTTGTCTGTTCAACGTCCAGACGGTTTGTTTCAGTGCTGGCTAGAAGGCGGGCGGGTGCGGCAACTGGAATTTGGGGCGCTACGGGGTGTGGACGCTGCCAGCAAATTGCTGCTTGATCCGCGTGGCCGCTTTCAATTCGATGATGGCCTGACGCACCCTGCGCCCCAAATGGATGCCAGCCTAGATGAAGTGGCGTTTGAGGCTTTGGACGTGCTGACCGAGCAAAAGCCGCTGTTTGATGGCCCCGCCCGCATCACGTCGCCGGAGCGTGTGGCCGCCATGCGCTGGACGCTGCAAGAACAGGATGTGCTGCGCCAGATCGAAAGTCAGCGCCCGCTCTCTGATCTGACCCGCGACTCCCACACCAGCCGGATGCTTGCCAAGCTAGTGAGAATGCGTTTGCTCTCGCCCCGAAAATCCCGTGTGGCCCGCCTGAACGTCACCGTGACGCGCACGGTACGCGGTGTGGTGGTCATCGACGATCTGATCTTAAGGCGCTGGAAGGAGGATCTTGTGCGGCCCCCGCAACACATTGCCATCCGTGACGACGCCGGAAACGTATACACGCTGCCTGTTCGCAGTGGCCCCGATTTAGGCGCACAACTCCTGATTCCCACCGACCTACTGATGCGTACTGGCCTGCGGGCAGGAGACAGCGTGCTGGTGCGCCCCGTCTGATTCCGGCCTCTTGGTTCCTGCCCGGCTGAGCCACAGACACTAATCCAAGCCACCGATCGCCAAGTTCGGCAAGCATTGACCGTTGATGCTTCCGGGCGAACCCCCCAGTCTGCTTTGCAGCCAGCCCCCCTTGAGGGGAGCGCAACAGCTTTTATCCCACCTCTAAGGGGGGCGTTGCAAAGCAACGGGGGGGTTCACCTTGTAACTTCACGTCCCTCAAGTGTTACCCAACTCAGCAGAAGTCAATAAGCCTGAACCTTACCCAACCGTGTGCTGAGCCACCGGATAGCTGCCGATAATCCGGGCATAACTGGCCTTCCGCAGCACCCCGGCCAACGCCTGCGCCACCTTGGGGTCACGGGCGTCGCCCTCGATGTCTATGTACATCAGGTAACTCCACGCCCGGTCTCGGCGCGGGCGCGACTCGATGCGCGAGAGGTTCAGGCCGCGCAACTCGTTCAAGGTTTCCACCAAAAAACCGGGCGTGTGGCGCACCGCAAAAATCAGGCTGGTCTTGTGCGGCGCGTCCGAGATTTGGCCCTCATGCCGCGACAAAATCATGAACCGGGTCAGGTTGAAGGGTTCATCCTCGATTTCGCTTGCCAAGATATTCAGGCCGTACAGCTCGGCGGCGCGGGCCGAGGCAATGACGGCTTCATCGCGTGCGCCCCGTGCAGCGAGGTCTTTGGCACTGCCCGCCGTATCGTGCGCGGCCACCGGCTGAAAGTTGTATTTGCGAATCAGGCCCGTGCATTGATCGAGCGCGGGCTGCTGCGACGACACGCGCCGCACGTCCTCTAGGGCCACCCCCGGCAGCGCCATCAGGCAGTGGCTCACGCGCA
Organism: Deinococcus sp. Arct2-2; assembly: GCF_004801315.1. Taxonomy (GTDB): domain Bacteria; phylum Deinococcota; class Deinococci; order Deinococcales; family Deinococcaceae; genus Deinococcus. The sequence goes on from NZ_SSNW01000017.1 coordinate 49,568, forward strand.
CCACCACTTCCCCGATCACATGCAGTTCGGTGTCCGAGAGCAGGTCTATGGCCTGATGAATGGCCCCCATCAGGCTGTTTTCCACAGGCAGCACGCCGTAGTCGGCCTCGCCCGATTCCACGGCGCGGGCCACCTCATGAAAAGTGGGATAGCCGCGAGTGTGCGCCGTATGGGGGACGGCATTCAGCGCCGCGATTTCGCCGTATGCGCCGGGGTTGCCCTGAAACGCCACCGTGACGCCCTGCGGTGCCGCCGTGTCCTCAGAAGTGTGACCGATCTCGCCGTGACTCATGGCAGCGAGGCTAGCGCACAGGCTGCCCCCGTGCCGAAAGTGGTCTGGAATTGGGCTAGGGCGGTGGTGAGAAGTGGGCTGAGAAAGGGAGGAACAAGGTGGGCAGAAAAATACGTCCAATCTCAGTTTTCGCCTCTGCATACACCATTAAAAAATTACGGGTCTGGAGGGCTGGCCCTCGCCGCTCGCGCTCACGACTTGGCGTCACTGACCCTCTTGCCTACGTCTGCTCTCCATTCTCCATTCCCCTGCAATTCTTCATCCGGTACACAATCCATTCCGCCTCCGGTCTACACTTTCGGGCGTGCCCACCTCACTTCTGCCTGACCCGATCCTAGATCTCGACGTGTGTGCGTTGGCGGCGGCCACACGCCGTGGCGACCTGACTGCCAGCGAGGTGACGCGGGCGTACCTGTCGCGCCTGAACGCCCACAATCCGCGCCTACACGCGGTCATTACCGTGAATCCGCAGGCCGAAGCCGACGCCGCGCGTCTGGATACTCTGCCCGACACCAAGCGTGGCCCGCTGCACGGCGTTCCGCTACTGATCAAGGACAACATAGACGTCGCGGGCCTGCCGACTACCGCCGGAAGCCTGCTGATGCTGGCGCACGTTCCGGCCACTGACGCGCCGCTGGTGGCCCGGTTGCGGGCGGCGGGCGCGGTGCTGTTGGGCAAAGCCAACCTGACCGAATGGGCCAATTTTATGACGCTGGGGATGCCCAACGGCTTTAGCGGCGCAGGCGGCCAAACGGTGAATCCTTGGAACGTGCTGCTCGGCGGCGGCGTGCGCGATACGGGCGGAAGCTCCAGCGGCAGCGGCGTAGCAGTAGCGGCCCGGCTGTGTGCAGCGGCCATCGGCACCGAAACTAGCGGCAGCATCGTCAGTCCGGCGCACCAGAGCGGCGTAGTAGGCGTCAAACCGACGGTGGGGCTCGTGCCGCGTACAGGCGTGGTGCCCATCAGTTCCAGTCAGGATACGGCTGGCCCGCTGACCCGCTCGGTGCGCGACGCGGCCCTGCTGCTGTCGGTGATGGCTGGCCCCGACGAACAAGACGCGGCCAGCCGCCGCCTGCCTGTGCCTGATCTGATTCTGGCCCCCAACGCTTTAGAAGGCGCACACATCGGCATTATTCGGGATGAACCCCACTTGACCCCGGAGGAAACGGCGGCCTTAGCAGTGGCCGAAACCCACCTGAAGGCAGCGGGCGCTACCCTGCACGACCTCACTTTCCCCACCCGCGCCGAGTTGTCGGGCTGGCAACTGGAAGTGCTGGAATACGAGTTTAAGGCAACCCTGAATGCCTACCTCGGCGGCGTGCAGCATGGCCCGCGCTCTATGGCTGATCTTCTGGATCAAATCGACGAAGACCCGGCCCGCCTCGCCCCCTACGGTCAAACGCTGCTGCATGCGGCGCAGGGCACACGCGGCGACCTCAGCGAACGCAGCTACGCCTACGCCCGTGAGCGTGACCTCGACCTGAGTGCCAGACGCGGCCTAGACGCCCTGTACGCCGAGGGTCTGGACGCTATCGTGTTTCCCGGCATTCACGGGTACGGCATCGTCGCAAAGGCCGGATATCCCAGCCTCGCCCTGCCCATTCCTCTGCCCGACGCGCCCCCCTGCGGCATCCTGCTGACCAGCCCTGCCGGAAGCGACGCCCGCCTGATGGCCCTCGCTGCCCACCTGAATACAGCCCTCGGCGGCTTGCAATTTCCGCTCGATCCCGCTCTCCCTGCTGCGCCACCCCAGCCCCCCGCTTGACGTTTTGCCCCGCAGTCCCTACCATGTGGGGCCGGATGATCCTGAGAAGGGGAGTCCAGTCGGGTGGGGCGGTTAGCTCAGCGGTAGAGCTTTCGCTTTACACGCGACGGGTCGGGGGTTCGAATCCCTCACCGCCCACCACCAAACCTCGCTTCTGGCGGGGTTTTTTCGTTTGCCATAAAGGGTTGGAAGCGTGCCGTGCGGAACGCGAAGCCGCGCTGTTTGCACGCCAACATGCGCCCTACACAATAAGACTCAACAAACGGGCCGCATTTGATCGACCCTCGTTCAAAAAACCCTGTCGCCCGAGGTTCCGTTCAAACCGAACCACAACTTGCACTTTTTTCTAAAAATACGTTTAGAATATCTAAACAAATGACACATCTGAAGCTTGAGGAGTTGGTCTCTTACTTCGTGCTGGCGCAACCGGATAGCAGCAAGCCCTTAAGTGAAGTGGATTTCGTCAGGCTTATTGAAGATATGGGCTTGGAAGCTGCCAATGAACACAGGCAGGCTATTGTGGAACAACTGCGTGAGGGACACAATATTCACGTTGTTGTAGCTATCGTTGCTGCCTGAGCTTGTGCCTAATTCCAGCCGCCCTACAATGGGCGGCTTTCGTTTGAGTCAACTTCGCGTTGATGCTTGGTAATTCAGCGGCCTAGTACGAAGCCCATGACCACTAAGGTGCCGAAAAACAGTGCGGCGACACCTGAAAAGCGCACTTCCCAGCCCATCATCGGCTTGCGTTTTTCCTCGTCTTCTTCCAGCAAAAAGGCTGGGTTGGCGAGTGGCAAGGAAGCGCCGCCTGCCAATTCCGGCGGTGCGGTCAACGTTGGCCCGCTGGCGTCAGTGACCGTCTCTTGGACTTCATCCCAGTCTCTGAGGCGTACCGCGTGCCGTCCGAAGCCCTCTTGAAAGGTCATGCCCTGACTTTACCGGGAGTCCTCTGACAGAGGCGTCACTCTATAAAATTTGTCAGCCTGAGCTGAGTTTTTGAGTGGGTTCTGCCGCCCGGCACGGTAAATAGGGTTGGAGCTGCAGCTTTGGTGGCCCCGGCCCTCAGGTTAAGGTTGGTTTACGCTGCCGGGGGCTCCTCCTTGCCTCAAGCTTGCGTTCATCTTTCAGGCGGTTGGCGTCAGGTCTGCGGCTCTAACTTAAGCCTCATGCGTTTGTTCGGAGTCCAGAGCAAGTCTCAGCCGCAGAAAGGGCCGCCATGAAGGCCGTGGAGTGGCAACGGTGGCTTGCGTCGCTGCCCACCGATTTGGCTGGCTTACAAATGATCCGAACCGACCTGCAAAAGGAAATTGTGCAGGCCGAAACGCGGCTCCGAAGCGCTGTGAATCAGGGAAAAAACCGGGGCGAAGAGAGGGCCGCCCGCGTAGAATTGACAGAACTGAACAGCAAACTGATGCCCGTACAAACCCGCCTTACTGCGGCGTGAAGGATTGAAATGGACGAACTCAGGTCGCGCTGACGCCCCACATGGTCGCGCTTCCGCCGTACCCAGTCACCACTTCCGGGGCGGCAAGTCCAGCAGCCTGCAACTCTGCGAGCGCCTGATCCACTTGGCCTTGTTCGAGCGACAAGAGGGCCGTCAATTCATCGGCGCTGTGCTGCTTATTGCCTTCCTGACGCAGAAAATCCAGAATCTGCGTTGCGGCGGCGCTGAGGTTGGGTGCGGTTTCGCTTTGAGCAGTGTTGTCAGTGGAGGGCATGCGGCAGTGTAAAAGAGGCGGGTGCGCTGTAAAAGTGGGGAGCGGGCTGCGGCCATTGGCCCTCGCTTCACGTCCTGCGGCGGCCCCAGCCACGCGGAGGCGTCGTCAGGCCGTTGCCCAGCTCGGCGGAGCTTCTTTGCAATAGTGCTTATCGTGTTCTACCGGTTTCACTCCACGCCCGACAAGCTCACTGACTACGCATTCATATCGTGTGGCTCGTCCTCTTTCCCCAAAATTCATGCCCTGCTACCGGAATCGGTATTAGACTGTGCCTATGTTCGCCCACTCCTTCTTCAGGTTGCCTGCCAGCCCGTGTGCTGGGGCCTGATGCGCCCTCTTCAAGTCTTGTTGGTCGATGACAACCCGGCGGCGCGTGGGCTGGCCGAGGAAGCGTTTTCGTTGTCTGGGCAGCCCTGCGAAGTCGTGATGATGGAAAGCGGCGACGACGCGCTGGCAGCACTGATGGACAAAAATGGGATTCGGCCCGACGTGGTGCTGCTGGATATCAATATGCCCGGTATGGACGGTTTCGCCGTGCTGGAAGCCATGAAAGCGCAGCCACATCTCCGCCCGATTCCAGTGGTGATGCTCAGCGGTTCCTCTGCGCCGCAAGACATCCGCAAGGCGTACACGCTCCATGCCAACGCTTACCTAGTCAAATCGGTAGAGTTCCAAACCTTTCTGACCCAAATTGAAGACTTCGTGGTGTTCTGGACACAGGCCCGCCTGACCACTCGGCCAAACGACTCGGAATATTAGGGCGAGCCAGCACACGCGCAAGCCTCAAGCCGCATCAAATTCGCCCACCGTAATCACGCCGATCAATTGGCGCGATTTGTGCGGAACGGCGAACAGCGACACGCCTTCATCTACCAAGATATGAGGCTCTGGCACGCGGTCTCCCAACCAGAACGGCAGCCGCCAGCGCTTGGAAAAAGCCGACTGAATAAAGCCGCCGTGCGAAATGAAGCCGCCGATTTTCACCGATTCGTCGAAGTACACGAGGCGGCGCAGCGCGTCTTCGGTGGGCACATCGGCAAAGCGGGCCAGTTCCCACACCGCCCGCCCGGAGTAGCCGCAGTGACCTAAGATGGCCCCCACCAAAGCTTCCGGCATCAGCAGGCGGTCTGCGCCGTGGTCGGCCAACACCTCTAAGTGCGCCTGCATATCAGGCACGCTGGCGTGATACCAGCGGATAATTTCCTCGTAGCTGGGGTCTCCGGGTTGGGCTTCCGCCGTCAGCAAGTGGCTGATTTCGTGGGCCGCCTCGCTGCGGCGTTGGGGCGCAGAAGCATCGGCCCGCACGTACACCACCCGTTCTGGCGTCGCCAAACTGTCGGGGCCGACCCGGTAGCGCATGCCCAATCTGCGGGCAAGTTCGGGCATCTCCGGGGTAAATTCCGCCTCGGCATGGCGGGCGACGTGATACAGGAACAGATCGTGCAGCACGTCATCCATCATTCGGCCTCTGCCGCAGTTTCCGGTGGGTCGAACTCGTGGCGGTAGCGCAGAAACAGGGCCAGCCAGCCATCGGGCGTGGTGGGGCGGTGCTTGTGGTGCAGGCGGTGAAGGTAACGGGGCCAGCGCGGTTCGGCCAGCGCCGCGAATTCCGGTTGACCGCTGTACAGGCGCACCGCTTCTTGGAGTGCTTCTGGCAAAGGCTCCGGCAGAGGCTTGGGCACCGAGCGGTAACCCCGCGCCGCCGCGCTGAACGCCTGTGCAGGTGCGGTGGCTACGGCTGTCGGCGTAAAGAGTCCGGTGCTGGCCTGCCACTGCTCCGGCGAATACCCCAGCACTGCCCGCACCGCTTCCCGCACTTCCAAAGACGCCCGCGAGAGGGCTGCCGTACCGCGTTCCAGCTTGTTCAAATAATCCGGCGTGATCTGCTGGCCATGCTTCTCCATCTGCGCCACGAATGCCGGACGGTTCAGCCCCAATTCCAAGCGCCGCCGCTGAATCAGTTGCCCATGTTGCGCGGCGCGGGGATCGGTTTCCCGTACAGCTTTGGCCGCAGGAGCCGCTTTAGCAGTCGTCATCTGAAACCGCCCTGACACCGAATCTGTTCCCAGCCCAGTCTGGTGTATGCATATTTGAAGTGTAACATATTGCACCGGAAGTGAGTATGGGTCACGCCTAAATTAGGATTATACCTAGATTAAGATTGACAATTTGCACATATAGTCTTATTCTATTCATAGATCCGCCGCAAATTGAAGATCAGGCGCTTTCATCCGGCCAAACCTGCGGAAGCCGATTTTTCTCGCCTCTAACTTGGGAATAGATCAATAATAGATTTCGCTAAAGCTTCCACATTCACTAGAGGAGAGCCAGTCATGACCGGAACAGACCTTGCCGCTGTACTGCCACTGATCGCCAAAAGCGGGGCAGCCACTGTCGTCATCGCCCTCTTGTTCGGCTTGTCGCACGTCATTCGGGAGTGGCGCGGCGGCAGTGTGTCGGAGCAAAAAGAACACGATACCCAGCAGCAGTTGGCCGAAACCGAAGCCCGCCTGAACGTGGCCGAGGCGCGTGTAGTGGCGCTGGCTCAGCAAAATCACGACTTGCGTTATCAGCGCGATTCTGCGCGGGTGCGACTAGAGTTTCTGGAACTGAAGCACGCCGAGCAGCCCCGCAGCGTGTGGGCGGCGGACGGGGATGTGAAGCGGGCGTAGAGCGTACTGGGCGACTGAGCATCCAAAAGTGGCCAAGCTCAGTCCTGTCTGAAGTTGACGATTCCGGGTGAACCCCCCAGTCTGCTGTGCAGCCAGCCCCCCTCAAGGGGAGCGCAACAGCACTTGTCCTCCCCTTAAGGGGGGGCGTTGCACAGCAACGGGGGGTTCACCTTCCAACTCAGCTGCAAAATTGCGTCAGCAACGCCGGATTGCTCTGCCGTAGCTTCAAGCTCAGCCCTCTGCTTCGTCCCCAAGTTCCTGTGCAGTAGCGTCAATGGTGGGGTGGCGCTTTTCAAATTGAATGGTCAGCACTCCGGCACTCAGGCGGGCCTCGCCACTCTGGGGCAGCACGGCTTCCGGAAATGTCAGTGTGCGGGAAAACTTTCCGCTGGCACGTTCGGCACTCAGCACGCGCCCCAGCGATTCATCTACTGCGGGCCGCTCGCCCTGAACGGTCAGGGTGTCGTCTTCTTCCGACAGGGCCAGCGTGTCCAGATTCACGCCCGGCACGTCCAGCAGCAAGATCAGGTGAGAATCGCCGTCTATCCAATCGGCGGCGGGCGTCCACGGGCGGCTACTGCCCAGCGTTTCGACCTCTTCGCGCAGGTTCATCAGTTGTTGCAGGCGGGCAAGCACAGGCTCATTCATAGGCACAACGCTACTAAACTTCTGGGTGTGATGTCTGTCCCGCCCGCCCCATCCGTTCCTGCTCTGCCCATTCTGACTGCCCCCACCGCTGCCGGAAAAACCGCACTAGCTCTCCAGTTGGCCGCACAACATGATCTGGAAATCATCGCTGCCGACGCCTTTACCGTGTACCGGGGGCTAAGTATTGGCACAGCCAAACCCAGCGCCGCCGAACGGGAGGCTGCGCCGCATCACCTGTTGGATGTGGCCGACGTACACGAGGAATACGATGTGGCCCGCTACGTGCGGGAGGCCGAAGCGGCCATTCGGGGCGTGTTGGCGCGGGGAAACATTCCGTTGGTGGTAGGCGGCACGGGGTTTTATTTGAGTGCCCTCACTCGGGGGCTACCGCTCACGCCGCCCTCGGAACCAGAGTTGAGGGCCGAAGTAGAAGCCGAGCTTGCCGCACGCGGGCTAGACGCACTTTTGGCCGATATGGCCGCCGCTAACCCTGCCGAAGCCGCCCGCATGGAGCGTAACCCCCGCCGCGTCGTCCGGGCATTGGAAGTCTACCGCCGCACCGGACGCTTTCCCGGCGAGTTTGGCCGCACGCAGCCCGCGTTTTCATATCAAGTCACAGCCTTCACCTGCCCTGCCGCAGAATTGGAGGGGCGAATAGAACAGCGCGTAGGCGCAATGCTGGCGCAGGGTTGGCCCGATGAAGCGGCTTGGCTGGCGGCACAGCTCGACCCAGAAACCCTGCCCCGGCCTACCGCGTGGCAAGCTCTCGGCTACCGGGAGGCGTTGGCTGTCTGGCGGGGGGAATTGACCGCACAGGACGCACAGCAGGCGATTACGCTCGCTACTCGTCAATATGCCAAACGCCAACTGACGTGGGCACGCACCCAGTTGTCCGCCACGCCTGTTTCACCCGCACAGGCCACCGAGTCGCTGACGGCTCAGCTTGCCCAGTGGCGTGCTGCACGCCCAAGCTGACCCAGCAGCCCGCAATAATCTTTACACCCCGTTCAGTGTTGGCCGCCCTGCCTAAGCGTGTGCCCCGCGCTCCCGCAGCACAGGCTAAACTCAGAAGTGAGTTACAACTCATTTTCAGGCGGTACGGTAGCGGAGTCGGGGGGTCAAGTGGCCTCTTGGTCAGCCGGTTCTCACATATGCCTGCGTGGGCCTTTAGCGGGGCCGCGCCGCGGCAGCACTACGAGGGGGAGAGGACATGAAGCCGAGAGTATTGGGCATGATTTTGGCGGGTGGGCAGGGGTCAAGGCTCGCGCCGCTGACGCAAAAGCGCAGCAAACCCGCCGTGCCGTTTGGCAGCAAGTACCGCATCATCGATTTCGCCATCAACAACTTTATGAACTCTGGAATGTTCAGCATTTACGTGCTGACCCAGTACAAGGCCCAGAGCCTCACCGAGCATATTCAGCGTGGCTGGCGCTTCGGCACCTTCCTCAGCGACTATTTTATTACGCTGGTACCCGCGCAGATGTACCGTTTAGAGGAACTCGGCCCGGTGTGGTACCGGGGAACCGCCGACGCCGTGTACCAGAACATGCATCTGATCGATAACTACGACGCCGATTACGTGGCGATCTTCAGTGGCGATCACATCTACAAGATGAACGTGGAGCACATGCTTCAGACGCACATCGATACCCGCGCCGACATCACCATTGCGGCGTACCCGATGCCCCAGAGTCAGGCGCACCAATTCGGCGTGATGCATGTGGACGAGCGCTGGAAAGTCACCGACTTCCTAGAAAAACCGAAAGACCCGCCCAGCATCCCCGGTCGGGAGGGCGTGAGCCTGACCAGCATGGGCAACTATATTTTCAGCCGCAAAGCGCTGGATGAACTGCTGGAAACCAGCATGTCGGGCGGCGAGGAAGGCTTCGACTTCGGCAGCGACGTGATTCCGCGTGCCCTATCGGACGGCTACAACGTCATGGCCTACGATTTTCACCGCAATCCCATTCCCGGTCAGGCTGGCCCCAACCTGTACTGGCGCGATGTAGGAACGCTAGACGCCTACTTCGAAGCCAACATGGATCTGGTCACCGTCAACCCAGAATTCGACATCTACAACCCCGAATGGCCGCTGCGAACCAGCAGCGAGTTTTCTCCGCCCGCCAAGTTTGTCCACGAATCGGATGGGCGCAAGGGGCAGGCCTTCAATACCATCATGGCTGGGGGAACCATCATCAGCGGCGGCACGGTGCGCGACAGTGTGCTGGGCCGAAACGTGCGCCTGCACAGCTATTCGGTGGTGGAAAGCTGCGTGCTGTTCGATGACGTGGAAGTGGGCCGCCACTCGCGCCTGAACCGCGTGATCGTCGATAAAGACGTGGTTATTCCGCCCGGAACCGTCATCGGCCTAAACCGCGAAGACGATTTGGCGCGTGGCTTTACCGTCACCGACAGTGGCGTCGTGGTGGTTTCTAAGGGCTATACGTTCTAAACCTGTCCACGAGAGAAGATTCTAGCCACGACTAGAACCGAAAGTAAAAATTCAGCGGCAGGCGCAACGATTCTGATGCGCCTGCCGCCGCCCTAGCTTGTTCCTGCTTGCTCAAGCTCGGCTGTGACGCACTCGTCATCGAACTCCGTCTACACTGTGCAACGTGAATTTCCGCACGTTGCTGACCCTTTCCATACTTTGCGCTGCTTTCGCGGCGGCCCCTGCCCATGCACTTACCCTGACTGTAGACGGCCAAACTAAGGTCACTGGCCCCGCCGCAGTGGGCGGCCTAGCGTGGCTGCCGGGTGGCTTGCGGGCCGTGTGCTTGGGCAACCGCCTGCTTGTCCTAGACGGCGTGGGCAAGGTATCGCGCCTGATCTCTACCGGGGAAGCGCCATGCCAAAGCCTGAGCGTGAATCAGGCCGGAACGTTGGCGGCGACTTCGGCGGGCGGCAACTTGAACGTGTGGCGCTTGGGCGATGGTGTGCGCGTGACCCAACTCTCCAGCGGGCCTTTAAGCGGGTCTGGCTTCGTCTCCGACACTGACCTGTTGCTGGCGACTCCAACTGGACTAGACCGCCTGAATGTGCTGACCGGAGCGCGGCAGACGGTGCAAAACACGCCTGTGACCGCCTTGTTCGTGGCCCCGGACGGTGTGCGGGCGGTGGTAGGCACGGCGGTAGGTGGGCGCGGGCGGGTGCAACTGATCAACACGACGACATTGGCGGTGCTGTCTGGAACCGTCTGTGACACCCTTTGCGTCCCTCAAAACGCTCAATTTGGAGTCAATGGCCGCACGGCGACGGTGCGGGCCGGGGCTGTGCTGCTGTCTCTGCGCGAAGGCTACCCCAGTTCTATCGTCGTGCGTGGCCTGTCTGCCTCCGATCCGGCGTCCGGGTTCCCGCTGCCCGATTCCTCGGTGCTGACCTTTGTAGATGGAAACGTCGAATCCCGCGACCTCCAAACGGGGCGTAGAGACGGGCTGCTGCCCATTCAGGGCGTGTTGGCTCAGCCGGTCAGTCTCTCGGGGCAAGGGCGGATTTCGGCCCTCACCGACAGCGGCGACCTTCTCAGCACCGACCTGACCTTCCGCGATGTGCAGCGTGTAGCTTTGCCCGCTGCGTTGCTGGGTGGGGGAGAGGGCGCGGTTTTGCTTCCCTCCGGCGAAGTGCGGGTGGGTGCAAAATCCGTATCTGGCGGCTTTGCAGCAGTGCAGGCCATGAACAAAACCATATGGACGCTGGGCGTCTTGTCTGAGGAAAAGCAGGAAGTAGGTCTGCTGGCAAACGGTGCGGTACGGGTGCTGACCTCTGTGGCGGCGGCAGAAGGCGCAGAGGCCCGCCTGAGCGTGAATCACTGGGGCAACCACGCGCTGACGTGGAATGCGGCAGGCGTCACGGTGGTGTCGCAGGCCAGCGGCAAAGTCGCTGCGTCCCTGAAGGCCAGTGCGCTGAATCTGGCCCCAGCCGTGTTGGCCGCCTCCAGCCTGACCCTTTCGCCCGACGCGGCCCGCCTCTTTGTCCTGCCTGCAAACGCCGCGCCGTTCGTCTATGCGCTCGCCACCCGCCAACGCACCCCGCTGAACGTGCCTGCCCCGCTTGCCAACCAATCTTATGTGTCGCTCCAAATTAGCGGCAAAGGCGTGCTGGCGCTCGGGTCTGTAGTTCAATCGGCTGAATCCAGCATCGCAGAAGTCGGCCTCTACCGCCCCGGTGAAGCTCAGCCCTATGCCGTCGTCAAAGCCAATGCCGCCGCCACCCGCCAAAATCTGCACCGATTCAGCCCAGACAGTGCGCTGCTGGCCCTCGTCAACGCCGATGAACGCGGCTTCCGAGTGGATATGGTGGATGTTGCCAGTGGCAAAATAGCCGCCAGCACGTCGCCCCTTGCCAATGCTCCGGCCTTCCTGTCTTGGTCGCCCGACAACGCCAAATTGACGGTGGGTGCGGGCCTGCTGGACGGCCTGAACGCGGTGACAGTCTTTGGGGTCAAGCCCTGATAGACAGACAAAATAAAGGGTGTGGATCGTAGCCAGTGGTCAAACCACGATCTACGATCCACACTCCATTCACGCTTTTACACCATCGCGGGTTCTACATATTCCCCGTACACGCCCTTCAGCACGTCCATCTGCTCGCCCAGCGTCACGTAGGCATGGGCGCATTCTAGGAAGGCGGGCATAGAGTTCGCACCCGTTACGGCAGTGTCGCGCAGAGCCGCCAACGCCGCCGCAGTGCGGGCCGGGTCGCGTTCGCGGCGAACCTGTGCCAGCCGCGCTTCCTGCACGCGCTCCACTTCCGGGTCGATCAGTTGCAGCGGCACTTGCACGGCGTCCTGCACAAAGTCGTTCACGCCCACGATAATTCGACTCTTTTTCTCCACTTCGCGCTGGTAACGGTAAGCAGCTTCAGCCATCTCCAGCTGAAAGAAGCCATTGTCTATGCCGACTTCTACGCCTCCCATTGCGCGAATCTGCTCTATGTAGCCCAATGCGGCGGCTTCTATATCGTCCGTCAGTTTTTCTACGTAGTAGCTGCCTGCCAATGGGTCAACCACGCCTGCTACGCCCGTTTCATACGCGATGATTTGTTGAGTTCTCAGCGCAATCGTCGCTGCCGCCTCCGTAGGCAGGGCCAGCGCTTCGTCAAACGCGTCGGTATGTAGGCTTTGCGTGCCGCCCAGCACGGCGGCGAGTGCCTGAATCGCCACCCGTGCAATGTTGTTCAACGGTTGCTGCGCGGGCAGGCTCACGCCAGCGGTCTGCGAATGCGTTCTCAGCATCCAAGACTTGGGATTTTTCGCGCCGTACCGGTCACGCATCTGCCGCGCCCAGATTCGGCGGGCGGCCCGCAACTTGGCAATTTCTTCAAAAAAGTCGTTGTGAATGTCCCAGAAAAAGGAGATACGCGGCGCAAATTCGTCTATGTCCAGCCCACGCTCCAGCGCCTTTTCTACGTAGTGGAAGCCGTCGGCCAAGGTAAAGGCCAACTCCTGCACGCCCGTCGCACCCGCTTCCCGGATGTGGTAGCCGCTGACCGAAATGAAATTCCACTTCGGCACAATCTTAGGCCCCCACTCAAAGGTATCGATCACCAGTTTGACGCTGGGCGCGGGCGGGTAGATAAACTCCTTTTGGGCAATAAATTCTTTAAGAATATCGTTTTGAATGGTGCCGCCAATTTTGGTCAGGTCTTTGCCCTGCTTTTGGGCATTGGCAATGTACATGGCCCAAATCGCATTGGCGGGGCTGTTGATGGTCATAGACGTGGTGACTTGTTCTGGGTCTATGCCCTGAAACAAGATTTCCATATCGGCAAGGCTAGCAACGGCCACTCCGCATTTGCCCACTTCACCTTTGCTGAACGGATGATCGGAGTCGTAGCCCATCAGCGTGGGCAAGTCGAAGGCGGTACTCAGGCCCGTTTGTCCGGCCCGCAAGAGTGCATGAAAGCGTTCGTTGGTCTGTTCGGCACTGCCAAAGCCCGCGAACATCCTCATCGTCCAGAGTTTGCCCCGGTACACGCTGGACTGTACGCCCCGCGTGTAAGGAAATTCGCCCGGATAGCCCAAATCACGCTCGGCATCCCAATCTTTCAGGTCGTCCTGCGTATAAATCGGGTCAGGTTCCATGTCCGACAAGTTCTTATGGTTGTACTTCCGCTCCGGGTGCTTGGCGACGGCGGGCTGATATACGCTGTGCAGCCATTCATTTTTGGTCTTCATCGGTAAACCTCCGGGTGAATAGGCAGAGAAAACAAACGCTCGTTAGGTGGCCTCTAGCCTAGCAGACCAGAGCCTCAGCCATTCAGCCCATGCCGCCGCTGCCCATCCTGTCTAAGCTGAGGCCAGTGACTTCCCCAACCCTGCCCCCTGCCTCGGCCCTCGCCCTGTTCAGCCTCGCTGCCCAGCATCCGGTCAGTCTGGGGTGGTGTTCGGAATCGGAACGCCTAGCCAATCTTGCCGATGAACACGCCTTCGATCTGCAATTGGCAACCGATTTAGAACTAGCGGGCGAGCGTGCCCAGCGCATGAGTTCTGCTCAGCCGCCCGAAGCGTTCTTGAATCAGTGGCTCTCGGCGCGGCCTGACCTAGAGGCTATGCTCAGTATTCGGTTCGAGGGCGGCAATCCTGAGAAGCCGTTTGTGGACGTGAGCGCCACAACTCGCCCCGTGCTGGCCGCCGATCTGCCTGTGCTGTTAGCGTTGGCTCAGCAAACTTATGGCGTATTCAATCCTCAGCGTCTCCGGTTCTGGTCATCTGCCGAGGCTGGAGCCTTTGCGGGCACACAACCCGATATGCGTGTATTGGCCGCGCCCGTGAACCAATTGCGAGACCGCTCCACTCCACTAGAGTTGTCGCTCCGGCCCACGCTGGACACGTCCCAACTGGAGGCGGCGCGTGAGGCTTACGCCGATGTAGACCGTCTGCATCCCGCCCATCCCGCTCAGGCCCGCATTCTGTCTGAGGAAGATTTGCAGGAAACGGTAGACGCGGGAACCATGTTCGATGTGCTGCGAAATGGCGAGTGGGTGGGATATGCGGGGGCGAGAGCTGAAACCCTCTGTGGCCTGCCCGCCTACGTAGTGCAGGAACTTCTCCTGATTCCCAGCGCACGGGGCAAAGGCTTCGGTGCATTCCTGACGCCCATGCTGGCCCAGCAACTTCCAGAGCAAGACCGGGTGCTGATGGGAACGATTCACGCCGAAAACAAGGGGTCTTTGCAGGCCGCCCTCCGTGCAGGCAGGCACGACATTGGCGGCAGGTCATGGCTGCCCCTGCCCTCTGTGCTGACCTGAAGTTGTCCTAAATTTGCTTGACCCTGCCCTGACCCTCTACTGATCTGCTAGAATCTATGTTTGGGTGTCCCGCCCACCAGTGATGTGTGGCGGGCCTTTTCATGCCGGGGCCATCTCATATCCTGACCAATGTGTCAGGCCAGCGCTCCGGACATGCACCAAGTTCCGCCCTCGCCTCCAGCCCGTTGCTGGTGCGCTTGCGGGCGGGGGAGAGAATGAACATGGAATACCGGAATATTGCGATCATTGCACACGTCGATCACGGCAAAACCACGCTGGTAGACGGACTTCTCAAGCAAACCCTCAAGCTCGGCCACGGCGAAGAAATTGCCGAACGTGCCATGGACAGCAACGACCTTGAAAAAGAGCGTGGCATTACCATCTTGGCGAAAAACACCGCTGTGGAGTACAAGGGAATCAAAATCAACATCGTGGACACTCCCGGACACGCCGATTTCGGCGGAGAAGTGGAGCGCGTGTTGGGCATGGTGGACGGCGCGTTGGTGCTGGTAGACGCTGCCGAAGGCCCGATGCCCCAGACCCGTTTCGTATTGCGTAAGGCCATCGAACTGGGCCTGAAAATCGTGGTGGTCATCAACAAGATTGACCGTCAGGATGCCCGCATCGAAGAAGTCGTCAACCTGACGTTTGATTTGATGGCCGAACTCGGAGCCAGCGACGATCAGCTTGATTTCCCCATCCTGTACGCCGTGGCCCGCGAAGGCAAAGCGTATAAGGACTTGGAAAGCCCGCAGGAAGACATGCACGAATTGTTCGAGATGGTGCTGGAGTACATCCCCAGCCCTCCCGTCAAAGTGGACGAGCCATTCCAGATGGTCGTCACCAACCTCGATTACTCCGAGTACTTGGGACGCATCGTGTTGGGCCGCATTCAGCGCGGTACCGTCAAGAAAGGCGAGTTCGTTCAGCTGATCCACAAAGACGGCACCATGACCAAGTCGCGTATCGTGCAGCCGTTTACCCACATGGGTCTGCGCCGCATCGAAGCCGACAGCGTCAGCGCGGGCGACATCGTGGCGTTGGCAGGCATCGAGGACGCCCAGATCGGCGAAACCGTTGCCGACTTGGCCGATCCGGAAGCTTTGCCCATCATCACGGTAGATGAACCCACTGTGTCGATGACCTTCCAGCCCAACACCAGCCCGTTTGCGGGTAAGGAAGGCAAGTACGTCACGTCCCGCCACCTGAATGACCGCCTGAAGCGCGAAGTGATGACCAATGTGTCGCTGAAAGTGGAAGAACTGCGCCCCGACGAATTCAAAGTCAGCGGACGCGGCGAGCTTCACCTCAGCATTCTCTTGGAAACCATGCGCCGCGAAGGGTACGAAGTGCAGGTCGGATCGCCTCAGGTCATCATCCGCGAGATCGACGGCGAGAAGCATGAGCCTGTGGAACACCTCGTGATCGACGTGCCCGAGCATCACTCCAGCGCTGTCATCGGCATCCTCAGCTCCCGCAAGGGCCAGATGGTGAACATGGAGCCTCAGGGCAAGCGCACCCGCGTGGAATTCAAGATTCCCAGCCGCGCCCTCTTCGGTTTCCGCACCCACTTCCTGTCTATGACGCAGGGCGAAGGCATCATGAGCCACATCTTCGACGGCTACGCGCCTTGGGCCGGGGAACTGAAAACCCGCCAGAACGGTTCGCTGGTCAGCATGGAAGACGGCACGGCGTTCGCCTACTCCATCTGGAAACTGCAAGACCGGGGCAACTTCTTTATCGACGCTGGCGCTGACGTGTACGTGGGCATGATCGTAGGCGAAAACGCCCGCGAGCAGGACATGAACGTGAACGTCTGTAAGAACAAGAAGCTCACCAACGTGCGCTCCAGCGGGGCCGACGACGCCCTGACGCTCATTCCGCCCAAGCGCATGAGCTTGGAGGACGCTTTGGAGTACATCAGCGACGATGAACTCGTGGAACTGACGCCTCAGAGCATCCGTTTGCGTAAGAAAGTGCTGAACCCCAGCATGCGGAAGTAATTCCGATTGAGGGCTGAATTTTGGCCCTTGATCCGAGTGAAACGAGTGGGAAGAGGTACGGATTTCGGAAGGTGGATGAACAATGGGTGCAGTCCCGATTGTTCAGGAACCGGACGGAATCCGTACTCAGTTAAAGCTCCAGCACGCGCCCCGGCTTCGGCTTGGGGCGCGTGCTTGTTGCCGCTCGTGTCTCTGATCCAGTAGCCAAAATAAAGGCCCACTTGTCTGACATTCGCCCTTGTGTACTCTCGATTTGCGCTTTATCCTGACTACAGGACTCAGGATTAATGACCCAACTCCAAACCGTACCCACCGTTTCCGCTCCCCTCGACACCCATACCCGCTCGCTATTGCTGGCGGCTGAGGCGGTGTTGGCCCATCTTCATCCCCGCGCCCCGCTGCGCTTGGCACAGGTCAACTTTGAGGGTGTCGCTTATGCCAGTGCGCCCGATCCTGATGCTTTGCGCCTGAACCGAGCTCTGGCCGAAGAAGTCGTGCTGGTGGCCTCGGCACAGGCGGCGGCGCGTGCGTTGCTGGGACTCGCGCCAAGCCGGATGGGGTTAGTGCGCGACGCGGGCGAATTGCTGGCTTCGGGCCTGACCGAACCCGAAGAAAAGGAAGTCTTGCCCGCTTACCTGTCGGTCTTGGAAGCGCGGGCGCGGGTGCTGCTGCGCCGCTCGTGGGCAGAGGTGGAAGTGGTGGCGGCGGGCCTACGCGAACTAGGTCAACTGGACGCCCGCGACGTGGCACACCGAATCGCCTGCGCCCAAAGCATTCGCGGCACGCTGCTGAATTAGGCGGCTGAGTTTGAGGTGCGCCTCATCCAATTTGATTGGCTCGGACGATCTGGGGTTGATATTGCGCGTCTGGCACATTGTTTTCACAGAGTCGCTTAGAAAACCACGCGGGACAGTCGGAATTGTAGTTTAGTATTCATTTTGCAAGCTGGGTCACGATGGTTGCTGGGCGGTCAGTTCATTGTAAGGGCACAGGAGAACCGCCATGAATGACACCTCTAAATCTCTGGTCAGCCGCTGCGACGCCACCTCTTGCCGCTATAACGAAGCTATGGAGTGCCACGCCGGACAAATTGAAGTGCAAATGGTGATGGGTGAAATGGGCGCACAGATGGCCCACTGCATGACTTTCTCGCCCGAAGACGGGGCCGATATGACGCAGGGCATGCAGGCCAATCCCGGTCACGACTGAACAACGCAGAACACTCTAGCCCAGACTTCGGTTTGGGCTTTTTACTGTCTCCTACGGATTTCGTATCACAACACTAATACGCCGTGATGCTTGGCTTTGTCTTGCGGCTCTACATGGATGGTCACGTGTGCGCCTTCCATCTCGGCCCGGATCGCGTCCTCTAATCGGTCACAGATGGCATGTGCGGCGCTGACGGTCATTTCGCTGGCTACCACCAGATGAAACTCCACGAACGTCGTGCGGCCCGCGTGCCGGGTGCGGAGGTCATGGATTTCCAGTGCGCCCTCGGCCTGCTCGCTGATGACGGTGCGAATGCGGCGCTCGGTGACGGGATTCACGCCCGCGTCCATCAGCCCGCCGACGCTATCGCGCATCAGGTTCCAGCCGCTCCAGAGGATATTGAGGGCCACCAACACGGCTAAAGCTGGATCGAGAACGTGCCAACCCGTGAACTTTGCCAGCAGCACGCCGATCAGTACCCCCACGCTGGTAACCACGTCGCTGAACAGGTGCCGCCCATCGGCCAACAGTGCAGGGCTGCGGGCGGTGCGGCCCACGCGCAGCAGCACGCCCGCCCACACAGCATTGATGACGCTGGCAACCAAGTTCACACCCAAGCCCAGCAATGGGGCGTCTACCACTTTGGGGTCTGTCAGATCAGGAATCGCCACCCGCAGGATACTCACCGCCGCCAGCACGATCAGCACGCCCTCGGCCACTGCGCTCAGGTATTCGGCTTTGGTGTGCCCATACGGATGGTTTGCATCGGCAGGCCGCGCCGCCACCCACAGCGCCAGCAGTGCGCCGCCCGCCGCCACAACGTTGATGACGCTTTCCAGCGCGTCGGAATAGAGCGCCACGCTGCCGGTGAGGAAATAGGCCACGAATTTCAGACCCAGCACCACGAGCGCCACCACCACGCTGAAGGCCGCGATGCGGATCAGGGATGTGGGGGGCGCGGGCGGCAGAGGAAGTGGGCCAGAGGTCATCGGCTGTAGGCTAACAGGGTTAGGCGCGGCGAAAACGGTGCCCGGAGCGGGGACACGGCTGTAAAGTGCACATGTATGTCAGATCGCGTCCGTGTCGTTCCATTTAGTCCGGCGTGGCCTTGGTTCGCCCAGCGTGAGATCGCGCTATTGCAAGCGGCTTTGGCTCCGTTTGTGGCTGCCATTGAACACATTGGGAGTACGGCCATCTGGGGACTGGACGCCAAACCTACCGTCAATCTGATGCTCGGCACTTCGCATTGGCCTTGGGGCCGAAGCCTAGATAAACGGTTGCAGGCTTGCGGCTATGTCTTCCATAAAAGCCCAAATCCTCGTTGGCAGGTCTATATCAAGCCGCGTGCCGAGCTGAGGCGGGGCTTTCATTTACATGTCGTAGAGGCGGAAAGTGTCCATTGGCACCAACATCTTCACTTTCGAGACGTTCTTCGCAGCCAACCACAAGAAGCAGAAGCTTACGCCAGTCTCAAACGCGATCTAGCTCAGCAGTTCGGGCTTGACTGACATCGTTGTGTGTTGAGCAGAGCTGTGGGAAGCTGTGCTTGTCACTCCCCCTCGAGCCATCAAGCCTGTTGACATCGTTGACCCCCCAAGGTCGTAGTGCAAATCCTGGCCGGCTCGGGGCCCTTCGATCAGGCGCAACAGTATCTGAGGCTTTCAAGCCTGCACACAAAGTCTCGCCGAGCGAACCGGGCTGTGATGACCTTTCCCTGTTCAGGAGGTTTTTATGGTGGTGCTCGGCATCGATGTGGGCAAGAGCGAACTGTATGCCTGTCTTCTCCGGCCTGAGTTGAAACCAGCCCGGCAGGTGGTGGCCAACACTGCCGAAGGCCAGGCCTATCTTCAATCCTGGTTGGAGACACAGGGCGTCATCGCCCCAGAGACCTTGGTGGTGATGGAAGCGACTGGGGTGTACTGGGAGCGCCGTGGCATTAAAGCTTCACTTGGCAGGCTACCGAGTGAGTGTGGTCAACGCCGCACAGATCAAGTTTTACGCCAAAAGTACGTTGAGACGAGGCAAAACAGACAAGATGGATGCCGAGCTGATTGCCCGGTATGGCGAGACGATGCATCCAGCCTGCTGGATGCCCCCTGAGCGTGATCGAGAAGCACTCCGCGCCTTGATCCATGAACGGGATGCGGTGATCTCGCTGATCACGTTGGAGAAAGGACGTCAGCACGCCCTGGATCATCGTGAACACGCTCAAGAACTGGTTGTCCAACTGGGTCAAGCGCGTTTGGCACTGCTTGAACAGCAGCGTGCCACGGTTGAACAGGCTATGGATGCGTGTGTCGCGGAGTCCAGCGGACTCCGTAAGCAAGTGGACTTGCTGTCTTCTGTACCGGGGATCGGGAAGTTGACGGCGGCCATCGTGCTGGCCGAGACGAGTCATCTCCAAGACATGCAGGATTCGCGGCAATGGGCTGCTTACGCTGGATTATCTCCCGTGCCGCGCCAGTCGGGCGCCATGGTGGGACGATGTCGGATCTCAAAGATTGGAAACAGCCGACTGAGACGCGCGTTCTACCTCTCTGCTGTCACGGTTTCACGGCTTAAAAACTAGGTGGGTGATTATTATCGGCGGCTCGTCGGAGCTGGGAAGCCGAAGAAGGTGGCGTTGAGTATGTGATTAGCGTCCGCGCCGTAGAGGAGATGACAGGGTGAGGGGCGGACAGCTAGGCTAGGGTCGTGTCAGAGGCGTTGACTCGCGAAGACTTACTCCAGCTGCTTGCTGAGCAAGCAGCCCAGATTGCTGGACAGGCCGCGCAGATCACTGGTCTGATCGAGCAAAACAGCGAACAGGCCAAGCAGATCAAGGTGCTGATTGAAGACAACGCCCGCCTGAAGAAGCGCATAGAGCAGTTGGAGCGACAGGTCAAGCGCTACGTGGCGCCCCACAGCCGGGAAGCGCCCGTGGCTGATCCCAAGCCACCCGGGAGACGAGCAGGGCAAGGGACGTTCACCTTCAAGCATGCTCCAGCGCGTGACACAGTCACGCGCATCATCGACGTGGGACCGGCGAACACGTGCGTGTTCTGCCAGACGC
>NZ_SSNW01000018.1 GCF_004801315.1 Deinococcus sp. Arct2-2
AGTCTCCATTGTCGGTCAGACTGAACTCCTCCTCCACAGAACCCTAGCAAGATCACCTCACCAGTTCAGCCAGCTCCTGACCCAGCTGTGTCAGCGATTTTTCGTTCATTCTGCACGCTATCAGGGCGGTTATCGCTGGCTGCATTTAGGCTAATGTCGGGACATTCCCCTGACGTTCCGCCGCTAGACTTCCCGCATCCCAAACAATTCAAGCCAACAGAGTGAAGTTGGCGGGCAGTCTCGCCACACGCGGAGCTTTTTCGTGAATACACGCGTGGTGCGTTCAAGCAGATCTCCTTTCCCAGGATTGCTCTCATACAAGATGAAACTGAGTTTCAACGAGGACACCCGCCTCGCTGTTTCCACAGCAGACGTCCGACGAGTTGAAGTTGGCTTATCGCCACTCCGAGCGGGCGGTGAAGCGCTCCCGCGGGCAGATCTTGTGGCTGGGGATCCCTCGCTTTTGCGGCTCTTCCCACCGTTCAACACGACGTCAACAAGGATTTAAGCGCCGGAAACGTACACAGGAATTTCTCAACCTGCACGCCCGAATCGAGAATCTCTACCATCACATCCGAACCAGCATTTCCGCCACAAGCGTTCCAGACCTGGGCGGCGGGCGCTGCAGGGGTGGCCTGAGGTTCAGGCCACCCCTGCCTCCATCTGCACTGGGGCCAATGAGGGCAACACAACCCATCTGACGCTTCACCAGCGTGATCTGGTTGAAGTTTCCCTTCGCCTGACCGTTCCTCCAAGGCGGCGTTACTGCGGCCAGCCATGCGGTTGGAGATCAGATTTAGTGGGCAAGCTTAATCTGCGAGTCTTCATTTTCTGATCAAAACTCGGTCACGGTACGCCTGTGGGGTAATACCGGTGACCGTACGGAACTTGCGGGTAAAGGCGCTGTGATCAGCGTAGCCGCAGGCGTGGGCAATTTCAGAGATAGACAGTATGGGCTTGCGAAGCAGTTCTACAGCAGCATTGAGCCGCGCCTTGATCAAGAACTGCTGCGGCGTCACCTGGCACACCCGCCGTAGCAACCGCTCAAAGTTGTCTTCCGACAAGCCAATATGGGCAGCCAGAACCGGGATCCGCAGGGGCTGATCGCAATGCGCCTGCATATAGCTGAGGGCCTCTGCGATCCGTGCAAAGTCCGCATGTCTCTCCAGAGGAACGGGGACGTCCCGCGAGACTCCCGCTAACCCCACCACCTCACCCGCCGCGTTTCGCACAGGAACCTTATGTGTCAGGCACCAGATAGGTTCACCCCGCGGGCCGAAATACATTTCCAGCACGTCCCGCAGCTCCTGACCCTCCTGCAGTGTCCGCACGTCCTGCTCATTGAAACGCTGTCCAGGGTCGCCCATAAAGACCTCGGCAGCGGTGCGGCCCAGCACATCGCGCTTATGCAGGACTCCAGTGCGCCGCCGTAGGGTGTCATTCACACTGACATAACGGCCCTGAAGATCCTTCACAAAAAAGATCAGATCGGGTACGCCGTCCAGCAGGGCCTCTATAGGCCAGCTTCCATCTGGTGCGGGGCGCAGCCAAGCCCGGGGATCGTCCATGGGCTTAGTCTGTCATACCGATCTTTTCCTGAGAAAATGCCGGCCTCCGCGGGAAAACTCGCAACATCGATCAAGACAGTTGGCCGTGCTCTGTCTACGCCAGAAGCATGTTGAAGGTTCCTCCACTCCCGGCTCAGACCACCCAGACCGCGCACGGCGACGGAAAGGGCGTTGGACTAGCCCTGCTCTTCCGGCACACTAGGACTCTGGGGCAAGTTGGCTATGACCCTCCGGCTGACCACACCTACCCTGCTAAGTTGGCGCCGTGGTCTCGCAGCCCTCCTGCCCTTTGCTCTCGGTTTCGGGCGCCTTCCCCTGCGCATGCGGGCCGAACTGTTCCCGCTCAGCGCCATCTATACAGCCTCTACGGTGCCGTACTTCATGGCGCTCGCCCGGATTTCCGCCAGTACCGCTGCACTACTGGTCTACATTGCTCCAGCCTGTGTCCTCCTCTACGGCCTTCTGGCCCGCGTCCGCCCTTTACGCTGGCAAACGGGGGCACTGCTGTGCACCCTGACCGGTCGTGGGGTTGCCGAGCGCTGCCGACCGCGATCTTACCGGTCTGCTGCGGGGCCGGATCAGTGGAGGCCTGTACGGCGGATAGCTGTTCGCCAGCGGCCGACTGGCCCGCACGGCCTCCCCCCTTACCGTGGCGGCGCACCTCTTTTGTGTGCGCCGCCACTTTTGCGCTGCTAGGTGGGGTAACTGCACAGTTAGCGGTGCCGAACAGTCCCGCGCAATGGGGAATTCTTCTCGCCGTGCTGCTGATCCCAACGCTGGTGTCCCTGCCTGCTCTGTCTGAAGCCGTGGGGCGGATCGGCCCAGCGCGCGTCAGCCTGCTTGCCACGACTGGTCCCCTTTGGGCCACCTTGTGTGCGCTGCTGTTTTTAGGCGAGCAGCTGCACTTCACCCAGAGGGTGGAGGGTGGGGGGAGCCCTGATTCTGGCGGGCGCCGCCTCCACACAGTGGACGCCAAAGCCTGTCTCAGCTTCACCCGTGGAGGCAGCACGCGTGTGAAGGGCCTTCGCTCTGGCATGGTGTACGGGTTCGTCAGGTCGGGAATGGGCGATGACCGCGCCCACGAGGTGAGGGGGGATCCCCTGTGCCATGCAGGCCCCCGTGAAGGTAAGCAAGATGGGCAGCGTGCACCCACAGCAGCTTGGGCAGTAGGTTCAACTTGGGAGAAAAGCGCTGCACCAGTGCGTCTAACAGAGGCTAAAGCTGCTCTGAAGAGTGCTTGTCTGGCATGTAGAGGGTCAACGCGAGCAAAGATCTGCTGTCAGCAGCCATCAATAAGGGCTAAGGATCAGGGACATGAGTGCAGCTTGGTCAGTCATTGGCGGTTGCTCCAGTGTTCCACGACAGCACCGGCCGGGTGTCCAGGCTGGAGAAGGCCTCGCGAACCTGTACCAACTGCTGCGCCCGCTCTTCGGGGGTTTTCCGCACCGGGCTGAAGCTCACGACGGGCGCGAGAACGTTGTAGCCGACAAAATAGAACATGCCGTGCTGAATGTGAAACAAGATGACGTCCATCTCGCCGTCCCGCGCGCCAGAACCGAACATGTCCTCGGTGCTGCCGGTGGTGAAGAGCAGCATCGCCCGTCGGCCCTGGAACCCCCCTGTTTCAAAGCGGCCGACACTTCCCCCATAGGCCACGCGTCTGTGATTAGCGACCCCAGGGGTACCCGGCTGGAAGCCGGACACCCAAGCGTTATCGGGTGAGACTGGTCAGAACTGTGACAGGGTCCTGACCGCGCAACCGCGCGGTCTCCACGGTGGACTTGATCCGCATGTACGTCTGCGCGCCCACTGCATTCTTGCTGCACTGCGAGACTTTCCTGGCTATAACCACAGTCCGCAGGCTCCGTTCCGCCGCGTTGTTCGTCGGTGGAATATCCGGGTCCTTCAGAAACCGCCACAACCGATCCAGCACGTCTTGCTTCAGGATGCCCAGTCGGAGTCGCTCGTTCGCTTTCGACTTCAGAGGCGCTCGATTCAGCAGGGCGTCCAAGCGCAGGGTGAGTTCCTCACCCTGCTGCGTGTACTCCTCCCGCGTGTACGCACCCGTCGTCACGTCCCGGTGCAGTCGGACGCCGTCCCGAAAGACCTGTGCGACCCGCTGTCCGTACAGCTCTCCACGCCCGGGACGCCGCTGTTCCTCGGCGGCGACCTCATCCGCGTTGCGGATCAGGTGCGCCAGGCACTTCTGCTGCCGGACGTCCTGCAGGAAACGGCTGTCGTACGAGGAGAAGCGGTCGCTGACCAGCACGCCCGCGAAGTTCTGTCCCAGCCCTTCTCTGACTTCCACGTTCGTGTGCCGCAGATTCGCGCGGAAGACCACGGTGTCCGCGCTGCGGAACGCGCCCACCCAGGCCTTCTGGGTGCCGATCCGCCAGCCGGTGTCGTCGTGATGGACGAAGGCAGCCTGTTGCACGTGTGCTTGGAGAGCCTCAACGTGCGCGGCCAGGGGACGGCCGTCGGCGGCGAGCCGCTGTGCGGCTTGCGTGATCGCACCTTGCGTGACCTGCACGCCGCTGAGGAGAGTCATGACCCGACCGATTCGGCGAACCGGCAAGCCAAGCTCGTGATGCAAGGTCTGAAGGGTGGCGTGCAGGACCGGCCCAAGTCGATGGGCAGTGGCACCTACTTGATCGGCTTTCAGGGCGGGATGATCACCACGCACCGCGTGGTGACACTGAGGGCACTCCATGACGGGCACGTGGTACTCGGTGACCTGCATGGCGTTCTGAGGGGCGAGTTCCGTGACCCAGGCTTTGTCGTGACGGGTGAGGATCAGCGATCCCGTGAATCCGCAACGAAGACAGCTGTTGGGCGAGTCGACCTGCACGGTCTCGGTGACCTGGTGCGGCAGGGGTGGGGACTTGTGCGCGAAGGTGCCTTCACCAGGACGCCGTCCCGGTGATTTGGGAGCGGCGGTGTACTTGTCCCGGCTGAAGGGCGCGGCGTACTTGCGGGCCCGTCGTTCCAACTCTTCGATACGCTTCTTCAAGCGGGCAATTTCAGCCTGGAGCACTTTATTCTGCGCGGTCAACTGGTCGTTCTGTTCGGACTGGCGACGAATGATCTCGAAGAGATCTTTCTCAGTCACCTTGGAACCCATGGACAGCATGGTAACGGCAAAGAGTGCCCAGCTTCCAGCCAGGCACTCTGGGAGGCGCTAATCACAGACGACGCGGTCTACCCAGCCTTTGAGAAGGGCGGGCAGGGAGAACCACCACATCGGAAAGGAGAAGACCAGCAGATCTGCCCGCCGCACCTTCTCGATCTCTGCTGTGAGGTCTAGGGTAAAGGTGCTGTGCTTGACGGCTTCGACTTGTTCAATCTGCGGTTTGAAGTGTCCGACCAGCTCATGCTCAAAATCGTTCCGGCCAAGTTCGGGGTTCCAACCCACCGGGTAGAGGTCACTGATCTCGACCGTATAGCCCTGAGCTTCAAGAGTCCTGGCAGCCTCCCACATCTGAGCAGAGCAGAAAGATTTGGGTTCTGGATGGGCATGAACAATCAGTGCATGTGGCATAGACGTCTCTCCTGAGAATCAAAGGTCAATGATCTGGATGCGGGGCTGCGGACAGTCCCGGGCGGACACTCTGCCGAGGCAAAGGCAGCCAACTCAGCCCAGAGGTGAGAACAGTATCTCGCCCAGCGCGGCTGATGTCTTGAATAGATCAGGGCTTTAGGCTGTGGAAATTAGCATAGGAACCTCCCTCGTGCCTGGCAGACCAAACAGCCGCGCCGGGCCCATCCTGTCGCGTCACAGCTCCTTGTGTTGGTCGGAACACAGCTCCGGAGTCGCGCAGCTGATGCCGAGCCCCGGATAACCGCCGAACGCACAGAATTCGAGTTTATGGCACCATCGCCTCTCCACCTCCTGTGCCGTTTTCCGCAGGACACCCGGGTAAAACGCTCAAGACACTTGGCCGGAACTGAAGGACAATGAACAGCACTTCAACGTTCAAGGAGAACCGCGTGCCCCACGCTGGAACCAGTGCCGTCCTCGCTGCATTCATGGCGAATCCCCCCTTCATCCCGGATACCGTTCTTGAGGATGCCCGCCGGAGCGTTCTCGACGGGCTCGGTTCTCTGCTCGCCGGTTCGCTGGAACCCCCTGCCCGCATGGTTCAGGACTTGGTGCGCGGTCTCGGGCAGGCTGACGACGCCAGCGTCTTCAGTGCCGGGAGGGCCAGTGCCGCGGGGGCGGCTCTGGCCAACGGCGTCGCGACGCACATCCTTGAACTCGACGACATTCACAAGGGCTCCACCATTCATGCCGCTGCGCCCATCATCCCGGCCGCCCTAGCCGTGGCCGAACGTGAACATCAAAGCGGCGCCGCTTTTCTGCGGGCCGTCGTGCTGGGTTACGAGGCTGCGCTGCGCATCGGGGAAGCCGTCAACCCCAGCCATTACCGCTACTGGCACCCCACCGGCACGGTCGCTACCTTTGGCGCGGCGGTTGCGGCCGGTGCCCTGATGGGCCTGAGCCAGCGTCAGATGCTTGACGCGCTGGGTACCGCCGGCACCCAGGCGGCTGGCCTCTGGGAATTCAATGCGAGCGGCGCCATGAGCAAAACCCTGCATCCTGGCAAGGCCGCCATGAACGGCGTGATGGCCGCAGATCTGGCCCGGCGCGGCTTCACAGGCGCACCGACCATCTTGGAGGGGCCACGCGGGTTTTTTGCAGCGACCAGCGCCGTCCATGACGCCGAACGGGTAACCACTGACCTGGGTGTGTTGTGGAAGGTCAGCGAGAACGGCTACAAACTGTACTCGTGCTGCGGCCACACCCACACGGCCATCGACGCGGCGCTCGCGCTGCGCCAGGCCCACGGGTGGACGGCCGACTGGGTACTGAACCAAGTTCGTGAGGTGCGCGTCGCCACGTACGGCCCGGGCTGGGACATCGTGAGTGAGCGAAATCCCCACACGCCGTACCAGGCCAAATTCAGCCTGTCCTACGTGGTTAGTGCGGCCTTGCTGGAAGGCGCGGTCGGCCTGACCCAGTTCAGTGAGGACCGTTTCGGCCCTTCTGGAGTGAGGCAGGAGCTGTTGGCCCGCTTGCTGCCGCGGGTTCAACCCGCCGTCTCTGCGGAGCTAACCGCCAGGTATCCGGCGGCATGGCCTGCCCGTCTGGAAGTGGAATTGATTGACGGTCAGGTGCTGCGGGCTGGGGGGGACTTCCCCCGGGGAAATCAGGAGAACCCAGTCAGTACAGCCGAGCTCGAAGCCAAATTCTGCGCGCTCGTTGAGCCCCGCTTCAGTCAGGCCGTGAGCGAACGGGCGCTGGCACTGGTTCGCCACATTGAAGCGGTTCCCGACCTGGCGGTGGCCGGCGCGGAACTCAACACCCTTTGCCAAGGAGCGCGACATGAGTGAACCTGTCTCAACTTTTCAGAACCCGGCTGGAACTTGGTCCCTGGCGGTCTATGACGTCCTCAAAGCGCAAAACGTCCGGCTGGTGCCGTTCGTGCCGGATGGAGGGCACCGCGGCCTGATCGAGCACTGTCAGGCCGACCCGGACATGCGCGCTGTGACCCTGACCACCGAGCAAGAAGGCGTTGCCTTGGCAGCCGGCGCCTGGGTAGGCGGCGTGCGGTCCGTGCTGCTCATGCAGTCGAGCGGTGTTGGCAACTGCATCAACATGCTCTCGCTCCTCAAGACCTGCCAGATGCCCCTCGTGATCTTGGTCACCATGCGCGGCGAGTGGGGGGAGTTCAACCCCTGGCAAGTCCCCATGGGGCAGGCCACTCCGGAGGTACTCCGGGCCATGGGCGTTCTGGTTCAGAGAGTGGATGATCCGGAGCTCCTGCCTGGGGAGGTGGACGCGGCCCTGCGGCTGGCGTACAGCACCTATAGTCCGGTCGCGGTGCTGCTCTCGCAAAAGCTGTTGGGGGCCAAAAAGTTCGGGGGGAGCAAATGAACGCGCCCCAACTGGAACGCCGGGTGGTCATGGCGCAGCTGCTCGAAGAGCGCGGAAGTCTGCTGGCCGTCACCGGCTTGGGGGCCACTGCTTGGGACCTTGCCTCACTGTCTGACAGCCCGCACGACTTCCCGCTGTGGGGCGCGATGGGCGGCGCCGCCATGTTCGGCCTGGGCCTGGCCCTCGCCCAACCAGACCGGTCAGTGGTGGTGTTCACAGGAGACGGTGAACTGCTGATGGGCCTCGGCGCACTGTCGACCATCGCCGTCACCCGGCCCCCAAACCTGAGCGTGGTCGTGCTGGACAACGAACGCTACGGAGAGACGGGAGCGCAGCCTACCCACACTGCGGCCGGAGTCGACCTCGCCGCTGTGGCCCGCGCCTGCGGGTTTGAGCGAACCATCACCGTCCGGGAGGAGAGCGGCATTCCTGCCTTGCGGGCCGGCCTGCACGCGGGTGAGAGCCCCCTGCTGGCTGTGGTGAAAGTGGCCCTCACGGCGGATCCTATGACCCTCCCGCCCCGGGACGGCACCTACTTGAAAAACCGCATGCGGGCCGCGCTGCTGGGTCCAACGGCGATCTACGAGTGAGGGGAAGATGTTCGTCGACCTGAATGCCGACGTGGGCGAAAGCTTTGGAGCGTGGACGCTCGAACACGACGAGGCGCTTTTTCCCTTTCTGTCTTCCACAAAGCTCGCCTGCGGCTTTCATGCGGGGGATCCCGTCACCATGCACGCCACCCTTAAGCTGGCCCGGCAGTTCAATATGGGGGTCGGGGCTCTCCCCAGCTTCCCCGACCGGGTAGGGTTCAGGCCGCGCATTCCGGAGGCGAGCTCCGAGGAGGTGTACGCAGACGTGCTGTACCACGTGTGTGCCCTGGCGGCCTCGGTGGGCGTGCCCCTCCGGCAGGTGAAGGCGCACGGCGCCCTCTCCATCTGCGCTTGGACGCATGCCCCAACCGCCCAAGCCATTGCTCAGGCCGTCTACGGCGTGCATCCCACTCTTCCCCTCTTGGTGCTGCCCACCACCTTGCTGGAGACCGAAGCGCGGAAGTTGAGCCTCCCCGTCGTGTTGGAACTCTTCCCGGAGCGGGCGTACCTGCATGACGGGCACTTGGCCCCGCGGAGCCTGCCGGGTTCCAGCATCCACAACCCGCACGAGGCGGCCTGCCGCGCCGTTACGATGGTGAAGGAAGGGCAGATTCAGACCCTGGACGGCGGCTTCTCCGAATTCAAAGCAGACACCTTTTGCGTTCACGGTGACACCCCGAACGCCGTGGAGATCGCCTGCGCCATCCGCGCTGCCTTGGAGGCGGAAGGAATCGAAATCCGGGCTGTTGCCGTTCCCACCCTGCGCCGCCCTGAGGTACCTGCATGACCCTGACCCGCTCGCCCATGACCTATCCTGAACTCCGCGAACCGGTTCGTGATCTCTGCGCCCGCTTTGACACCCAGTATTGGCTGGACGCTGAACGCGCCGGCTACCCTGAAGCGTTCGTCGGTGCCCTGACCCAGGCCGGCTGGCTCGCGGCCCTGATTCCCGAGGACTACGGCGGCGCAGGCCTGGGCCTGACCGAAGCCAGCGTCATCCTTGAGGAAATCAACCGATCTGGCGCGAATTCCGGTGCTTGCCACGCCCAGATGTACATCATGGGCACCCTGCTGCGCCACGGGTCAGACGAGCAGAAAGCGCAGTACCTGCCCCGCATTGCCAGCGGAGAACTGCGCCTCCAGTCCTTCGGGGTGACTGAGCCCACCACAGGTTCCGACACCACCCGGCTCAAAACCACCGCAGTGCGCCGGGGTGACACCTATGTGATTAATGGGCAAAAGGTGTGGACCTCCCGCCTTCAGCATTCCGATCTGCTGCTGCTGCTGGCCCGAACCACGCCCCTGGCGAACGTCCGCAAGAAGACAGAAGGCCTGTCCACCTTCTTGATCGACCTCAGGACCATTGACCGCAGCCGCATGACCGTGCGGCCCATCCAGAACATGGTAGGACACGAGACCAATGAAGTGTTCTTCGATGATCTGGACATTCCCGCCAGCAGCTTGGTCGGGTTGGAAGGACAGGGCTTCCGGTACGTGCTTGACGGCATGAACGCCGAGCGGATCCTGATTGCGGCGGAGTGTGTGGGGGACGGGTACTGGTTTACCGAGCGGTCCAGCCGCTACGCCAGCGAGCGAGTGGTGTTCGACCGGCCGATCGGGCAAAACCAGGGAGTCCAGTTCCCGATTGCCCGCGCCTACGTGAACGTACGTGCAGCTGACCTGATGCGGTATGAGGCGGCGGCTCTCTTTGATGCGGGGCGCCCCTGCGGTGCCGAAGCCAACATGGCCAAGCTGCTGGCTGCAGACGCGTCCTGGGAGGCGGCGAACGCCTGCCTCCAGACGCACGGAGGCTTCGGCTTTGCCGCTGAGTACGACATCGAACGCAAGTTCCGCGAAACGCGGCTCTATCAGGTGGCGCCCATCAGCACCAATTTGATCTTGTCGTTTGTCGGCGAGAAGGTGCTGGGCATGCCGAGGTCGTACTAGATGCTGCCCCTAGAAGGTCTGCGGGTGGTCGCACTGGAGCAAGCGGTCGCTGGGCCGTTCTGCTCGCGCCAGCTGGCGGATCTGGGGGCGGATGTCATCAAGGTCGAGCGCCCCGGCGAAGGAGACCTCGCGCGCGGGTATGACGGCGCACTCGGCGGGGTCTCGGCGTACTTTGCTTGGCTCAACCGTGGCAAGCGCAGCGTGGTGCTGGATGTGAAGAGCCCGGATGGAGCGGCGGCCCTAGAGAACTTGCTCGCCGGCGCAGACGTGTTTGTGCACAATCTCCTGCCCGGGGCGGTCGAGCGCCTGGGCTTCGGGTGGGACACGGTTCGCGAGCGCTTTCCGCGCCTGATCTGGGTGTCCATCTCTGGCTACGGCCTGTCCGGTTCATACGCGCACAAAAAGGCCTACGACATGCTGATCCAGGCTGAAGCGGGGGTGATCGCCCTGACCGGCAGCGCTGAGGCCGCCGCCAAAGTTGGTATCTCCGTGGCGGACATCGCCAGTGGGCTGTACGCCCATTCCAGCATTCTCGCGGCCCTGCTGGCGCGTGGGCGCACTGGGCAGGGAGAGCGCATTGAAATTTCCATGTTTGAGGCCCTGACCGAATGGATGATGCCCCCCATGTACAGCCTGATCGGTCAGGGGCGTGCGCCAGGCCGCGCGGGGTTGCGGCACAACATGATCGTGCCTTACGGCGCTTACCGCTGTGCAGACGGCCAGGTCATGTTTGCCGTCCAGAACGAGCGTGAATGGATGAACTTCTGCACCGACGTACTCGGGCGCCCTGACCTGACCAACGATGAACAGTTCGCGACCAATGCCCAGCGACTCGCGCACCGCGCCCCACTGGAAGACACCATCGAAGCGGCCTTCGCGGCCTTGAGCCGGGAGGAGGTGAGTGCTCGTCTGGAACGGGCTGGCATTGCCAGCGCCCGGGTCAACAGCGTGCAGGAGGTGGTAGATCACCCGCAGTTGCAGGACCGTCAGCGCTGGACGCAGGTGCAGACGCCAGCGGGCACCATCCCGGCCCTGCTCCCACCTCACAACCTTGGAAGTGCGCCCCCACGCATGGGCCGTGTCCCTGCCCTGGGGGAGCACACTGCCGAGGTGCTGGCAGAACTGCAGGGCGCGCCATGATTCCCGCGCGGCTGGAACGCGGCCAGTTGTACGTCCCTGCCCACCGCTGGCACATGATTGAGAAGGCCAGGACGGGCCCAGCAGACGCGGTGGTGCTGGACCTTGAGGATGCTGTGCCGCTGGAGGAGAAATACGCTCAGGAAAGGAGAACCCTGTGACCAGCTCCACCGGCGGCCGCTGCTTCGAGGACTTCAAATCCGGCCAGGTCATTGAGCATCCCCTCGGCCGAACCGTGACTCAGAACGACAACATCTGGTTCACCCTCCTGACAAATAACACCAACCCCATCCACTTTGACGCGCATTACGCCGCGCACACAGAATTTGGGCGGCCCTTGGTGAACAGTGCGTTCACCATCGCGCTCGTCACGGGTCTGTCGGTATCAGACATGTCGCAGAACGCCGTGAACCTCGGCTGGGATGAAGTGCGCCTCCCACACCCGCTGTTTGAGGGGGATACGGTGTATGCCCGCAGCGAAGTGCTGTCCCTACGCGAGTCCCGCTCGCGGCCCCACCAAGGGGTGCTGACATTCAAGACCTCTGGTTACAACCAGCACGGCACGGTCGTCTTGGAATTCAAACGCACTGTTTTGGTGTATCGGCGCGCGCACGTGCCGAGCGTGACCTCGAGGCCCAGCATGAAGGAAACCCCATGACCCTGCCCGAGTACCCGCTCTACATTGGCGGCCAGTTCGTGCCCGCTCAGTCCGGTGCGCTGGTCGACACCGTCAATCCCTATACCGGGAAGGTCTGGGCGCGCGTACCGGAGGCCGGGCCGGAAGATGTGAATGCCGCCGTCCGCGCGGCCCGCGCCGCACTGGACGACGGCCCCTGGGGGCGCCTGACCGGGCGGCAACGGTCGAAATTGATTCACAGGCTCGCCCAGATCCTGGAACGTGACGCCGACCTGCTGGGAGAGATCGAGACGCGCGATAACGGCAAGCTGCTGCGGGAAATGCTGGGTCAATGCCGGATGCTGCCCGAGTGGTACGAGTACTACGCGGGAGCGGCCGACAAATTGCATGGTGAGACCATCCCCAGCGACAAACCAAACTATTTCATCTACACCCGCCGCGAGCCGGTCGGCGTGGTGGCCGCGATCATACCTTGGAACTCTCCACTGCTGCTGCTCACCTGGAAGTTGGCTCCGCTCCTGGCTGCAGGCTGCACGGTGGTGGTCAAGCCTGCTGACCAGACGCCGGTGTCGGCGCTGGAATTTGCCCGGCGGGTGGAGGAGGCCGGGTTCCCGCCGGGCGTGTTCAATGTGGTCACAGGCGGCGCGGCTGTGGGCGCGGCTCTGGTGGCCCACCCGGGTGTAGACAAGGTGGCCTTTACGGGCAGCACCGACGTCGGCATCAAGGTCGGGCAGGCGGCGATGGGTCACCTCGCCAAGGTGAGTCTTGAATTGGGGGGAAAAAGCCCCAACATCGTCTTCGAGGACGCTGACGTGGACGCTGCGGCCAACGGCGTGATCGCTGGAATCTTTGCGGCGGGCGGTCAGACCTGCATCGCCGGGTCTCGGTTGCTGGTGCATGACTCCATCCACGATGAGCTGGTGTCGCGTGTGGTGCAGCGGGCGCAAACCATCAAGCTCGGGGATCCGCTTGATCCGGAGACCGAGATGGGCCCAGTCGCTTTCCGAGCGCATCTGGACAACATCTTGCGCCGCTGTGAGGCTGGAGAGCAGGAAGGCGCCACATTGGTGACGGGTGGACGGCGCGCCTCGGGCGGTGACCTGGATGCCGGTTTCTTCGTGGAGCCCACAGTCTTTACGGGTGTTCACAGCCGCATGAGCCTGGCCGCTGACGAAATCTTCGGCCCCGTGCTGTCCGTGCTGGCCTTCAGAGATGAGGCCGAAGCGGTGCAACTGGCAAATGACTCCCGCTACGCCCTGGCCGCGGGTGTCTGGACCCGGGATGTTCAGCGCGCCCACCGTGCGGCACACGCAATCAAGGCGGGCACCGTCTGGGTCAACGCCTACCGCGCGGTGAGTTACAACGCACCGTTCGGGGGGTTCAAACACAGCGGCATCGGCCGGGAAAATTCTCTGGAGGCAGTCCACGACTACCTGGACACCAAGACCGTCTGGGTAGAACTGAGCGGCGCCACCCGCGATCCATTCACGATCGGCTGACCCGTGCAGCGTCTCGAAGGCTTCTCCATCGTGTTCGGTGCTGAACTGAACCGCAGTGACACTGACCGCCTGCACGCCCTCCACCGGGCGCTGCGGGACAACCTGATCCTTGGTGTGACAGACCTCTACGCAGGGTACGTCAATCCGTACGTGGAATATGAGGCGGTTCAGACTGCCTGGATCACGGTCTGCGAGTGGGTGAGGACGCACCTGCCAGCCGCTCTGGACGCCCAGCACCAGGCACGCCTCCCAGTGACGCTCCCTGTCAGGTACGACGGTGAGACTCTCGTGGACGTCGCTGCCCGAACGGGGATGGGTGAGCGTGAGGGGATTCGCCTGCATACGCAGCCGGACTACTATGTGTACGCCGTGGGGTTTCTGCCAGGCTTTCCCTTTCTGGGGGAGGTGGAGGCCCTGCGCCTTCCCAGGCGGGACACGCCACGTCTCCAGGTGCCGTTCAACGCGGTCGCAATCGCCAATGCGCAGAGCTGCGTGTACGTGCTGCCCTCGCCGGGGACCGCCCTCACCACGATCTACGCCCCGGGCCGGGACGCCCCCTTCCCTCTCTCGCCCGGGGACACAGTTCGGTTCGTTGAAGCTCAGGAGGATACGCCTGACCCTCTTGCGGTTTGTCCTTTGTGGCCTGGCGTTCCTGCCCATCCCGCCCTGCGGGCCGAGAAACCTGGACGGCTTGACTTGCTCGGCCGCTTTGTTCAGGCCCATCACGGCATGGCGCGCAGCGGCCCACTGGATGAGTGCGCCCCGGCCTTGGCCGACCACATCGTGGGCAACCCGCCAATCACCCTCCTGCTCGAACTCACGCTCCTCGGGCCACCACTGACCGCCTTACACGAGGTTGTGCTGGTGGCCGTGGGCCACGGCATGACCAGGCAGGTCGCTGGCCGAGCTGTACCCGCCCAGTCGCCTTTCGTGTTGCGTGCAGGCAAAACACTGGGGTTCACACCGACTGGAGAAGGCGCCCGCTCGTATCTGGCGGTGGCGGGCGGCCTGGAAACGCGGCCGTTCCTGGGGAGCAGCAGTGTCGGCCCTCCCCTGATGGTTGGTGACGTGCTCGGCCTAGACCGTCAACCAGTCCTCGCGGCGGCGCCCACCGGGAGGGCCGCCCCGGATCCCCGCCGAGCTGACCTTGAGCCTCCTGCCAGGCCCGCAGGCGACCTACCAGGCGCTTGGGGGCGCTGCCCAGCGCCCCCCCCAATCCGCGTCCGGGAAGGAGACCGAATGGGCATCCGGCTCGAGGAGCCAGATGTGCCGGGAGGACAGGTGATCGGTGAAGCCACGCTGCACGGCGCTGTGCAGGTCACACCTGCTGGGCAGCGCATCCGAACGCTCGAGGCCGCATCGGTGGGTATCACGAGCCTGCCGTCATTCACCCAGAAGACCTGCCCCGGGCTGCCCAGTTGCGGCCCAATCAACTGGTTCGTTTTCGACCCCATCTGTCTGGCCCGCCTGAGAGTTGGCCGCGCCGCTGGTTCATGCCTGCATCAGGTTTAAGGAGCTCCCTATGACGAACCCTGTTTCTAACCGTTTTGACAACCGTGTGGTACTGGTGACGGGCGCTGCAGGCGGAATTGGCCGCGCTGTGGCCGAGCGGTTTGCCCGTCAAGGCGCCCAGGTGGCCGTGAATGACCTGAGTCGAGACGCGGTGCAAACCGTTGTCGACAGCATCACGGCGGCGGGTGGCCGCGCCTTGGCCGTGCCCGCTGATGTCTCAGACGCAGTGCAGGTGGACGCCATGTTCACACGCGTCGAAGCGGCTTTCGGTTACGTGGACGTGCTGTACAACAACGCCGGCCTGATCGACACCACGCGGCATTTTCTAGAGGCTGACGAGGGCTGGTGGGACCAAATCATCCAGGTGAACCTGAAAAGCGTGTTCCTGTGTTCGCACCGGGCCGCCCAGATGATGGCGCG
The DNA here is from genome assembly GCF_004801315.1 of Deinococcus sp. Arct2-2. GTDB lineage: Bacteria > Deinococcota > Deinococci > Deinococcales > Deinococcaceae > Deinococcus. The sequence continues at coordinate 15,246 of NZ_SSNW01000018.1, forward strand.
GCGCCGCAGGGGCGTCATCATCAGCACCTCGTCTGGCGGCGCGACCCGCGCCCACCGTGGGAACGTTGCCTACGACGCCACGAAGGGCGGGATTGAAGCCATGACACGCGCCATGGCCCTGGACTTGGCGCCTTACGGCATCCGGGTCAACGGAGTGGTGCCGGGATTTATCAATACCTACGGCCTGACGGAGGAGCAACTCCGGGTGCGTGAGAAAACCGTGCCACTGGGGCGTTACGGCGTGGCAGAGGACATGACGGGGGCCGCGCTGTTTCTGGCGTCGGATGACGCGGCGTATGTGACCGGTCAGTTCGTTTCGGTGGACGGCGGCGTACTGGTGCAGCAGCGCTCCGCGAACGTCGATACCTTTCCTGTGGAGGGCTTTCCTGTGGTCGAGGCTGACCTCCCATGATGACCGGCATGGGCTGGGACGTGGCGGTGATCGGGGCAGGCATCGTTGGGGCGGCCTGCGCGTGGCGTCTGGCTGAGCGGGGGCTGAAGGTCGTGGTGCTGGAGCAGGGCAGTCCGGCGGGCGGATCAACCGGCAAGAGCGCCGCGGGTGTGCGCGCCCAGTTCACGTCGGAGACCAACATCCTCTTGTCGAAGCACAGCATTGAGGAGTATGCCAGCATGCCAGAGGCGGGGTACCACCCAGGCGGCTACCTGCTGCTGGTGCCTGAGGCGCAGTGGCCCAGCTCTCAACTGGGGGTGGAGCTTCAGCAGAGGTTGGGCGTGCCGACCGAGCGCCTGACGCCAACAGCAGCCCAGGTGCATGCCGAATTCCTGCCGGATGGGTTGGGAGGGTGCACGTATTGCGGCACAGATGGCCATGTGGACGCCCACGGGTTGACGATGGCGTACGTGAGCCGCGCCCGGGAGCTTGGCACACGCTTCTTGTTGGACACCAGGGTAACTGGCATCCAGCGGTTCGGTGAGATCTGGCGGTTGACGACGTCAGCGGGAATGGTGGAAGCTTCGCTGCTGGTCAATGCGAGTGGGGCTTGGGCGGGGGAGGTGGGCGCGTTGGCCGGTCTACAAATTCCGGTTCAGCCGGCCCGGCGGATGGTGTTCACCACGGGGCCGATCAAGTTGCCACGAGTACTGCCGATGATTTTTGACCTAGAGAGCGGTGTGTGGCTGCGCTCTGAGGGGGAACGGATTATCCTGGGCCGTGCGGATCCAGCGGACGTGGGCTGGCGAGAAGGCATGGAATGGGAGTGGTTGGAGCCCACGTTGGAAGCAGCCATGAAGCGCTTTCCTTGGCTGGGAACTGCTTCACTGGACCGGCGTGCCAGCTGGTGGGGGTATTACGAGGTGACCCCTGATCATCAGGCCATCGTGGGCCGGATGCCGGGAGGAGACGGGTGGCTGAATGCCTGCGGTTTCTCTGGACACGGGGTGATGCACGCGGCCGCTATCGCCCGCGTGATCGCGCAGGAAGCTGTGGGCGAGACGCCGTTTATCGATCTCTCGCCGCTCCGGTACGAACGGTTCAAACGGATGCCGCAGGGCCCGACCGATATTCAAGTCTGAAAACGTCTGTTCGCCTGTTCGGCACCTGACACTTCGAGGAATTGGCGTTCCAGTGGGCGAGCATGGTACACCGAGGAGCTGCAGGTAGCCAGAAGGCGTCCCCGCTCCACCGCACGGCCTCACTGAGCGCCATCTCACGGGTGCGCAGCTGACTTCTGATGAGTCGCCCCAGGTTGTCGGTCTGACGCTGATCTTCCACCCCGACCCGGGCTATCCACGCCAACGCGCTGCACAGCGATCCGGGTACCCTCAAGAGCCGGTCGGCAACCGTCATGTGCGTGGCGTCAAGGTTCCGCCCTCACCCGGCAGGGTCAACGGCAGCAGGATGCTGGTGTGCGCGGAATTCCACGCGCCATTTGTCAGGGGGTCGCCGGCTGTTGCCGCAGCCAGGCGAGGCTCTGCACCGCACTGCCGAAGGGCTCGCCCGTACAGTGGTCTTGCTCCAAGAGCAACCACTCGACTCCCGCGCCCTCGACCCGCGTAGCGGTTCAGATACGTCCCAGCCTGCTGGCTCCCTTGCCTCCACCCAGGCCACGTCAATCTCTGCCAGCACATTTGGTGCGCGGTCAAGCAGAGCGTCCAGCACTGATTGCCCGTTCACATGGTCACTCAGCTCATGGTCGTGATTGTGATACGCGACGCGGAGGCCGGCCTGCTTGGCCCTGATGGCCGCGTCTTGCAGGCGGTCGGCAAACCTCAACCAGTCCTCACCATCATTTGCAAGAGTTCCCGAACACATAAGCGTTCAAAAAGTCGTTACGGAACTTGCCTCCCGGATCCCACGTCGTCACCAGTCGCCGGAAGTCCGGCAGGCGCGGATAGAGGTGCTCCAACCGGGCAGGCGGCAGGGTAAAGACCTTCCCCCAGTGCGGACGTGGTCCGAACGGCGCGAGTTCTCTTTCGATCTCAGGCAGCAGGGCCCGCACGGCCCGCTCATCTGGGTGCCAGGTGAAGTGGACGCTCACGCTGTCCTGGTGGTAACACGGGCTGAGCCAGAGTTCGTCGGCAGAGATGGTTCGTACCTCCGAGATCAGGAGAACGGGGGCCAGCCGTTTTCCCAGCGCAGATAGGGCGTACAAGGCGGCGGGAGCGTGCGTACGGGGCAGGACGTATTCGCTCTGCACTTCCTGGCCGCTGCTGGGCGTATGGGCGGCGCGGAAATGGGGCAGGCGGTCAAACCAGGGCCCTGGGATGCCGAGCTGTTGATTGCAGGGCGCCGCCGAGAGATGGTGAATCGGGTGAAGGTGGCGCTGTGCCAGCGTCGCCCCGAACCATTCCGCATCAGGCTTGAACGTGTCTTGCGGGGAAACGCGGCGCTTGAGCCACACCTGTTGAACGTGGGGCTCACGCCAGTCGGTGAAGAGACTCACGCTCTCGGCGCTTCCGGTGATCTGATCAAAACGCTGGATGAGCTGCGTCAGAGGCAGATGTTCGTACACGTCCTGCCGCATCAGGTAGCTGGGCTCGACCTTCAATGTGAGGCTGGTCACCACTCCGAGGGCACCCAGCCCTACCACCATGCCCTCAAAGGACGCTCCCTCCTGCTCTCGCGAAACGGTGGTCACATGCCCACCCGCTGTGACGAGGCTCATCGCCGTCACAGCGGCGGCCAGGCCTGGCGAGCGGTTTCCGGAGCCGTGGGTGCCGGTCGCGCACGCGCCGGCCACAGAAAGGTGGGGCAGGGAGGCGAGGTTGTGCAGTGCCCAGCCGCGCTCGTCGAGATATCGGCACAGTTCCCCGTACCGCACGCCGCCCTCCACCGTGACCGTCTGTTGTCCTTCGTCAAGCGCGAGGACGCGGTTCAGGTGTTTGAGGGAGATGAGGTCTTCGGGTGTGTCCGCGATTCCGTTGAAGGAGTGGCGTGTCCCTAAGACCCGAACCTGTGCTGAGCGGCGCACCACATCTTGAACCTCCTCAACGGTATGGGGATGGTGCCACCGCGCGGCGCGGTAGGTGTAGTTGCCTCCCCAATTGGTTTGCTTGGTCATCTGCGCCGTACTCCCTTGGCAAGTCCTCATCTGGCCTGACTCCATGATGTGCGTTTTTGTATACACCGGGCTCGTACCGTCTGTGTGTTACCTGACCCCTCTGATCATCAGGTGGGAAGAACGTCGATTTCATCGGCCCTGGAACGTGTCCTAGAAGTAGAGTTGTACCATGACCCGGAGGGCGGCGGAACAGTGGGTGTTTGAGCAGTACCAGACCGCTGTCTCTCCAGTGGAGGATTGGCAGACCTAAACGGAGGGCTACTGTGTGCCCGCCCGCGCCCCAGCCGGCGGGAGGGCGCCCTCATGCCCACAGAGAAACTCCCCACCTCCCACCAAACCCATCCCCCTGACCTCGCTACCATTGACGCCCTGAAACGCGAAGGACTGCAGCCTGCACAGGGCCAAACCGTCGCCGTCCTCTTCAAGCGGCAAACCGGCGACCGCGAACACCTCAGCGGCCTCTACCGGCGAGCAGAAGATGAAAGAACCAACCTCAATCTGCCCGCAGGAGAGCTGGAAGGGCACTCAAACCCTTCGCGAGGAGTTTCAGGCGATTGAGGCCGTGACGCGTATAAGAGCTGAGGCAACAGCGCCGCATATGACACCTGTCATGTTGCCGCCCTGACGCAAGGCACTGGGAGCGGCCCGTCACACCGCGCACTCTGGGGGCATGACCCATTCAGCCTCTGCCGCTCCTCCGCCCGCCGTCGAACTGGTGGGCGTGAGTAAACGCTTCGGCTCCGTGGAGGCCCTGCGCGGCCTGACCCTGGGCATCCGGGCCGGAGAACTGACCGCGCTGCTCGGCCCCAACGGCGCGGGCAAAACCACTGCCATCAGCCTGATGCTGGGGCTGGCGCGGCCCACGGCGGGCGTGGTGCGGGTGCTGGGCGGCAACCCGGCAGCGGGGGGCGGACGCACCGTCACCGGGTCCATGCCGCAGGAAAGTGCCATCCCGCAGGCCCTCACGGTGCGTGAGGCGGTCACGCTGTTTGCCCGCCTCTATCCCGCACCCCTCAGCGTAGACACCGCGCTGGAATTGGCCGACCTGCACAGCGTCGCCACGCGGCGGGCCGGGGCGTTGAGCGGCGGACAGGCCCGGCGACTCGCTTTCGCGTTGGCAGTGGTGGGCAACCCGCAAGTGCTGTTTCTGGATGAACCGACCACCGGCATGGATGCCGGAAGCCGGCTCGCCTTCTGGCACGCTGTAGACGGCCTGAAACGGGAAGGCCGCACCATCTTGCTGACCACCCACTATCTGGAGGAAGCCGAGCGCACCGCCGACCGCGTGGTGGTCATGAACGCCGGAACCCTGCTGGCCGACGGCACCCCCGCCAGCCTGCGCTCCGGCGTGGCGGCGGGGCGGGTGCGTTTTTCTTCCAACCTCGTGCTGGCCGAGTTGCAGGCGCTGCCCGGAGTCGACAGCGCCGAGGTGGACGGAGCGGGCCGCGCCACCCTGCGGACCCGCGAACCCGAAGCCCTGTTGGTGACCCTGGTCCACGCAGGGGTGACCTTCCGGGAGCTGGAAGTCAGCCGGGCCAGCCTCGAAGACGCCTTCCTGAGCTTGACCGCACCCGACGCCCTGAAAGCCTGATTCCCTCATTGCCCCGGAGGTTGGACCCATGACGACGCCCAGCACGCCTGCCCCCACCCTGCCCCGCCTCGCCGTTTCCTCTGGCCGCCGTGCGCCGCTGCTGCCCGCGCTGGCGCAACTGGTGCTGGCCGAACTGCGGCGCATGGCCCGCAATCCCATGTTTGCCGTCGGTACGCTGGGCTTTCCGATCCTGTGGTTTGCCCTGTTCGGTCTGCCCAACGTGCGCGAAACCACCGATAGCGGCGTGAACGTGGGCCACTATCTGCTGGTCAGTTTCGGTACCTACGCGCTCCTGAGCCTCGCCCTGTTCTCGTTCGGGGCAGCGGTGGCCATAGAGCGCACGGGCGGTTGGTTGAGGCTGCTGCGGGCCTCGCCGCTGCCTGCGCCGCTGTATTTTGCCGCAAAGATTTTGGCTGCGCTGCTGTTCAGCGCTCTCAGTCTCACGCTGCTGTACTCCTTCGCGCACGTTGCAGGCGGCGTGACCCTGCCGCTGGGTCTGGCCCTCACGGTGCTGGGCAAGCTGCTCCTGGGCATGGTTCCGCTGATCGCCTTGGGCCTGTGCATCGGCTTTCTGGTCAATCCGGCGGCCGCCAGCGTGATGGCCAATGTGCTGAGCGTGCTGGTGTCGTTCGCATCGGGCCTGTTCGTGCCGCTGGACGGGTTGCCGGACGTGGTGCAGCGGGCCGCGCCGTACCTGCCGGGCTATCACCTCGCGCAGTTGGGCTGGAGCGCCGTGGCCCATGACACGTCTCACGACCTGACGCATTGGCTGTGGCTGGCGGGCTTTACGCTGGTCTTCGGCAGTGTGGCCGTGTGGGCCATGAAGCGAGATGAGGCGCGGGGGCAGTAAGCGGGGGCGGTGGGAACAGCGTTCTGAATGGCCTTTTGGCTCGTTTTTCCAGTGGTGTTCTGTTCTTGATCCTTGCCTAGGTTGCCAAGTCTTTGAAGGCTGGGCAACAAAACCCCCCTTAAGGGGAGGACAAGGGCTGGCTGCGAAGCCAACTGGGGGTTGCTCAGCCCAATCAGGATCAATACGTAAAAGGCAAAAACGCTCTGAAGAAAGGAGGATACTTTTCCTATGTTAGATGGACTTCCAGCCACCGACGTGCTCCAGACGCCTTGGTCAGGCATGAGCTGGCAGCACGCGCCGCCGCAGGCCCAAGTGACGGCAGACGGAGCGTTAGAGGTACGCACGGGCGACCAGACGGATTTTTGGCAGGCCACCCATTACGGGTTTACGCACAGCAACGGTCATGCCCTGCTGCAAGCAGCGCCCTCAGAATTTACGGCTTGTGTGCGCGTGCGCGGCGAATACCTGCAATTGTACGATCAGGCGGGCCTGATGGTGTGGGCCGACGATACCCACTGGCTCAAAGCAGGCGTGGAGTACGTGGAGCAGAACGGGCAGCAGCGGCAGCAATGGAGCGCCGTCCTGACCCGCGATTTTTCAGACTGGAGTGTGATGCCTGCCGAGGCCCACGCCGCCGTTTGGTTCCGGGTGATCCGGCGGGCCGACGCTGTGATCGTCCATGCCCGTCCAGACTCCACGGAATCTGCGCCTGCCCCCACCGCCTGGACATTGCTCAGACTGGCCTATTTTCCGCCGACTCTGCCAGTCCGGGTGGGCGTGATGGCCTGTAGCCCACAGCGGGCCGGATTTCAGGCGACCTTCGATCAGTTTACCCTCACCCCTTCCGATGCCCGTTCTCTCCACGAACTCACCCAACCCTGACTATGGCTACCCGCTCTCGCCGCCTCAACATCTGGGATTTTTTCCCGCTGATCTGGCTGGGGTTTCTGGTCTTCCCGCTGGGCAGCTTCTGGGAAGTGCCGCGCAGCCCGCTACAGGTGGCCCTGTTTCTGGCCCTGATCACCGGGTTCATCGTTCTGTATTTGCGGGTCTTCTGGCCCGGCCTCCGCAGCGCACAGGTGCAGCAATCCTGGGCAGTGGTAGGCTGGGCCTTGTCGCTGGCCAGCTATTTCGTGCTGCTTCCGGTGATCGGGGGAACGGCCACCACATTCCTGATCTACGGGGCCAGCATGATCGGATTTCAGGGGCGCACAGGCACCGCGTTCTGGCTGGCCTTCCTGAACATGACGGTGATGGTGTGGCCCTTCTGGACAGGCACGTACCGCCCCGACGACCTGTGGTGGCTGGCCCCCAACCTGCTGTTTACCCTGGTGGCGGCCTATGCCAACCACGCCAGTTATGCCCAGCGCGTCGCGGGTGCACGGCTGGCGCAGGTGCAGCGCGAAAACGAGCGCCTGGCCGCCGACGCCGAACGCGAACGGATTGCCCGCGACCTGCATGATCTACTGGGCCACACCCTCAGCGTGATCGTGCTGAAAAGCGAGTTGGCCGCCCGCCTGACAGAGCGCGATCCGTCCCGCGCCGCACAGGAAATCCGCGAAGTGGAGCGCATCAGCAGAGACGCCCTGACCGAGGTGAGGGCCGCCGTGCAGGGCTACCGGGGCAGCGGCCTGAATGCCGAACTGGCCCGTGCCAAGGTGGCGCTGGACGCGGCGGGCGTGCGCCTGACCGTGACCGAGGCTCTACCGGAATTGCCCGCCCGCACTGAAGCCAGCGCGGCCATGCTGCTGCGCGAGGCGGTGACGAATGTAGTGCGCCACGCCCGCGCCCACGAGGTCAGGATTACGCTGACGCCCACGCCACGCGGTCACCGACTGGTCATCAAAGATGACGGCATCGGCGGCCAGACGCCCGAAGGCAGCGGCCTGACCGGGATGCGTGAGCGGTTGAGGGCGCTGGGCGGCAGCCTGACCCGCGACGGCACAGCGGGCACGACCCTGACCGCCGACCTGCCCGGCCCCGAAGCGGACGAGTCTGCACGCGACCTTCTGCCAGACGGACTGCGCCTGTGATCCGCGTCTTGCTGGCCGAAGATCAGTCGATGGTGCTGGGGGCGCTGTCCGCCCTGCTGTCTCTGGAAGACGATCTCAGCGTGGTGGGCACGGCCACCGACGGCGAGGCGGCGCTGGAACTGGTTCGCACCCTGTTGCCCGATGTCCTCGTGACCGATATAGAAATGCCGCGCTTGAGCGGGCTGGATCTGGCTGCCCGTGTGCGCGAAGACTACCCCGCCGTGCGCGTGATCATCGTGACGACCTTTGCCCGCAGCGGCTACCTCCGCCGGGCACTGGACGCCGGGGCACGCGGGTATTTGCTCAAGGACGCGCCCGCCACCCAGCTTGCACAGGCCATCCGCCAGGTGCAGGGCGGGGGCCGCGCCATTGCCCCCGCCCTGGCAGAACGCGCGTGGGACGACCCTGACCCCCTGACCGAGCGAGAACGGCAAGTGCTGCGCGAAGCCGAGAGCGGCACCTCGACCGCCGCCATCGCTGCCGGCCTCGGCCTGTCCGAAGGCACGGTCAGAAACTACCTGTCGGAAGCGATCAGCAAGCTGGGAGCTGCCAACCGCGCCGAGGCAGCAAAGCGGGCGCGGGAGAAGGGCTGGTTATGAGGACTTAACCTAGCGAGGGCATCCGATGCCGCCCTTCAGAATGAGAAAACAATGAGTCGGGGGGCAGTGCGAAAGGGAAGCTTTCTCAACGAGAGGAAAACAGTGATGGACACGGCCTTTTCCTGTTGCACAAGCCTGTTGCCTTTATCCTGATTCACTCCACAGGTTTTTGCACTGCCATTCAGTGTCCACAGCCTCACTTACGCCATGAGCATTGGCCCTCACTGCTCTGAATTCAGGGTGAGCTGTCCTCAAGTTGTCCCACTGTTGGGCCTGCTGAGTTAAGACTTGGAGTCGCAAGAGCCGGGCCAAGCCCGAATCAGGGCTTCGGCTTTCTCCAGCGTTGGCTGCTCGCCCTTGTCCCGGATGGCGCGTCCTGCCTCGAGGCCATACTCAAAGCTGGTTGCGGTCATGACGTAAGCTCCAAAGGCTGCCGCACGCGCATACTGCACATCAAAGTCGGCTTCCTCGTTCCCGGTCTCGGGCTGGGTCATCAGTTGCCGTAAAGCAGCGTTTGGATAGGGCGCGACCTTGCCCAAGGTACTCGCGGCGGCGCTGAAACGTCCTCCCAAGACACCGTAGAGTTCTGGATGCCCCACGATGTACTCCAGATACTCCAACGCAGTTTCCGGCTCTTTGGCTTGGGGAGCGTACTGGATAGCGTAGTTGATCCAGAAGCCATCCGATGCTTCGTTGAAGGCGTACACCACGTCGCGGAACAACGTGTCCAGTTCAGTGTTCGGCTCATCAAGGCATACCTCCAGTGCGGTGATCAATGCTGGAGAGGCATCCTCAAAGGGCGTCCAGCGCTCACAGGCCGTCCTGAGTTCTTGAACGTTCATCCGCCATCCAAAATATCGGACAAGAGGCGCAGCGGTGCCGTGGCCTGCATCAAAGCCGTCTCAATGGCGGTGTTAGCCGCGACGTTCCCACCCTTCGAAAACTTGGCGAGGGAGGCCATGCTCTGCTTCACCACATCCAGTTCCAGCTGGCCTTACTCCCAGAGCCGCTGTAGAGAGGGTGAAGCAGTCCCAGCCTTGACCGAGGGGATGTGGCCACGCAACGCTCCGTAGGATGCAGCGCTAAAGGCCCGAAACATCTTGAAGCCGCACTCTGAGCCCCTGCTTCTCAATCCCATCGTCCCTGTAAGGTCAGGAACGGCAGCAACACGGCCGCGTCAAATCATCCGCTCTGCCCACTCCATGCTCTCTAGGGTGCCGACTCCGTTGGAAGCCCCAGAGGATTCCAGCCTTCACGCACAGCTGAGGTGGCGATATCGGCAACCATCAACAGGTATTCGCGCAGCGGAACAATTTTTGTTTCTTTGAGACTGCCGTTCCCACCGAGAGCCAACACCGGAACATACCCGTACATCTGATCGGCTTTGAGGGGGCCGAGTTTTTTCAGTGCCCGGAGGTGCTCCCGGTGTGTTTGGCTGCCTTCCCGAATCAAGGTGCCGGAGATCATCGGCTCAAGGAGTTCCCACTCGCCAAAATGCATGGCACGGGCAATTTGAGGGTGGATCAGGTAGAGCTGCTCTTGAAGCACCGCATACAAATCTCCATAGGAGGTGCGAGCGAACACCAAAAATTCACGCTGAGGGCCAAAAAATGCGCGGATGATCTCTTTGAAGTCGTCTGGATTCGTGAACCACAGTTCGCCCTGTCCATGGGACGTGAGCCCATGGTTCTCCCAGATCGCCAGCAGCACGGCGGGCAGGCTGTGCTGATAGGTCTGGAGGGTGGCAGGTAAAACATCTTCGTAAGGGTCGCAGCCAAATTCTTCCGTCAAGATCTCAAAGTGCAGCAGGTCAATGGGTTGCTTCATCTTCACCTCAATACCAAGTGCACATTCACATAGCTGGTGGCCCGGTCAGCGTTGGGAACGGCATCACATGCCGCTTTCAACTGCACAATTTTTCCGCCCGAGTTCCATTGTGTTCCCAAAAAGCTGTTGACGTCGCTGTTTCCGAGACCTTGAATGTCTAAGAGATAATCTCCACCAGCAATTTTATCGGGCATGTGAAGCGCGGCTTGGGTGGCGATGAAGGTGGCAACGCGGGTTTTGGCGTCTTGTCGGGCTTGCAAGGCGGCTTGGCGAGCGGACTGTCCTTCGGCCAGATATTGCCGCGTCAAGCGGGCCGTCAGCTGGAGTTCCAGCCGCGCTCCCTCTGCTTCCCGGTAGCGGGTGCGGGCGCTGGCATCCGAGGTTTGAACGTTTTGACGAGTTGACCTCGCTGCTCCTGGATAGAAAGGATAGCGGCGCAGCCATTCGGCAACCGTCATCCGTTTGAGGGCGTTTTCCTGTTCAGCGAGTTGCAGGGCCAGTTCCTGTTGGTCATAGCGGCGAGTGGCACCCCGGCTGGTCGGTACCCGGTTGAACGTCAGCGTGACGGGACTCATGGTGTGCGTGCCGCCCGCATGAGCGTTGATTTCATCGAGCAATTTCTGTGCATGACGGGCTACCCGCGCCGTGATGTTGCTGGCACGCATACCCATTTCGATTTTGGCTTCCCGCTCAGCCACAGGCAAGGTGGTCGTGGCGGTCAGCAGGGCCTGCTTTTCCAGCTTCACTTGCCCCAAGCCATAGGCCAAATGCGGCTGAATGGATTTATTAAAGACTTGGCGCGGATCCGCCCCCAGACTGGCGCGAGCTTGTTGAGCGAAGAACAGCAGTTGTTCACTGGCTTCTTTGGGCGTCGAAGCGATCATCAACTTCACGTTGTTGGGTTTGATCTCTGCCCAAACGCTGTGCTGTTCCCCACCGCCCCGGAACGACTTGCGGCCAAAAAGACCGGTAACCAAGGCCCGGGTCCGTGCGGCCACGGTCTGCGCACTGGTTGCCACCGTTCGCCCGGCGCTCCGGGCTGCTCCAGTTGTCTTGACGACCAAGGCTTTGATGCGGGCCACCACCTTATCCAGTACCCGGTCCAGCTTGCCCCGCACTTTATTGATGACGGCCTTGATCTTAGCCCCCAGATTGCCGAGGCCCAGCAGTTTGCCCAAGAAGCCCAGCGCCACCGGAATGCTGCGGGCCAGGGTGCTTTCGATGCCCGTGATCGCTGCGCCGATGTTGCCCGCCGCAATCGCACTGACGCTGGCGAGGGCACTGGTCACCACGCCCATGAGCTGTTGCCCTTGCTGCACGAGGAACTGCACACTGCGGAACGCCCCGATCAGGGCGTTCACAAAGCCGCCGCCGGGAATGAGCATCGTCGCCACTTTGGTGATGCCTGCCATGACCACGCTTTTGGTCACTTCTGTCTTCAGATTGCTGGCGACTTCGCTGCTGATGCTGCTCTGATTGGCCTTGATCTCAGACGCCTTATGCAGGCCACCCTTCAGGGTTTTCAAGGTGTCCAGCGTGCCTTCAGCCTGGCGCACTTGTTTTTCGCCATTCGGCCCGAGGCTTTTGACCAAGCGGCCCCGCATGGCCTGATACGTCAAGCCCATGACACTCAGGGCCGTCAGGAACACGCCTTGCAGATCCAACTTGGCGGGGAAGGCAATGCCACTGGCCCCGGTGAGCCATTGCCCTAAGCCGTTCTGCAGGTGCTTGGGGGCGTTTTGGGCAAAGCGGCTGAAGCCCCCTTTCAAAGCCCCCAGCAAATGACCGGCAAACTTGGCTGGGTTTTTCAGGACTTGCAGGATCAGGTCACCACTGCCCCGCAACTTGGCGATGACCTGTTGCCCCACTGGGGCTAAGCCTGCTGTCAGAGCGGTCAACCCAATCTCAGCGATCTTGTGGGCACTGCCGACGATCAACGCCTTCAGGCCACTGATGCGGCGGGTGATGGCGGTCTTGGCGGCTCCCAGATCCGCCTTGCTGATGGCCTTGCCGACTTCCCCCAGTGCGCCACCCAAATCCAGTTTGCCGAGCTCGGCTTTGAACCACGCCCATGCCTTGGGAATCGCCCCAGTCTCTTTCAGGGCTTTGAGGACGTCTTTCAGTGGCCCCGGCACCCAGCCTGCGAGGGCATCGAGAATGGCATGAGGATTGGCCGCCATCGTTTTACCGGTGACCAAATCTTTGCCAAAAGCCATGGTGAGTTCCCGGTAGCCGGGAATCGCGGTCAGGGCAGAGGCGAGACCGGATTTGGCCTGATCGGCCACCCACGTCAACGGATTGCCAAAGCGTTGCACGGCTTGGGGTTGGAGATCCGTCAAGGGCTTAAGGGAGAGGGCTTGGGCGGCTCCTGTTTGAACCCGTGTCAGGGCAGAAGCATGGGTGTAGATGCCCGGCGCATGGGGAGTGGGGGCCTGTTTGACGGGGAGCGTCGCCAACTTCTTGCCCATCCGCCGGGCTTCGCTCTCCAAGCCTGCATCGGGATCAACGCCCGCCTTGACATTGCCCTTACTCTGCTGCACCGTGTGGGTGGCTTCGTGCGCGAGGAGTTCAAGACCACTCTGGGTATTGGGATTGAACTGGCCGCTACGAAAGTAGATGTCAGTCCCGGTGGTAAAGGCTAAGGCATTGACCTTCTTTGCCAACAGATCCGCTTCGGCGTCGTCATGAATGCGCACTCGGCTCAGGTCGTGGTTCAGGCCTTGTTTAAGGTGGCGCAGGATCGCAGCGGGCAATGGATTGCCGCTCCCACGCCGCGCTTGAATCCGTTGCAGGACAGGCTGCAACGCTTCAGCTTCTAGTTCCGCTTTCTTGCGTTGCAAGGTCTGCTGAGTCAGTGCCACTTGATCCTGAGCATCTTGCTCGGCTTGCCTCTGGAGAGCGGTCTCCACTGCTCGTTGCAAGGCGGGCCGTTCGCCTGCAGGAATCAGCGCCATCACGGCGCGGGCCACCTGCCCACTGGCGGGATGTCGCTGTAGAGCCACCAGATGCTCAGCGTAGTGGGCTTGACGCACTGCTGGAGGCTGACGGTCTTGCCGGTACCCCTGCTGCAAGACCTGCGCCACCTGCCGTTACAGGGCCGTAAACTGCCCCGCTTGATGCACGTCCATCAAGCGGCTTTCGGCTTGCTCAGCCTGAAACCGCATCACCGTCACCCACTCGGCAGGCGATTGCGGTTTCAGGGGTGGGGAAGCAGGAGTGTGTTGCCGTTGTAAGGCAGCAGATAACGTCGCAGGAAGCAGGGGAGGCAACACATCAAGTTGGCGTTGTACCGCGGCCTGCTCGGTGGCCAATCGCTGGACTTCGCGCTGTTCGTATTGGCTGGCCTGCAAGACCGGCTGTGTTGCACGGCGTTGCGCCGAAACGGGCCGGAAGGTGTGGGCCGTCAAGGCCCGCTGAACCGCCTCTGTCGGGTTTGGAAGTGGCTCAACCGGAGCCGGGACAACCCACTGGGGCAAGACCGTTTGCGATGTTGCCCCCTTGCGCTTGACCGACTCGTACATGGGTTCAGTCTACTGCCCGTCGTGACCACCGGGGCGCAAGAGACTGACGGCTTGTCCTTCTGCCCAAGCGAGGAATTGCCGGACACCTCGCTTATAGGCGGCAATGGTATGCGGACGGGTGAGCACGCCCGAGCCGCCAGCATGACTGAGATAAGCCGTGGTCAATGAGACGAGAGCGGCCGCATTTTTTTCCCCGGCCGCTTGAACGGCGCGTCGCCTGAGTTCATCGTCATGAAGGCTCGTCCATTCTCGGCTCAAGGCCAGGAGGTCTCCTCGAAACAGCTCAAGAGTAGTCCCCATCTCCATTTCGACTTCTTCAGGCCTAAAACACCTTAGAGCAGAAAAACATGAGGCTGTACCTGGGTAAAATACGAGACACCTTTTATCCAAGACTCTCGCGGGCTGGGCCACCGTACGCCACCACGGCTTCGAGGAAGGTTGTGAGGTTATCCGGCCCTTCAGCTCGCGGTTCGGGAATAGCGAAGGTTACTTCTGCGAACGTGCTGTCGTCATTCTTCAGATGGTCGCCCAGCGCAAAGAGCATGGCCGGAGCCACCACGGCCGGGTCATTGGCGAACACGCCGCATCCCCACGCGCCCAGAATCAAGTGATCCGTACCGAGCTCCTCCGCGGCCCGCAGTACTAGGCGGGTGCGAACACGGATGCGTTCTCCCGCTTCACACTGCCGTGCCGGGTCTCCTGGAAACTCACGCAGGTTCGGTGCCGCACAGCTGATGATGTTCGCCCGCCTCGGCGAGATCGGCTGGCCATGCTCATCGAGGAAGAATAAAACGCCAGGAGAGAGTACGGCGGCGTCCGCACCCATGATCCCTGCTGCGCGTCCTGCTTCATAAAAAGGGCGCGCAGCGTCACACGACAACGACGAAAAAAGCGTCGACGTTCGGCACAGGTCCTCTTCCTGCGCGAGACTGCCGGTCAGGAAACCCCCACCGACCCGCGTGCCGGAAGCGAAGTTCAGGACCGTCACACGCGCGCCAGCAGGTGCCCGGTGGACCGCCTGGGTGCTCGTCGCGCCCATCACGGACACCTTCGGCCAGGGACGTTCGGGACCGCATCTCACAGGTGGAAGGCTCTGCAAGACGCGCGTGCCGCTGACCAACGCGTCCAGCTCCAGAGAAACGGTCTGGTCACCGAGGGTGTACTGCGCAGCGTCCAGAAGCGCCAATACGTCCTGCGTGCGCTTCTGGCGTTGAGCGCGGCTGCTGTGCGTCATCTCTCTCCTTTCAGGGCAATGGGCTGGCCTCTGGGCGGGAGCAACTGACGTCATCCGTGCCTGCCGGCTTTCCACACTGTGCCTCCTACAATTTCAGCACAACCAGAACTTCAAATGCGCCTCTCCCCAGATCTCCCTGACCGTCGTCATTGGTGATGGCGCCTATGTCAATGTGGATGTCGTGATCTATGACGATGTTCCCTTGGTCTTGAAGTAGGCATAGATGTTTAGGAGTCTCGAGCAGAGAGATGCAGGGCCGTCTCTGGCCTCACTGGCCTTAGGCCAAAGAAGAAGGCGACCCGGAGGCCGCCTGTGATGTTGAGAGCCCTGGGGGGTCACCCCCAGAATTTGAGCTTAGGGTCGGGTTCCAGTGGGGTCCTTGGAAGGGGCGTTCGTGATGGTGCAGGCCACCTTCACTTGGCCCACGTAGCAGAACTCGGGTGGGGTGAAGCGGGCGGTTACTGTTTGGGTGGGGTCCTTGGAAGGGGCGCCCGTGAGGGTACAAGCGACCTTCATTTTGCCGACATAGCAGAACTCGGGTGGGGTGAAGCGGGCGGCTTGTTCGCGTGCGCTGTTGAGTCTTGGCAGGATCAACGGAGCCGCGCTGGGTTGATTTTGGGCGATAGCCGCCGGGGCACCCGTGGTGCTGGGTGTGGTGGCTGCGGAAGCGGAGAAGGACAGGGCGACACTTGCAGCGAGGGTGGCGATCAGCATTTTGGTGGTCATGGTGTTCTCCTTGGGTGGTCAGTGGGAGGGAGGTTTTCGTTCCCCTGGGCGCTTGCCCTCTGCCTGAGAGAACAGTAGGAAAGTGACCGTGATCAACCCGTGATCGGGCATGAATCGGAGGGCACTGAACATCAGCCGGCCAGCTCACGCGGATACCCCTCCTTGCTTTTTTCTTCTCTAAAACCTCGGGTGCTAGGGGTTGCGAACGGGACATGAATAAGCGGAAGCTCCGGTATGCCTACCAAAGAACTTCCGCTGGATCAGGAGAGCGTCGAAGACCTGTTCACGCTCATCTACGTGTACGTAGATGATGATCTCCAAGCCGCTGCATGCAGCGGCTTAGTTGTGCTCCCCCACGAACCGAATCAGAAGGGCAGTTACGGCGAACTGATGACGATTGCGCTGGTGGGCGAATTGCTTGGCGAAGTGTCAGGGCAGAAGTGGTTGGCTCAGGTGCGTTCGACGTACCGGGCACTGTTTCCGTGCTTACCAGATCGAACCCGGTATCTCCGGATTCAGGCCAATCTCGAGACCATCTACGCTGATCTTGCCTTGAGACTGCCCCACTTCGACGACGACACCGTGTATGTGATTGACAGCACACCGTTGGTGCTGTGCACAGGGACGCGCTATGCGCGACCCCGAGCGATCACCGAGGCGGGCAGTGGACGCGGTGGGCACGGAGGCTACAGTGTGAAAGGACGGTTCTATGGCTTCAAGCTGCATGTCATCATTGACGATCATGGCATGATCGTCCGCTTTGCCCTCGCTGCTGGAAATGAAAGTGATCCGCCGCTCGCTCGCACCGTATTGGACGAAGGCGAGGGAGCATTGGTACTCGGTGATCGGGGCTACCAAGGCTGTGGCGTCTACGCGCAACCCAAGAGCAACATGAAGCAACCGCGCCCCTGGTGGGGCGTTACGGAGGGGCCTCAGAAAGACGATAGAAACGGTCTTTTCTCGTCTTGATCGCTCATTTCACCTGATGCTTCCACAGCTCAATTCTTTTCGGTCCATTCGCGCCCATGTGTGCCGCAAGATTGCTGCCCACAATCTAGCCTTGTTCTTTGGCGGCCTTTGATCCCCTAGCACCCGAGGTCTAAAGGGATTTAGACCAGAGAAACCTTAGAGGATGGTCGCTGAAGATTTGGGCACTAAGCTTTAGGGATGTCCGAGTCTTCTCCCTTTCCTGCTCGAGCTTTAGCACTTGCTAAGCAACTTGCGCGTCCAGTGACCTTCCTTCAGTTTGATGGGGAAGAGGATCCCATTGCTGTCTGGCAAGGCGCACCAAGTGTGCCTCTGCCTGAGCATCTCGTTGTGACAGACGAAGAGCAAATTGATGATGGCGACTTCCTCACGCATTGGCTGAGTGTGGATGCCAGAAAGCTGCCACAGGCCCTCCCCGGGTGTGTCAGCGTGTACCTCAATCCAGGGGGGAATCAAGCCCTCGCCCTGTATGACGCTGAAGCAGTTCTGCACGAGGATGAAGGGCACGCACTCTACGGGCAGACGAGTCAGCAAATGCCACATCTGGATGCCCTGTTCCGACACGGCTCACCGGATCTCCAAAAGTGGGTCTCCCAAGAACTGGGCACCTCTGTAGCAGAGATGTTGAACTGGAGCGAGCTCCCGCTGTGGAAGTCTTTGATCCTCACTGACCTAGATCAGCAACTGCGTGCAGACCATCCGATGTGGGCAGAAGAAGCTCCGGTCGCCCAACTGGGAGGTTGGTGCTGGGGTTGGCCAGATCAGACTTGGGACGAACGGGAGAAGCAGGATCAGCAGTTGATGGTCGTGACTTACCAGAACAGTGAGCCTTGGGTAGAGCTGTGGTGGACTGGCCAAGGATTCGAAGTCGTGGAGTGCCCCCCAAAAACTGGACGGCGTGAAGTAGAGACGAAGGCTCGCCATCCCAGCCCTGATTTGTCAGGCTGGAAGGCGAGGAGACGTCATGAAACAGAAGCAGTTCACCGAAGACCAAATCATCAAGTTGCTGCAAGATGCCAAGAAAGGTCAACAGCCCATAGAGGAGTTGTGCCGGGATTTCGGATGCAGCCCCGCGTCGTACTACACGTGGAAAAAGAAATACGGCGACACGACTCCAGATGAAGCGAAGCGGCTGCGCCACTTGGAGAAGGAAAATGCGCGGTTATTGCGGATCGTGGGCCAGCAGCGCCTCGAAATCGAGGCGGTCAAGGAGGTGTTGGCAAAAAAGCGATAACGACCCCTGAGAAGCGTGTCTTAGTGCGAGAACTGGTCACGCAGCGGGTCAAGCCCGAACGGGCTTGCTTCTTGGTGGGTCTGCCTAAATCATCGTAGCACTACCGGCCCAAACCGTGCCAGGACGACGAAATTCGTCGTCGGATTCGCGAACTGGCGGGGCAACATCCGCGACGTGGTTCTCGGTTCATCCACGCACTGCTCGTCAAAGAAGGCAACAAGGTCAACAGGAAGAAAGTGCGACGAATCTGGCGGGAGGAGCAGCTGACGATCAAGAAGAACCCCAGCCGGAAAATCCGCACCGGCAACACCATCCCCATGACCGCGGAGTGCCCCAATCACGTCTGGACATACGACTTCATTTTCGACCAAACCCTCGGAGGCAGCACCCTGAAAATCCTCACCCTCACGGATGAGTTCACCCGGCAATCGCTTGCCATCCGCGTCGCAGAGGCTTTCACGTCTATGGACGTGAAAGCCGTCCTAGACGAAGTCATCAAAGAGAGGGGTGCCCCGACCTTCCTACGGAGCGACAAAGGCTCAGAATTCATTGCTCGTGATTTGGGCATTTGGTTAGCCGTGCAGGAGGTCAGCACCCGGTTCATAGAACCGGGGAAACCCTGGCAGAACGGCTTCGCCGAAAGTTTCCACTCCCGCTTGCGGGAAGAGTGCTTGACCCAAGAAATCTTCTATTCCGTCAAACATGCCGGCGTCCTGATTGAAGGCTGGCGAGCGTTTTACAACACCCACAGGCCACATTCTTCGCTCGCTTACCAAACGCCGGACGAGTTCGCCGCCACCTGGTTGACTCGCTCGGCTTCACATCCTGTACCCTGTACCTGAGCCGAGTCTCTACTTGAAGTCGTCCAAACATTGGGGCCAGCCCACTCCTCCCGCCAGATTCGTCGCACTTTCTTCCTGTTGACCTTGTTGCCTTCTTTGACGAGCAGTGCGTGGATGAACCGAGAACCACGTCGCGGATGTTGCCCCGCCAGTTCGCGAATCCGACGACGAATTTCGTCGTCCTGGCACGGTTTGGGCCGGTAGTGCCACGATGATTTAGGCAGACCCACCAAGAAGCAAGCCCGTTCGGGCTTGACCCGCTGCGTGACCAGTTCTCGCACTAAGACACGCTTCTCAGGGGTCGTTATCGCTTTTTTGCCAACACCTCCTTGACCGCCTCGATTTCGAGGCGCTGCTGGCCCACGATCCGCAATAACCGCGCATTTTCCTTCTCCAAGTGGCGCAGCCGCTTCGCTTCATCTGGAGTCGTGTCGCCGTATTTCTTTTTCCACGTGTAGTACGACGCTGGGCTGCATCCGAAATCCCGGCACAACTCCTCTATGGGCTGTTGACCTTTCTTGGCATCTTGCAGCAACTTGATGATTTGGTCTTCGGTGAACTGCTTCTGTTTCATGACGTCTCCTCGCCTTCCAGCCTGACAAATCACGGCTGGGATGGCGAGCCTTCGTCTCTACTTCACGCCGTCCAGTTTTTGGGGGGCACTCCAGGACTTCGAATCCTTGGCCAGTCCACCACAGCTCTACCCAAGGCTCACTGTTCTGGTAAGTCACGACCATCAACTGCTGATCCTGCTTCTCCCGTTCGTCCCAAGTCTGATCTGGCCAACCCCAGCACCAACCTCCCAGTTGGGCGACCGGAGCTTCTTCTGCCCACATCGGATGGTCTGCACGCAGTTGCTGATCTAGGTCAGTGAGGATCAAAGACTTCCACAGCGGGAGCTCGCTCCAGTTCAACATCTCTGCTACAGAGGTGCCCAGTTCTTGGGAGACCCACTTTTGGAGATCCGGTGAGCCGTGTCGGAACAGGGCATCCAGATGTGGCATTTGCTGACTCGTCTGCCCGTAGAGTGCGTGCCCTTCATCCTCGTGCAGAACTGCTTCAGCGTCATACAGGGCGAGGGCTTGATTCCCCCCTGGATTGAGGTACACGCTGACACACCCGGGGAGGGCCTGTGGCAGCTTTCTGGCATCCACACTCAGCCAATGCGTGAGGAAGTCGCCATCATCAATTTGCTCTTCGTCTGTCACAACGAGATGCTCAGGCAGAGGCACACTTGGTGCGCCTTGCCAGACAGCAATGGGATCCTCTTCCCCATCAAACTGAAGGAAGGTCACTGGACGCGCAAGTTGCTTAGCAAGTGCTAAAGCTCGAGCAGGAAAGGGAGAAGACTCGGACATCCCTAAAGCTTAGTGCCCAAATCTTCAGCGACCATCCTCTAAGGTTTCTCTGGTCTAAATCCCTTTAGACCTCGGGTGCTAGGGGATCAAAGGCCGCCAAAGAACAAGGCTAGATTGTGGGCAGCAATCTTGCGGCACACATGGGCGCGAATGGACCGAAAAGAATTGAGCTGTGGAAGCATCAGGTGAAATGAGCGATCAAGACGAGAAAAGACCGTTTCTATCGTCTTTCTGAGGCCCCTCCGTAACGCCCCACCAGGGGCGCGGTTGCTTCATGTTGCTCTTGGGTTGCGCGTAGACGCCACAGCCTTGGTAGCCCCGATCACCGAGTACCAATGCTCCCTCGCCTTCGTCCAATACGGTGCGAGCGAGCGGCGGATCACTTTCATTTCCAGCAGCGAGGGCAAAGCGGACGATCATGCCATGATCGTCAATGATGACATGCAGCTTGAAGCCATAGAACCGTCCTTTCACACTGTAGCCTCCGTGCCCACCGCGTCCACTGCCCGCCTCGGTGATCGCTCGGGGTCGCGCATAGCGCGTCCCTGTGCACAGCACCAACGGTGTGCTGTCAATCACATACACGGTGTCGTCGTCGAAGTGGGGCAGTCTCAAGGCAAGATCAGCGTAGATGGTCTCGAGATTGGCCTGAATCCGGAGATACCGGGTTCGATCTGGTAAGCACGGAAACAGTGCCCGGTACGTCGAACGCACCTGAGCCAACCACTTCTGCCCTGACACTTCGCCAAGCAATTCGCCCACCAGCGCAATCGTCATCAGTTCGCCGTAACTGCCCTTCTGATTCGGTTCGTGGGGGAGCACAACTAAGCCGCTGCATGCAGCGGCTTGGAGATCATCATCTACGTACACGTAGATGAGCGTGAACAGGTCTTCGACGCTCTCCTGATCCAGCGGAAGTTCTTTGGTAGGCATACCGGAGCTTCCGCTTATTCATGTCCCGTTCGCAACCCCTAGCACCCGAGGTTTTAGAGAAGAAAAAAGCAAGGAGGGGTATCCGCGTGAGCTGGCCGGCTGATGTTCAGTGCCCTCCGATTCATGCCCGATCACGGGTTGATCACGGTCACTTTCCTACTGTTCTCTCAGGCAGAGGGCAAGCGCCCAGGGGAACGAAAACCTCCCTCCCACTGACCACCCAAGGAGAACACCATGACCACCAAAATGCTGATCGCCACCCTCGCTGCAAGTGTCGCCCTGTCCTTCTCCGCTTCCGCAGCCACCACACCCAGCACCACGGGTGCCCCGGCGGCTATCGCCCAAAATCAACCCAGCGCGGCTCCGTTGATCCTGCCAAGACTCAACAGCGCACGCGAACAAGCCGCCCGCTTCACCCCACCCGAGTTCTGCTATGTCGGCAAAATGAAGGTCGCTTGTACCCTCACGGGCGCCCCTTCCAAGGACCCCACCCAAACAGTAACCGCCCGCTTCACCCCACCCGAGTTCTGCTACGTGGGCCAAGTGAAGGTGGCCTGCACCATCACGAACGCCCCTTCCAAGGACCCCACTGGAACCCGACCCTAAGCTCAAATTCTGGGGGTGACCCCCCAGGGCTCTCAACATCACAGGCGGCCTCCGGGTCGCCTTCTTCTTTGGCCTAAGGCCAGTGAGGCCAGAGACGGCCCTGCATCTCTCTGCTCGAGACTCCTAAACATCTATGCCTACTTCAAGACCAAGGGAACATCGTCATAGATCACGACATCCACATTGACATAGGCGCCATCACCAATGACGACGGTCAGGGAGATCTGGGGAGAGGCGCATTTGAAGTTCTGGTTGTGCTGAAATTGTAGGAGGCACAGTGTGGAAAGCCGGCAGGCACGGATGACGTCAGTTGCTCCCGCCCAGAGGCCAGCCCATTGCCCTGAAAGGAGAGAGATGACGCACAGCAGCCGCGCTCAACGCCAGAAGCGCACGCAGGACGTATTGGCGCTTCTGGACGCTGCGCAGTACACCCTCGGTGACCAGACCGTTTCTCTGGAGCTGGACGCGTTGGTCAGCGGCACGCGCGTCTTGCAGAGCCTTCCACCTGTGAGATGCGGTCCCGAACGTCCCTGGCCGAAGGTGTCCGTGATGGGCGCGACGAGCACCCAGGCGGTCCACCGGGCACCTGCTGGCGCGCGTGTGACGGTCCTGAACTTCGCTTCCGGCACGCGGGTCGGTGGGGGTTTCCTGACCGGCAGTCTCGCGCAGGAAGAGGACCTGTGCCGAACGTCGACGCTTTTTTCGTCGTTGTCGTGTGACGCTGCGCGCCCTTTTTATGAAGCAGGACGCGCAGCAGGGATCATGGGTGCGGACGCCGCCGTACTCTCTCCTGGCGTTTTATTCTTCCTCGATGAGCATGGCCAGCCGATCTCGCCGAGGCGGGCGAACATCATCAGCTGTGCGGCACCGAACCTGCGTGAGTTTCCAGGAGACCCGGCACGGCAGTGTGAAGCGGGAGAACGCATCCGTGTTCGCACCCGCCTAGTACTGCGGGCCGCGGAGGAGCTCGGTACGGATCACTTGATTCTGGGCGCGTGGGGATGCGGCGTGTTCGCCAATGACCCGGCCGTGGTGGCTCCGGCCATGCTCTTTGCGCTGGGCGACCATCTGAAGAATGACGACAGCACGTTCGCAGAAGTAACCTTCGCTATTCCCGAACCGCGAGCTGAAGGGCCGGATAACCTCACAACCTTCCTCGAAGCCGTGGTGGCGTACGGTGGCCCAGCCCGCGAGAGTCTTGGATAAAAGGTGTCTCGTATTTTACCCAGGTACAGCCTCATGTTTTTCTGCTCTAAGGTGTTTTAGGCCTGAAGAAGTCGAAATGGAGATGGGGACTACTCTTGAGCTGTTTCGAGGAGACCTCCTGGCCTTGAGCCGAGAATGGACGAGCCTTCATGACGATGAACTCAGGCGACGCGCCGTTCAAGCGGCCGGGGAAAAAAATGCGGCCGCTCTCGTCTCATTGACCACGGCTTATCTCAGTCATGCTGGCGGCTCGGGCGTGCTCACCCGTCCGCATACCATTGCCGCCTATAAGCGAGGTGTCCGGCAATTCCTCGCTTGGGCAGAAGGACAAGCCGTCAGTCTCTTGCGCCCCGGTGGTCACGACGGGCAGTAGACTGAACCCATGTACGAGTCGGTCAAGCGCAAGGGGGCAACATCGCAAACGGTCTTGCCCCAGTGGGTTGTCCCGGCTCCGGTTGAGCCACTTCCAAACCCGACAGAGGCGGTTCAGCGGGCCTTGACGGCCCACACCTTCCGGCCCGTTTCGGCGCAACGCCGTGCAACACAGCCGGTCTTGCAGGCCAGCCAATACGAACAGCGCGAAGTCCAGCGATTGGCCACCGAGCAGGCCGCGGTACAACGCCAACTTGATGTGTTGCCTCCCCTGCTTCCTGCGACGTTATCTGCTGCCTTACAACGGCAACACACTCCTGCTTCCCCACCCCTGAAACCGCAATCGCCTGCCGAGTGGGTGACGGTGATGCGGTTTCAGGCTGAGCAAGCCGAAAGCCGCTTGATGGACGTGCATCAAGCGGGGCAGTTTACGGCCCTGTAACGGCAGGTGGCGCAGGTCTTGCAGCAGGGGTACCGGCAAGACCGTCAGCCTCCAGCAGTGCGTCAAGCCCACTACGCTGAGCATCTGGTGGCTCTACAGCGACATCCCGCCAGTGGGCAGGTGGCCCGCGCCGTGATGGCGCTGATTCCTGCAGGCGAACGGCCCGCCTTGCAACGAGCAGTGGAGACCGCTCTCCAGAGGCAAGCCGAGCAAGATGCTCAGGATCAAGTGGCACTGACTCAGCAGACCTTGCAACGCAAGAAAGCGGAACTAGAAGCTGAAGCGTTGCAGCCTGTCCTGCAACGGATTCAAGCGCGGCGTGGGAGCGGCAATCCATTGCCCGCTGCGATCCTGCGCCACCTTAAACAAGGCCTGAACCACGACCTGAGCCGAGTGCGCATTCATGACGACGCCGAAGCGGATCTGTTGGCAAAGAAGGTCAATGCCTTAGCCTTTACCACCGGGACTGACATCTACTTTCGTAGCGGCCAGTTCAATCCCAATACCCAGAGTGGTCTTGAACTCCTCGCGCACGAAGCCACCCACACGGTGCAGCAGAGTAAGGGCAATGTCAAGGCGGGCGTTGATCCCGATGCAGGCTTGGAGAGCGAAGCCCGGCGGATGGGCAAGAAGTTGGCGACGCTCCCCGTCAAACAGGCCCCCACTCCCCATGCGCCGGGCATCTACACCCATGCTTCTGCCCTGACACGGGTTCAAACAGGAGCCGCCCAAGCCCTCTCCCTTAAGCCCTTGACGGATCTCCAACCCCAAGCCGTGCAACGCTTTGGCAATCCGTTGACGTGGGTGGCCGATCAGGCCAAATCCGGTCTCGCCTCTGCCCTGACCGCGATTCCCGGCTACCGGGAACTCACCATGGCTTTTGGCAAAGATTTGGTCACCGGTAAAACGATGGCGGCCAATCCTCATGCCATTCTCGATGCCCTCGCAGGCTGGGTGCCGGGGCCACTGAAAGACGTCCTCAAAGCCCTGAAAGAGACTGGGGCGATTCCCAAGGCATGGGCGTGGTTCAAAGCCGAGCTCGGCAAACTGGATTTGGGTGGCGCACTGGGGGAAGTCGGCAAGGCCATCAGCAAGGCGGATCTGGGAGCCGCCAAGACCGCCATCACCCGCCGCATCAGTGGCCTGAAGGCGTTGATCGTCGGCAGTGCCCACAAGATCGCTGAGATTGGGTTGACCGCTCTGACAGCAGGCTTAGCCCCAGTGGGGCAACAGGTCATCGCCAAGTTGCGGGGCAGTGGTGACCTGATCCTGCAAGTCCTGAAAAACCCAGCCAAGTTTGCCGGTCATTTGCTGGGGGCTTTGAAAGGGGGCTTCAGCCGCTTTGCCCAAAACGCCCCCAAGCACCTGCAGAACGGCTTAGGGCAATGGCTCACCGGGGCCAGTGGCATTGCCTTCCCCGCCAAGTTGGATCTGCAAGGCGTGTTCCTGACGGCCCTGAGTGTCATGGGCTTGACGTATCAGGCCATGCGGGGCCGCTTGGTCAAAAGCCTCGGGCCGAATGGCGAAAAACAAGTGCGCCAGGCTGAAGGCACGCTGGACACCTTGAAAACCCTGAAGGGTGGCCTGCATAAGGCGTCTGAGATCAAGGCCAATCAGAGCAGCATCAGCAGCGAAGTCGCCAGCAATCTGAAGACAGAAGTGACCAAAAGCGTGGTCATGGCAGGCATCACCAAAGTGGCGACGATGCTCATTCCCGGCGGCGGCTTTGTGAACGCCCTGATCGGGGCGTTCCGCAGTGTGCAGTTCCTCGTGCAGCAAGGGCAACAGCTCATGGGCGTGGTGACCAGTGCCCTCGCCAGCGTCAGTGCGATTGCGGCGGGCAACATCGGCGCAGCGATCACGGGCATCGAAAGCACCCTGGCCCGCAGCATTCCGGTGGCGCTGGGCTTCTTGGGCAAACTGCTGGGCCTCGGCAATCTGGGGGCTAAGATCAAGGCCGTCATCAATAAAGTGCGGGGCAAGCTGGACCGGGTACTGGATAAGGTGGTGGCCCGCATCAAAGCCTTGGTCGTCAAGACAACTGGAGCAGCCCGGAGCGCCGGGCGAACGGTGGCAACCAGTGCGCAGACCGTGGCCGCACGGACCCGGGCCTTGGTTACCGGTCTTTTTGGCCGCAAGTCGTTCCGGGGCGGTGGGGAACAGCACAGCGTTTGGGCAGAGATCAAACCCAACAACGTGAAGTTGATGATCGCTTCGACGCCCAAAGAAGCCAGTGAACAACTGCTGTTCTTCGCTCAACAAGCTCGCGCCAGTCTGGGGGCGGATCCGCGCCAAGTCTTTAATAAATCCATTCAGCCGCATTTGGCCTATGGCTTGGGGCAAGTGAAGCTGGAAAAGCAGGCCCTGCTGACCGCCACGACCACCTTGCCTGTGGCTGAGCGGGAAGCCAAAATCGAAATGGGTATGCGTGCCAGCAACATCACGGCGCGGGTAGCCCGTCATGCACAGAAATTGCTCGATGAAATCAACGCTCATGCGGGCGGCACGCACACCATGAGTCCCGTCACGCTGACGTTCAACCGGGTACCGACCAGCCGGGGTGCCACTCGCCGCTATGACCAACAGGAACTGGCCCTGCAACTCGCTGAACAGGAAAACGCCCTCAAACGGATGACGGTTGCCGAATGGCTGCGCCGCTATCCTTTCTATCCAGGAGCAGCGAGGTCAACTCGTCAAAACGTTCAAACCTCGGATGCCAGCGCCCGCACCCGCTACCGGGAAGCAGAGGGAGCGCGGCTGGAACTCCAGCTGACGGCCCGCTTGACGCGGCAATATCTGGCCGAAGGACAGTCCGCTCGCCAAGCCGCCTTGCAAGCCCGACAAGACGCCAAAACCCGCGTTGCCACCTTCATCGCCACCCAAGCCGCGCTTCACATGCCCGATAAAATTGCTGGTGGAGATTATCTCTTAGACATTCAAGGTCTCGGAAACAGCGACGTCAACAGCTTTTTGGGAACACAATGGAACTCGGGCGGAAAAATTGTGCAGTTGAAAGCGGCATGTGATGCCGTTCCCAACGCTGACCGGGCCACCAGCTATGTGAATGTGCACTTGGTATTGAGGTGAAGATGAAGCAACCCATTGACCTGCTGCACTTTGAGATCTTGACGGAAGAATTTGGCTGCGACCCTTACGAAGATGTTTTACCTGCCACCCTCCAGACCTATCAGCACAGCCTGCCCGCCGTGCTGCTGGCGATCTGGGAGAACCATGGGCTCACGTCCCATGGACAGGGCGAACTGTGGTTCACGAATCCAGACGACTTCAAAGAGATCATCCGCGCATTTTTTGGCCCTCAGCGTGAATTTTTGGTGTTCGCTCGCACCTCCTATGGAGATTTGTATGCGGTGCTTCAAGAGCAGCTCTACCTGATCCACCCTCAAATTGCCCGTGCCATGCATTTTGGCGAGTGGGAACTCCTTGAGCCGATGATCTCCGGCACCTTGATTCGGGAAGGCAGCCAAACACACCGGGAGCACCTCCGGGCACTGAAAAAACTCGGCCCCCTCAAAGCCGATCAGATGTACGGGTATGTTCCGGTGTTGGCTCTCGGTGGGAACGGCAGTCTCAAAGAAACAAAAATTGTTCCGCTGCGCGAATACCTGTTGATGGTTGCCGATATCGCCACCTCAGCTGTGCGTGAAGGCTGGAATCCTCTGGGGCTTCCAACGGAGTCGGCACCCTAGAGAGCATGGAGTGGGCAGAGCGGATGATTTGACGCGGCCGTGTTGCTGCCGTTCCTGACCTTACAGGGACGATGGGATTGAGAAGCAGGGGCTCAGAGTGCGGCTTCAAGATGTTTCGGGCCTTTAGCGCTGCATCCTACGGAGCGTTGCGTGGCCACATCCCCTCGGTCAAGGCTGGGACTGCTTCACCCTCTCTACAGCGGCTCTGGGAGTAAGGCCAGCTGGAACTGGATGTGGTGAAGCAGAGCATGGCCTCCCTCGCCAAGTTTTCGAAGGGTGGGAACGTCGCGGCTAACACCGCCATTGAGACGGCTTTGATGCAGGCCACGGCACCGCTGCGCCTCTTGTCCGATATTTTGGATGGCGGATGAACGTTCAAGAACTCAGGACGGCCTGTGAGCGCTGGACGCCCTTTGAGGATGCCTCTCCAGCATTGATCACCGCACTGGAGGTATGCCTTGATGAGCCGAACACTGAACTGGACACGTTGTTCCGCGACGTGGTGTACGCCTTCAACGAAGCATCGGATGGCTTCTGGATCAACTACGCTATCCAGTACGCTCCCCAAGCCAAAGAGCCGGAAACTGCGTTGGAGTATCTGGAGTACATCGTGGGGCATCCAGAACTCTACGGTGTCTTGGGAGGACGTTTCAGCGCCGCCGCGAGTACCTTGGGCAAGGTCGCGCCCTATCCAAACGCTGCTTTACGGCAACTGATGACCCAGCCCGAGACCGGGAACGAGGAAGCCGACTTTGATGTGCAGTATGCGCGTGCGGCAGCCTTTGGAGCTTACGTCATGACCGCAACCAGCTTTGAGTATGGCCTCGAGGCAGGACGCGCCATCCGGGACAAGGGCGAGCAGCCAACGCTGGAGAAAGCCGAAGCCCTGATTCGGGCTTGGCCCGGCTCTTGCGACTCCAAGTCTTAACTCAGCAGGCCCAACAGTGGGACAACTTGAGGACAGCTCACCCTGAATTCAGAGCAGTGAGGGCCAATGCTCATGGCGTAAGTGAGGCTGTGGACACTGAATGGCAGTGCAAAAACCTGTGGAGTGAATCAGGATAAAGGCAA
Source organism: Deinococcus sp. Arct2-2 (assembly GCF_004801315.1). Classification (GTDB taxonomy): domain Bacteria; phylum Deinococcota; class Deinococci; order Deinococcales; family Deinococcaceae; genus Deinococcus. The sequence goes on from NZ_SSNW01000018.1 coordinate 43,906, forward strand.
CAGGCTTGTGCAACAGGAAAAGGCCGTGTCCATCACTGTTTTCCTCTCGTTGAGAAAGCTTCCCTTTCGCACTGCCCCCCGACTCATTGTTTTCTCATTCTGAAGGGCGGCATCGGATGCCCTCGCTAGGTTAAGTCCTCATAACCAGCCCTTCTCCCGCGCCCGCTTTGCTGCCTCGGCGCGGTTGGCAGCTCCCAGCTTGCTGATCGCTTCCGACAGGTAGTTTCTGACCGTGCCTTCGGACAGGCCGAGGCCGGCAGCGATGGCGGCGGTCGAGGTGCCGCTCTCGGCTTCGCGCAGCACTTGCCGTTCTCGCTCGGTCAGGGGGTCAGGGTCGTCCCACGCGCGTTCTGCCAGGGCGGGGGCAATGGCGCGGCCCCCGCCCTGCACCTGGCGGATGGCCTGTGCAAGCTGGGTGGCGGGCGCGTCCTTGAGCAAATACCCGCGTGCCCCGGCGTCCAGTGCCCGGCGGAGGTAGCCGCTGCGGGCAAAGGTCGTCACGATGATCACGCGCACGGCGGGGTAGTCTTCGCGCACACGGGCAGCCAGATCCAGCCCGCTCAAGCGCGGCATTTCTATATCGGTCACGAGGACATCGGGCAACAGGGTGCGAACCAGTTCCAGCGCCGCCTCGCCGTCGGTGGCCGTGCCCACCACGCTGAGATCGTCTTCCAGAGACAGCAGGGCGGACAGCGCCCCCAGCACCATCGACTGATCTTCGGCCAGCAAGACGCGGATCACAGGCGCAGTCCGTCTGGCAGAAGGTCGCGTGCAGACTCGTCCGCTTCGGGGCCGGGCAGGTCGGCGGTCAGGGTCGTGCCCGCTGTGCCGTCGCGGGTCAGGCTGCCGCCCAGCGCCCTCAACCGCTCACGCATCCCGGTCAGGCCGCTGCCTTCGGGCGTCTGGCCGCCGATGCCGTCATCTTTGATGACCAGTCGGTGACCGCGTGGCGTGGGCGTCAGCGTAATCCTGACCTCGTGGGCGCGGGCGTGGCGCACTACATTCGTCACCGCCTCGCGCAGCAGCATGGCCGCGCTGGCTTCAGTGCGGGCGGGCAATTCCGGTAGAGCCTCGGTCACGGTCAGGCGCACGCCCGCCGCGTCCAGCGCCACCTTGGCACGGGCCAGTTCGGCATTCAGGCCGCTGCCCCGGTAGCCCTGCACGGCGGCCCTCACCTCGGTCAGGGCGTCTCTGCTGATGCGCTCCACTTCGCGGATTTCCTGTGCGGCGCGGGACGGATCGCGCTCTGTCAGGCGGGCGGCCAACTCGCTTTTCAGCACGATCACGCTGAGGGTGTGGCCCAGTAGATCATGCAGGTCGCGGGCAATCCGTTCGCGTTCGGCGTCGGCGGCCAGGCGCTCGTTTTCGCGCTGCACCTGCGCCAGCCGTGCACCCGCGACGCGCTGGGCATAACTGGCGTGGTTGGCATAGGCCGCCACCAGGGTAAACAGCAGGTTGGGGGCCAGCCACCACAGGTCGTCGGGGCGGTACGTGCCTGTCCAGAAGGGCCACACCATCACCGTCATGTTCAGGAAGGCCAGCCAGAACGCGGTGCCTGTGCGCCCCTGAAATCCGATCATGCTGGCCCCGTAGATCAGGAATGTGGTGGCCGTTCCCCCGATCACCGGAAGCAGCACGAAATAGCTGGCCAGCGACAAGGCCCAGCCTACCACTGCCCAGGATTGCTGCACCTGTGCGCTGCGGAGGCCGGGCCAGAAGACCCGCAAATACAGAACGATGAACCCGGTGATCAGGGCCAGAAACAGGGCCACCTGTAGCGGGCTGCGCGGCACTTCCCAGAAGCTGCCCAGCGGGAAGACCAGAAACCCCAGCCAGATCAGCGGGAAAAAATCCCAGATGTTGAGGCGGCGAGAGCGGGTAGCCATAGTCAGGGTTGGGTGAGTTCGTGGAGAGAACGGGCATCGGAAGGGGTGAGGGTAAACTGATCGAAGGTCGCCTGAAATCCGGCCCGCTGTGGGCTACAGGCCATCACGCCCACCCGGACTGGCAGAGTCGGCGGAAAATAGGCCAGTCTGAGCAATGTCCAGGCGGTGGGGGCAGGCGCAGATTCCGTGGAGTCTGGACGGGCATGGACGATCACAGCGTCGGCCCGCCGGATCACCCGGAACCAAACGGCGGCGTGGGCCTCGGCAGGCATCACACTCCAGTCTGAAAAATCGCGGGTCAGGACGGCGCTCCATTGCTGCCGCTGCTGCCCGTTCTGCTCCACGTACTCCACGCCTGCTTTGAGCCAGTGGGTATCGTCGGCCCACACCATCAGGCCCGCCTGATCGTACAATTGCAGGTATTCGCCGCGCACGCGCACACAAGCCGTAAATTCTGAGGGCGCTGCTTGCAGCAGGGCATGACCGTTGCTGTGCGTAAACCCGTAATGGGTGGCCTGCCAAAAATCCGTCTGGTCGCCCGTGCGTACCTCTAACGCTCCGTCTGCCGTCACTTGGGCCTGCGGCGGCGCGTGCTGCCAGCTCATGCCTGACCAAGGCGTCTGGAGCACGTCGGTGGCTGGAAGTCCATCTAACATAGGAAAAGTATCCTCCTTTCTTCAGAGCGTTTTTGCCTTTTACGTATTGATCCTGATTGGGCTGAGCAACCCCCAGTTGGCTTCGCAGCCAGCCCTTGTCCTCCCCTTAAGGGGGGTTTTGTTGCCCAGCCTTCAAAGACTTGGCAACCTAGGCAAGGATCAAGAACAGAACACCACTGGAAAAACGAGCCAAAAGGCCATTCAGAACGCTGTTCCCACCGCCCCCGCTTACTGCCCCCGCGCCTCATCTCGCTTCATGGCCCACACGGCCACACTGCCGAAGACCAGCGTAAAGCCCGCCAGCCACAGCCAATGCGTCAGGTCGTGAGACGTGTCATGGGCCACGGCGCTCCAGCCCAACTGCGCGAGGTGATAGCCCGGCAGGTACGGCGCGGCCCGCTGCACCACGTCCGGCAACCCGTCCAGCGGCACGAACAGGCCCGATGCGAACGACACCAGCACGCTCAGCACATTGGCCATCACGCTGGCGGCCGCCGGATTGACCAGAAAGCCGATGCACAGGCCCAAGGCGATCAGCGGAACCATGCCCAGGAGCAGCTTGCCCAGCACCGTGAGGGCCAGACCCAGCGGCAGGGTCACGCCGCCTGCAACGTGCGCGAAGGAGTACAGCAGCGTGAGACTGAGAGCGCTGAACAGCAGCGCAGCCAAAATCTTTGCGGCAAAATACAGCGGCGCAGGCAGCGGCGAGGCCCGCAGCAGCCTCAACCAACCGCCCGTGCGCTCTATGGCCACCGCTGCCCCGAACGAGAACAGGGCGAGGCTCAGGAGCGCGTAGGTACCGAAACTGACCAGCAGATAGTGGCCCACGTTCACGCCGCTATCGGTGGTTTCGCGCACGTTGGGCAGACCGAACAGGGCAAACCACAGGATCGGAAAGCCCAGCGTACCGACGGCAAACATGGGATTGCGGGCCATGCGCCGCAGTTCGGCCAGCACCAGTTGCGCCAGCGCGGGCAGCAGCGGCGCACGGCGGCCAGAGGAAACGGCGAGGCGGGGCAGGGTGGGGGCAGGCGTGCTGGGCGTCGTCATGGGTCCAACCTCCGGGGCAATGAGGGAATCAGGCTTTCAGGGCGTCGGGTGCGGTCAAGCTCAGGAAGGCGTCTTCGAGGCTGGCCCGGCTGACTTCCAGCTCCCGGAAGGTCACCCCTGCGTGGACCAGGGTCACCAACAGGGCTTCGGGTTCGCGGGTCCGCAGGGTGGCGCGGCCCGCTCCGTCCACCTCGGCGCTGTCGACTCCGGGCAGCGCCTGCAACTCGGCCAGCACGAGGTTGGAAGAAAAACGCACCCGCCCCGCCGCCACGCCGGAGCGCAGGCTGGCGGGGGTGCCGTCGGCCAGCAGGGTTCCGGCGTTCATGACCACCACGCGGTCGGCGGTGCGCTCGGCTTCCTCCAGATAGTGGGTGGTCAGCAAGATGGTGCGGCCTTCCCGTTTCAGGCCGTCTACAGCGTGCCAGAAGGCGAGCCGGCTTCCGGCATCCATGCCGGTGGTCGGTTCATCCAGAAACAGCACTTGCGGGTTGCCCACCACTGCCAACGCGAAAGCGAGTCGCCGGGCCTGTCCGCCGCTCAACGCCCCGGCCCGCCGCGTGGCGACGCTGTGCAGGTCGGCCAATTCCAGCGCGGTGTCTACGCTGAGGGGTGCGGGATAGAGGCGGGCAAACAGCGTGACCGCCTCACGCACCGTGAGGGCCTGCGGGATGGCACTTTCCTGCGGCATGGACCCGGTGACGGTGCGTCCGCCCCCCGCTGCCGGGTTGCCGCCCAGCACCCGCACCACGCCCGCCGTGGGCCGCGCCAGCCCCAGCATCAGGCTGATGGCAGTGGTTTTGCCCGCGCCGTTGGGGCCGAGCAGCGCGGTCAGTTCTCCGGCCCGGATGCCCAGGGTCAGGCCGCGCAGGGCCTCCACGGAGCCGAAGCGTTTACTCACGCCCACCAGTTCGACGGCGGGCGGAGGAGCGGCAGAGGCTGAATGGGTCATGCCCCCAGAGTGCGCGGTGTGACGGGCCGCTCCCAGTGCCTTGCGTCAGGGCGGCAACATGACAGGTGTCATATGCGGCGCTGTTGCCTCAGCTCTTATACGCGTCACGGCCTCAATCGCCTGAAACTCCTCGCGAAGGGTTTGAGTGCCCTTCCAGCTCTCCTGCGGGCAGATTGAGGTTGGTTCTTTCATCTTCTGCTCGCCGGTAGAGGCCGCTGAGGTGTTCGCGGTCGCCGGTTTGCCGCTTGAAGAGGACGGCGACGGTTTGGCCCTGTGCAGGCTGCAGTCCTTCGCGTTTCAGGGCGTCAATGGTAGCGAGGTCAGGGGGATGGGTTTGGTGGGAGGTGGGGAGTTTCTCTGTGGGCATGAGGGCGCCCTCCCGCCGGCTGGGGCGCGGGCGGGCACACAGTAGCCCTCCGTTTAGGTCTGCCAATCCTCCACTGGAGAGACAGCGGTCTGGTACTGCTCAAACACCCACTGTTCCGCCGCCCTCCGGGTCATGGTACAACTCTACTTCTAGGACACGTTCCAGGGCCGATGAAATCGACGTTCTTCCCACCTGATGATCAGAGGGGTCAGGTAACACACAGACGGTACGAGCCCGGTGTATACAAAAACGCACATCATGGAGTCAGGCCAGATGAGGACTTGCCAAGGGAGTACGGCGCAGATGACCAAGCAAACCAATTGGGGAGGCAACTACACCTACCGCGCCGCGCGGTGGCACCATCCCCATACCGTTGAGGAGGTTCAAGATGTGGTGCGCCGCTCAGCACAGGTTCGGGTCTTAGGGACACGCCACTCCTTCAACGGAATCGCGGACACACCCGAAGACCTCATCTCCCTCAAACACCTGAACCGCGTCCTCGCGCTTGACGAAGGACAACAGACGGTCACGGTGGAGGGCGGCGTGCGGTACGGGGAACTGTGCCGATATCTCGACGAGCGCGGCTGGGCACTGCACAACCTCGCCTCCCTGCCCCACCTTTCTGTGGCCGGCGCGTGCGCGACCGGCACCCACGGCTCCGGAAACCGCTCGCCAGGCCTGGCCGCCGCTGTGACGGCGATGAGCCTCGTCACAGCGGGTGGGCATGTGACCACCGTTTCGCGAGAGCAGGAGGGAGCGTCCTTTGAGGGCATGGTGGTAGGGCTGGGTGCCCTCGGAGTGGTGACCAGCCTCACATTGAAGGTCGAGCCCAGCTACCTGATGCGGCAGGACGTGTACGAACATCTGCCTCTGACGCAGCTCATCCAGCGTTTTGATCAGATCACCGGAAGCGCCGAGAGCGTGAGTCTCTTCACCGACTGGCGTGAGCCCCACGTTCAACAGGTGTGGCTCAAGCGCCGCGTTTCCCCGCAAGACACGTTCAAGCCTGATGCGGAATGGTTCGGGGCGACGCTGGCACAGCGCCACCTTCACCCGATTCACCATCTCTCGGCGGCGCCCTGCAATCAACAGCTCGGCATCCCAGGGCCCTGGTTTGACCGCCTGCCCCATTTCCGCGCCGCCCATACGCCCAGCAGCGGCCAGGAAGTGCAGAGCGAATACGTCCTGCCCCGTACGCACGCTCCCGCCGCCTTGTACGCCCTATCTGCGCTGGGAAAACGGCTGGCCCCCGTTCTCCTGATCTCGGAGGTACGAACCATCTCTGCCGACGAACTCTGGCTCAGCCCGTGTTACCACCAGGACAGCGTGAGCGTCCACTTCACCTGGCACCCAGATGAGCGGGCCGTGCGGGCCCTGCTGCCTGAGATCGAAAGAGAACTCGCGCCGTTCGGACCACGTCCGCACTGGGGGAAGGTCTTTACCCTGCCGCCTGCCCGGTTGGAGCACCTCTATCCGCGCCTGCCGGACTTCCGGCGACTGGTGACGACGTGGGATCCGGGAGGCAAGTTCCGTAACGACTTTTTGAACGCTTATGTGTTCGGGAACTCTTGCAAATGATGGTGAGGACTGGTTGAGGTTTGCCGACCGCCTGCAAGACGCGGCCATCAGGGCCAAGCAGGCCGGCCTCCGCGTCGCGTATCACAATCACGACCATGAGCTGAGTGACCATGTGAACGGGCAATCAGTGCTGGACGCTCTGCTTGACCGCGCACCAAATGTGCTGGCAGAGATTGACGTGGCCTGGGTGGAGGCAAGGGAGCCAGCAGGCTGGGACGTATCTGAACCGCTACGCGGGTCGAGGGCGCGGGAGTCGAGTGGTTGCTCTTGGAGCAAGACCACTGTACGGGCGAGCCCTTCGGCAGTGCGGTGCAGAGCCTCGCCTGGCTGCGGCAACAGCCGGCGACCCCCTGACAAATGGCGCGTGGAATTCCGCGCACACCAGCATCCTGCTGCCGTTGACCCTGCCGGGTGAGGGCGGAACCTTGACGCCACGCACATGACGGTTGCCGACCGGCTCTTGAGGGTACCCGGATCGCTGTGCAGCGCGTTGGCGTGGATAGCCCGGGTCGGGGTGGAAGATCAGCGTCAGACCGACAACCTGGGGCGACTCATCAGAAGTCAGCTGCGCACCCGTGAGATGGCGCTCAGTGAGGCCGTGCGGTGGAGCGGGGACGCCTTCTGGCTACCTGCAGCTCCTCGGTGTACCATGCTCGCCCACTGGAACGCCAATTCCTCGAAGTGTCAGGTGCCGAACAGGCGAACAGACGTTTTCAGACTTGAATATCGGTCGGGCCCTGCGGCATCCGTTTGAACCGTTCGTACCGGAGCGGCGAGAGATCGATAAACGGCGTCTCGCCCACAGCTTCCTGCGCGATCACGCGGGCGATAGCGGCCGCGTGCATCACCCCGTGTCCAGAGAAACCGCAGGCATTCAGCCACCCGTCTCCTCCCGGCATCCGGCCCACGATGGCCTGATGATCAGGGGTCACCTCGTAATACCCCCACCAGCTGGCACGCCGGTCCAGTGAAGCAGTTCCCAGCCAAGGAAAGCGCTTCATGGCTGCTTCCAACGTGGGCTCCAACCACTCCCATTCCATGCCTTCTCGCCAGCCCACGTCCGCTGGATCCGCACGGCCCAGGATAATCCGTTCCCCCTCAGAGCGCAGCCACACACCGCTCTCTAGGTCAAAAATCATCGGCAGTACTCGTGGCAACTTGATCGGCCCCGTGGTGAACACCATCCGCCGGGCCGGCTGAACCGGAATTTGTAGACCGGCCAACGCGCCCACCTCCCCCGCCCAAGCCCCACTCGCATTGACCAGCAGCGAAGCTTCCACCATTCCCGCTGACGTCGTCAACCGCCAGATCTCACCGAACCGCTGGATGCCAGTTACCCTGGTGTCCAACAAGAAGCGTGTGCCAAGCTCCCGGGCGCGGCTCACGTACGCCATCGTCAACCCGTGGGCGTCCACATGGCCATCTGTGCCGCAATACGTGCACCCTCCCAACCCATCCGGCAGGAATTCGGCATGCACCTGGGCTGCTGTTGGCGTCAGGCGCTCGGTCGGCACGCCCAACCTCTGCTGAAGCTCCACCCCCAGTTGAGAGCTGGGCCACTGCGCCTCAGGCACCAGCAGCAGGTAGCCGCCTGGGTGGTACCCCGCCTCTGGCATGCTGGCATACTCCTCAATGCTGTGCTTCGACAAGAGGATGTTGGTCTCCGACGTGAACTGGGCGCGCACACCCGCGGCGCTCTTGCCGGTTGATCCGCCCGCCGGACTGCCCTGCTCCAGCACCACGACCTTCAGCCCCCGCTCAGCCAGACGCCACGCGCAGGCCGCCCCAACGATGCCTGCCCCGATCACCGCCACGTCCCAGCCCATGCCGGTCATCATGGGAGGTCAGCCTCGACCACAGGAAAGCCCTCCACAGGAAAGGTATCGACGTTCGCGGAGCGCTGCTGCACCAGTACGCCGCCGTCCACCGAAACGAACTGACCGGTCACATACGCCGCGTCATCCGACGCCAGAAACAGCGCGGCCCCCGTCATGTCCTCTGCCACGCCGTAACGCCCCAGTGGCACGGTTTTCTCACGCACCCGGAGTTGCTCCTCCGTCAGGCCGTAGGTATTGATAAATCCCGGCACCACTCCGTTGACCCGGATGCCGTAAGGCGCCAAGTCCAGGGCCATGGCGCGTGTCATGGCTTCAATCCCGCCCTTCGTGGCGTCGTAGGCAACGTTCCCACGGTGGGCGCGGGTCGCGCCGCCAGACGAGGTGCTGATGATGACGCCCCTGCGGCGCCGCGCCATCATCTGGGCGGCCCGGTGCGAACACAGGAACACGCTTTTCAGGTTCACCTGGATGATTTGGTCCCACCAGCCCTCGTCAGCCTCTAGAAAATGCCGCGTGGTGTCGATCAGGCCGGCGTTGTTGTACAGCACGTCCACGTAACCGAAAGCCGCTTCGACGCGTGTGAACATGGCGTCCACCTGCACTGCGTCTGAGACATCAGCGGGCACGGCCAAGGCGCGGCCACCCGCCGCCGTGATGCTGTCGACAACGGTTTGCACCGCGTCTCGACTCAGGTCATTCACGGCCACCTGGGCGCCTTGACGGGCAAACCGCTCGGCCACAGCGCGGCCAATTCCGCCTGCAGCGCCCGTCACCAGTACCACACGGTTGTCAAAACGGTTAGAAACAGGGTTCGTCATAGGGAGCTCCTTAAACCTGATGCAGGCATGAACCAGCGGCGCGGCCAACTCTCAGGCGGGCCAGACAGATGGGGTCGAAAACGAACCAGTTGATTGGGCCGCAACTGGGCAGCCCGGGGCAGGTCTTCTGGGTGAATGACGGCAGGCTCGTGATACCCACCGATGCGGCCTCGAGCGTTCGGATGCGCTGCCCAGCAGGTGTGACCTGCACAGCGCCGTGCAGCGTGGCTTCACCGATCACCTGTCCTCCCGGCACATCTGGCTCCTCGAGCCGGATGCCCATTCGGTCTCCTTCCCGGACGCGGATTGGGGGGGGCGCTGGGCAGCGCCCCCAAGCGCCTGGTAGGTCGCCTGCGGGCCTGGCAGGAGGCTCAAGGTCAGCTCGGCGGGGATCCGGGGCGGCCCTCCCGGTGGGCGCCGCCGCGAGGACTGGTTGACGGTCTAGGCCGAGCACGTCACCAACCATCAGGGGAGGGCCGACACTGCTGCTCCCCAGGAACGGCCGCGTTTCCAGGCCGCCCGCCACCGCCAGATACGAGCGGGCGCCTTCTCCAGTCGGTGTGAACCCCAGTGTTTTGCCTGCACGCAACACGAAAGGCGACTGGGCGGGTACAGCTCGGCCAGCGACCTGCCTGGTCATGCCGTGGCCCACGGCCACCAGCACAACCTCGTGTAAGGCGGTCAGTGGTGGCCCGAGGAGCGTGAGTTCGAGCAGGAGGGTGATTGGCGGGTTGCCCACGATGTGGTCGGCCAAGGCCGGGGCGCACTCATCCAGTGGGCCGCTGCGCGCCATGCCGTGATGGGCCTGAACAAAGCGGCCGAGCAAGTCAAGCCGTCCAGGTTTCTCGGCCCGCAGGGCGGGATGGGCAGGAACGCCAGGCCACAAAGGACAAACCGCAAGAGGGTCAGGCGTATCCTCCTGAGCTTCAACGAACCGAACTGTGTCCCCGGGCGAGAGAGGGAAGGGGGCGTCCCGGCCCGGGGCGTAGATCGTGGTGAGGGCGGTCCCCGGCGAGGGCAGCACGTACACGCAGCTCTGCGCATTGGCGATTGCGACCGCGTTGAACGGCACCTGGAGACGTGGCGTGTCCCGCCTGGGAAGGCGCAGGGCCTCCACCTCCCCCAGAAAGGGAAAGCCTGGCAGAAACCCCACGGCGTACACATAGTAGTCCGGCTGCGTATGCAGGCGAATCCCCTCACGCTCACCCATCCCCGTTCGGGCAGCGACGTCCACGAGAGTCTCACCGTCGTACCTGACAGGGAGCGTCACTGGGAGGCGTGCCTGGTGCTGGGCGTCCAGAGCGGCTGGCAGGTGCGTCCTCACCCACTCGCAGACCGTGATCCAGGCAGTCTGAACCGCCTCATATTCCACGTACGGATTGACGTACCCTGCGTAGAGGTCTGTCACACCAAGGATCAGGTTGTCCCGCAGCGCCCGGTGGAGGGCGTGCAGGCGGTCAGTGTCACTGCGGTTCAGTTCAGCACCGAACACGATGGAGAAGCCTTCGAGACGCTGCACGGGTCAGCCGATCGTGAATGGATCGCGGGTGGCGCCGCTCAGTTCTACCCAGACGGTCTTGGTGTCCAGGTAGTCGTGGACTGCCTCCAGAGAATTTTCCCGGCCGATGCCGCTGTGTTTGAACCCCCCGAACGGTGCGTTGTAACTCACCGCGCGGTAGGCGTTGACCCAGACGGTGCCCGCCTTGATTGCGTGTGCCGCACGGTGGGCGCGCTGAACATCCCGGGTCCAGACACCCGCGGCCAGGGCGTAGCGGGAGTCATTTGCCAGTTGCACCGCTTCGGCCTCATCTCTGAAGGCCAGCACGGACAGCACGGGGCCGAAGATTTCGTCAGCGGCCAGGCTCATGCGGCTGTGAACACCCGTAAAGACTGTGGGCTCCACGAAGAAACCGGCATCCAGGTCACCGCCCGAGGCGCGCCGTCCACCCGTCACCAATGTGGCGCCTTCCTGCTCTCCAGCCTCACAGCGGCGCAAGATGTTGTCCAGATGCGCTCGGAAAGCGACTGGGCCCATCTCGGTCTCCGGATCAAGCGGATCCCCGAGCTTGATGGTTTGCGCCCGCTGCACCACACGCGACACCAGCTCATCGTGGATGGAGTCATGCACCAGCAACCGAGACCCGGCGATGCAGGTCTGACCGCCCGCCGCAAAGATTCCAGCGATCACGCCGTTGGCCGCAGCGTCCACGTCAGCGTCCTCGAAGACGATGTTGGGGCTTTTTCCCCCCAATTCAAGACTCACCTTGGCGAGGTGACCCATCGCCGCCTGCCCGACCTTGATGCCGACGTCGGTGCTGCCCGTAAAGGCCACCTTGTCTACACCCGGGTGGGCCACCAGAGCCGCGCCCACAGCCGCGCCGCCTGTGACCACATTGAACACGCCCGGCGGGAACCCGGCCTCCTCCACCCGCCGGGCAAATTCCAGCGCCGACACCGGCGTCTGGTCAGCAGGCTTGACCACCACCGTGCAGCCTGCAGCCAGGAGCGGAGCCAACTTCCAGGTGAGCAGCAGCAGTGGAGAGTTCCAAGGTATGATCGCGGCCACCACGCCGACCGGCTCGCGGCGGGTGTAGATGAAATAGTTTGGTTTGTCGCTGGGGATGGTCTCACCATGCAATTTGTCGGCCGCTCCCGCGTAGTACTCGTACCACTCGGGCAGCATCCGGCATTGACCCAGCATTTCCCGCAGCAGCTTGCCGTTATCGCGCGTCTCGATCTCTCCCAGCAGGTCGGCGTCACGTTCCAGGATCTGGGCGAGCCTGTGAATCAATTTCGACCGTTGCCGCCCGGTCAGGCGCCCCCAGGGGCCGTCGTCCAGTGCGGCGCGGGCCGCGCGGACGGCGGCATTCACATCTTCCGGCCCGGCCTCCGGTACGCGCGCCCAGACCTTCCCGGTATAGGGATTGACGGTGTCGACCAGCGCACCGGACTGAGCGGGCACGAACTGGCCGCCAATGTAGAGCGGGTACTCGGGCAGGGTCATGGGGTTTCCTTCATGCTGGGCCTCGAGGTCACGCTCGGCACGTGCGCGCGCCGATACACCAAAACAGTGCGTTTGAATTCCAAGACGACCGTGCCGTGCTGGTTGTAACCAGAGGTCTTGAATGTCAGCACCCCTTGGTGGGGCCGCGAGCGGGACTCGCGTAGGGACAGCACTTCGCTGCGGGCATACACCGTATCCCCCTCAAACAGCGGGTGTGGGAGGCGCACTTCATCCCAGCCGAGGTTCACGGCGTTCTGCGACATGTCTGATACCGACAGACCCGTGACGAGCGCGATGGTGAACGCACTGTTCACCAAGGGCCGCCCAAATTCTGTGTGCGCGGCGTAATGCGCGTCAAAGTGGATGGGGTTGGTGTTATTTGTCAGGAGGGTGAACCAGATGTTGTCGTTCTGAGTCACGGTTCGGCCGAGGGGATGCTCAATGACCTGGCCGGATTTGAAGTCCTCGAAGCAGCGGCCGCCGGTGGAGCTGGTCACAGGGTTCTCCTTTCCTGAGCGTATTTCTCCTCCAGCGGCACAGCATCCTCAAGGTCCAGCACCACCGCGTCTGCTGGGCCCGTCCTGGCCTTCTCAATCATGTGCCAGCGGTGGGCAGGGACGTACAACTGGCCGCGTTCCAGCCGCGCGGGAATCATGGCGCGCCCTGCAGTTCTGCCAGCACCTCGGCAGTGTGCTCCCCCAGGGCAGGGACACGGCCCATGCGTGGGGGCGCACTTCCAAGGTTGTGAGGTGGGAGCAGGGCCGGGATGGTGCCCGCTGGCGTCTGCACCTGCGTCCAGCGCTGACGGTCCTGCAACTGCGGGTGATCTACCACCTCCTGCACGCTGTTGACCCGGGCGCTGGCAATGCCAGCCCGTTCCAGACGAGCACTCACCTCCTCCCGGCTCAAGGCCGCGAAGGCCGCTTCGATGGTGTCTTCCAGTGGGGCGCGGTGCGCGAGTCGCTGGGCATTGGTCGCGAACTGTTCATCGTTGGTCAGGTCAGGGCGCCCGAGTACGTCGGTGCAGAAGTTCATCCATTCACGCTCGTTCTGGACGGCAAACATGACCTGGCCGTCTGCACAGCGGTAAGCGCCGTAAGGCACGATCATGTTGTGCCGCAACCCCGCGCGGCCTGGCGCACGCCCCTGACCGATCAGGCTGTACATGGGGGGCATCATCCATTCGGTCAGGGCCTCAAACATGGAAATTTCAATGCGCTCTCCCTGCCCAGTGCGCCCACGCGCCAGCAGGGCCGCGAGAATGCTGGAATGGGCGTACAGCCCACTGGCGATGTCCGCCACGGAGATACCAACTTTGGCGGCGGCCTCAGCGCTGCCGGTCAGGGCGATCACCCCCGCTTCAGCCTGGATCAGCATGTCGTAGGCCTTTTTGTGCGCGTATGAACCGGACAGGCCGTAGCCAGAGATGGACACCCAGATCAGGCGCGGAAAGCGCTCGCGAACCGTGTCCCACCCGAAGCCCAGGCGCTCGACCGCCCCGGGCAGGAGATTGTGCACAAACACGTCTGCGCCGGCGAGCAAGTTCTCTAGGGCCGCCGCTCCATCCGGGCTCTTCACATCCAGCACCACGCTGCGCTTGCCACGGTTGAGCCAAGCAAAGTACGCCGAGACCCCGCCGAGTGCGCCGTCATACCCGCGCGCGAGGTCTCCTTCGCCGGGGCGCTCGACCTTGATGACATCCGCCCCCAGATCCGCCAGCTGGCGCGAGCAGAACGGCCCAGCGACCGCTTGCTCCAGTGCGACCACCCGCAGACCTTCTAGGGGCAGCATCTAGTACGACCTCGGCATGCCCAGCACCTTCTCGCCGACAAACGACAAGATCAAATTGGTGCTGATGGGCGCCACCTGATAGAGCCGCGTTTCGCGGAACTTGCGTTCGATGTCGTACTCAGCGGCAAAGCCGAAGCCTCCGTGCGTCTGGAGGCAGGCGTTCGCCGCCTCCCAGGACGCGTCTGCAGCCAGCAGCTTGGCCATGTTGGCTTCGGCACCGCAGGGGCGCCCCGCATCAAAGAGAGCCGCCGCCTCATACCGCATCAGGTCAGCTGCACGTACGTTCACGTAGGCGCGGGCAATCGGGAACTGGACTCCCTGGTTTTGCCCGATCGGCCGGTCGAACACCACTCGCTCGCTGGCGTAGCGGCTGGACCGCTCGGTAAACCAGTACCCGTCCCCCACACACTCCGCCGCAATCAGGATCCGCTCGGCGTTCATGCCGTCAAGCACGTACCGGAAGCCCTGTCCTTCCAACCCGACCAAGCTGCTGGCGGGAATGTCCAGATCATCGAAGAACACTTCATTGGTCTCGTGTCCTACCATGTTCTGGATGGGCCGCACGGTCATGCGGCTGCGGTCAATGGTCCTGAGGTCGATCAAGAAGGTGGACAGGCCTTCTGTCTTCTTGCGGACGTTCGCCAGGGGCGTGGTTCGGGCCAGCAGCAGCAGCAGATCGGAATGCTGAAGGCGGGAGGTCCACACCTTTTGCCCATTAATCACATAGGTGTCACCCCGGCGCACTGCGGTGGTTTTGAGCCGGGTGGTGTCGGAACCTGTGGTGGGCTCAGTCACCCCGAAGGACTGGAGGCGCAGTTCTCCGCTGGCAATGCGGGGCAGGTACTGCGCTTTCTGCTCGTCTGACCCGTGGCGCAGCAGGGTGCCCATGATGTACATCTGGGCGTGGCAAGCACCGGAATTCGCGCCAGATCGGTTGATTTCCTCAAGGATGACGCTGGCTTCGGTCAGGCCCAGGCCTGCGCCGCCGTAGTCCTCGGGAATCAGGGCCGCGAGCCAGCCGGCCTGGGTCAGGGCACCGACGAACGCTTCAGGGTAGCCGGCGCGTTCAGCGTCCAGCCAATACTGGGTGTCAAAGCGGGCGCAGAGATCACGAACCGGTTCGCGGAGTTCAGGATAGGTCATGGGCGAGCGGGTCAGGGTCATGCAGGTACCTCAGGGCGGCGCAGGGTGGGAACGGCAACAGCCCGGATTTCGATTCCTTCCGCCTCCAAGGCAGCGCGGATGGCGCAGGCGATCTCCACGGCGTTCGGGGTGTCACCGTGAACGCAAAAGGTGTCTGCTTTGAATTCGGAGAAGCCGCCGTCCAGGGTCTGAATCTGCCCTTCCTTCACCATCGTAACGGCGCGGCAGGCCGCCTCGTGCGGGTTGTGGATGCTGGAACCCGGCAGGCTCCGCGGGGCCAAGTGCCCGTCATGCAGGTACGCCCGCTCCGGGAAGAGTTCCAACACGACGGGGAGGCTCAACTTCCGCGCTTCGGTCTCCAGCAAGGTGGTGGGCAGCACCAAGAGGGGAAGAGTGGGATGCACGCCGTAGACGGCCTGAGCAATGGCTTGGGCGGTTGGGGCATGCGTCCAAGCGCAGATGGAGAGGGCGCCGTGCGCCTTCACCTGCCGGAGGGGCACGCCCACCGAGGCCGCCAGGGCACACACGTGGTACAGCACGTCTGCGTACACCTCCTCGGAGCTCGCCTCCGGAATGCGCGGCCTGAACCCTACCCGGTCGGGGAAGCTGGGGAGAGCCCCGACCCCCATATTGAACTGCCGGGCCAGCTTAAGGGTGGCGTGCATGGTGACGGGATCCCCCGCATGAAAGCCGCAGGCGAGCTTTGTGGAAGACAGAAAGGGAAAAAGCGCCTCGTCGTGTTCGAGCGTCCACGCTCCAAAGCTTTCGCCCACGTCGGCATTCAGGTCGACGAACATCTTCCCCTCACTCGTAGATCGCCGTTGGACCCAGCAGCGCGGCCCGCATGCGGTTTTTCAAGTAGGTGCCGTCCCGGGGCGGGAGGGTCATAGGATCCGCCGTGAGGGCCACTTTCACCACAGCCAGCAGGGGGCTCTCACCCGCGTGCAGGCCGGCCCGCAAGGCAGGAATGCCGCTCTCCTCCCGGACGGTGATGGTTCGCTCAAACCCGCAGGCGCGGGCCACAGCGGCGAGGTCGACTCCGGCCGCAGTGTGGGTAGGCTGCGCTCCCGTCTCTCCGTAGCGTTCGTTGTCCAGCACGACCACGCTCAGGTTTGGGGGCCGGGTGACGGCGATGGTCGACAGTGCGCCGAGGCCCATCAGCAGTTCACCGTCTCCTGTGAACACCACCACTGACCGGTCTGGTTGGGCGAGGGCCAGGCCCAGGCCGAACATGGCGGCGCCGCCCATCGCGCCCCACAGCGGGAAGTCGTGCGGGCTGTCAGACAGTGAGGCAAGGTCCCAAGCAGTGGCCCCCAAGCCGGTGACGGCCAGCAGACTTCCGCGCTCTTCGAGCAGCTGCGCCATGACCACCCGGCGTTCCAGTTGGGGCGCGTTCATTTGCTCCCCCCGAACTTTTTGGCCCCCAACAGCTTTTGCGAGAGCAGCACCGCGACCGGACTATAGGTGCTGTACGCCAGCCGCAGGGCCGCGTCCACCTCCCCAGGCAGGAGCTCCGGATCATCCACTCTCTGAACCAGAACGCCCATGGCCCGGAGTACCTCCGGAGTGGCCTGCCCCATGGGGACTTGCCAGGGGTTGAACTCCCCCCACTCGCCGCGCATGGTGACCAAGATCACGAGGGGCATCTGGCAGGTCTTGAGGAGCGAGAGCATGTTGATGCAGTTGCCAACACCGCTCGACTGCATGAGCAGCACGGACCGCACGCCGCCTACCCAGGCGCCGGCTGCCAAGGCAACGCCTTCTTGCTCGGTGGTCAGGGTCACAGCGCGCATGTCCGGGTCGGCCTGACAGTGCTCGATCAGGCCGCGGTGCCCTCCATCCGGCACGAACGGCACCAGCCGGACGTTTTGCGCTTTGAGGACGTCATAGACCGCCAGGGACCAAGTTCCAGCCGGGTTCTGAAAAGTTGAGACAGGTTCACTCATGTCGCGCTCCTTGGCAAAGGGTGTTGAGTTCCGCGCCGGCCACCGCCAGGTCGGGAACCGCTTCAATGTGGCGAACCAGTGCCAGCGCCCGTTCGCTCACGGCCTGACTGAAGCGGGGCTCAACGAGCGCGCAGAATTTGGCTTCGAGCTCGGCTGTACTGACTGGGTTCTCCTGATTTCCCCGGGGGAAGTCCCCCCCAGCCCGCAGCACCTGACCGTCAATCAATTCCACTTCCAGACGGGCAGGCCATGCCGCCGGATACCTGGCGGTTAGCTCCGCAGAGACGGCGGGTTGAACCCGCGGCAGCAAGCGGGCCAACAGCTCCTGCCTCACTCCAGAAGGGCCGAAACGGTCCTCACTGAACTGGGTCAGGCCGACCGCGCCTTCCAGCAAGGCCGCACTAACCACGTAGGACAGGCTGAATTTGGCCTGGTACGGCGTGTGGGGATTTCGCTCACTCACGATGTCCCAGCCCGGGCCGTACGTGGCGACGCGCACCTCACGAACTTGGTTCAGTACCCAGTCGGCCGTCCACCCGTGGGCCTGGCGCAGCGCGAGCGCCGCGTCGATGGCCGTGTGGGTGTGGCCGCAGCACGAGTACAGTTTGTAGCCGTTCTCGCTGACCTTCCACAACACACCCAGGTCAGTGGTTACCCGTTCGGCGTCATGGACGGCGCTGGTCGCTGCAAAAAACCCGCGTGGCCCCTCCAAGATGGTCGGTGCGCCTGTGAAGCCGCGCCGGGCCAGATCTGCGGCCATCACGCCGTTCATGGCGGCCTTGCCAGGATGCAGGGTTTTGCTCATGGCGCCGCTCGCATTGAATTCCCAGAGGCCAGCCGCCTGGGTGCCGGCGGTACCCAGCGCGTCAAGCATCTGACGCTGGCTCAGGCCCATCAGGGCACCGGCCGCAACCGCCGCGCCAAAGGTAGCGACCGTGCCGGTGGGGTGCCAGTAGCGGTAATGGCTGGGGTTGACGGCTTCCCCGATGCGCAGCGCAGCCTCGTAACCCAGCACGACGGCCCGCAGAAAAGCGGCGCCGCTTTGATGTTCACGTTCGGCCACGGCTAGGGCGGCCGGGATGATGGGCGCAGCGGCATGAATGGTGGAGCCCTTGTGAATGTCGTCGAGTTCAAGGATGTGCGTCGCGACGCCGTTGGCCAGAGCCGCCCCCGCGGCACTGGCCCTCCCGGCACTGAAGACGCTGGCGTCGTCAGCCTGCCCGAGACCGCGCACCAAGTCCTGAACCATGCGGGCAGGGGGTTCCAGCGAACCGGCGAGCAGAGAACCGAGCCCGTCGAGAACGCTCCGGCGGGCATCCTCAAGAACGGTATCCGGGATGAAGGGGGGATTCGCCATGAATGCAGCGAGGACGGCACTGGTTCCAGCGTGGGGCACGCGGTTCTCCTTGAACGTTGAAGTGCTGTTCATTGTCCTTCAGTTCCGGCCAAGTGTCTTGAGCGTTTTACCCGGGTGTCCTGCGGAAAACGGCACAGGAGGTGGAGAGGCGATGGTGCCATAAACTCGAATTCTGTGCGTTCGGCGGTTATCCGGGGCTCGGCATCAGCTGCGCGACTCCGGAGCTGTGTTCCGACCAACACAAGGAGCTGTGACGCGACAGGATGGGCCCGGCGCGGCTGTTTGGTCTGCCAGGCACGAGGGAGGTTCCTATGCTAATTTCCACAGCCTAAAGCCCTGATCTATTCAAGACATCAGCCGCGCTGGGCGAGATACTGTTCTCACCTCTGGGCTGAGTTGGCTGCCTTTGCCTCGGCAGAGTGTCCGCCCGGGACTGTCCGCAGCCCCGCATCCAGATCATTGACCTTTGATTCTCAGGAGAGACGTCTATGCCACATGCACTGATTGTTCATGCCCATCCAGAACCCAAATCTTTCTGCTCTGCTCAGATGTGGGAGGCTGCCAGGACTCTTGAAGCTCAGGGCTATACGGTCGAGATCAGTGACCTCTACCCGGTGGGTTGGAACCCCGAACTTGGCCGGAACGATTTTGAGCATGAGCTGGTCGGACACTTCAAACCGCAGATTGAACAAGTCGAAGCCGTCAAGCACAGCACCTTTACCCTAGACCTCACAGCAGAGATCGAGAAGGTGCGGCGGGCAGATCTGCTGGTCTTCTCCTTTCCGATGTGGTGGTTCTCCCTGCCCGCCCTTCTCAAAGGCTGGGTAGACCGCGTCGTCTGTGATTAGCGCCTCCCAGAGTGCCTGGCTGGAAGCTGGGCACTCTTTGCCGTTACCATGCTGTCCATGGGTTCCAAGGTGACTGAGAAAGATCTCTTCGAGATCATTCGTCGCCAGTCCGAACAGAACGACCAGTTGACCGCGCAGAATAAAGTGCTCCAGGCTGAAATTGCCCGCTTGAAGAAGCGTATCGAAGAGTTGGAACGACGGGCCCGCAAGTACGCCGCGCCCTTCAGCCGGGACAAGTACACCGCCGCTCCCAAATCACCGGGACGGCGTCCTGGTGAAGGCACCTTCGCGCACAAGTCCCCACCCCTGCCGCACCAGGTCACCGAGACCGTGCAGGTCGACTCGCCCAACAGCTGTCTTCGTTGCGGATTCACGGGATCGCTGATCCTCACCCGTCACGACAAAGCCTGGGTCACGGAACTCGCCCCTCAGAACGCCATGCAGGTCACCGAGTACCACGTGCCCGTCATGGAGTGCCCTCAGTGTCACCACGCGGTGCGTGGTGATCATCCCGCCCTGAAAGCCGATCAAGTAGGTGCCACTGCCCATCGACTTGGGCCGGTCCTGCACGCCACCCTTCAGACCTTGCATCACGAGCTTGGCTTGCCGGTTCGCCGAATCGGTCGGGTCATGACTCTCCTCAGCGGCGTGCAGGTCACGCAAGGTGCGATCACGCAAGCCGCACAGCGGCTCGCCGCCGACGGCCGTCCCCTGGCCGCGCACGTTGAGGCTCTCCAAGCACACGTGCAACAGGCTGCCTTCGTCCATCACGACGACACCGGCTGGCGGATCGGCACCCAGAAGGCCTGGGTGGGCGCGTTCCGCAGCGCGGACACCGTGGTCTTCCGCGCGAATCTGCGGCACACGAACGTGGAAGTCAGAGAAGGGCTGGGACAGAACTTCGCGGGCGTGCTGGTCAGCGACCGCTTCTCCTCGTACGACAGCCGTTTCCTGCAGGACGTCCGGCAGCAGAAGTGCCTGGCGCACCTGATCCGCAACGCGGATGAGGTCGCCGCCGAGGAACAGCGGCGTCCCGGGCGTGGAGAGCTGTACGGACAGCGGGTCGCACAGGTCTTTCGGGACGGCGTCCGACTGCACCGGGACGTGACGACGGGTGCGTACACGCGGGAGGAGTACACGCAGCAGGGTGAGGAACTCACCCTGCGCTTGGACGCCCTGCTGAATCGAGCGCCTCTGAAGTCGAAAGCGAACGAGCGACTCCGACTGGGCATCCTGAAGCAAGACGTGCTGGATCGGTTGTGGCGGTTTCTGAAGGACCCGGATATTCCACCGACGAACAACGCGGCGGAACGGAGCCTGCGGACTGTGGTTATAGCCAGGAAAGTCTCGCAGTGCAGCAAGAATGCAGTGGGCGCGCAGACGTACATGCGGATCAAGTCCACCGTGGAGACCGCGCGGTTGCGCGGTCAGGACCCTGTCACAGTTCTGACCAGTCTCACCCGATAACGCTTGGGTGTCCGGCTTCCAGCCGGGTACCCCTGGGGTCGCTAATCACAGACGCGTGGCCTATGGGGGAAGTGTCGGCCGCTTTGAAACAGGGGGGTTCCAGGGCCGACGGGCGATGCTGCTCTTCACCACCGGCAGCACCGAGGACATGTTCGGTTCTGGCGCGCGGGACGGCGAGATGGACGTCATCTTGTTTCACATTCAGCACGGCATGTTCTATTTTGTCGGCTACAACGTTCTCGCGCCCGTCGTGAGCTTCAGCCCGGTGCGGAAAACCCCCGAAGAGCGGGCGCAGCAGTTGGTACAGGTTCGCGAGGCCTTCTCCAGCCTGGACACCCGGCCGGTGCTGTCGTGGAACACTGGAGCAACCGCCAATGACTGACCAAGCTGCACTCATGTCCCTGATCCTTAGCCCTTATTGATGGCTGCTGACAGCAGATCTTTGCTCGCGTTGACCCTCTACATGCCAGACAAGCACTCTTCAGAGCAGCTTTAGCCTCTGTTAGACGCACTGGTGCAGCGCTTTTCTCCCAAGTTGAACCTACTGCCCAAGCTGCTGTGGGTGCACGCTGCCCATCTTGCTTACCTTCACGGGGGCCTGCATGGCACAGGGGATCCCCCCTCACCTCGTGGGCGCGGTCATCGCCCATTCCCGACCTGACGAACCCGTACACCATGCCAGAGCGAAGGCCCTTCACACGCGTGCTGCCTCCACGGGTGAAGCTGAGACAGGCTTTGGCGTCCACTGTGTGGAGGCGGCGCCCGCCAGAATCAGGGCTCCCCCCACCCTCCACCCTCTGGGTGAAGTGCAGCTGCTCGCCTAAAAACAGCAGCGCACACAAGGTGGCCCAAAGGGGACCAGTCGTGGCAAGCAGGCTGACGCGCGCTGGGCCGATCCGCCCCACGGCTTCAGACAGAGCAGGCAGGGACACCAGCGTTGGGATCAGCAGCACGGCGAGAAGAATTCCCCATTGCGCGGGACTGTTCGGCACCGCTAACTGTGCAGTTACCCCACCTAGCAGCGCAAAAGTGGCGGCGCACACAAAAGAGGTGCGCCGCCACGGTAAGGGGGGAGGCCGTGCGGGCCAGTCGGCCGCTGGCGAACAGCTATCCGCCGTACAGGCCTCCACTGATCCGGCCCCGCAGCAGACCGGTAAGATCGCGGTCGGCAGCGCTCGGCAACCCCACGACCGGTCAGGGTGCACAGCAGTGCCCCCGTTTGCCAGCGTAAAGGGCGGACGCGGGCCAGAAGGCCGTAGAGGAGGACACAGGCTGGAGCAATGTAGACCAGTAGTGCAGCGGTACTGGCGGAAATCCGGGCGAGCGCCATGAAGTACGGCACCGTAGAGGCTGTATAGATGGCGCTGAGCGGGAACAGTTCGGCCCGCATGCGCAGGGGAAGGCGCCCGAAACCGAGAGCAAAGGGCAGGAGGGCTGCGAGACCACGGCGCCAACTTAGCAGGGTAGGTGTGGTCAGCCGGAGGGTCATAGCCAACTTGCCCCAGAGTCCTAGTGTGCCGGAAGAGCAGGGCTAGTCCAACGCCCTTTCCGTCGCCGTGCGCGGTCTGGGTGGTCTGAGCCGGGAGTGGAGGAACCTTCAACATGCTTCTGGCGTAGACAGAGCACGGCCAACTGTCTTGATCGATGTTGCGAGTTTTCCCGCGGAGGCCGGCATTTTCTCAGGAAAAGATCGGTATGACAGACTAAGCCCATGGACGATCCCCGGGCTTGGCTGCGCCCCGCACCAGATGGAAGCTGGCCTATAGAGGCCCTGCTGGACGGCGTACCCGATCTGATCTTTTTTGTGAAGGATCTTCAGGGCCGTTATGTCAGTGTGAATGACACCCTACGGCGGCGCACTGGAGTCCTGCATAAGCGCGATGTGCTGGGCCGCACCGCTGCCGAGGTCTTTATGGGCGACCCTGGACAGCGTTTCAATGAGCAGGACGTGCGGACACTGCAGGAGGGTCAGGAGCTGCGGGACGTGCTGGAAATGTATTTCGGCCCGCGGGGTGAACCTATCTGGTGCCTGACACATAAGGTTCCTGTGCGAAACGCGGCGGGTGAGGTGGTGGGGTTAGCGGGAGTCTCGCGGGACGTCCCCGTTCCTCTGGAGAGACATGCGGACTTTGCACGGATCGCAGAGGCCCTCAGCTATATGCAGGCGCATTGCGATCAGCCCCTGCGGATCCCGGTTCTGGCTGCCCATATTGGCTTGTCGGAAGACAACTTTGAGCGGTTGCTACGGCGGGTGTGCCAGGTGACGCCGCAGCAGTTCTTGATCAAGGCGCGGCTCAATGCTGCTGTAGAACTGCTTCGCAAGCCCATACTGTCTATCTCTGAAATTGCCCACGCCTGCGGCTACGCTGATCACAGCGCCTTTACCCGCAAGTTCCGTACGGTCACCGGTATTACCCCACAGGCGTACCGTGACCGAGTTTTGATCAGAAAATGAAGACTCGCAGATTAAGCTTGCCCACTAAATCTGATCTCCAACCGCATGGCTGGCCGCAGTAACGCCGCCTTGGAGGAACGGTCAGGCGAAGGGAAACTTCAACCAGATCACGCTGGTGAAGCGTCAGATGGGTTGTGTTGCCCTCATTGGCCCCAGTGCAGATGGAGGCAGGGGTGGCCTGAACCTCAGGCCACCCCTGCAGCGCCCGCCGCCCAGGTCTGGAACGCTTGTGGCGGAAATGCTGGTTCGGATGTGATGGTAGAGATTCTCGATTCGGGCGTGCAGGTTGAGAAATTCCTGTGTACGTTTCCGGCGCTTAAATCCTTGTTGACGTCGTGTTGAACGGTGGGAAGAGCCGCAAAAGCGAGGGATCCCCAGCCACAAGATCTGCCCGCGGGAGCGCTTCACCGCCCGCTCGGAGTGGCGATAAGCCAACTTCAACTCGTCGGACGTCTGCTGTGGAAACAGCGAGGCGGGTGTCCTCGTTGAAACTCAGTTTCATCTTGTATGAGAGCAATCCTGGGAAAGGAGATCTGCTTGAACGCACCACGCGTGTATTCACGAAAAAGCTCCGCGTGTGGCGAGACTGCCCGCCAACTTCACTCTGTTGGCTTGAATTGTTTGGGATGCGGGAAGTCTAGCGGCGGAACGTCAGGGGAATGTCCCGACATTAGCCTAAATGCAGCCAGCGATAACCGCCCTGATAGCGTGCAGAATGAACGAAAAATCGCTGACACAGCTGGGTCAGGAGCTGGCTGAACTGGTGAGGTGATCTTGCTAGGGTTCTGTGGAGGAGGAGTTCAGTCTGACCGACAATGGAGACT
>NZ_SSNW01000019.1 GCF_004801315.1 Deinococcus sp. Arct2-2
TGATGCGGGAACAGCGAGGCAGGTCTCATATTCGCGACTCAGTTTAATCCCGTATCATCCGGATCGCCGTGCTGTCCCGGGGACGAGCCGTACCGCTCGTCTCACGCGTCCTCGAACATGCCAGCGCTCAGGTCAGTACCGAGCAGCTCCTTCCTGTCCTGGCTGAAACCAAAGGTGAACTTGCTCCGGTGTTGTGGAGGAGGGGTTCAGTCTGAAGAACAATGGAGACTGACATGAGTGCCAGCAAACATACGTACACCGCCAAGTTCAAAGAGGAAGCTGTCCGCTTGGTGATCAGCAACAAGAAGAGTTGCGCAGAGATTGCTCAGAACCTCGGGTGCTAGAGCATTTGACATAAGAAGATATCAGGGAAGGCATGCGTGAACCAGCCGAAGACGTCCCGCAAGGAGACGGCATCCAGGGCGGCCCAAATACTCGAGAACAGCGTCGTCAAGTCTCGCGGGTCTCCAGCACGCACGAGGGCTTTGACCTTGGAAAAAAGCATCTCGATGGGATTGAAATCCGGGCTGTAGGGCGGCAGGAACAGGACCGAACAGCCGTGAGCTTCGATGCGCGTCCGAACGGACGCGCGGTGGTGTGCCGAGAGGTTATCCAGCACCACGACCTGTCCTGGACTGAGTGCAGGACACAACACCTCCTGCACATACCACTCAAAAATGGTTCCGTTGACGGCCCCCTCAATGATCATTGGCGCACACGGGCCGGCGGCCTGCACCGCACAGATCAGCGTGTGGTTGCGGCCCCAGTTGCGCGGCACTGCGCAGTGGGCGCGCTGGGTCCGGTGTGCCCGTCCGTAGGGACGGGTCATCGCCGTGTTGAAGCCACTCTCGTCAACGAACACCAATCGTGCAGGCGCTTGAAGGTAAGGTTTCAGATCGTTCAGGAACTGCGTGCGCAGTTCCTCATTCCGCTCGGACGCGACCCGCGTTTTTTTTGTAGGTGATGCCGTGCCGGGCGAACACCCGGTCCACGGTGCGGTAGCTGATCTTCAACCCGGTCTTCTCCTCCAACAGGCGGGCATGTTCTTCCAGGGAGGCGTCCGCGTCCTCCTCCAGCAACTGGAGGAGGATCTGTTCGTGTTCCGTTTGTACCGTCCGTCGACGTCCACTGGGTGACTTAACTTGATCCAGTGTCCCGGCGGCGTGCTTCTTGAGGTACAACTGAACCGTTTGCAGCCCGACCTGGAACGTCCGTGCCACACTCTGAAGGTCGCTTTCTTGTAAGGCGAGCAACATAAGTGCAACATAAGTGCCATGACCGGACCGACCCCTGGGGCCGACGTCAACACGGTGTACGTGACTTGGGACTTCAAATCGTGTTGCACGGCGTTCTGAAGGGCATGATCCAACTGTTCTCGGCGTCCTTCGAGATGCCCTCCGCCATCACCAGTGCCGGACGCCCTCCACCGTCGTGCAGAGATCAATCGGACGCCACCCTAAACCCCGCCGGGGTTCCCGCTGACGCAGTTTCTCGGCCAGGAGGGGGCTGAACCTGATCATGCGCGCAGCGTCTCCTGGCTGACCTATTGGGCCGCGGTGATGGAGCACTGCCTGAACAGCTCGGTCACAGAGGGGAAACCAGTGCTGCAGCTGTCTGGGCGTGCTGAATGATCGTCATCGAAAAGCGGTGGCGGGAGGGCTTGGCACCGGTTACGGCGGGTCCGCCGCCCCTGAACCGGTTCAGGCAACACAACCGCTGCGCCGCATACATGCGGAGCCTGGAGGGATCGGCTGGAGGGGGTCACGGCCCCACCAAGTGTTAACTGCATATTGCCGCCCCTGCACCCTTGCTGCTCAGGACATCTTGCCCCGCCTAACGGATCGCCAGCCCCAAGATGTACTGAATCCGGATGCGCTCGTCCTCGCCGGATTTCAGTTCGCGGGCTTCGAGGTAAGGCGTGGAACCAGCGCGGTCCACCCGGAGGGGCCGGAATTCTTCTAAGCGGCGTTTGCCCGCCGTGATCCGGCTGCCGTACCAGCCCGAGCCGACAGATTTTTCTTCGTTGTACTGGATCAAGAGGTTGTGGCCGTTGCGAATGGCTTCTTCTAAAAACTCGCGCTTCTTGCGGGTGTCCGTGATCATCAGCAGGTCAGAAGCTGTGCCCTGCGGGGCGACAATCTTGCGGTTCGGGGCGAGGCCCAGGATGTTCAGCGCGGCCTCTAGGGCGGCTTCTTTGCCCGCCTGCACGGTAAACAGAGTGGGGCCGAGGCTGGGGCCGATGAAGTCTTTCAGGGCCGGATGCTGCGCGAGGGCCTGCGCCTGTGGGTGCTGAATCAGCGTGACCGCAGCGACGCTGGGCGGCGGCACCGAGCCGCTCCAGACGCCGAGTTGCAGGCGCAGGGGAGCGGGCAACCGCCCGACACTGCGGGCCTCCAGATCGGTGAGAAACGAAGTGGGGAGGCCGCCGGGAGGGGTGGGCCGGACAGTGTACTTGTCTTGTCCAGCGGGCACGACGCGCCCTTCCAACAACTGGCGGGTCAAGAAATCTTGTTCGCCCGTGAGACTAAATGAGCCGTCCGCGCCGAATTTCAAGGTTTTTGCGGGCGCTTGGTCGTAATTCAGGATATTGACGCCTGCTTGAATCTGCTGCTCTGGCCCCAGCATCCGCAGGGTCTCGCCTACTGCCGTTCCGCCGGACGCGAGCGCGGCGTCCCGTTCGGCGCGGGTGGGATATTCCAGCAGCGTGACGCCCTGATGCAGCGTCAGGCGCTCCCGCCGCGCCGCCCAGTCCTGAATGGTGCGCTGCATGCTCGGGGCCAGCGGCGTGGCCGAACCTGCCTGCAAGCCGCCCAGCAGGTCAGCGAGGCTCAGGCCGTGTTCCAGCGCGGCGTACACGCTTTCGCGGGTCAGGCGGTAGGTGGCAGTTTGGGCATCAAAGCGCACCGCCTCTGCCGCTTGCAACAGCGCAAATTGGGGCGGCTGAAGCTGGGCCGGATAGACCAGCAACTCGAAATTGGGTTGCAAAATCCAAGCGGGCGGCGCGGGCACGGCGGGCGTCAGTTCGGGCGTGCTGCTGTGTTTCAGAGGAGCAGTCGGCACCACCACCGCAACGCCGTTCCGTTGCTCCACCCTGACCAAGCCGAACTCGGTCAGGGTGCCGCGCAGGGTCGCGCCGAACCACAGGGGCCAAACTTGCGGGGTCGTCGCGGGCCGGTGAATCAACCGGCTGTAGTCGTAGGTCTGAACGCGCAGTTCTGCCGGAATGACCGCGCTCATGACCCGCAGCAACTCGGCTTCGGTGGTGGCGTGGGGCAGATCCCGCAGCAAGGCGGCCATGCAGGAACGCAGCGCCCCACCCTGCGGCATTCGGTATTCTTCGTCTTCGGGCCGCTGCAACACGCCCACCAACTGCGCGAGGCGGCTCTGAAGGGCTAGCGGGCCAGCCTCAGCAAACGCCCGCGCCTGCTCTGCCCGCACCTCCAGTTGCTTGCCCGCCGCGTCCAACTGCACCACGCCGAGCTGCTGCGCCGTCACCAACCAACTGCCGGTGTCCTCTAGGGCGGGCAGCAGTTTGCTCAGTTTGCCCAGCGCCGATTTGTTGAAGGTGCCCGCTTGGGTCACGCCTAAGCCGCCCAACAGCCGCAGGCCGCGCAGGAGTTCCTGAAGGTGCAGCGCCAGCCGCGCCGCCGCCTGCGGAGGGCTGGGCGCTTGGGCCGGGTCGGCTTTTTTAAGTGTGACGGTCAGGGGCGCGGCCCCCACTTCCGGCAACCGCGACAGCAAGCGCGGGTCGGCCAGCACCCACGAGGGCGGCAAGTCTGGAAAAGGCCGGTGCCGGTAGTAGGCATAGGCGTCGCGCAACCAAGGATTCGGCACCGACGCCGGAACCAACAGGCCATCGGCGAACAGTGTCCAGAGCAGATCGGCCCCTGCAAACTCCGCCCCCTTGTACCCCTCGAATAGATTCGACGAATAGGGATCGAGCTTGATCGGCGGCGCAGGAAGGCCGCGCAGCCGCGCAAAGCTGTACAGCGCCCAGCCGTCCATCACTCCGCCGTGACGCCGTACCTCGCTCAGCAGTTGCAGCTCGGTGGGATGCAGGCGGGCGGCCAGCGCCTCCAGCCGTCCGGGATTGGCAAAAGTCATGTTCAGCGCGTCCCGGCTGGCGACCTTGCCGTTCAGTCCTTTTTCGCCGCTGTAGCGTTTGGCCACCCGGTTGAAGTGACTTGTTCCCAACATGTCGGCCAGCTGCTCCACTCGCAGCGGGGAAATCAATGTCGCTGTTTCCCTTGCGGTCATCCACCCACCACCCTCGGCAAGTGGCCCGCCTTGCGGAGGGCGTCCAGCACTGCTTTTTCACTGCCGGGGATCAGCAGGGCAAAGGTGGGGCCAAGCCGCGAAACGAGTTGCCCTGCAAGGCGGGCGTCCAGCAGCAGCGCGTCCAAATCGGCGCTATCCTGCACTTCCAGCACACTCAGCGGGCGGTGCGCCACCACCGTTTGCACGCCGGACAGCAGCGGCTGGGACGGGGCAGCGGTGAGCGGCGTTTTGGCACGCTTGGGCGGTGCGGTGCGTTTTTTTGGGGCGTCGGTCATGCAGGCTCCGGGGCGAGAACAAGAGGAGAGGGGGTCAGGGAGAGACGCTAAATGCAAACGAGTGCTGAAGGCAAAAGAGTAGTTCTCCTGAATCAGGGTCAAACCTCATGCTCATCCAGAATGCCGTAAGAATACCCCTGCGCCGCCAAGAACAATTGGCGGTGGTGGGCAAAATCTTCTTCGCTGGTTTCGCGGGTCACGAGCGAATAAAAGTAAGCGGCGCGGCCATCGGCTTTGGGCCTCAAGAGCCGCCCCAACCGCTGGGCTTCTTCCTGCCGCGAGCCAAAGGCACCCGAAACCTGAATCAGCACCTCGGCGTCGGGCAGATCGAGGGCAAAGTTGCCGACCTTAGACAGGATCAGGGTCTTCAGGCGGCCTTCCCGAAAGGCCTGAAACAAGTCTTCCCGCGTGCGCTGTGGTGTCTTTCCCGTAATCACGGGGGCCTCCAGATCAGCACCGATCAGGTCCAGTTGGTTCAGAAATTGCCCGATAATCAGCGTGGGCAGTCCCGCGTGCCGCGCCATGACCTGCGGCAACACCGTGCGTTTGGCGGGGTTCTCGGCGGCGATGCGGTGCTTGTCGGCGTCCGGGGCCACCGCATAGGTCAGGCGTTCGGCGGGCGGCAAGCGCAGGCGCACCTCTAGGCAGTGGGCCTGCGCGATCCAGCCCTGTTCTTCCAAAGTTTTCCACGGCTGGTCGTAGCGTTTAGGCCCGATCAGCGCGAACACGTCGCTCTCCCGCCCGTCTTCGCGCACGAGGGTGGCGGTGAGGCCCAGACGCCTGCGGGCCTGCACTTCGGCCGTCAGGCGAAACACCGGGGCGGGCAGCAGATGCACTTCATCATAAATAATCAGGCCCCACTCGGACGCGCCGATCAGCGCCAGGTGCGGATAAGCGCCCACATCTTCACTCAGGCTGCCCCGCTTGCGGTGGGTGAGCATCTGGTAGGTGCACAGCGTGACCGGGGTCAGCGGTTTGCCTGCGGCGTACTCGCTGACTTCGTCGGGCATCAGCTCCGTTTTGCCCAGCAGTTCGCGGTGCCACTGGTTCACGCTGGTGCGGTTGGTGGTCAAGATCAGGGTGCGCTGCCCCACCAGACTCATGGCGACCAGGCCCACCACTGTTTTCCCCGAACCGGGGGCCAAGACCACCACCCCCGAACCGCCCTGGTCGCTGCCCGCGCGGTAAAAGGCCTGGGCGGCTTCCCACTGGTACCCGCGCACCTGAAGCGTGGCCGTGAGCTGCACGGCGAGGGCGTTGCCGTCGGTGTACCCGGCCTGATCGTCCACCGGCCAGCCGACTTCGATCAGTTCTTGTTTCAGCACGCCCCGGTGCGCCGCCGGAACAGTCACGACTGTTGGTGACATCACCTCACCCAACAGCGGCTTGATGCCTTTGTGGCGCGTCAGTTCGGTCAGGAGGGCTTCGTCTCCGGCCATGACGATCAGCAGCAACATGGAATCGTACTGCTCCAGTCTCAAGCGCCCCCAGCGGCCCGCCAGTTCGCGAATATCGGTGGCCACGTTGTCGGGCAGCGGAAATTTGGCGTGCCGGGCGAGGGCGTCCACCATCGCCTCTGCCGTGACGCCCGCGCTGGCCGCATTCCACAGGGACAGCGGCGTGACCCGGTAGGTGTGGAGATGCTCGGGGCTGCTGACCAGCTCTGCAAACGGCGCGATGTCCATCCGCGCCGCTTCTGCCCGCGGGTTGAACGCTTCTAGGAACACACTGCGGTCGGCCTGCACAATGAGTGGATTCGACGGGTCGAACGACATGGGGGAAGTTTGACAGGTTGCGCTGCCTTAGGAGTGGTTCGGACAGGCTGGCGTGATGCGGCGGACTGGACAGGCGTGACCGGTGAGGGGCCTGCTGAAGGGGCGCAAGCCTCTGTTCTCTGGGCGTGTCTCTGGGCGGGAAGAAATTCTGGTGCCTGCCGTGGTGTCCTTTCTCGCAGGGCGCACCCCGCAGGGGGAATCAGTCCAGTGTCGTACACCCTCTCCAACGCAGGTCTCGAGCAGTGCTGGGAGGCCTAACGCAAGCCGGGCAAACTTCTGGGTGCTTCTCTGCAGCAAGCCGACCTCACTGCCCTCCACGGACCAAAGCCAACTTGGACGGTGTGCCGTGCTCAGCAGGGCGCAGGACCCCAGACGGGGGCCTTTGTTCCTTGGGGGAAGCGCGCCGTATGCTGGCCCAACGCATGAACGATCATTCCCCGCTTCGGTTCAGTGCCTTGTCTGTTCAGGCTGTTCAAGTGGCCCGTCTGTATTACGTTCAGGGGCTAACGACTGGCGCCATTGCCAAGGAGCTGGGCCTCTCACGCCCCAAGGTGTCGCGGCTGCTGGCTCATGCACGGCGAAGCGGGCTGGTTGAGATCCGTATTCACGACCCGGAAGGCAAAGCCCAAGGCCTGCAAGCACAACTGCAGCTGCGGTATCCCTTTCTCCAGGTTCAAGTGGTGGGTGTGCCGCCGGGCAGCAGTGAGGAAGTCTGGGCCGAACGCACCGTCACCACTGCGGCGAGGCTCCTCAATGATCTGCTGCAACCTGGGATGCGCGTTGGACTGGCGTGGGGCAACACCATGAGTGCTGTGAGCCACGCCTTGACTCCCCGAATCGTCTCAGACGTGCTGTTCGTGCAACTCAACGGATCGGCCAGTGCGGCCGACTTTATGGACGGATTTGTCACCGATACCATCTTGCGCTTTGCCCGCAACTTTTCGGCCGGCGCGCAGCTGTTTCCTGTCCCCACCTTTTTCGATGACCCGGCCACCAAACAAGCCATGTGGCGGGAGCGCAGTGTGCAGCACGTCTTGGCGCTTCAGGAGCGGGCCGATATTTTGATGTATTCGGTGGGAAGCCATACCGCCAGCACCCCCAGCCATGTGTACAGCGCCGGGTACCTGGATGCCGGTGACCTCCACGCGCTGAGTGCTGAGGGCGCGGTCGGTGATGTGGCCACAGTGTTCTTTCGTGCCGACGGCAGCCACCACGGACTCTCGCTCAATGCCCGGGCCAGCGGTCCCGATTTGTCGCTGCTTCAGCGCGCCAAGGAATCGGTCTGTGTGGTCAGCGGCCTCGGCAAAGCCGCCGCCCTGCATGCGGCCTTGCAGGGAGAATTGATGCGCCGCCTGATCGTGGACGAGATGACCGCTCAGGCGGTGCTCAACCTAGATCAACCGGCCTAAGAGAAGCGGGACGCTCGGCCTGCAGGGCTTGACGTCGAAGGCGGCCTGAAGCTGTACCCAGGAGAGGACTGGGCTAACGGTTGAGCCGAGAGTCTGTACTCCACGTTGGCCGCACAGGTCAAACTGCATGGGGATGATGTGGGTTTCTCTGGGCGCGCCGAGCGTGATGCGGGCGCCGATCACCTCAACAGGCAGTCGACGTTTCCCGCAGTGACCTGCTGTGCGGAGACCTGAGATGAGCCGGCTCCTTGACGGGTCCAGGGCCTCCGGCTGGATCTCCCCAGTCCGTGTGGGCCGAGTTCACGGCTGACTCCCTCCCTCTCGATCCTTATCCGTGCACGCTCCCGGGCAAGCGGGGCAGTGCTGTTCAGCTGCGCTCCGGAGCGGCGTGATACGGCCCAGACTTGCCGGGTGACCCCCGGGCCAACTTCCCCTCTTGAACATACGTTCACGAGGGGGTACTCTCTGTTCACGCAACCTACATCACCATTGCAATGGCCTAGCAGCAGCTTTCGCCCGCTTGACCGTCGTCGTTTGAAGCCTGCTCAGGAACGGACTTCAGCTGCTTGACTCCCGTTCAAGGAGAACCATGCTCTCACTGCTGGCTGTGTTGTGGCCTCCCCGATGACCCTGACGTTAGACAATATTGTCAAGCAAGTGGGGACACAGACCCACTTGTACCGGATGTCGCTCACCCTGCAGCCGGGTTTGAACGTGCTGCTGGGCCCCACACTGGCTGGAAAAACCTCGCTGATGCGCCTCATGGCCGGGCTGGATCGGCCGTCAAGTGGGCGCATTGTGGTGGATGGTCAGGAGGTGACGCACCTCAGCGTACAGCAGCGGTCAGTGGCCTTCGTGTACCAGCAGTTCGTCAATTATCCCAATTTCAGCGTCTATGACAACATCGCCTCGCCGCTGAAACTTGCTGGTCTGGCTCCTCACCTGATTCGTGACCGGGTGCAGTCGGTGGCCACATTGATGCACCTGGAGCCGGTGCTCAAACGCCTGCCCGCGGAGCTCTCGGGGGGCCAGCAACAGCGGGTGGCCATTGCCCGCGCGTTGGTCAAGGAGGCCAGTCTGTTGCTGTTCGATGAGCCGCTGGTCAACTTGGATTACAAGTTGCGCGAGGAACTTCGGGCGGAGATGAGCGAGATTTTTGCTCGCCGGGAGGCGGTGGTCGTGTACAGCACCACCGAACCCTTTGAAGCGCTGACGCTGGGCGGCCAGGTCGCCGTGCTGAGTGAAGGCCGGTTGCTCCAGCAAGGCAGCGCCCTGGAGGTCTACCATCACCCCGAGACGGTGCGGGTAGGGCAGGTCTACAGCGACCCCCCGATGAACCTGCTTGAAGCTCGGCTCACAGCAGGCCGGGCCACCCTGCTCAGCGGATTGGAATTCGCGTTGCCCGCTCACATGGCGGGACTCGACGGCCTCTACCGGTTGGGGGTTCGGGCCAATCATGCCGGTCTGCAGCCCAGCGGCCCGGATAATCTGCAGTTGGCTGTCCGGGTGGATTTGGCCGAGTTGTCGGGCTCAGAGACGTACCTGCATACCACCCTCAGCGGCGCAGAGTTAAGCGGGACAGCTCAGGGGGTGCCGCCCCATGCTGCCCATCTGGTTGCGCAGTTGCCCGGGATTCACTCGGTCACTCCCGGCGAGCAGGCCACTTTGTTTGTTGACCTGCGGCGGATGTTCGCCTTTGATGCACAGGGCCAGTTGGTCGCTGCCCCGCAGCGTCTGCCTGTGGCGGCGGCGCAGCACCCTCTGGGAAGCCGCTGATGGCCCGCATAGAGCTGGACGGCTTGGCCCATGCCTACGGCCCCCGTCCACAGCAGCCCGAAGATTACGCGTTGCGGCCCATGACCATGACCTGGCAAGACGGCGGCGCCTACGCGCTGCTCGGCCCGTCCGGGTGCGGCAAGACGACCCTGCTCAACATTATTTCTGGGCTCGTGCGTCCCACTCAGGGCCGGGTCTTGTTTGATGGACGGGATGTGACGGAGCTACCGACGGAAGCGCGCAACATCGCTCAAGTGTTTCAGTTTCCGGTGATTTACGACACCATGAACGTGCACGACAATCTGGCCTTCCCGCTGCGCAACCGCCGAATACCGGAAACGGAGGTGCGCCGCCGGGTAGGACAGGTGGCCGAACTCCTCGAGCTCACAGGTGACCTCAAGAACCGGGCCAGCGGACTGTCGGCCGACATGAAACAAAAGATTTCGTTGGGCCGGGGACTGGTGCGCAAAGACGTGGCCGCCATCTTGTTCGACGAACCGCTCACCGTGATCGACCCGCACCTGAAATGGCAGCTGCGCAGCAAGCTCAAGCAAATTCACCACGAACTGAAACTCAGCTTGATCTACGTGACCCACGATCAGGTCGAGGCCCTCACCTTTGCAGATCAGGTCGTGCTGATGTATGAGGGCGCCGTGGTGCAGGCGGGCACCCCTCAGGCTTTGTTCGAGGAGCCGGAGCATGTCTTCGTCGGCTACTTCATTGGCAGTCCGGGCATGAACCTGCTGCCGTGCACCTTGGCTGAGGGCGCAGCGGGCCTGATCCAAATCGGCGGCGCCTCCAGTGCACCGGTGCAGCTTCCGGTCGCGGCGCAGCACTTGGAGCGGGCGCGTGACCGTGGGGCGCTGACCCTCGGGATTCGGCCTGAATTTTTGGGGTGTGACAATGCGCCGCGGCCGGGCGCCGTGCCTGCAGTGATCGAGCGGGTGGACGACCTCGGCAATTACAAGATGGCCACCGCTACCCTCGGCGGCCAGACCCTCCGCGCCAAATTGCCTGAAGACGCCGCTGTGGTGCCCGGCGCAGGTTGGCTGAGCTTTCCCCCCGAGAAGACCAAGCTGTACGCCGACTCCATCATCGTCCGCTGACACAGCGGCGCCAGTCCAGCAGCGGCAGGAGAAACAGATGAAGACACGCAACAACAAAGCTTGGTTTCTGGTGCTTCCAGTGGTGCTGTCCGTGGCCTTCAGCGCCGTTGTTCCGCTGATGACCGTCATCAATTATTCAGTGCAGGACATCATCGGGCCAGACCAAAAGGTGTTCGTGGGGTTGGAATGGTTTAAAGAGGTGCTGCGCGATCCAGACCTGCATGGGGCCTTCCTGCGTCAACTGATCTACACGCTGGTGGTGCTGGCCATCGAGATTCCGCTGGGCATCCTGATCGCCCTGTCCTTGCCTGCACGCGGCTGGAAGGCGTCGCTGTCGCTGGTGCTGATCGCCCTGCCCTTGCTGGTGCCCTTCAATGTGGTGGGCACGATCTGGCAGATTTTTGGCCGCGCCGATATCGGGCTGGGGGGGCACTTGTTGGCCAGTTTGGGCCTCAATTACAACTACGCCACCAATCCACTCCACGCGTGGCTCACCGTGATTTTGATGGACGTCTGGCACTGGACGCCGCTGGTGGCCCTGCTGTGCTACGCCGGTCTGCGGGCCATTCCCGAAGGCTATTATCAGGCTGCCAAAATCGATGGCGCGCGGGCCTGGGCCGTGTTCCGGTTCATCCAACTGCCCAAGCTGAGCGGCGTGCTGCTGATCGCGTTGCTGCTGCGCTTTATGGACAGCTTTATGATCTACACCGAGCCGTTCGTCCTCACGGGCGGCGGGCCGGGCAATGCCACCACCTTCTTGTCCATCTACCTCACCAAATTGGCTGTCGGGCAGTTTGACCTCGGGCCAGCGGCGGCGTTCAGTCTGGTCTACTTCCTGATTATTCAGGTGGTCAGTTTTGTGCTGTACACCGTTATTCAGCGCACCACCAACCCCGCTGCTCCCCGGCAGGACACCCCATGAAGGCGGCCCTGCCCCGTGCCACGGCCCTGAAGACGCCGCACCTGCGTCCCCGGATGCGGCCCGGAAGCGTGTTGTTGCCGGTCTATTTCATCTTGCTGATGCTGCCGATCTACTGGATGATCACCATGAGCCTGAAGACCAACGAGGAGATTCTGGCAGGGTTTAGCCTTTGGCCCAGGGCGGTGACCTTCGAACACTACCGGGAGATTTTTACGAATCCTGCCTGGTACTCCGGCTACCTCAATTCCCTGACCTATGTGGCGCTCAACACGGTGATCTCTTTGGTCATCGCGTTGCCCGCCGCCTACGCCTTTTCCCGCTACAGCTTTCAGGGTGACAAACACCTGTTCTTTTGGCTGCTGACCAACCGGATGGCCCCGCCGGCTGTCTTCTTGCTGCCGTTTTTCCAGCTCTACCAGACCGTGGGCCTCTTCGACACCCATATTGGGGTGGCTCTGGCCCACTTGCTGTTCAATGTGCCGCTGGCCGTCTGGATTTTGGAAGGGTTTATGAGCGGCGTGCCCCGCGAGATCGATGAAACTGCCTATATCGATGGCTACAGCTTCGGGCGGTTTTTCTTCCGGGTGTTTATCCCCTTGGTGCGCAGCGGTATCGGCGTCACGGCCTTTTTCTGCTTCATGTTCAGCTGGATCGAGTTGTTGCTGGCCCGTACCCTGACCAGTGTGGACGCCAAACCCATTGCGGCCGTCATGACCCGTACCGTCAGCGCGTCCGGCATGGACTGGGGCCTGCTGGCCGCAGCGGGCGTCTTGACCATCGTTCCAGGGGCGCTGGTGATCTGGTTCGTTCGCAATTACATCGCTAAAGGCTTTGCCTTAGGACGGGTTTGATGCGCCTGGCCCTGCGCCGTGCACAGAGGAGGAACTGAGATGGCTTGGATGGCTTGGACTTGGCCCACCGCCGTGTTTATCGCCCTGATCATCGGTGCCATCGCCGTGCTGACGGTCATGGATCTCCGGTCACCGCCCGTGACCCGCAAGGGATTTTTGCCCATCGAAACCGACCGGGGCGACCGGTTCTACATCGCCATGCTCGGTCTGCTGGCCATCAACCTGACGTGGTGGGGGGTGACGGACGCCAGTCCGCTGATCGGGCTGGGCCTGTCACTGCTGTGGTTGGCCGTGACCATGCGCTGGGGCTAGTTCACCCGAACACTTTCCGTGGGTACGCGGGCGAACCTTCCCTCCGCGACGATCTGCCCGGAAGCCGGTGAAGGCCCGAACCGTTTCGAGACTGTGGTGAGCGTGTCTCTGTCACCACCAGGCAGAAACGCTCTCTTGGGGCGCCAGCTGTGGAGGAAGTATGAACAAACGTCAACAGGGTTTTATCCGGAAGAGTGTGCTGGTCAGTGGGGCTTTGGCGGTCGCTGCGGTGGCCACCATGATGGTGAACGCTCAGGGCACAGCTTCGAGTACAGCCAATACAGCGGCAGCCACCAAGTGGATCAACGCGGAGTTTCAGCCCTCCACCCTCACCAAAGCCCAGCAGATGAAAGAAATGCAGTGGTTTATCACTGCAGCCAAGCCCTACCGGGGCATGACCATCACAGTGGCCTCCGAAACCCTGACCACGCACAAATACGAGTCTGAGGTGCTGGCCAAAGCCTTCACGGAGATCACGGGCATCAAGGTCAAACACGACCTGATTCAAGAAGGCGACGTGATCGAGAAACTGCAAACCCAGTTTCAATCGGGACGCACCATTTATGACGCGTATATCAACGATTCAGATCTGATCGGCACGCACTTCCGCAACGATTACGTCCTGCCGATCAGTGATTACATCAAAGGCGCGGGAAAAGCGGTCACGTCCCCGACGCTCGACCTCAAAGATTTCATCGGGATCAGCTTCACCACGGGCCCAGACAAAAAGCTGTATCAACTGCCTGACCAGCAGTTTGCCAACCTGTACTGGTTCCGGGCCGATTGGTTTGCACGCCCGGATCTGAAGGCCAAATTCAAGGCCAAGTACGGCTATGAGTTGGGGGTTCCCGTCAACTGGAGCGCCTACGAGGACATTGCGAACTTCTTTACCAACGACGTCAAAACGATTGACGGCAAAAAAGTCTACGGTCACATGGACTACGGCAAAAAAGATCCGAGCTTGGGCTGGCGCTTTACGGACGCGTGGCTGAGCATGGCCGGCAACGGAGACAAAGGCACGCCCAACGGGTTGCCCGTCGACGAGTGGGGGGTACGGGTACAGGACTGCCATCCTGTTGGTTCCAGCGTCACCCGTGGGGGCGATACCAACGGCCCCGCCGCCGTGTACGCCCTGACCAAATACGTGGACTGGCTCAAAAAGTATGCGCCGCCGGAAGC
Organism: Deinococcus sp. Arct2-2; assembly: GCF_004801315.1. GTDB lineage: Bacteria > Deinococcota > Deinococci > Deinococcales > Deinococcaceae > Deinococcus. The sequence continues at coordinate 13,884 of NZ_SSNW01000019.1, forward strand.
CGGAGGCATGACCTTCTCGGAGTCGGGTCCGGTGCCCGCGCAGGGCAACATCGCCCAGCAGATCTTCTGGTACACCGCCTTTACCGCCGACATGGTCAAAAAGGGCCTGCCGGTGGTGAATGCCGACGGCACCCCGAAATGGCGGATGGCGCCCAGTCCGCACGGCTCGTACTGGCGGGAAGGCACCAAGCTGGGCTATCAGGACGTGGGGGCGTGGACGTTCCTGAAAAATACGCCCGCCAACAAAACCGCCGCCGCGTGGCTCTACGCCCAGTTCGTGACCGCCAAGACCACCAGCCTTAAGAAAAGCATCGTGGGCCTGACGTTTGTGCGTGACAGTGATATTCGCAGCAAGTACTTCACCGACAATGCCAACAAATACGGCGGGTTGATCGAATTTTACCGCTCGCCGGCCCGGGTGTCGTGGTCTCCGACCGGCACCAACATTCCCGATTATCCCAAGATGGCGCAGCTGTGGTGGCAGGCCATCGCCCCCGCCGCGGCCGGTGAAGTGACGCCGCAGCAAGCGATGGACGGGTTGGCGGAGGCCCAGGACAAGGTGCTGGCCCGGCTGCAGCGTGCAGGCATGAAGCGCTGCGCCCCGATCATGAATCCCGAAAAAACCGCCCAGTACTGGTTCGATCAGCCTGGCGCCCCTTATCCCAAGCTGGCCAACGAGAAGGAGAAGGGCCAAACAATCGCGTACAACACCTTGCTTGACGCTTGGAAAGCTGGCCGCGTGCGCTAAGCAGGCGGAAAGCGGCCACGGCCATCACACGCCTTGGCCGCGAGGGCATGGGCCACAACGGGAGGAACGCCTGGGCCGTTCCTCCTGTGCCATTGGGTCATGGCCGTGCAGAAACCTTCCAACTGTGTGGCAGTCAGCACCACACTTTGAACGCCAGCCGCCGTGCCCAAATCGGTGCCGAGCCCGCCGTTTATGCTCAGTCTGAAACCGCCGCGCCAGAGCGGAACGAATCAAGCTGCCCTCCGGGCCACCTGAGCCGATCGGTGGGCAGCTAAAGCATGGCCCTGCAGCGCTGTTCGGCAGCGCAACCGGACGAGAGGCTGAAGGGTCGGACTGCTCCCGCTCCCCGAGTGGCGCAGCAGTCCTTGACCACATGGTTTTTATTCAAGGCAGAGCAGCAGGGTTGATGCTGCCTGTCTGCTCCTCATTTCCCCGTGTCCAGAACGGCAAAGGAACCCACCATGAAACGTGCGGCAATATTGAACGAGATTGAAAGCACCCCCTCGTGGGATGTGCTGGTGATCGGGGGCGGGGCCAGCGGCCTGGGCACTGCCGTTGAAGCGGCCAGCCGGGGCTACCGGACACTGTTGACCGAGGCCCACGATTACGCCAAGGGCACCAGCAGCCGCAGCACCAAGCTGGTGCACGGCGGCGTGCGCTATCTGGCCCAGGGCAACGTCCCGCTCGTACGCGAGGCGCTTTACGAGCGCGGCCTCTTGAAACGGAATGCGCCGCACTTGGTTCACGAGCTGGGATTCATCGTTCCGGCTTACGACTGGTGGGCAGGCCCCTTGTACGGGATCGGCCTCAAGCTCTACGACCTGCTGGCCGGAACACTGAACCTGCAGCGCAGCCGCCTGATCGGGGCCGCCGAAGCGCTGGCCTTGGCCCCCTCCCTTAAGCCAGCAGGCCTCAAGGGCGGCGTCTTGTATTTCGACGGCCAGTTCGATGACGCCCGGCTGGCCATCACCTTGGTGCACACGCTGAAAGACTTGGGCGGGGTGGCGCTCAACCACGCGCCGGTCACGTCCTTGCGCAAGGACAGCGCAGGCAAAGTCGTGGGCGCTACCCTGCTCGACCGGGAAACGGGGCAGCACCACGGCGTGACGGCCAAGGTGGTCGTCAACGCGACCGGAGTGTTTGTTGACGCGGTTCGGCGCCTGGACGATCCGGACGCGCAGGACATGCTGTCCCTCAGTCAAGGCGTGCACCTGGTGGTAGACCGCACCTTCCTCCCTGGACAGAGCGCCGTCATGGTGCCGCGTACAGACGATGGACGCGTGCTCTTTGCCGTGCCGTGGCACGGCCACGTGGTCATCGGCACCACCGATACCCCAGTGCCGCAGGCCAGTCTCGAACCTCGGGCGCTGCCTGCCGAAGTGGATTTTATTCTCCAGACAGCGGCGCAGTACCTGACACCGGCGCCGACTCGGGCGGACGTTCAGAGTGTCTACGCCGGGCTGCGTCCGCTGGTCAAGGCGGCGCAGGGACGGGACACCAAGTCTTTGTCCCGCGATCATGTGATCCGGATTTCAGGCAGCGGCCTGATTACCCTGACCGGCGGCAAATGGACCACCTACCGCCGAATGGGAGAAGACACCATCAACCGTGCGGCGGCGCAGGCGAACTTGCCGGCCCGGATGAGCGGCACGCCCGCCCTCCACCTGCATGGTTGGACGGCCGATGCCCCGAGCGGCCACTGGAAGGTCTACGGTTCGGACGCGGCCCGCATTCGTGCCCTAGAGGGCGCTGACACGCTGCTGCATCCCCGACTGCCCTATACCGAGGCGGAAGTACGCTGGGCGGCGCGCTGTGAGCAGGCCAGGACGGTGGAGGACGTGCTGAGCCGCCGGCTGCGGGCCCTGCTGCTGGACGCGCAGGCGAGTGCTGAGGCCGCTCCCCGCGTCGCGGGCCTGCTGGCTGAAGAACTGGGACGCGCGGAAGGGTGGCAGGCTGAACAGATCGGAGAATACGCAGCGCTCGCGCAGCAGTACCAACTCCCCCCCCGCCCGTGACTGGGGCTGCCGATCCCGGAGCCCGTTGTCGGCGGCCACGAGGTTCGCAGACGCCGGAGCCCTCCGGCAGGCCAGCCGCTGAAGTTCGCTTGACTGAGATCTTTGCGAGTTTTAAAAAGGCTGTCTGGAGCGCACTTTTGGCCCTCACCGATCCGGCCACCAGCGCACAGGACACGCGGGCTTGGAGTGCGGGCCAACAGGCGGAAGCTGTATGTCCTAAAAATTTTGTTCGGAACGTAGATTCTTAGGAGTTCCGACACGCTTCTGCACCATTTCTTCAAAAACCCTGACAATTCTTCGAAAACGGTGCGCGAGACCTACGAACACTCCGCCTAATCTCTGGGCAACAGGGAAGCCACACGCTCCCTGAACACCCGGAGGAACACCATGAAGAACCTGAAACTGCCTGCCCTGACCGCCGCCCTTTTGCTGACCGCCGCTACCTTCACCGCTGCCCACGCTCAGGTCGTGAGTCAGGACGACGCCAGCGTGTACTTTGATATCGACGCGGGCAGCGCGAACATGGTCGATTTCTACATTGACGGTGCCCTCACGGTAGCCAATGCCCGCACGGGCGACGACATCGGCGTGACCACTTTGACACCTGGTCAGCACGACATCGTGGTCAAAAGTAGTTATGGCGGCAACATCCTGAGCACCAGCACCATCAATGTCAGCGGCGGCAACTGGTACACGGTGGCTTTGGCGGCAGGTCCGTCGAGCGGCAACTACGCCCTGTCGTTCGAAAGCGGATTCTGAGCGCCCCCTGACAACTCCTACCGTCATCCTTCAGTTGTATTGATCTCGGCTGAAGTGGGCAACGTTAGACTGGGTCCGTGACGGACCGCTGGCTCCCGCCGCACTTCACCCGACCTCAACTCGAAGAACGTCGACTGCCTTTTCTCCACCTGCTTGAAGCGGATCAGCACACGACCCAGGAACTCGCTGAGTTCCTGGGTGTCTCCATGGGTACCACCCGCCACTGGAACTAGCGCCTGCGTCACCAGGGATCAGACACCCTCCGGGCCACCGTGACGACCGGCCGACCTCAAGCCCTGTCCAAAGAACAGCGGGAACTCCTCAAGCGGTTTCTCAACTGACATCGTGTACTTTAAATCTTGAGATGGGTTTACGCGTGCTGAACGGCATTGAGGGCAGCCAATTCGGGGAGAAGCGCTTGGCGACGCACCTGGGGAACAAGCGAGAACCATACGGTTCTCGCTCACATGCCCCAATCCGGCCAGACTTTCGGTCTCGTCACGGGGCCATCCAAAGCGCGGTAGCCCAGGCACGCCCCTACTCCACCGCAGCCCGGGCACCTCGGTGGCGCTTCGATCCCTGCGCCGCCTGGTGGTGCGCCACCAGCGGTAAGGCTGTCCTCTGCTGACCTGAGCGACGGTTCCGCAGGCCCCACTACACCCCTAAATACGCCTTGATGATGTCGGGGTCACCCATCAGGTCGCGGCTGGGACCGACTTTCACCAGTTTGCCCAGTTCCAACACATAGGTCCGGTCCGTGACCTTCAGCACCTGGCGCACGTTTTGTTCGACCAGCAGCACGGTCAGGCCCAGTTCCCGGAGAGAGCCGATCACTCGCATCACTTCCGACACCACCAGCGGCGCGAGGCCGAGCGAGGGTTCGTCCATCAGCAGCACTTCGGGTTCACTCATCAGGGCGCGGCCAATGGCGACCATCTGCTGTTCTCCGCCTGACAAGGCGGCGGCGGGCGTGCTGCGTTTGTCCACCAGCCGGGGGAAAAAGTCGTAGACCTTTTGCAGGTTCTGAGTGCGGCCTGCGCGGGTGCGCGGCAGATACGCGCCCATCAACAGGTTTTCTTCTACGGTCATTTGCCCAAACAGTTGGCGGCCCATCGGCACGTGCGCCACGCCCAAATCGGTGATTTTGTGGGGGGGCACGCCGTTCAGGTTGTGCTGGCGGTACGTCGCTGTGCCCGCCCGCGCCCTCAGCATCCCCGACAGCACGCGCAAAATGGTGCTTTTGCCGCTGCCGTTGCCGCCCACCAACCCCACCAATTCCCCCTTAGAGACGTGCAGGCCCACGCCGAACACCACCTGCACTTCTCCGTAGGCCACTTCCAAGTTTTCTACGTTCAGCACGCGGTCTTGGGCATTCACGAACGAGGCTGGGCTGGGGGCAAGGCTAGTCATGGTCGTCTCCGAGGTAAGCGCGAATCACGTCTGGATGGGCCGCCACCGCTGCTGGGGTGCCTTCGGCCAGCAGCTCGCCGAAGGCCATGCAGATCACGTGATCCGACAAGGTCATGATCACGTGCATGATGTGTTCCACCATCACGATGCCGAGGCCCGACTGCGCGAGTTCGCGGATCAGGGCCACCATTTCCTGCTGGGCCGGCGGATTCAGGCCCGCGATGCTTTCATCGAGGAACAAGAGGCGGGGTTCCAGCGCCAGCGCTTTGGCGAGTTCGAGGCGGCGGCGGCGGGCCAGATTCAGTTCGGCGGCGGGCTGCGCGGCGCGGTCGGCCAGGCCCACGCGCTCCAGCACAGCGTAGGCGTGGTCTTCGGCGGCGCGGCCCCGGTGCCGCAGGAAGGCCGCCACCAGCACGTTTTCCAGCACGCTCAGGTCCTCAAAAGGGCGCTCGACCTGAAAGGTGCGGGCCATGCCCAGCCGCGAGCGGGCCTGCGGCTGCAAGTGCGTAATGTCGCGCCCAGCCAGCGTGACCCGGCCTTCACTGAGGCGCACGAACCCGGTCAGGCCGTTGAACAGCGTGGTTTTGCCTGCACCGTTGGGGCCGATCAGGCCCAGAATCTCGCCGGGGCGCACGCTGAGGTTGATGTTTTTGACAGCGGTGACGCCCCCAAACCGAATGGTGACGCCCTGAGCGGTCAGGAGCGGCGCGGCCTTGACCCCCGCCGCCGACAGGCTGGAAGCAGTCAGGCCCGTCACCTGTTCACGCCCAGCTTCAGGCCGCCGCGCCGGAACAGGCCCATCAGGCCGTTGGGCGCGTAGATGGTGACCACGAGGATCAGCACGCCGTAGATCAGCAGGTTGGCGTTGCTGAACACCGTACGGAAGACTTCGCCAAAAATGCTGAGCAGCAACGCGCCGATCAGGGGCCCCTGAATCGAGGTGCGCCCGCCGATGATCGCCATCAGCGCGATCTGCACGCTGATCGGGAGTTCCAGCAGGGTGTGCGGCTCGAAGGCTTGCAGGTAGATGGCGTAAATGCTGCCGCCCAGCGCGGTCAAGGCGGCGCTGATCATAAAGGCGATCAGTTTCATGCGGGTGGGATCGATGCCGAGTGCCCGCGCGCCGTCTTCATCCTCGCGCACAGCTTGGAGGCCGTACCCCAGCCGCGAGCGCCGAATCAGGTGCGTGACCACGAGGGTCAGCAGCACGAAGGCGAACGCGAGGCCGTATTCCACTTTGCGGTCAAACAGATCAAGGCCAAACAGGGTCGGCAGTTCGGGCATGAACAGCCCTTCGGAACTGCCCGTCCATTCCGAATTGATGGCCACCAGCCGCAGCACCAGCGCCACGGCGATGGTCGACAGGGTGAAATAACTGCCCCGCAGCCGGAAGGTGAGGCCGCCCCAGACTGCGGCCAGCGCCACCGCCACCACCATGCCGATCAGTGCGCCCCACCACGGAGCCAGGGGGGCGGGGAGGAAGGCGGGCAGGCGTTCGGGCGTGGCCAGCAGCGTCATGGTGTACGCGCCGATGCCCAGCAGCGCGGCGTGTCCGAGGCTGGTTTGCCCGGCCCAGCCGCCCAGAATATTCCAGCTCATGGCCAGTCCCGCAAAAATCAGGGTGGACACGCCAAAGTTCATGGCCTTGCCGAACACGAGGGGATACAGCGCCATGACGAGCAGCAGCGCCCCCGAGAGCCACAGGTTGCCGAACGTCAGGGCGCGGGGGCGGGGAAGGGTTGCGGCGGTTGTCATAGGAGGTCCCGTTGAGCAGTGCATGGGCTGTTCAGTGCGGGCGGAGCGAGAAGGAAGAACAGTGCCGTCCAGAATGAAGTTCTTGCGGCGGTGATGTTCTGCCGCACGAACGGAGGGGCCGGAAGGCGCTTCATACCCGTTTCACCGTCTTGCCAAACAGCCCTTCAGGACGCAGCAGCAACACCAGGAGGAAGGCGATCAAGCCGTAGGCGTCGCGGTAATTGTTGCTGATATAAAACGCCCCCAGCGACTCGATCACGCCCAGCACCAGCCCGCCCGCCACCGCGCCTGGCAGGTTGCCGAGGCCGCCCAGCACGGTCACGATAAAAGCTTTGGTGGTGTAATTTTCGCCTACTGTGGGAAAGGTGTACAGCAGCGGCATCAGCAGCACGCCCGCGATGGCTGCGAACGCCACGCCCAGCCCGAACACGATCGCCTGAATCTGGGTGGTTTTGACGCCCTGCAGCTCGGCCCCCAGCGGGTTTTGGGCAGTGGCCCGGATGGCGCGGCCCAGTTCGGTGCGGTAGAGCAGCAGATTGAGCCCCACGATGGCCACCAGGGTGCCCAGTCCCGCCACCAAGAGCGGAATGCTGATCTGCACGCCCGCAAACTGGAAGGTGGTGGTGGCATACGGCACGTTGATGCTCTGCGGCTGCGCCCCGAAGGTCAGCAGCAGCGTGTTGCTCACGATCAGGCCTAGCCCTAGCGTTGCCAGCATCGAGCCTTCGCCCAGTCGGTCGCCCAAGCGCGCCAGCACGAAGCGCTGAATCAGGAACCCGAGGGCGAATCCGGCGGGCGCGACCACCAGCAAGCTGAGGTACGGATCGATGTTGAACGCCTTGAACAGCGCCAGCGTAATGAACATGCCGATGGCCAGAAAGTCGCCGTGCGCGAAGTTGATGACTTTCATGACGCCGAAGATCAGGCTCAGGCCCGTGCCGATCAGGGCGTAGAGGCCGCCCGTCAGCAGGCCCTGAACCAGCGTTTGAAAGAAGGCGGTGACTGAGGCTGAGTCCATGCAGGCTCCTTGCAAACAGGGGAGAGGGGCGGAGAAAAGAGCACAGCGGGCAAGAGTGGCCCTGCGGCGCGGCGCAGCGGGGCTGCTGCGGGGCCGCGCCGGGCACGTGGAGCAGGTCAGTCAGGCTTCAGGACTGAGGCTCTTCAGCGTTCAAACTTGATGGGGCGGGGCACGACGCTCTTGGGGTAGATCGGCACGAACGCGCCGCCCTGCACCTGCTGGGCCACCATCGCCAGCGGGTTTTGGTTGCGGAAGCCGTCGTAGTCTTTAAACTGCACCGGGCCAAACGCGGTGGTCATGTTGAGGGCGTTCAGCGCGGCCTTGACTTTCTCGCGGTCGGTGCTGCCTGCCTTGCGAATGGCTTCGGCCGCCACGATCACGCCCGCGTAGGCCTGCGCCGCGTGATAGCTGGGCTCTTGGCCGCCCAGCGCGGTTTTCAGGTCCACATTCAGTTTCTGCACGCCCGCGTAGCGCAGCTGCGGCACCCACGCGGTGGCCGTGATGACGCTCTCGCCCGCGCTGCCGCTGTCTTTAATAAAGTCGGGCAGCGCAAAGCCCGCCGCGCCGCCCGCAAACAGCCGGGGTTTGACGCCCACTTCCCGCGCCTGCCGCATCAGGGCCACGCTGTCTTCGGCGTAGCTGACCATCAAGATGCCGTCGGGGTTTTTGGCCTTGATGCGGTTCAGCACAGGCCGGAAATCGGTCAGGCCTTTGTCGTAGCGCTGGTCTTCCACGATGGTGATGTTGTACAGCTTGGCAAAGTCCTGCGCGGCGTCGGCCACGCTCTTCTCAAAGGCTCCGGTGCCGGCGATGATCGCCACGCTCTTGAATTTGTTGTCGCGGAAGATATTGAAAATCACGCGGGCGTACTCGGTGGCCGGCTGGTTCAGCCGGAAAATATAGTCGCTGCCGGGCTTGGTGATGTCGTCGCCGCTGCTGGTCACGATCAGGTTGGGCACCTTCTGGCGGGCCAAATACTGCGCCTGCGCCTTCACGAGGCTGCTGGAATACTCGTTGATGACCAGCGGCACGCCCGCATTCACGAGGCGCTCGGCGGCGGCCAGGCCCTTGTTCACGTCGCTGGCATTGTCTTCGATCAGCAGCTCGATTTTGCGCCCGTTGATGCCGCCTTTGCGGTTGACTTCGGCCACCCCCACCTTGAACCCGGCCAACTGCATCTTGCCGAATTCGGCGAAGCGGCCCGTGACCGAGGTGATGGCTCCAATTTTGATTGTCCCAGTGCTGCTCTGGGCGCTGGCGGGGAGGGCCAGCAGGGGCGTCAGGGCGAGGGTGAGGAAGGTAACTTTACGCATGGCAGGCTCCTAGAGGAAAGGGATGAGAGGGCGGCGTCATTGGGGGCGGTGGTGGGCGGCGACGGTTCCGGCCACGCGGGTGAGGTGGGCGTGCATAGCGAGTTCGGCGGCGGGGCCGTCACGTTGACGGAGGGCGCGCTCGATCTCGCGGTGTTCCTCGTGGCTTTGTTTGAGGTGCCAGCTCTCGTTGATGTGCAGCGGCCCCGCCAGCCGCATTTCGCGCGACAGCAGTTCGGCGTGCCGTGCCAGCCGCCGGTTGCCGCTGGTCTGCACGATGATCTGATGAAAGCGGGCGTCGAGTTCCCGGAATCCCCGCCAGTCGCCGATGGCGGCGGCGCCCTGGGCGTCCAGGACGCCCCGCAGCGCAGTCAGGTCGGTGCTGCTCATGCGGGCGGCGGCCAGCCGGGCGGCGAGGCTGTCCATGCTGGCCCGCAATTCGTACAGTTCCAGCAGATCGGCCAGCGTGAGGTTGACGACTTCCACGCCGCGCCGCGAGTGTTCGATGGCCAGCCCTTCGCCCACCAGCAGCAGCACGGCTTCGCGCACCGGAGAGCGGCTGACCTCCAGTTGCCGGGCGAGTTCCGGCACGCTCAGGCGGCTGCCCGGCGCAAGTTCCCCGCTCAGGATTGCGCCGCGCAACTGCTCGCGGACGATATCCACGACCCGTGCGCTGGCGACTGGTTTGAGCAATGTCAACCCTCCCTTTCACCGCGTAGACCAGGCTACAGGTGCTTAGAACTTGTTAAGTTGTGGAACGAGCTTGAGTGTTACATGCAACAGGTAAAAACACAAGCGGGCGAAGGGGGGAGCAAGCGTGCAGTGATTTTCGCCCGTTAAAAGGTCTTGTGCAGACCACAGAACCAGTCTGCTGGAACGGCCCGCTGCTCTGGCTCAATCTGGGTAGAGGTTGGAGCGGCGTTCCGATCGAAAGCCGTGCATTCCTGCCTTTAGTCCAAGCGGAGCAAGTCAGAAAACCGCGGATTCCGCGTTCTGGAGCCGGAAGCAGTGTCTTTCAAACTTGTGGAGGCAGGGCGTGGAGTCCGCTTGATCCGGCCCTAGTCCAATTCCCGTTCGTCCAGCCCGGACTGATCAAAGTGGCCAGCTGATGCCCGCCTGCATTTCGTCTTCGCCCTCTCAGCTTTCCAAGTGACCCTGACTTTGAGCTACAAGGAAATACCGAGCAGCGCCGCCGCCAGTGGCAGGGCTTCGGTGCCCGGCCGGCTCAAGGCGTCACGGAGGAGCGGTAAGCGCTCGTCTGGCAGCCCAGTCAAGGCCGACGTCACCTGTGCCGACAGCGGTTGTCCGGGGGTCAGACGTACCTTGAGCAGCATGGTCACTGACGCACGCAGATCAGGCTCCGGCATGGGCGGCGAGACCGGCAGCTTGGCAGCCTTCTTAACGGGTTGCTTGGGTGGTTCGGTGGCCGCGAAGCCCCATTTGTCTGGATTGCGAACCGCGTCCACCACGGCAGCGGCCAAGGAGCGGGGCCGCCACCCACCGCCAAGCCGTTGATCGATGGTTTGCAGCGCGGGCCAGATCCGGGTGGGATGGTCGGCGGCCAACGCCTCCGCGACGGGCCGGGTGACGCCCCGCGCCATCAACAGCTCGACCAGTTCCGGCTCAGGAGCAGCTTGAAACACGTACTGTACCTGTCCAGCGCGGCCCCGGCCTATGATTTCAGCCGAGTGTAGGTAACCTTCGTCGATCAGGCGGTGGTGCGAGAGATCCAAGGTGCGTTTCGCATTGTCGACCCGTTCTGACTCCAGCCCGCAGGCGGCCAACCAGTCCCGCAGCGGCAGGGAAAGGGAATTGACCAAAGAGCCGTCCTGCTGAATGCGGTGGGCCTGCAAGATCCGGTAGAGACTCCGGGCAGGAGGCTGGCCAAAGCGGGCCATCAGTTCACCGTCCAACATCTGAAAAAATCCAGCCCGAATCGAGGCAGCAAACGTCTCCGTAAACGTGAGGCGGATCGGCACGCTCTCACTCATCTCGCGGTCTTGGAAGGGCCGGGTCTGTCCAGAACTGTGATCTACCAGACGCAGATCCGAAACCAAGCCGGTGATCTCCGTGACGCCTCGGTGTAAGCCCTTCTTGCTGTCCCAACGGCTCCGGACGATACTCCACTGCACCCCGGAAATTCGGAGGATCGATTCCCGTAACCGGGCGTAGGCGGCTCCCCCTTTGGACGAGCCAGACAATTCCAGAACTGCGGCTGGGAGCACTTCGATGCGGTTGTTCTCGGGACAGCCCGCCCGGAAAAACAGGGTTTGGAGAGCCAGCAACACGTCTGCATCAGTGCCGTGGGGCCGTCCATACAGCGCGTTGCCGATTACCCGGTACGCGACGCCGTCAATGGTGTACTCCACTTCCCAATTGGTGTTTTCTGCAGGCATGTCTCGCTGCACGCTCACAATGCCCGCCCGCGTCAAATCGAGTTCGTTGATCCGGATATCCACTTGGGTTGAGTCTATCAAAGCCCTTAAAAAAGAATTGATTTGATCAATCAGGACGCGGATATGCAGCCTTTATGCATTGGCTGGGCGCACAGTTGGCTGATGATATACCTCATTTTGGACGATGCAATCCCTCAGTTAAGACGATGCAATCCCTCACTCTAGACGGTTCGGTTCCTCAACTGAGACGACGCAACTCCTCACTTTAGACGAGCATTATCGGCGAGACTCCACTGGCTTAGGCGATCTTGGCTGTGCTCAATCGTTCAGAGTGAGGAACACTATCGCTCAGAGTGAGGGATTTCACCGCTCAAAGTGAGGATAAAGGTCGTCTGGAGTGAGGGATTCAGGCGTTCAAAGTGAGGGATTTGCGGGTGTGGGAAGGGTAAGAAAGCTGTGTTTTCGCCGTTTCAAAGCCGAGACTAAGACCCCATTTCAGACCAAGTCATAGGGCTGTCAACCCGACGGGAGGGAACAGGAGCAAGCACGGACAATACGCTGTAGAAGTTAGGCGTCTTCAGAGGGACGGACAGCTTGCGCCTGCCCCTATGGGCGCCGTCTTGGGCTGAACAGCGACTCCCTTTCTGCAGCGCAGACGCGCGGCTGGTGGCCGTATCCAATTGCAGAGCGTACGCACGTCAGATAGACGCGCGATTGTTCAGCAGATTCCGTACGGGCACCAAGGAGGCCAGCAGCAGGGCCAGCATTTGGGCGTCGTTCACCGAAATAGTGTTTCGTGGCTCCACAATGGACTCGACGAATGACGGCGCGACGTACTCATTTATGGTGGGGAGGAGACTGCGTCATGTCAGGTGGTCATGGGCATAGCTGGTGCCCACGTCCTTACGGGGGATGACTTCATGTAGTCAGGTTGCTCGCGAGTCGTCCGGATGAGGTGGCTGGGGTGCCTTTTCACTGATGGCAAGCTGAGTCACTGGCCGATTCACTCTAGTTTGAGAGGTGGGGCTACGCGTAGCGCATCTGTCCACCCTGACAGACAACCGCTCTCTTGCGGCAAAATCTGTTCTTTAGGCGGCCTTGTTAAGTAGCCGCCTGCAGCACCGATATAAAGGCTCTTAGAATCACGCAAGCTAAAGACAAAACTGCTGCAGTAGGTGCCGCTCGCCGCCAACTGATGTTGGAAGAAAATATACGCTTTGTCGCTGGAGCTCACTTCTGGGGTGGGACCTGCGGTGAAGGTAGTTTCTCCCCCGTCTCAGTTGGCTTCCCTGGCCTGCGAGCGCGCTGAGGTGTATCCTCATGTTGCTGTCCCGTGAGCGCATCACCTCCTTTTTGCACCCGGAATTGCTGTCTGGGTGCTTTCGTTTTCTCCTGTAGTGCCTTTGGGATGGTCGTCATGCATTCCATCCTTTGGGGGAGACTTCTCGTGAAGCGCCTTGCACTCAGAACAATCTTCCCCTGTGCTCTGTCAGCGCCTTGAATTGAGAGCGGCCGCCCCATCATTCCAGCACCAGCCTGCTGCGCAGGGCGGCTCCCACTGAGACCAGCTTCCGGGAATCATCAGGGTTCGGGCGGAGTTGGGCGTGCTCACTTTAAAGTCACCCCAGCGACCCCGGCATCAATGCTGCTGTTCCAAAAAGTCTGCGAGACCCTCCAGCGCCTGGCCCAGCAAGCAATCAGCTCGCAAACATTCAGGTTGGGCGGCTAAAGCTAAAGGACACAGTAGCGCAGCCCAAAGTGCGTCCTGTGCCGAATGCCACCAAGAGGCGGGCGAGCGTGATGGATCACCGCGGGTGAGGGTGACTGGTGCAAACTGTTCTGACTGCGCCATCACCTCGCGGGCCACCTCGCGGATTTCGGCCGCAGAAGGGATTGCCAACACGCTCGGGCGGGGCGCAAAATGAGGGGTCAAGCGGTACGAAAACTGCACCGCCAACAGGACGTGCAGGCAGCGGTACAGCGCGAGATCACGCAGGATAGCCCACTGCGGACGTGGCCAAGAAAGCTCGTGTTCTTCTTGTATTCCCGGAGTCAATTCCGCCCAAATATGAGCGGCGGCCAACACAAAGTTGAGAGCCAACGCCGTATCAGCCTCCAACACCCGGACGGCCATCATCAGGGCCGCCAAGGGGGTGGCCGCCTGCTTAAGCTCCCAGCCCTGCAGTGGTTGCGGGATCAAATCCACTTGTTTCATCTCTTCTAGGCAGATTGACTGTAAATGACGTGCTACACCGGCGAGCTCGCTGGGCCGAACTGTCCGAGGGGTGCGTTCTAGCCTCTGCGCCAACCGGATGCCTTCCACTAACGCGGCTTCCAGTTGCATCGTCCTCAAGATGCGTGGCCCCAAGTCATCCGGCGACCAAACGGTCTGGTTCGGGGCCACTGACCAATTCCTCAGCGTTTCCGCTGACCAGTCCAAGCTTTGGTACAATTCAGTGTCAAAGAATCGGGCGGTAAAGAGGTTAAAGTCAAGCTCAGCGTGGGAGGAAAGCCGCTTGTGCAGTAGGTACTGCGTCCGGTAGAGATTGGCCCCCCAAACGCCGTAGGCGTCGCCCTCTGGCAGCCCAGCCGAAATCTCTCTCAAAGGATCAACCAGAGAATTGGCTTCTGCCACTGCGGATTTTGCATTTTCGATCCGGTCAATCAAGTTGAGTGGATCAACGACGGCGGGCAAATCTGAGAGCTCACCCATCACACAGCAGACTAGAAAATCTGATGGCCGCTCAGAGGGCCGACGCTTCTCGTAAATCGAAGGAAAAATCTCGCAGGATGGCGGCGTGCCTTCCGGGATCCAAGACTCAAGGACGAGGGCCGCAGCGAAACAGCGGGCCGCCACACCGGGTTGCTGGAGATGGGCCAGGTGCACGGCCTGGCAGAGCAAGGTCGTGATCCGGCACTCGCAGGGCAGGCTTCCCATCGTTGGCTCGGCCAGCAAGTGTCGGGCTGCCGCCTCCAGGTCACTTGGCTTCCGGATATCACTGCCCGCCCAGCGATTGCTCGCCACGCGCAGTAACTGGGTGACCCGGTGGCGATCTGTGCCCTGCTCGGGCGTTACAACGGGCGAGGCGTTCCAAATCTCGACGGCTCGCAACGTCGGTGCGATGACGCGCTGGAACAATGCAAATGCCCGTGTCTTGACAAATGCAGGCGGCGACTGGGGATCGTCATAAAGTTGCTCTCTGATTTCCATGAAACTGATTCTAAGCTGTTTCATGGAAAGCAGTCGCATAACGTTCCAAGCTTGCGGATGCTCAGGCTCTATGTCTGCTCTCTCCCATCCGGCCAAAGACCCTTATTTAGTGGCCTTAGGAGCACAGATCCGCCAGTTACGCCAAGCTCAGGGCTGGAGTCAGGATGAATTCGCGGCTCGGGCAGGCATGCACCGCACCCATCCCACCAAGTTGGAAAACGGCCTACTGGATCCCCGGCTCTCCACCCTCCGCCGGGTCGCTGAGGTCTTGGGAGTGGAAGTGAGTGTCTTGCTTCCGGTAAAAGAATAAAGAGTGGTACTGGTGGCAACTTCAGATGCTTGGTGCCGCGAACAGCGTTTTTTGCAACTTGATCACCGGCAGCGAGTTATGAACAGCAGCGCTCTGGAATTTGCCACCAGTACCAAGAGTGGAATAATCCTCAGCGTCAATCGACTGCTGCTCAGCCAGTAGCAAGTGCTCAGGAGTATTTAACAGATGAGCATCAGAAATGACGGTGAACCTGAGAGGGAAACCCCTCAGGCTGACTGACTCGCTGTATGACCACGAACTTCATCCTTAGCTTGCGCCGATTTACGGATGTCATAAACCAGCGGAGAGAGGATTGTTTAGAGAACAAAATCACACCTACGCTTAAGCTGATGGGCTTCTGATGGCAGATGACCCTCGTGTTACGACATGACCTGAGACCCCAGCAGTGCGGCGTTGGATGCATGTGGAGAGACCATCGTCGGTAAAGCCGAGCGCAGTCAGTGGAGATAGCTGGATGCCGAAACCCAAAGCAACCACACACTGGTCGTGGGTGTCATCGTCCCGCCGGACAACAGGGATGAGACCCAACCTTGCGCTAACCGGTGCCCCGCCTCTCGTCACCCAGGAGCCTTGACCATGATTCGACCCGACCCGCCGACCCCCAACCATCTCACCCAGACTCTCCTGAATGACGCCAGTGTGGACAGCGACATCGAAACCGCCCTTGATCAGTTGGAGGGCAAACAGAACACCGCCGCATGTCCAGCGAACGCAGCTTCTCAGTCGGATCAATCCACCTGCGAACCGGGGCAGGCAGACGCCTCTGCTGCGCCGCCATCCCCAGCCGGGTTGCCCTACGGCACCGTTCAGCGCTGGAGTGTCCTCCTTGAAACTGTGCCCCCCGTTCACCGCATCAAGCTGCTGCGCGAGTTGCCGGAAGCGGTTGCGCGGGGCGAGATACAGGCCGTCAGTCTCAACACAGAACTCACCCACGAGTACCAGAACAAGGACGGTCAACCCGAAACCCACACGGTTCCTGACGAGGCGATCTGGTACACCGCTGAGATTCAGAAGTGGATGGTCCACCACGTCAAAGAGCATGTGTACGAACTCTTGGCCGAGCAAGGCAGGCTGCGCGTGGACTTTGATCAGCTTGCGTCCGGTGAACTGGATTTCAAGCGGTTGGTGAAGATGCGGCAAGGCAAAGACGCTTCCGTCACCAAGCCTGCAACTAAACCCACGGGCGGCGGAGCAGGCAAATCAGGAAGCAAAATCACCCCTGCGGCCTCAACCAAAAACAAGAGCGCCCCCAAGCGCGATCACCAAAAAGCTGAAGCGCCTGCGTCCTGACCCCCTGTCCCATGCGCCCCATGAGCCAGCCCTCCGGCTCTGGCTGGGCGCACGCCCTCTCCTTCCCAAGGACTCCCTATGCCCCCCCCAATCACACTCACGCCCGCCGAACATGCCGCCCTGACCCGGCAGTACCTGAACGATGGCGCATGGACTGATAGCGAATTAAAGCAGCACCTCACCCGCCCTGCTGAACTTCTGAAGGCAGAATTTCTCGTACAGATGCACACGGTCATGGGCACCCTCACCTTGCTCGGCAGCGCTGGCCGCAAGGCGGTTTTTGAGACCACCGAAGGGGCCGTCAGCTTGCAGCGCCAGTTGGACAATGCCTACCTGCGCCTGTGCCTGAAAGAAAAAGGCTACGTCGCCACAACCCCTGAAACGACCCGGAACCTGAACCTCTACGCCGGGCGAATGCGCCTTGTTGAAGTGATGACCGAGCGGGGTGTGGCCCTCGCCGGGGGCACCATGAGCAGCGGTGGCATCACGCCCAATGGGCTGGACAACATGGCCGTGCGACTCAGATCGTCCGCCCTCGCTTACGGCTTTCACGTCCATGTCTTTACCCCGCAACCAAAATTGGGTCAGGCCAAAGCCGCCCAATTTCGGCAGTTCCTCACCCTCGAAACACGGGTGCCCGGACATGCCCAGGCTCAAGGTTCCCGCCTGCTGCTCACCCAGTTGGACGCCCAACAAGACCGCACCGGAGATGGCCCGTTCCTCTCCCGCTACCATGCGCTCGCCCTGTATGATTCTCCCGATCCGGGCCTCCCGATCCCCACCGTTGACCTTCTCCTGCTGGACAAGAGCGAACGCCGCGAACGATTTTTCGCTGACCTCGCGGCAGACCGCGTCATCAGTTACGGCCAACTGCGGCGGCATTACGGACTGGATGAACACGACCTCGACCGGGTGCCGTATGTGGAAACCGTCTTGCAGCCCACGCATATGCGCAAGGCACTGGAAGTCAAAACGCGCTTTTTCCTCGGCCAAAAAAGTTTGCAATCGATGTCCGACCACAGCCTCATGCACTTCGCCGGAACAGGCGAGATGCGCCGGATTCTGGGGGTTCGCACCGGAGACCACTGGCGGGTCAACCCACGTCACGTCCGCGCTTCCGAAGAACCTGATGCGGTGTTCCGCAGCCCCCACGGGGAGGTGGCCGTGGAGTTTGACACGGGCACCTACACCATGACGACCATCCAGAAAAAGCTGGGAGCCTTCAGTGACCGGGCCTTTTTAGAAACGGTGTGGGGCGTGACGTCCATCAATCGGCAGCGCCATCTCCGGGAAGAAATTGGCTCCCAACTGAAACGCGATATTCTGCTGGCCGACTGGTGGAGTGACCTTCCCCGCCCGTAATCTGTCTCCTCTTCTTACCTCTGTTCTGTCTCACAGCGCCCCACACCGGGCGCTGTCGCCTTGCCAGGTGAACAGGTGGGCACGCGTCAAAATGCACCACACCGAGGGGCGGCAGGCTTGGTTTTCCGGTCATTCACAAGGAGAGCAAAACACGAAAAGCAACTACGATGAATCCCTCTGCGGCTGACTTCCGCGTTCGACATGCCTGCGACGTGAGGTTAAGGTTTGGTCTGGTCAGAGGGTAACGGGCGCACTGTAATGGAGACACAACAGCAGGAACGCAGGACAATTTTGCTCAACTTGCGTGACCCAAACCACCAACGCAACTTAAACAACGGGACAGGCAATGCAGCGAACACCGGACAGCACCCAGGTGTCCATTGAAGGTTTCTGACCTCAGCCAAAGAGGGCACCGCGAGTCGAATCGCAGGCCCCAAGAAGGGCGACCGAAGAACACGGCCACCAAGAAATCCACGTCCTTGCCCACCCTTGACGTTGCCAGAATGAACGGTGATTCGCGGGTCAACGGGGGCCACAAACAGACAGTCAACGACGACATGGGAAGACGGGACTGGAAGAGTTCACGCCTACGGTGGAGTTCAACTGGGAGGAGTGAACGGCGGGTCAGGAGGGAGGGTTGTCACGGGAGTCACACGCGAAGACCCCGCACGGTTAAGGCGTTTTTACACCCGGAGGAACGCGGCGTTCGTGACAAGACCCCGAACGATTAAGGCGTTTTTGACACTCAGGGGGAGCAAAATCCCCGAATGGGTAAGGCACAAGGGGGTTGCCCTTAATCTATTAGGAAGAAGTCCCGCTCTCCGAGCCTCGCCGCCCCGAAGCCTCCCACGCCCCGCCTTCCTCCCCTGCCCACGACGCCCGGCCTCTGCCCTTGCTCCAGCCCACCCGGCACCACCGCCCCACCGCCCAAACTGCCCAGACGGCCGCACCGAAGTCGCCCGACCTGCCCACACGGCAGAATCCCGTCACCGCATCACCAGCGCGAGTCCCTGCACCCCCGCACGTCTCCCCGGTGGGGGCAAGCGGCAGGCATGAACCTCATTCATGTCCCTCAGCCACCCTACGTGCATCGCCCCTCGTTCACGCTGCAGTTCTCCACCCACGACGATCATCCGGACGCGACCTCCGAGATCGACTTCGGGAGCTTGGCCGAAGTGCGGGCCTACCTCGACGGCGGAATGAAACCGTACATCCGCGAGTGGCGACTCTGGGACGTGGAGGGCATCTACTTGTGGGAGCCTGACCTGTTGCGGCAGACCAGCACCCAAGCCGAGGAGTAAAGGTCACGGGAAGAAGCGAGCAGGGCCGACGCACCGCACCCGCCTGTTCCCCCGCCTTGATCGGCGGGGGGCGGCGGTCTCCATGAGCGACGTCCAGACCCAGACCCCGTGGCAAGACACCATCACCCTGCGGGCCGGGGTGCCCAAGACCGAAGTGCAGCAAGCCCTCGCCCGCATGACCCCCGAACAGTTGGCCGTGATTCAGGCGGTGCATGAAACCGGGTGGAGTCTCACCGTCCAGTCCACGGCAGGCAGCGGCAAGTCCACGGTGCTCAGAACCGTCGCGCAAGTTCTTCCTGCGGGTCTGCGCATCGGCGCGTTCGCCCTGAACAAATCCATCGCCCGCAGTCTCAAAGACGCCCTGCCGAGTGACGTGCAGGTGAGTACCTTCCACGCGTTCGGCAAGACGATGGTGGAAGAGTGTTCGCCGCGCAAGGCCACCTTCTCGGAGTGGAAGCGCAAACATCTGGTGGACTCGCTGCTCAAAGAACGGGGCCTGTACTCCAAGGGGGTGGCGAAGACCGCACTCGCTCTGGTCAAGCTGTCGATGGTGCACATCGCCAACACCGGAGCGGCCATCGAAGGCTTGGTGAGTGAGCAGGAGATGGAATGGCCTGCGGGTCTTAGCCCCGTGGAACTGGTGCGCCTGGTGCAAGACCGGGCCTTGTCTGATTTTCTAGAGCGCGGTCACTATGACTACGACGACATGCTCTACCTCCCCTGAAACTGGGCTCCGGGTTCGAGAGCATGGACGTGGTGTTGGTGGATGAGACGCAGGACTTCTCCCGCTTGCAACACCGCTTGGTTAAGCATGTCATCGGGCGGCGCGGACGGGTGGTCTTGGTCGGAGACCGGGCGCAGGCCATCTCCGAATTCACCGGAGCGGACGCGGGAGGTCTTGACCGAGCACAGGAAACGTTCAACGCCCTGCCGCTCCGGCTCACCGTGACCTTCCGGTGTCCCAAGAGCCACGTCGCATTGGCAAGTGAGTTCAGCGACCTGATCGTGGCGGCTCCCCATGCGGCAGAGGGTGAGGTGTCCAGCGTCAGCGAAGATGAGGTGCTGAGCGAGTTGCAACCCGAAGACTTGGTCATGGCCCGGACGAACGCGCCGATGATCAGTTTCGCGCTGCGGTGTGCCCAGCAGGGCCTGACTGTGGAAGTGATGGGCCATGACCTCGTGGCGAAACTGGAGGGGCACGTCACGCGCTGCTTCGCGTATCCGTTCGAGGTGGCCGACATCGAACCCCGCCTGCAGGAGTACGGGATGGCGCTGCTCCAAGACCACTACGAACAAGGGGTACGCGGCAAGCGGCTGCGCCGAGCGATGCAGCAAGACGTCGACCTGCTCGTGTGCATCGCCGCCCTCGCTGCCGAGGTGGCCACCCGCGCTTTGCCGACTCGCGGGACAAGCGCGGCAAGCAGCGCACCCGGCGGGAGATTGAACGGCAATTCGGAGACTGAAGGCGGCGGGAGGACTGGAGACGGAACCTCCCGTTTTGTGTTGGAACGCACAAGAACAAATCGGGAGGCCGAGAGCACACATCAGGCGGCGGACGGACCGGGGAAACGCTGTCTCCCCACCACGGCCCTGAACAGCGTCCGGTCTGCGGTGATGTTAGATCACTCTCCACACCCCAACGATCAACAGCTTTGACCGCCTGACGGCGGTCACTGAAAAGTATGCAGGGAAGAATAGCCTCCACCGGAAACCGGAACGGACGGCACCCTGCCAGGAGACCCATCATGAAAAGTATCGCCAACCTGAACCTCATCGGCACTGTCGTCTGTGACCCCGCTACCCGTACCATCTCCGGCACCGACTTTGCCGAAGCCACCCTCGCGCTGGACTCCATGCTCAACGAACGCAAAATCACCAACTACCTGCCCCTGACCTTCGTTGGCGGCGCAGCCACTTCGGTGGGCGAGCGCATCAAGGCCGGAACCACCGTCTCCGTGCAGGCGACCGTGCGCCAAGGAAAGTGGACGACCCCTGACGGGCAGAAGCGTTCCAAAGTGCGCTTGCAGGCCTTGTGTCATGAAGTGCTCGAAGGCGACTTCACGACCATCGCCGATAAGAACGGCGGGCGGCGTCTGACCGAAGGTATCAGCACCGCACTCCTGGGCGGCAATCTGGTCGCCACGCCTGAACTCCGCTACACCTCTAGCGGCGATCCGGTTGGTGAACTTCTCGCTGGCCCTGAGCGAGAAGTTCACCAACCGCAAGGGTTAAGTTGTCGAGCGCACGTCGTCCGTGGAAATCAAGGTATGGAAAGAAAAAGAACTGGCCCTGAAGGTCGCTACGCTGTCCAAAGGCACCCCCTGACAGTCATCGGCGCATCAGTGTCGGATTCGTGGATGGACAAGGACGGCAACAAGCGTTCCTCGCTGGACCGGCGCGCAAGTGCAGCCCGACGCCGCTGATCTTCACCGTACGCGTCTGCGACTTACCGCCCTGTACCAGCAGTCCAGAAGGATCGGTGACATTCAGCTGTGTCCACGGCAGCCGCAGATGCGTCGAGCCCGAAGCGGAACAAAAGTCCTGGGTCAGGTCGCGGCTGGCCGGATTCTCCGGCGGTCCACCGCGCAGGCGGCCAGGTTTGTCGGTCTGTGCGGGATACACCGTGCCGTCCCGGCCGATGCGGCGGAGACGTCGTACAAGCGGTAAACCTGCTCCCTGACTTGGCGGAGCTTGAACGCTGCGTAGTCGCGGTTAACCCGCAGGACGCCCCCTCGCCACTGAGATCTACTTGGAGTTCGTTGCCTGCGGCCGGATGGGTGTCCAGGCGCAGATCCACCAGGCCAGACTGGGTGCGCCACGCGAGATGCAGCGCAGCGGGAGTGGCCTGGGCGTGCAGGCCCGGCGCATCCGGCACGGGGGGCAAGGTCCGGCGCTGGGGACTGCACAGCGCCGGCTCTCACCCTCGGGATCGGTGGTGATGAGGCCGTAGTGTTCTTCAGCGTCTAAGGTGTTCAGCCAACGCGGATCAAGGTCGGCAGGACACTCGAGGTTCAGAAACAGCCAGTTGCGCTTGAACCATTCGTCCAGCCAAGCGAAGACGATGCCGCCTGCGAGCCCTTCTCGCCGGAGGGTGCGGTTCAGCGCGACATTGATGCGGGCCTGCTCGGCTTCACTGTGTCCACCAAGGTGTGAGGTCGGGTGCTGGACGTCTCCACCAGTGCGTTTTACAGCTGGCACAGAAGGCCCAGCGCACCACTCGCTGAGCAGGACGCGCTGGTGGCGCAGCGCGTCCGTGAGCTTCACCAGGCCCGCACAGGGCGCTCCGAGGCCCCTCGTCTTCAAGCCAATCTGCGTGCTGAAGAACAACACGTTTCCCGCAAGCGGATTCCGTGCCCTGTACGGGCTGGGAGTCTGCAGGCCAGGGGAAAGCAGCGATTCGTTCGAACGCCCGAGTGCGAACATATGTGTGTAGTCTGTCCCAACGTGCTCAACCGAACCTTTGCCTTTCAGCACGCCAATACGGTGCGGACCCTGGTGGTGTGCAGTTCCCAACAAGGCCACGGAGGCAGAGACTACGAGGGCAATACCCCATCCACCTCTGTTGTCCAGCCAACAGCGTCCTAGAGAGCGTGTTCAGTGCGGGGAGAAGGGCCGCTGACCGGCGTCTTGGCCTTCGTGCTGTTTCAGCAGCGCGTCTGGTCAAGCGCCGACCGAGTGATGCTGAAGACGCCTTTACAACGCCTGGAGCTGGCTCCGGACCGGGCCGCCAGCCGTCGTTCTTGGATCTGAGCGCGAGCGGAGTTGAAGGGGTGCCACGCAGACAGGATGTCCTGGGTCGAGCAACTTCTCGTTCCACGGGTCTCGATCCTTGGCAGTGGGTGACCAACTGTATGCCTCATCTGCGCATCGTCAGGTGCCGCAGAACGTGCGATAGTCGGCCGTGACCTCCGCACGCGCCGGTTCGGTGTATTCGGCCTGCTCCTGCGTCTCGTCATAAGGCCGTTGGAGCGCCGTCAGCAGGCGTCTGAAAGGTGCGAGATCTCCTTGTTCGGACGCGGCTGACAAGGCTTCCTCCACCCGGTGGTTGCGTGGGATGACCGCCGGGTTGACGCGGCGCATGCGCTCGGCCCGTTCGCCTGATTCCGGAGCCTGCCCGCCTTCTCCGCGTGATCGCCAGCGGGCGAGCCAGGCGTCAGCTGCCTGCGGCTGGGGGAACAAGGAGCGAAGCGGCCGTTCGTCGCCCGCCGCCGCATCTGCCAGCCGGCGCCACCCAAGGGTGAAGTCCACTCTATGGTGGTGCAGCAACGTCAACCAGTCCGCCGCGAGCGCGCGGTCTTCCTGATCATCCCCAGCTTGCAGGCCCAACTTTTCTCTCTGGCCTCTCAACAGCGCAGCGGCATACCACTCGGGGAAGGCATCGATCACCTCGGTCGCCTGGCCAATGGCTTTGGACAGGGCGCCTTGGCCCTCGTCTCCGGCGATCAGGGGCAGCAGGGTCTCGGCGAGCCGGGCCAGGCCCCAGCGCGCGATCAGCGGCTGGTTGCTGTAGGCGTAGCGCCCCCCATGGTCAATAGAGCTGAACACCGCGTCTGGGTTGTACGCCTCCAGAAAGGCACACGGTCCGTAGTCGATGGTCTCGCCGGAAATCGTCACGTTGTCGGTGTTCATCACGCCGTGAATGAAGCCGACGTTCATCCACTGGGCCATGAGGGCCGCTTGCCGCTGCGCCACCCGCTGGAGTAAGGCGAGATACCGGTCAGGTGTACCCACGAGCTCTGGGTCATGCCGGGCCAGGGCGTAGTCGGCGAGCTGCCGAACCCGTTGCGTTTCGCTGCGGGCGCTGAAGAATTCGAAGGTGCCCACGCGCAAATGGCTCGCTGCCACGCGGGTCAGCACGGCACCGGGCAGAGGACGCTGGCGGTAGACCGGCTCGCCCGTGCCCGCCACGGCCAGGGCTCGTGTGGTCGGGATCCCGAGTGCATGCATGGCTTCGGCGATGAGCACCTCACGCAACATGGGGCCAAGGGCCGCCTTGCCGTCGCCCCCCCTCGAGAAGGGGGTGCGGCCCGAGCCCTTGAGCATGATGTCGCGGCGGCGTCCGAGCCTGTCGATGACCTCACCCAACAGCAAGGCGCGCCCGTCGCCCAGTTGAGGCGAGAACGCGCCGAACTGGTGGCCGGCGTAGGCCTGGGCGAGCGGTTCGGCCCCCTCAGGAACCAGGTTGCCCGCAAAGATGGCGGCGCCTTCAGGCCCGTTCAGCACGTCAGGATCCAATCCCAGCTCGAGTGCCAGTTCGAGATTGAAGAACAGTAAACTCGGTGAAGGAACGGACGCTGGTTTCCAGGGGGCGTAGAAGCCCGGCAGGTCACGCGCATAGGTGTTGTCGAACTGGAAAGGGGAGGCGGCCATGGCCAACAGTCTGACGGCTGCCCCACATCTTGCCGGAGTCAGGTCACAGTCTCAGCTTTCTGAGAAATCGTTGCTGCCTAGTCCTGCACGGTGCAGGGTTGTGGCGGAAATATCTGTTAAACCAAGCCGTGGACCGCTTGGTTTGTCACTCTCCCTCAAGCCGAAAAGCCTGTTGGCAAGGGTGATCTTTCAAGACCGTCCTACACAGTTTGGCTGGCTCTGGGCCCTCAAGATCAGGCGCAACAGTCTGGAGGGCGCAGAATCCTGCACCCCCGTGAAGTCGAGGGTGGCGATCAGTCACCATGCTGCGGCAGAGGGTCACTGGACGAACCCTGCTGCTGAGCCGTCCGCTTCAGGAACAGGGCCAGGACCACAGCCAGCGCGCCAATGGCACCCGATACGGTGAAAGCCAGTTGCAGGCCACCGACCTGGGCCGCCAGCGGGGCGCTGCCCTGAGCGCTCAGCTGGGCGGCCCGGCCCGCCATCAGCGTCACCAGCAGGGCCACGCCCGCCGCCCCCGCCACCTGTTGCAGCGTGCTCAAGATGGCGCTGCCGTGTGAGTACAGCTGCGGCGGCAGCGGCGAGAGCGCCGACGTGAAGACCGGCGTGAACAGCAGGGCCAGCCCCCCACTCAGGGTCAGGTGCAGGGCCAGCAGGGCCCAGATCGGCGTGCCCGCGTCGATGCGGCCCAGACCGAACAGCACCGTGGTCATCAGCAGGCTGCCTGGAACCACCAGAGGGCGCGGTCCCACGCGGTCGTACAGCCGCCCGACGGCGGGAGCACACAGGCCCATAACCAGGCCGCCCGGCAGCAGCAACAGGCCCGTCTGCAAGGTGCTCAGCCCACGCAGGTTTTGCAGGTACAGCGGCAGCAGGATCAGGCCGCCGAACAGCGCCATCATGGCAATGACCATCAGGCCGACGCCCAAGGTGAACACGGGGAAGCGGAAGGCGCGCAGGTCGAGCAGCGGTTCGCCCGTCCGGCTCAGATGGGTCTGCCGCCACAGGAAGGCCGTCAGGGCCGCCGCACCGACCAGCAGCGGCACGCTTACGCTCGGGTCACTGAGGCCACCCTCACCGAAGCGGCTCAGCGCGTAGACTAGGCCCCCGAAGCCAAGCGCCGAGAGCGGCACCGAGAGCACGTCCAGGCTCAGGCGGCGCGGCGTGCCCACGTTTTGCAGCGTCCGTGCGCCGTAGGCCAGCATCCCCAGCGCAATCGGCAGCACGAACAGGAACATCGCCCGCCACGAGAAGGTTTGCAAGATCAGCCCCGAAATGGTCGGGCCGATGGCGGGGGCCACCGAGATCACGATGCTGATGTTACCCATCACCGCGCCGCGCCCGCGTTCAGACACCACCGTCAGGACGGTCGTGATCAGCAGGGGCAGCATGATGGCCGTGCCGCTGGCCTGCACGATGCGCGCCAGCAGCAGCGGCACGAAGCCGGGCGAGATCGCCGCGAGCCCGGTGCCCACGCAGAACAGCGTCATGGCCGTCAGGAACACCGTCCGGGTGCTCAGGCGCTGGAGCAAGAAGCCGGTGACGGGAATGACCACCGCCATCGTCAGCATGAAGGCGGTCGAGAGCCACTGGGCGGTGCTGGCCGTGACCTTCAGGTCGACCATCAGGCGCGGGAGGGCGACGTTCATGATCGTTTCGTTGAGGATCACGACGAAGGTGGCGATCAGCAGGATCAGGATCACGGCGCGGCCCTGCGCAGAGAGGGATTCAGTCGGCAGACTCATCGGTAAACCTCCAGGTTCAGGCGGCGTTCAGGTGTTTTCGAGCACCGACAAGATGTTGCCTGCCGGGTCTGCGAACCACGCGATGGTTGGCCCCTGACCGCGCATGACGCCTCTCTCGTCCAGGTTCATGCCCGCGTAGCGCAGCAGGTTCACGCCGCTCGCGGCCAGGGCGTCCACGGCGGCGTCCACATCATCCACCGGAAAGTTCAGGATGGTGTAGGCAGCGGGCACGTGGTCTGGTTTGGGATACACCAAGACGGGTCGGCTGCCCGTAATGTGCAGGCGCAACATGCCGTGTTGCTCGCTGACTTGGAGGCCCAGCACGTCGGCGTAAAAGGCTCTGGCCGCCGTGAGGTCGTTCACGGCGAAACCACTGAAGGCGGGGGAATGCTTGAACATAGGTCTCCTTGACGGTGCAGGGGCGAGGCGTTCTAGGAGGAAGGGGCTCAGGTCGTCCTCGGTGGGCTGAGGCATCCACTCGTGCGGTATCTCGCTGTTCCGTTCGTCTGGCCCGGCGACAGGCCTCTTGAGCGGGCGGGCCAGTGCGAGCAGCGGCTCATGAGCGAACTTGCCTGGGATACCGTCTGTGCATGACGTCCTCCTGTGGGGTACGGCGGGCCAGAGGGAGCGCGTTCCAGTCCCGCAAGATGCGTCGACTTGTTCATAATTTTCCTTCCTATTTAGTCTATAACAGAATAGTACGAAATTGCAACTTTGGACTTAGTTTAAAGTACCGGATCGGCCTAGACTGAAAAGAATGGCTGTCCAGCGCTCTGCCCCTGCCCGCCGCTATGACGATGGCTGTGCGGCGGCGCACGCCCTCGATCTGGTGGGTGAGCGCTGGGCCTTGCTGGTCGTGCGAGAACTGCTGCTCGGGCCGAAACGGTTCAGCGACCTGCGTGCTGATCTGCCGGGCATCAGTCCCAATGTGTTGTCGCAGCGGTTGAGAGATTTGGAAGACATCGGCGTGATCGGCCGCGACCAGCTGCCGCCACCGGCCGCGAGCTGGGTGTATGTCCTGAGCGAGTGGGGCCGCGAACTGGAACCTGTCCTGCAGCAGCTGGGGCGCTGGGGGGCACGGTCGCCCAGCAAACCGCAGGCCCCCATCAGCCTCGCCACGTTGGTCACCGCCATGAAGACCATGTTCCACCCGCCTGCCGCGCAGGGGGTGAGCAGTACCGTGGCGCTGCAGATGGGCCGCGACCGCTTCTTCGTCCGGGTGCATCAGGGGAGCTTGGACGTGCAGCGCGGCGTTCCCGAGTCCCCGGACGTGAGCCTGACCGGCGACGTGCAGCTGCTGGGCGGCCTGTGCTTTGGTGGTCTGCTTCTGGCGGACGCCGAAGCGGGCGGACTGGTCGTCGAAGGCGACCGCGCGGAGGCGCAGCGTTTCCTCACCCTCTTTCAGATGCCTGAAGTCGTGAACCGGGTCTGACCTCCAGGCGAGGCGCTGTGCCCCTGAGCTGCGGCCGACCAGCCGTTAGCGATCTGTTGTCAATCGCAGGTGTTTCCTCACGTCTCCCCGGGCGCTTAAGAACGGACCCCCGCTGGGCTGGAACGAGACAAAGGCAACCAGCGGGTCAGGATCTCCATTTTCTCCAGCGTCTGCAGGTTCTCGCCCCCCTCATGGCCGTTGAAGGGATACACGCGAATCTCTTTGGACCCCGCGTAATGGTTGTACGCGGCGTAGACCGTACTCGGTGGGCAGACGGTGTCCATCAGACCGACTGAAAACAGGGCCTGCGCCTGAGCGCGGGCCGCGAAATGCAGGCCATCAAAGTACCCCAGGGTCTCCATCACCGCCGCCGTCCGGGTGCGGTGCGTCCGCAGATAGCGCGCGATTTCGCTGAACGGCGCGTCATCGGTCAGGGTCACCGCGCGGCTGAAGTGGCACAGGAACGGCACATCCGTCAAGCACACCTTCAGATCGGGGAGCAGTCCGGCCGCGGCCAACGCCAGCCCTCCACCCTGACTGCCGCCCATGACCGCCATCCGGGTGGGATCGACCAGCGGATGGGCCCGCGCCGCCTCAACGGCACGAACCGCGTCGGTGTACAAGCGGCGGTAGTAGTACGTGTCGCGGTTCAAAATGCCCTGGGTCATGAAGCCCGGCACATGCGGTTCGCCGCCGGCCTGAGGATCCGGCGTCTCGCCCTGACGCCACGCGCTGCCCTGTCCGCGCGTATCCATGACCAGGTGGGCGTAGCCCAAAGACGCCCAGAGAAGCCAATCGGTGGGATAGCCGCGCCCTCCGCCGTAGCCGATGTATTCCACCACGCAGGGCAGGGGCTCGCTGGCCCCCGCGGGCATCAGCAACCAGCCTTTGATCGGCGCGCCGCCAAATCCGGCGAAGGTGACGTCATAGGCGTCGACTTGGCGCAGCAGCGGAAACACCGGTTCAAAACGGGGGTTGAGGTCAAAGGTGCGGGTGGTGGCCAGCGTGTCCGCCCAAAAGGGGTCAAAATCAGCGGGGGCGGCTTCGGCGGGGTGATAGCGTTCCAGCTCGGACAAGGACAGATCAAACTGCATGAAACCTCCAGGGACAGCGGGCCGGGCCAAACTGAGGGGGAGAAGTTGTGATGAGAGGGAGTCCGAAGTTTAGGTTCTGGACTTCGCTGGCCGGCTGCTCAACCACTTAGGTTAACCGGGAGAGCCGATGATGGGCCTGTGTTTCAGAAGGGAAGTGGTTGAGCTTCAGAATTCACCACCAACGGGTGAAATACGGCATTTTATGCAGCTGTTGAAGCAGCATGACCGCGCGTCGGCCCAATGCTCCGGTGTCAACACTGACGGAAAATCTGTTCAAAAGGCTCAGTCCGGTTGGTGTCCCTGGCCCAAAACATATGTCAGTTGAGGAGGTGTGCGGGCTACTTGAGAGTCGGCGGGCGTCTGGATTGAGGTCAGTTTGATCAGGGCCACCACCTTCACTTTTCAGGGGGTCAAGTGGGCGGACGGCTCGACTCCTCTTGGGCACGGACAGTCTGGGGCGTTGAGCGGGAGAAAGTGTCGACTCTAGCTCCGGACAGTTTGGGGCAGACATGGTACGGACACTTGGGGGGATTGAGAAAAAATCTGTGTGGGAGACTGTTTTTGGTGGGGTGCTCCTCACGGACACTTGGGGGGATTGAGTCCTGTAAGCCACGGACACTTTGGGGGAAGTGGTTTGCGGACACTTTGGGTGATTCGGGAGCCAACGCGCCGTTTTGCCGCAATAGGTGGACAATACCGTCGTTACCGCTCTTAAAACGGCAGGAGCGGACAGTTTGGAGGGCGAGCGCATTTACCTTACGGACACTTGGGTGTGAATTTCATACAGCGAGCGGACAGTTTGGGGGGAGAAGCTCATTTCCTCGCGGACACTTGGGGGGATTGGGGAGCCTTTCTTGCGGACAGTTTGGGGGAAAGTGTTTAAAAACCCTGTCTAGGACGCTCTTTCTGTCTATGTCTTGTTGTTGACAACCTTCATTTTCTTTTTAAACAAAAAAAACATAACATCAAGCATGACCTTGCCGCACCGGACAGCACCGAAGCGCCCACTGTCCCGGCATGTCGATGAGCTCAACCTGGCCCGCTTGAGCCTGATCTCAATGCAGAGTCGGGTGGGCCCCACCAGCACGTCTTGGGAAGACCACTTTGAGGACAATGGCCAAGCGGTGTCGGTCAAATGCATCGGCACCTCCCAGTATCTGGTGCCCCACGGCATCGACAACGATCTGATCATCGGAATTCTGTACCTGTTTGCTGCAGCGGGGTATCCGGAAAATAATGCCGTGACCTGCACCGCCAATCGACTGCTCAGAGCGGCGGGCCTCGACACCTCGGGGCGGTATCACAAGAATTTGCACGAGTCACTGATGCGGCTCTCGCACACCAATTTTCATGTGGAACGTGGCTGGCACGACGGGGGCCGTTTCCGCACCGTGATCTTCCGGCACGTCCATGAGATCGTCTTTGACACCGCTGAGTCGGGCGGCGCGGTGGATCAGGACAGCCAGATCACCATCGTTCTTCCGCCTGCGATTGCTGAAAGCTTGAGGCGTGGTTTTATCAAGCCGCTCAACAGCCAGATGTTGGGGGAGCTGCGTCAACCCCCTGCCCGGGCGCTCTACCGCCTCCTGGATGGTCAGCGCCATGATTTGCACGATCCCTCGGTTCGTCTGGGGGAACTGGAGGTCAATCTGGTGGCTTGGGGCCGCAAGGCCCGGATCCTGGACCTGCGGCCAGACAAGATCCGCCGCGTGCTAGATGCGGCCCATGACGAACTGATCCGGGTGCGGTACCTCAGCGGCGTGGCGTACCAGGGCCGGGGTCAGGCACAAACGATCACCTACACTTTCGCCCACGAACTGGAACAGGTTGATCCGGCGCTTTTGGATCGTTTGGCAGTGCGCGGGATGGCTCCCAAGGTGGCCCGCAACCTGCTCTCCACCTTTGGCCGGGACACGGTGCGTGACCGGCTGGATGAGGCTGAGCGGCTGGTTGCTGGCAAAAAAATGCCGGGCGCTGGCTTTTTCGTGAGCTTTATTCGGACTCCGGAAGGTTACCGTCACCGTTTTAGCCCGGCTGCTCAGGCCCGGGTGCAGCACGTTCGGCTGCTGGAGCCTCCGGTTGAAGAAGACCCCAATCAGGTCATTCAGCGCCGTCTGGAAGCTATGACGGTGATTGAGCGGGCCAAAGATACCGTCCGTGCCCTGAAGGTGGCCTACGGCGTCCGTCTGAGCAGCGCGCAATACGAGACATTACGGGAGAGTCTGGAGGTTGAAGCCCTAGATGCCAGCAGTCTGCGGGTGGCGGCCGCGCAGGCATTAGCTGGAGGGCACCGAGACACGGCAGCCCGTGAACTATTGGTGCTGCTCGCAGGAGTGCAGTCAAGATGATTTGACCCCTCAGAAGAGAGAGGTGACCAAACTCGTGCTCAGGGCTGACCACTTCAAGGTCTGCCCTGCACTTCTGGCAGGTTTTTGCCTCTCACTGAAGCTTGGGGCGAGCCCAAAGTGCCGGCTCTGTTTGACGGTTGATACTGCTGGTTTGCTCCGGAGACGCTCGAGCGGTACGAAGATGGAGCAGACGAGTTGTGGCCAGTCCGTACTAGCACAACGGCCCATGCGCTGGTCTCCGGCGCACTTCGCGTACCGTGCCTCAAGCTCCTAAATCTGCGGCCAAGAGTGGAAGTGCCTCCCTGATCAAGCCCGGAGACCTCGACCTCATTGGTTCCCGCCAGCCGGTTTACAGGGTAAATCTAAAACCTGTCTAGGACTGGGGAGTAATTTCGTTCAAAGCTAATCCAGCAACTCGCCTATAGATACGCCGAAAGTCAGGGCAATTTTGTCAATAATATCGATTCCGACACTATTTTTTCCACGTTCCATAGCGCCAATTTGGTTGCGGTGCAGGTGTGCCTTCGCTGCTAAATCTTCTTGTGACCATGCGCGCTCGTGCCGCAGTCGCCGCATGTTGTCGGCCAGCCGCAAGCGAACAGATGGGAACTCGTTGGTCATGAGCGTCATGATGTGGCAGCTCGACGCTTTGAAGCCAGACTAAATATAGTTCCACCAAATATGGTGTAATATGAATTATGAAGCGTGCTCAACAACGGTTTCTAGGTCTTCCGGCTCCGCGTCAGTCCCCTTCCGATGATGAGTCTTTGCCGATCAGCTCTCTTTGTCTCTTGGATGCAGCCCACTTGGACTTGATGCGGCAAGTGAATGTGCTCGGCCGGTGGCAAGGTGGAACACTTTTTGGCGAAGTGGTTGCGGGTCACTTCACTGTTCAGCTTGTCACTCCCTTGGGCCCTCCCACTGGGGCGACCCATCCCTTGTTTCCTCACCTGCCTTACTTGCTGGGGTGGAGCGACTGTGTCGCCAGGGGATCTGACGAAGCTGTGGATTGGTACGGCAATTGGCTCGCCGCCCCAGACGGCCGTCTGCCGGATGCGCGTGCGGATCTGAGCTGGCTGGCGTTGGGAGCGAGTCAGGGTCTTTTCGATGAGCGGCACGCCCTCCTGGTGCTCGGAATGCAGGAGGGACAGTTGCTGGGACGGGCTTACCGTTGGGAGGAGGGCCAACGGATGGATGTCACCTGTTCTTTTGGCCTCAGGGCAAGCGGCCTATAGATTGTTCAACCGTCGGCGAGGGAGTCCATGACCCAAGAGGTGACCTGTTGAGGTGAACTCCAACTGCTCGAGATGAAGTTGGAATTGGTGCCATAACGTGTATTCAGCCCGCAAGCCGTCCTCTTGCCAATAATGCCCGGCTCAGTTCCCCTGTGCGTAGCTGTACGAGTACCCGTAGCCCTGCTGGCCGCGGCGTACCTTGTTGACCACGATGCCCAGCAGCTTGACCTGCGAGGTGCGGGCGCCCTGCAAGACCCGCTGCACTTCCGGCACCGAGGTTTCGTTGCTTTCCACCACCAGTACTAGGCCGTCGGTATGGGGCGCGATCACGAAGGCGTCGGCCACCGACAGCAGGGGCGGGGTATCAATGAGCACCACGTCGTACCCGGTGGCCCACTGGCGCAGCAGTTCTGGTAGGCCGGGGGTGTTCAGCAGGCTGGCCGCGCGGCGGCCTACCTCTCCGGCCAACAAAAGATGGATGCCGCGCCCCACATCGATGGCGCTGGCCAGCGTCGGATGCTCGATGGCCTGAACCACCGTGGTCTGGTGACCCGCTTCGGCGCCGGGCAGCGGCACCCAGGGGCGTCCGCCCACAGTCCAGAATTCTTGCTGGGTGGGGCGGTGCACGTCCAGATCGATGACCAAGACCCGCTTGCCGGCCAGCGCATACGACTCGGCCACAGCGGCAACCACCGTGCTTTTGCCTTCGCCGGGGCGGGCGCTCGACACGGCGAACAGGGCCGGCGTCTGCGGCACGGCCGTACTGAGGTTGACCCGGATGAAGCCGGTGGGTTCGTACAGCACGCCAGCAGTGGCGGCGGTGGCAGTTTCGGCGCGTCGGCCCCTGGCCATGCGGGGCAACTCACCAATCGCGGGCACGTCCAGCGCAATGATGTCGGCCGTAGAGCGTACCCGGCGGCGCAGCGAATCGAGCAGCAGGGCCAGGCCCGCGCCCGCGAACAGCGTCAGCAGGGCGGCCAAGACCGCGTTGCGGGCCGGCTTGGGCGCCACCGGCGAGCGCGGCGCGTTGGCCTCGGCCAGGAGGGTCAGGTTGCCCACCGCGCCTTCCTCGAACACGGTGGCCTGCGACAGATTGAGAATCAACTGGCCCCGCGCCGCGATCAGGCTCTGGGCCTCCACGCTTCCGGCGGGCACCGCCGCCAGGCGGGTGGAAATATTCTTGAGTTGCTCCTGCAAGTTTTTGCGCGCGCGGCCCACGCCGGTGCGGGCCCGGCCCATGTCCCAGTCCAGCAGGGCCTGCGTGGCGGCCGTGGCCAGCACCCGCGCCGCTTCGGGCGATTCGGCGCTGGCCCGCAGCTCGTACACGCCGCGCTGCTGGGTGTCCAAGCGGGCCTTCACGGTCACGCGGCTGAACTTGTCGGAGGCCAGTTCGTTGTTCAGCTGCTGACTGATGGCGGCCTTGACCTGGTCTGGAATCTTGGCGGTCTTGAGCAGGGCAATCATCCGCTCGACGCTTTGGCGGCTGTGGACAACTTCTTCCACCGCGCCCTGCGGCAACTGCGGCGCCGTGACCGAGGCGCTGTTCAGCACGCTGTTGCTGTTGTCGTTTTGGGCGGCCATCACGCTGGTCACCGCTTCATAGGTGGGCGCTTGACGCTGGAACAGGGCGTAAGTGGCCCCGCCCACCAGCACCGGGGCCAGCAGCAGCGGCAGGGCCTGACGGCGCAGGACCGCGAACACCTGGGCCAGATCGATGTCGTCGGTGGACTTGGAGCGGGAATCAGGCGGTGAGGGGAACTGGGTCAAAGCGGGGTGTCCTTTATGGGCCGGTGAAGTGAAGGACCACCAGCCAGGGGGAGGCGACAAGCGGAGCGCGGCAAAGAGTTCAGTAGGCTCCGGCGCTTCTCAGCACGGCCTTCACTGTCCTCAGCAAGATCACGATATCAAGCCAGACTGACCAATTCCTCACATAGTAGGGATCGAGCCGGATCATGCCTTCGTTGCCCGCGTCCGAGCGGCCCGACACCTGCCACAGTCCGGTCATGCCCGGCCGCACTTCCCGGCGCAGGTGCTGCACGGGCAAAGGCAGTTCTTCGAGGTGGTACAGCGGCAGCGGGCGCGGCCCCACCAAGGCCATCTCGCCCCGCAAGACGTTGACCAGTTGCGGCAACTCGTCGAGGCTGGTTTTGCGCAGCAGGCGGCCGATCCGGGTGATGCGGGGATCGTTTCTGAGCTTGAAGTGCGCCTGCCACTCGGCGTTCAGGGCTGGGTCTTCGGCCAAGCGGCGCTTCAGCACTGCTTCGGCATCGGGCAGCATGGTTCGGAATTTCCAGGTGTCGAAGGTCTGGCCGCCCAGCCCGGTGCGGGACTGCAAGAACAGCGGCTTGGCGCGGTCTTCGAGCCAGATCAGCAGGGCGATGACGATACACAGCGGCAGCCAGAAGGGGAGGCTCAGCGTCACGGCCACCAGGTCGAGGCCGCGCTTGAGGTGGCGGGCCAACGGATCGGCCAGGTTGTGCGTGATCTCGAGGCCCAGCAGTCCGCCCAAATCCCGCGCCTGCACCCACAGCGACTGCATATCGAACAGATCGGGAATCAGGATGACGCTGCGGTACACGCTGAGTGGGCCGTCCAGCAGTTCCACGAGGCGCGGGCGCGGCACACCGGGCATCGCCACGATGGCAATCGGCGCGGCCTGTGTCCAGAGGTCGGTGTGGCCCAGCACCGGCACGCCGCTAATGGACGTGCCGTGCAGCGCGGGATTGTCGTCGAAGATCGCCACGGGGTGGTAGCCCAGCCCCGCCTCGGCTTGCAGCGCCGCCACGACCCGTTGCCCGGTCAGGGCCGCGCCGTAGACCACCACCGGCACGCCCCAGTGTCCTGTTTTGGTCAGCCCCCGTTTGGCGAGGTTGCGGGCCAGCAGCACGGCGGGGAGGCCCAGGCCCAGCAGCAGCGCCCCTGACTGGGCAGCGATCCAGCCTTGCTCGGTCAGGGCTAGGCCCAGCGTCAGCACCAGCACCAGCAGCGCGGTCGTCGTGACCATCCGCTCCAGTTCGGTCACGGCCCCGAGTCCCCAGCCCGGCTGCACCCGCAGCGACGCAACGACGGCGTAGGTGATCAGCAGCAGGTGCAGCCAGGCCCAGGGCACCGGGCGCGCGCCCCAGTGGGTCAGCAGCACGTTGGTCAGGGCCGCCGCGCCCACCCAGCCCAGCAGTTCGCTTCCCAGCAGCACGGCGCCGTTGCCTAGGCGCCGTTTGAGGTACGCGTGGGCCCGCTGCGCCCGCACCTGATCGCGGAGGGCTCCCTCTACCGGCGTGCCCTCCGCCGTCACGGGGGAGGGTAGGGGAGAGACATGGGCATCCACGTGACGCAATATAAGCGTCTAATGAAGTTCCGTCTGTTACCGATTCCCCCCCTGTGGCTAGGTGTCTTGCCCCTGATCCCCGGTGCGGGCCTGCTCAGCCTGTTGGCCCTGCCCCGCTTTCGGAGGCTTCCCGTAGGTTGGAGGGCGTTGTTAGCGGCGTTTCTGGCCCTACAACTGCTGGCGGCCTTGCTGTCGCCGCAGCCTCTGCTGTCGCTGCCTTTAGCCCTGATCAGGGGGGGTCTGGTGGTGGCGCTGATCGTGGCGGGCTATATGCTGGGCCACACCCGCGCTGTGCGTCCGGTGCTGCTGGGCTACAGTGTAGTGGCCCTCACGGCCTTTGCCACCACGGTAGTCCTGCATCCCGCTGCGGTGTTCACCACGCGCCTCGTGCATCCGTACTACACCAGCGTCAGCCTGGGGCTGGCCGGCACGCTGGGGCTGTTGCTGGCCGTCACGTGGCGCGGCGGGCCGTGGGTGTGGCGGGTGGTGGGCGGCGGCCTGAGCCTCGGCATGTTCCTGTGGAGTGGCAGCCGGGGGCCATTGATCGCGCTGGTGGCAGGTTTGGCGGCGGCGTTGGTGGTGGGCCTGCGCAGCCAGTGGAAGGCGTCCCTGCTGGCTCTCGCCGGAACCGCCGTGCTGGTTTTGGGCCTTCAGACTGCGGTGCCGGGTGGCGTCACCAGCCGCTTCTTGGAAAACACCTTGAACGGACGCGGCATCTTCTGGGCCGACGCCCTGAGTGCTGGCCGCCTGCATCCCTGGGGGGGCACGGGGCCGTATCAACTCGGCCCAGCCTTCAGTACCCAGTACAGCGACGCCAGTTGCAAGCTGTGGTTGCCTGTCCAGACCTATGGCCTAGAGGGGGGCTGTCCGCCTGCGCTGGACGCCCTGCGCGGCGCGTGGCTGATCGCCCACAACACCGCCTTTCATTTGTTGGGCGAGACGGGGATTATCGGGCTGTCAGGCTGGCTGGCCCTGATGGGAGCTCTGGCCCTCGCGGCCTGGAGGTGTCGTGATCCGTTGGTCAACGGCGTGACGTGGGCGATCCTGGCGATGGGTCTGGTAGATACACCCACCTTTTTGCCCAATGTGGGCCACGCCGAACTGTATTGGCTGCTGGGCGGCGTGGGGGTGGCCTTGGCGCAGAAGAATCTGCTGGCCGACCAACCGGCTCCCCGCCTGTCTCCCGCTGCGCCGCTGCTGGCTCTGGCGCTGCTGACTTATTTCACGCTGCCGCTGTGGTTGGAGCGGGTGCGGCCCAGTGTGAGGGCGGGGGTGCCGATCCTGCGGGCACTGACCCTGCCGACCCGGCTCACGGCGGGCGAGAACGTAACCCTGTTCTTGAAAGCAGATCTCCCCCAGGGTAAATTCAGGGTACGCGGTCTGGCCTGCCCAATCAATGGCCCCTGCCAGAATGTCGTTCAAACTGCCTTGAAGGCTTCGCCCTCAGGCTGGACTCGCCTGACCCTGAAAGGGTTGCCCGCAGGGCGCTACCGCCTGAGCCTGCAACTGTCCGACCAGCGGGCGCGGTTGAGTGTGGAGCGGCCCGTGGCCGAACTGGTTCGAATGATCGACGTTGAGTAGGCTCCGGCTGTTGCTGCGGGGGTTGCTGTGGTTGTTGCTGCCTGCCTCGTTGTGGGGGGTGCTGGCACTTTCGACGCCCCAGGTGCCGGATTGGGCCGCCGCCCCGCTGTCCTCGTGTGTACCCCAGGAGCCTGCCCAGTGGATGAACGACCGGGCGGGGCCACTGGTGGAGGGCCAGGCCGTGCTGGCGACCAACGGCATGGTGGTCTTGCAGGTCTGTCGGCCCGGCGTGTTGACCTTTGTGGCGCGGGGCACGGCTGCTGAAAAGCTCCTACCCCTGATGAGCGTCAGTGCGGACGATCAAAGACTTCTGACGGCCCGTGTGAGCGCTGAACGGCTCTACCGGGTGCAGGTGCCTAAGGCAGCTCTGCTGACCATCACCTTCCACGACGATGCCTACCTGCCCGATACCGTCCCGCCGCAGGACCGCAACTTGTTCGTAAGTGCGGTGCGGTTCGTGGCGATGCCCTGACCAGTCTGCCCTGATTATGTAAAAGTGGGGCACCGAGATTTCTCTCCGTGCCCCTTACCGCAGCTGTTTTGCCCTGGTCAGCCGCGAACAAGTCCAGCTTCGCGCTGGGCCAGATACCAGGCCAGCGTGCGCTCTACGCCTTCGCGGAGGCCAGTCCTGGCCTGCCAGCCCAAGTCACGCAGCTTGGACACGTCCATCAGTTTGCGCGGCGTGCCGTCGGGCTTGGACGCATCGAACACTAGGGCGCCCTCAAAGCCCACCACTCCTGCAATCAGTTCGGCCAGGGCACGGATGCTCAAATCCTGGCCGGTGCCGATGTTGATGGGGCCGGGAGCAGAGACGTGCTTCATCAGAAACAGGCAGGCGTCGGCCAGATCGTCGGAATACAGGAATTCCCGGAGCGGCGTTCCCGATCCCCAGATTTCCACCTGCGCCGCGCCGCTCTCAGTAGCCTCAACCATCTTCCGCATCAGCGCAGGCAGCACATGAGAGCCTTTCAGGTCGAAGTTGTCGCCGGGGCCGTAGAGGTTGGTGGGCATGCCACTGATGAAGTCCGCGCCGTACTGGGTGCGGTAATGGTCGCACAGCTCGATGGCCGCGATCTTCGCCACCGCATAAGCCCGGTTGGTTTCTTCCAGCGGCCCGGTCAGCAGCGCCTCTTCCTGAAGGGGTTGGGGGGCAAGGCGCGGGTAGATGCAGCTCGATCCCAGATTCAGCAACTTCTTGACGCCTGTTTCGTGCGCCGTGTGAATCACGTTGGCCGCAATCATCAGGTTGTCGTACAAAAACTGCGCCGGATAGGTGCTGTTCGCCAGAATGCCGCCCACCTTCGCCGCTGCCAGAAACACGTATTCGGGCTGCGCCTGCCCAAAAAAGGCCCGGACTGCCGCCTGATCGCGCAGGTCCAGCTCGGCGCTCGTGCGGGTGATCAGGTTGCCGAACCCCTCTGCTTCGAGGCGGCGCATGAGGGCGCTGCCCACCAGTCCCCTGTGTCCGGCCACGTAGATTCGGGCGTCTGTGTGCATCAGGTGTTGCCTACACCCTTCAGGGCCACCTGATGCCCAGCCGCGATCAGGGTTTTTTCCTGGCTTGCCAATTCCAGATCGGCTTCCACCATCTCGCGCACCAGTTCTTCAAAGCTGGTCTTGGGCACCCAGCCCAGGGCGCGGCGGGTTTCGGCAGCGTCGCCCAACAGGTAATCCACCTCTGCGGGGCGGAAGTAGCGGGGGTCGATTTCCACGTAGTCCTCGTGGTTCAGGCCCACCTGGGCAAAGGCCCGCTCCGCGAATTCGCGCACACTGTAGGCCTCGCCCGTGGCAATGCAGTAGTCACGCGGCACGTCTTGCTGAAGCATCAGCCACATGGCTTCGACGTAATCACGGGCATGGCCCCAGTCGCGCTTGGCATCCAGGTTGCCTAGATACAGCTTGGCTTGCAGGCCCATCTTGATGCGGCCCACCGCCCGCGTAATTTTGCGCGTCACAAAGGTTTCCCCGCGCCGGGGCGACTCGTGGTTAAACAGGATGCCGTTGCAGGCATACAGGTCATAGGCCTCGCGGTGATTGACCGTTTGCCAGTACGAGTACACCTTGGCAACCGCGTAGGGGCTGCGCGGATGAAACGGCGTGTGCAGCCCTTGCGGTGGCGGGGCCGCGCCAAACATCTCGGAACTGCTGGCCTGATAAAACTTCACTTGCAGTCCAGTTCGGTCTTGATAGTCGCGGATGGCTTCCAGCAACCGTAGAGTACCCAGCCCGGTCACGTCGGCGGTGTATTCGGCCTGATCGAAACTGACCTTGACATGGCTCTGTGCGCCGAGGTTGTAGACCTCTTGTGGCTGTACCTTTTCCAGCAACATCCGCAGGCCTGAGGCATCGGCGAGGTCACCATAATGTAGGAACATTTTGGCGCCTGATTCGTGGGGGTCATGATACAGATGATCGATCCGATCCGTGTTGAAGGTGCTGGCGCGACGAATCATGCCATGTACCTCGTAGCCTTTAGAAAGGAGCAGTTCCGTCAAGTAAGACCCGTCCTGACCCGTAATACCGGTTACTAGTGCCTTTTTCATTCTTGAACTCCTCTGCTTGGCCTGTTAAGCACCCGCTCCCGTAGGAGTTGCTGCCCAAACATCCAAACAAACCGTGGATTTTGCCGAGCGTACCGCTTCCAGAGCCGCTTCGGCTCCATGACCAGCCGAAATAACCACTCTAACCCGACACCCTGCAGGGCTGCTGGAGCTTGTTTTACCCGTCCGGAATGGAAGTCAAAGGCTGCTCCCACGCCTAGCATCACCAAAGGCAAGCGGTCACGGTGACGGTACATCCACCATTCCTGCTTGGGACAGCCAATCCCCACAAACAATATCCGCGCCCCAGAATCCAAAATTTGCTGGGTGTCCGCAGCATCCTCCTCATGCGTCGGTAGACGGAAGGGCGGTGCAATGGCACAGACAATCCGAATGCCGGGGAATTCGTGGTGCAAGAATGCCTTGAACTCTTCCAAGCTCTCAGGTGTGCCCCCATACAACCCAACTGGAACCCCCTGCGCTGCGGCAGCCTCACAGACATTTAGCGTCAGCGTTGGCCCATACACTCGCTCGGCATTGGGCACACCCAATAACTTTAGCCCCCACACTAACGGCACTCCATCTGGTGTTACTAGATCGGCAGTATTAACTACTTCGCGGAATGCAGGATCGTCAATGCCTTCCATGACCATGTGCACATTAGCGGCATGGACACGACGGACAACCTTTTGACGGCTCCAATCTAAAATTTTGGAAGTAGCTTGAGTGTAGTTCAAAGCGTTAAGCTTTGAATCTAGAATAGCGCTACTACCTTCTTTGGAAATAATCTTGTTCTTTTTGTACAAACCTGTTTGGCGTTCTTGGAAATAAATCCACATAAATTTAGCTAAGTCTTTAGGGGAAAAAATAAATAGGAGCCAAAACATTGATAGAGCTAGCTTATTAGACATTTTGAAATCTTTATCTAGAGCATACGCTTTAATAAGTAGAATATATGTTGAAAGAGTAGATTCACCTGATAGCTTCTTGTACCCTAGCTCGTTGCGCACAAAAAAGCTGTTGCGATTTTTTGCCTTTTCTGATAAATCTAACCCCTTCACGATGGAGCTTTGAATTGATATTTGTTTCGAGAGCCCTTCAATACTGGATAGCCTTTTGATATACTGGCCATCTCTATGAATTCTGTACTCAGCCAGAATTTCTTCGATGCCACAAATGGGAGCAAGCTTCGCCGCGCCCAGACTCAAATAAGCATCTAATGATCCCGAAAAAGCCCCTAACGGACTTGGCATCAAGGCTTCGCATATTTCTCTCTTGAAAGTAAGCGCACTTGTTGCAGGTGAAACGATTCTGGCCGTATTCAAAACCTCTTGACGCCGATCACCATGACTCAACTTAGCGCCCTGTGGTCGGATAACTGATGTTCGGGCGCCCTTCTCATCTATAATAAAAACCTTATGAGTGAACATCCCATACTGTGGGAATTTTTGAATATATTCATCAACCACCTTGAGTTTATTTGGCAGCCAAATATCGTCGGAATCTATCATCGAAATATAGTCTCCAGTAGCAAGCTTTAGCCCTGCTTCAAAAGCTCCCGACTGGCCACTGTTTTCAATTCTTATCAAAGAGAATCGGCTAGGCTGGTTAGTGTTTTGTATAACCTTTTGTATTATATCTCCGCTACCATCATTTGAACCGTCATCAACGATAATACATTCAAAATCATCAAATGATTGATCTATAACAGAAACAATACATTTTTCAATATATTCTCTATGGTTGTATACTGTACAAATCACACTAAATCTTGTCATATAATTCCTCTAATGCCAGATGCTCTAAGCACAGGTCAACTCTCAACGGTGTAGTTGAATTGTTTTGAATACATAATGTTAGTTCCCAGAATCGGTCTGAGCCCTTGATGCAGTTGGAGCGAGCAAACACTTTATATATGGGCTTAACCATGTTATAGGCCAGAGAACCCCACCATGGCGATAGGTAAATGCTGCCCACTCCTTAGGCGGTAGACCCTTGACACCAATCAATTTGAACCACCGAGCTTTTTTAGTCAGAGCGGTGTCCTGCCATGTACCAAAAATTTGGTTGCGTCCACAGGTACCAACAAACTCAGGAGCAATCCACATCTCTATGTTGAGCTTTTTGGCCCGAAGGCCATAGTCGAAATCTCCCATGCTATGGGTATATGCGGGGCTGAGGATACCTAACTTTTGTTCGACTCCTCTAGGCACTAAAACGCAATTGCCATTCATGGTATCCGCTCTTATGGGCGTCGAACCTGGAGATACAATATGAAAACGAACGGGTTTCCAGCGGCTTTTCCGGACTACCCCGCCGTAGGTTAACGCTCCTGTCTCAGGATCCCTTGTCGAGCCAACGATGATGGCCTGATCAGCAAAAAAAGCTGATGTATCCAACAAGTTGCGTATAGCAGAGGAATCCAACAGAGTGTCGTCATTGAGCCAAAGATAAAACTCTGGCTGGCTGCGCTTTGCGACTTCCCAGGCTCGCCGCATACCACCATTCCAATAATTTGAGCCGTCTCCAGTCAGTACCTGCACTTCAGGGAACTGGGCAGCAATCGCAGCGGCCGTCCCGTCCTGGCTGCCATCGTCAAATAACGTAACTAACAGTCTGACGTTTGGGTTCTGATTCTTATATAGATGGTGCAATGCTTCAAGCGTTTTCTCACGCCTGTTAAACACTGTCAGAAGAACTTGGATATCAATCATGGTCTTAAATTATGCAGTACACAGTGTAAAAATGCTTGCTTTTCGAGCCAGTAGGGAAGGTCAGAAACGTCAGTTTTCAACGGATCACTCCACCTTTTGACTAGTACGATTGTGTTTTCTGAGTATGGCATTTACGATCCTGTGTCTTCAAAGACGCAACAGAGTAGACGAGTGTTTGCAGTGACGGTCACAGGACTTCGGGAGTTTAGAGTGTGTGGTGATTTATGTAGAAGTCCTTGCTAAGCAAAAATTCAATTTCTTGTATTGTAACATCAAAATAATCAGGTAAAATATGGGATACTGCCTCAGTTATAATGGATTCGCCCTATTTGTCAGAGCTAGGAAATTAAACAGTTAAAAAGCTCTTCAAATCAGAGGTGGTCTCACTTTCACTTACTGAGTTAAGCAAATTTTGAAGACCGTTTCTCAAACTCACCTGTGGCGTCCAGCCGAGCAGGCCCTGAGCGCGGGCGATGTCGGGTTTGCGCTGCTGGGGATCATCACTGGGTGCCGGCTGATACACTAGGGTCAGCTCTGGATCAATGACCTCCCGCACCACCGCCGCCAGCTCCAGCATCGTAAATTCAGTGGGATTGCCTAGATTTACCGGCTCATGATAGGTCACGCCTATCAGGCGTACGATGCCCTCGACCAGATCATCCACATATTGAAAGCTGCGCGTCTGCAGGCCGTCGCCGTAGATCGTCAATGCCTCGCCCCGCAGCGCCTGATGCACGAAATTGGTGATCACCCGTCCATCGTCGGCCCGCATGCGCGGGCCGTAGGTATTGAAAATCCGGATGATCCGGGTATCCACTCCCCTGGCCCGGTGGTACGCCATCGTGATCGCCTCGGCATACCGTTTAGCCTCGTCATAACAGCTTCTCAGCCCGTTGGGATTGACATGGCCCCAGTACGACTCAGACTGCGGGTGAACATGGGGATCGCCGTACACTTCGCTGGTGCTGGCGAGAAAGAATTTCGCGCCGTGTTTCAGGGCCAACTCCAGACCGTGCTGGGTGCCCTGGGCACCCACCATCAGGGTTTCGATGGGAAATTCCTGATAGTGGGGCGGGCTGGCCGGGGAAGCGAAGTGGAGCACCCAGTCCAGGGCGTCATCATGGTAGGGGATACCGAGACTGACATCGGCTTCGAGGAACTGAAAGCGGGGATGGGCGCGGAACAGGGCGGTGTTCTGGTGCTGGCCGCTGATGTAGTTGTCCACGCCGATGACCGTGTGGCCTTCCTTTAGGAAACGCTCCACCAGATGCGACCCCACAAACCCCGCACTCCCCGTGATCAGAATCTTCACTCAGTAACCTGTTCTGGTATGTACTGGGCGGCTTCACGGCCCATCTGCTCCACTTGTGCGGGCAGGGCCTCGCGCAGAATATTGCGGGCATCGATGATCAGTGGGCGGCGCATGGTGCCCACCAGTTCGGCCCAGTTCAGCTGCACATACTCGTCCCACTCGGTGGCGATGATCACGGCGTCGGCGCGGGCAAGGGCGCTGGCCGGGTCACTGGCCGGGGTGTAGGTCAGGTGGGTCCACTCGCGGGCGGCGCGGGGCATGGCGACCGGGTCATGGGCCGTCACCACCGCGCCCAGCTGGCTCAGGCGGGCAATCAGGTCATGGGCGGGAGCGTCACGCAGATCGTCGGTGTTGGGCTTGAAGGCCATCCCCAGTACAGTAATGCGTTTGCCTTTCAAACTTTTCAGATGACGCATCAACTTATCTATGACGGTGTGACGCTGGCGGTAGTTGATGTCGATGGCGGCCTGCAAGATCGGCATGGCGTAATTGTGTTCACGCCCAGCACTGATCAGGCCCTGCGTGTCCTTGCCGAAGCAGCTGCCGCCCCAGCCCAATCCTGCCTGCAAAAAGCGGTGGCCGATACGCCCATCAAAGCCGATGCCTGTGCTGACTTCTTGAACATCTGCGCCGACCCGCTCACACAGGCCCGCGATTTCGTTGGCGAAGCTGATCTTAAGGGCCAGAAACGCATTGGCTGCGTACTTGATCATCTCGGCACTCTGCAGGGTGGTCTTGACCACTGCCGGGCGGGTGTAACTGTCGGGGCGCGGCGTGCCGATGGGCGGCACGAAGGTCTGTTCGATCAGGGGCGCGTACAGCCGGGCCAGATAGTCCACAGCCTCGGGGTGGCCGCCCATCACCAGGCGGTCGGGGTAGAGACTGTCAGACAGCGCCGTGCCTTCGCGCAGGAATTCCGGGTTGCTGACCACGCGGTGGCGCGTCTCGTCGAAGTTGGGCGAGTGGTCTTCCAGCAGGCCCTGCACATAGTCGCCCGTACCGATAGGAACGGTGCTCTTGTTCACGATGATCTGCGCATGCCCGTTCAGATAAGGGGCGAGGCTGGCTGTGGCGCTGGTTACGTAAGTGAGATCGGGGGTTCCGTCGGGGCTGGGGGGCGTGCCCACGCAGATGAAGATCACATCGGCCTCGGCCACTGCGGCGTAACTGGTCGTCCAAGTCAGGCGTCCTTCCTGTCCGGCCAGCAGCCCTTCCAGGCCGGGTTCGTGAATCGGCACCTCGCCGCGCTGT
This sequence comes from Deinococcus sp. Arct2-2, assembly GCF_004801315.1. Classification (GTDB taxonomy): domain Bacteria; phylum Deinococcota; class Deinococci; order Deinococcales; family Deinococcaceae; genus Deinococcus. The sequence goes on from NZ_SSNW01000019.1 coordinate 58,737, forward strand.
AACTGGGCAATTTTTGCCGGATCGATATCGATGCCCGTGACCTGATAGCCGATGTGGGCCAGCAGTCCGGCGGTGCCGAGGCCAACGTAGCCGGTGCCGATCACGGCGACGTGTTTGGGAAGACTGTGTTTCATGCGAAGCGCTCCAGTTCCGGCGTGCGTTTGAGTTGCTGCACCACCTGTTTGATGTCTTGTGTTCGGTCTTTGCGGACCACCAGGGTCACGTCTCCGGCCCGGACGACCACCACATCCTCCAGACCTATCGTGGCAATCAGGTCGTCGCCGTTGGTCGTATATAAAATTGCGCCGCCAGTATCGAGGCTCACGTGCCGTCCTACAACCACATTGGTACCGTCGCCTTTCAGCAACCGTTCCAGCGCGTTCCAGTCGCCCAGATCGTCCCAGCCGAAGTTGGCTGGAATAACGACCACGTTAGCGGCGCGTTCCATCACGGCGTAATCTACACTGACCTTGGGTAGGCTGGGGTAGACCTGACGCAATCCGCCCCGGATTTTCGCAGCTTCGCTCATCGGGCCGTATAACTCCGGCACATGCTCTTCAAAAGCCTGCAAAATCGATTGCACCCGCCACACGAAGATGCCGCTGTTCCAGAGGAAACGTCCAGTTGACAAAAAGTAGGCGGCGGTCTGGGCATCCGGTTTTTCGGTAAATCGCTTGACCTGATACGCCTCACCCACAGGTGTATTCGAGAGCACGTCGCCCTGCTCGATGTATCCGTAACCAGTGGCAGGGTATTCGGGAGCAATGCCAAGGGTGACCAGCGCGTCGCCAGCGGCGGCAATAGTCACGGCCTGTGCCAATGTCCGGGCGAAGGCCACCTGATCCTGAATCAGGTGGTCGGCAGGGAATACGCCCATGATGGCGTCGGGATCGTCGCGGGCAATGGTCAGGGCGGCGTACAGAATGGCGGCGGCGGTGTCGCGGGGCACAGGCTCGACCAGCAAGTTTTCCATCGGCAGGTCTGGCAGATGCTCAAGCACCTGCGAGCGGTGGTTGTGGGCCGTGACCACCATCAAGCGGTCAGGCTCGCCGCTGGTCTGATTCAGGCGGTCGGCGGTGGCCTGGAGCAGGCTGCGCCCCGTGGGTTCGAGAATCAGGAACTGCTTGGGTTTATGCTGACGCGAGAGGGGCCAAAACCGTTCCCCACTCCCACCGGCCAAAATTACTGGATAGAACATAACTGGATTGCCCCCTCTACAGCGCCCGGACGAATGCTCCTGCCCGGGATGACAGGAGCTTAATTCAGGCTTCATTACGCGTTTGTCATTCTCATCAGCGCCTAAGTGAGGTCTTATACATCTTGACACTCTGGCTTGATGCGGTAGAGGCTCCCCAAAAAATGGGAGTCCTAGCTAATTCTCCTCGCATGGCGCGTTGCATAGTCCCCAGCGTATTGGAAAGCTTTCGTGGATAACCTAATTTCTGACCCGACGCACCACTTCATCCAGAAGTATCTGGAGGGTTGCAGGTGATCCAGCCTCGACATAGATTCTTAGGAGTGGTTCTGTCCCACTTGCCCGGACAAGTATCCACGCCCCTCCCTCCAAGAGCAGCTTGACGCCATCTCTTCCATTTACATCCTGTACTTTCCAGCCTGCAATATCTGTCCAACTTCCCACGTCACTCAGGGCACTGGTCTTGTCGAAATCCTCACTCATTCGAAGGTCGACTCTGTCATAGGTGTGAGAGAAGTCAGTCAGGACTTCAATTTCCCGGAACAGCTCAGGCAGGCTTCGGCCACTGGTGGCGACGGCCTCCAGCAACAGCAAGCTGTTGAGCAGACCGTCGCGTTCAGGAATATGGCCCTGCACCCCCAGTCCGCCGGATTCTTCGCCGCCCATCAGCACAGCACGCGCTGGATCCTGTTCGCCTTCCAGAAAGGCGTCGGTGATGTACTTAAAGCCGATGGGTGTTTCGGTAACTTCCAACCCCAAGTGCGCCGCTAGGAGTTCAACGATTCGGCTGGTCGAAACAGTTTTGACAATCCGTCCGCGTAGGCCTTTGCCATGCAGATGCTTGAGCAGAACAGCGAAAATCTGGTGGCTGTTGAAAAATGTGCCGCCTGCTACCACGATTCCCAGACGGTCAGCGTCGCCGTCCGTGGCTGTGCCGAACGTCAGGCCTTCTTGGGCGGCCATGACCGACATCAACGCCTCCAGATTCTGCGGAATCGGTTCAGGATTCACGCCGTAAAACTGAGGATCGGGTTGACCATGCAGAGGCCGAATCTCCACATCCAACCTCGCGTGTTGGGCGTACGCCTCCAGCCAACCGCAGCCTGCACCGCCCATCGCATCGTGATACAACACGCCCCGGTAATTGCGCAGTGTATCGAGATCAAGCAATCTGTCCAGAGACTCGAAATAGCTGCGGCGGCCATCAAAGGGAGTGATCTGACCGTGTGGCGTCTGTGATCCGCTCTGGTCTGCTCCGCTCAATTGAGCTTCCACCTGCTGCACGATCTCTGGGGTGGCGCTGCCCCCATATGACCCCTTGAGCTTGTAGCCGTTGTATTCCGGTGGATTGTGGGAAGCCGTGATCATCGTCCCACCCGCTGCGCCAAGGTGTCGGGTGGCAAACGACACAACAGGCGTAGGCAGGAAGCTCTGAGAAAGCCAGACGTTCAGGCCGTGCTGCGCCATCACGGTGGCGGTGAGGTGTGCAAACCGCGCCCCAAGAAAGCGGGTGTCGTAGCCGACCACTACGGTTTTCCCCCCATGCGCCGTCAAGTAGCGTGCGTGAGCTGCAGCTACGTGCGCCACATTCGCAAAAGTGAAGCCTTCTGCCAGTACGTCCCGCCAGCCATCGGTACCGAATTTGATTCCCATTTGCATGCCCCCAGAAAACGCTTTAAAAGGAATGGTCAGAAAAAGTGCGCCCAGAGGCGCAAGTTCATTTAAATTGTAGCATGCTGCCCAAATTACTTCGATTAGAGAATTTAGCCGCTGAAGATACAATATCTGCGTAAAGATCCATCTTTGATAACTCTCATCAATAGGCTGAAGCCACCTTAGCAAGTAACACTGTTGTTTGGCTCTCGCTCTCTCATGGGGTCACAGTGCTTTGTTTAACCAGCGGCCAAGCCAGGGGAGACGTCCGAAGAGCGGATTAAGAACCAACATCGCTCCCTCGTGTGCCTGAATCTGTCGGCGCGTACTTCCAAAGAAAAGGGCTAAGCTTAAAAGGCCCAGGCAGCCGCCTGCTAGGAATTGCATCAGTTCTGATCCAGAAGAAGCAATCGTGCGCCCCGCGAAAGTCGCGCCAGCCGTCATCAACACGCCTACCAAGCAGTACACTCCCTGCCGGATCAACAGGCTGGCCGACAGGGCAATGGCCCGCCGTGCCTGATCGAGCAGTGTGATCGCACGTACCAGATACACACATATGCACGCCACCACCGTCAGCACCAGTAAAGAAGGGTGGGCCAGCCACGCCACGCCACCCACCAGTGTCATGCTGATTGCCAATGTAATTACTTGACCCCAAAAATCTCGTTTGGGCTGACCCATGCCGATCAGTAGGGGGCTGGTAATCAAAGCCAGTGCGTCGAACGGCATGGCAATTGCCAAAAGAGAGATTAAAGGTTCGATTCCTATCCATTTATGACCAAATAGCAGATGGGAAATGGGCCATGCCAACACCGCTACGATGGCAAACGCAGGAAACAAAGTGCTGGACACGACCGCCGCAGCACCCATATAAATACGGGCCAGACGTTCTGGTTGATGCTGATTGCGACTATAAATGCTCAACAAAACAGTCTGTAACACCGAAACAATATTATTTAGAGGGACGCCTACAGTCATGGCGGCCCGGTTGTAGAGGGCCAAGGAGAGTGGTCCCAGCGTTTGGCCTATAAGCAGAGTAGGAAGATTACCTATTCCCCAGCTGGCCATATTGCTCACCGCCGCTGTTGCACTGAAGCTGAGCAATCCTGCATCTGGGGGGCGCAGCGTCAACTGTATGTGTGGACGTATGATGAATAGATAGAGTCCGCTGGCAAGGAGTGCCTGTGTTAACTGAGCGCCTACTAGAGACCAGACCCCGTATCCGCCCATTGCCAATACGACGCCCAGGCCGCCGTAACCCACCAGATATGCCAGTAATTGAATGATATTCAGCTCTTTGAAACGCAGATCGCGCCGTAACAAGGCCGAAGAGGTTTGCCCCGCTGCCTGAATAACAAAGAGCAGGCTCAGTGCGGCGAGCGGCTGCCAAGCATCCAATTTAAAAGCGGAGGCGAGGACAGGGGAAAGACCTGCAAAAACGAGAGTCAGCACTACTGCCAGCGTCATTTGTAGAGTAAAGATGAATCCGATCAAGCGAGCGTCAATTTCTTTGCGCTGGATCAAGGCAACGGTCAGCCCAAAATCGGCTAGGAGATTGGCGAGTCCGATAAAGGCTAGGCCAACGGCGACAGTAGCAAAAGGAGCTGGGCCAAGCAACCGGGCTAGGAAGACGCCAAACAAAAACGTTGCGATAGCGCGGCCGAAGGTGCCGAGGTATTGCCAAATGAGGGCATTGAGACCTTTTGCCCCTTGAGAATCCTGTTGAACAGCTGGCGGCATCTGAATAGTGTAGTGCCCGGAACAAAGCCTAGAGCAAAATGGATACGCAGAAATGATGAGTTAGACCCTATCTGAGAAATAAGATCTTCTGACAGCCAATGACAACCACACAACTCCATCAAGAGCAGATCAATGACCAGAACACGCTCTGGGAGGTACCAGATGAACTCCACCTTCAATGGACTGATCTGGCTGGCTCGAACAGGCAGCCAGTGGAGTCAACGTCCCCGCCGATATGGCACAAAATCAACCGTTCACGAGCGATTTTGTGCCTGGGTCGAGCATGATTGCTTGCGAGCGGCTTGGAAGATTGTTCTGGAGCAGGATGACCGCGAATTGAGGATTGACTGGGAGTGGCAAGCGACGGACGGGAGCATCGTCAAAGCCCCGTTGGGCAAATGGGGGGCGCTGGTCGGCGGCAATTGACGGGGAGTAACTCCACCGACCGAGGCAAAGCAGGATGCCAACGAACGCTCCTGACCGATGCAAAACATTCACTCCCAAGCCCAGGTTGCTCAGAGCAGGGAACGTCGCCTTCGCCTTGGGCTGGAGAATCCAGCCATCGACCCTAGGAGCATCTCCGGTTCCCTGATCAACGGATCCCTACGGGAATGGGGGCCGCACAACCTGATGCTGGCGCTGGATACCAGTCTCCTCTTCGGCCACTTCTGTCTAATCCGGATCGCCGTGCTTTACCTGAGATCAGCGGTACCGCTGCCAGTGCTCAGGTCAGTACCGAGCAGCTTCTCCCCCCCTTGGCTGAAGCTAAAGGTCTGCTGGATTTTCTTGGGCTGCATGATGTTCGGCTCCTGGCAGCTCGAGGCTTCTGCGACAGTTCGCTGATGGACTGGTTGCAGTTCTGTGGGTGACACTTCTGCATCCGTATTCAATCGAGCCGGATTCTTGCCGCTCTAGACGGTCAACGGGTGTGCACCATTGGAGAGATCAAGCTCGTAGCGCGCGAAACGCGCTGCTTGCGCAACCTCACCATCACCGGACATCGATTCGGGCCGGAGCAGTGGCAGGTGGTCAGTGATGAATAGACCTCCTGTGAAAGTCGTGGGGTAAGCTGACAGCGTGGAGTAAAAGCGCCTGACACGCATCCTGAAGATGAACCGCAAGCAATTCCGTCGGCGCACCGGGGTGTACCCCGAAACTTTCGCTGAGATGCAAGCAGTGCTGACTGAACGCGAAGGACGGAAGAAGAAATCTGGCCGCCCAGCCACGCTCAGCGCGGCTGAACAACTCCTGATGACTCTAGAAGTTTGGCGTGAGTCCCGAACCTTTGCATACTTGGGTGACGACTGGGGTGTCCATGAAACCACTGTGCACCGCACGGTGGAACGCGTTGAAGCGGCCCTCATCGCCAGTGCGCAATTCCAGATGCCCAAGAAACACGTGCTTCAGGAAGCGCAACTCGTCTACAGCATCGCCCGCGTTGATGCTTTTAAAGTGCCGTGCGAACGACCCAAAAAAGCAGCGCCGCTGATACAGCGGCAAGAAAAAGCAGCATCCCCTAAAGTTTTAGGTGCTGATCTGCACCGTGACGCAGCACATTCTGGGCACAGCCACCAGTGCTGGGGCGGTTCATGATCTGCAACTCTTTCGTCAATCTGGCGTGCGGTTGCCCCACGACACGGCCCTGATCGGGGATGCGGGAGATCAGGGCCTGTGGAAAACCCATGGGCACGACACTACCACGCGTCAGGCGACGCACGCGTCGCCTCTCTCCTGAACAGCGTCAAGAGAACCGGGTGCTGGCACACACCCGACGAGGTATAGAGCACGTCATTCGCAGGATGAAGGTCTTTCGCGTGCTGGGGGTGTCTATCGCTATCGGCGGTATCGGTTTGCCTTCCGGGTTCAACTCATCGCGGCGCTCTGCAACCTGACCGGGTCTTGTCAGTCATAACTTTCGCAGGAGATTTATTAAAAATCCGCAACTCTATTGATGTGTCGGCTTTCCGCTAGCACACCCAAACCGGATCGCCAACACGTTTGGGGAATTGGGCCTAGACAGTTGGACGATTACCGGGAGCGTCATCAGCGTCATGACCACCGGGGGGCGGGCGTTTGAAGGCTCGGTAGTGCTCCAGGAAATTCTTCAAGCGGCGTTGCGAGCGTTCGCCGATGAGGTAAGTGTAGACCAAG
>NZ_SSNW01000001.1 GCF_004801315.1 Deinococcus sp. Arct2-2
TCAAGAGTGTCTGTTTGATCCCCCTATTCTAAAGCTTTTTATTCGGAGCCCGTATGAGAGAGAGCGGAAGAGGACGGTTGTGGTTCGTTTCACTAGGTAAGTTTAGCGGAGAATGAGAAAGTTTAAGGGAGGAGAAGCAAGCTTGGTGGGGGTATTCCGGAGCTGTGCCAAGCCTGCAAGCGGCAAGAGCTGATGGCCTAAGTAGGGTTTCAATCAGTTCTTAGACCCTTAGACGCCTTACCCCCTCTGTCCCGCACCCTCCTCACGCCCCATTTCGGACGCGGGCAATTAGATTCAGTAATGCCGCTGCCAACGCTGCCGGATCATGGCGGGCTTGTCCATCTTGCAGCAGGGCGGCGCTGCGAACCCGGCCCCGCAGATCGCGGCTGGCCCCGGTCAAGTCCAGCACCGATGCACCCTCGGCGGCGTAGCGCTCGCGCACAGGCTGGGGCACGGGTTCGCTGTTCATCAGCACGCAGTCGGGCATGCGGCCCAAGTGCGCGGTGATGGCCGTCACGTGGTCTTCCAGCGTCAGGCCGGTGGTTTCGCCGGGTTCGCTCATCAGACTCGCCACGTACACCAGCGGCGCGGCAGAGTTGCAGACGGCCCGCGCAATCTCGGGAATAAGGAGCGCGGGGATAATGCTGGTAAACAGGCTGCCCGGCCCCAGCACGATCATTTCGGCTTCCTTGATGGCCTCCAGCACGGCAGGCAGGGCAGGCAAGTCGGGCGGATCAAGGCGCACTTCACGGATGCGGGCATTTCCCACGCTGGTCGCCAATTGGCTCTCGCCCCGAATCTCGCGCCCATCGTCCAGCATGGCGACTAGCGTAGTGGGCTGTGTCGTGGCCGGAAACACCTGACCGCGCACGCGCAGCACGTCATGAATGTCTTGCATGGCCGCGCCGAGGCCGCCCTGTTCTTCGCTCAGCGTTGCCAGCATCAGGTTGCCGAAGGTGTGCCCCTCGATGCCGTCGCCGCGATCAAAACGGTGCAGTAGCAGGCGGGCCAGCACCAGGCTGTCGCTGAGGGCCGCGTAACAGTCGTTCAGGTCGCCGGGCGCGATCATGTCCAGCGATTCGCGTAGGCGTCCGCTGGAGCCGCCGTCGTCGGCCACCGTGACCACTGCCGTGATGTTGCCCGTGTGGACTTTCAGGCCCATCAAGAGGTTAGACAGGCCTGTGCCGCCGCCCACCGTGACCACCCGTGCGCCGCGTGCCAGATGGCGTCGTTCGTAGATCAAGTCAACCACAGGCGTGCCCGGAGCCGTCCCCGTGCCGCGCAACAAAGAGCGGTTCAGCATGGCGATACTCCAAAACGCGCCGCCCAACGCCAGCACCATCAGGCCCACGCCCACTACGTACAGCGGCATCACTTCCGGCTCCATGAACCTGTTCAGCCACAAAATCCAGCGCGTGGCCGTGAAATGCAGCGGCCCAGTCCACGTAAAATGCAGGAATCCCAACGCCCCCATAAAGGTGCAGGCGGCAAACAGCGTCAGCCACCGCTTGACGCCCATGCCCGGAGACAGCCACATGCGGGCTTGACGTTGTGCGCGGCGGCCCTTTTGCAGTGCGACGGTGCGGCGGCCTTGAGGGACAGGAATTTGGTCTATTCCTTCCGCGCTTGCCTCCAGCGGCGTCCTGTTCGGGGGCGGCACGGTGGTCATAAATCCTCGTGCAGTTTCATGTCGCGGTGGTCGGTCACGTGGGCGTGCAGGTCGGCCAAGTCGGAGGCCAGCCGCGCCGTGACGGCCACGCTGCGGTGCTGCCCGCCCGTACAGCCCACCGCCACCGTATAACCGCGCCGCCCGGAGGCTTTGGCCCGCGTGGCTGCCAAGCGCACAAAGTCGCGTACCTGATCATAAAAGTCGTGCGAGGCCTGATCTTGAAACACGTATCCCGCCACATCCGCCTCCAGCCCCGTTCTGGGGCGCAATGCCGGATCGTAATAGGGGTTGGGTAGCGTCCGCACATCCACCACCAGATCGGCGTCACGCGGGGGCGCATGCTTGAAGCCGAAGCTCATCAGGCGCAGGTCGAATTCCTGTTCCAGCCGGAACAAACGCATCACCCGCTCGCCCAATTGCGCGGCACTGAGCGGCGTCGTATCAATCACGGTATCGGCAATGGCCCGCAGTGGGGCCAGCAGGTCGCGTTCGCGGGCAAAGTCTAGCATCAGCGACTCGCCCAACGGATGCTCGCGGCGGGTCAGGTTGTAGCGCTTCAGCAGCACTTCGGCGTTGGCCTCTAAAAACAGCACATGCAGGTCTTCGCGGCGGCGAGACAGGCGCACATAGCTGTCTTCCAGCGCCCCCAAAAAGTCCCGGGTGCGGGCATCGGTGCTCACGGCCACCTTGTCCAGCTTCCGCGCCACCGAGAGGTCGTGCATGGCCCCCCACAACTCTGGGGGCAAGTTGTCGGTAATAAAAAACCCCGCGTCCTCCAGCGTTCTGAGCGCGGTACTCTTTCCACTTCCCGACAATCCTGAGACGACCACAAACGGCATGCGGTCAGTTTACCCGGATTGGGGCGGGGCGGATGTGCGGCTTTGTTGCAGGGGGCGGCGGCGTGTGTAAGTGGCGTTGAAGGGGCTTGGTCTAAGGGTCTAGGGTCGAAGGGTCTGAGGCAAGAGCAAGAGCGTTGATAACGGGGGCTGAACATTCGGCGGTGAAAGGCAACCCCCCCAGTCTGCTTTGCAGCCAGCCCCCCTTAAGGGGAGCGCAAAAGCTTGAGTCCTCCCCTCTAAGGGGGGGCGTTGCGAAGCAACGGGGGTTCACCCACAATCCCAGTCCTCAACGCCCACAACAAAACACGGCCCACACGCTCAACACGCGGGGCCGCACCGAGATCAATACTCTTCAGCGAACTTTCGTGCCACTGGGCAAATCCAGCGTCAGGCCCACCAGATCTAAGTTGCCCTGATCGTCCTCTGCGGCCAGAATCATGCCCTGAGATTCGATGCCGCGCAGCTTGGCGGGTTTCAGGTTCGCCACCAAAATGACCTTGCGGCCCACCAAGTCTTCGGGGGCGTACCACTTGCGAATGCCGCTGACCACCGTGCGGATTTCATCGCCCATTTTGACGGTCAGTTTCAGTAATTTGTCGGCTTTGGCTACGGCTTCGGCGGCCAGAACCTCGGCCACGCGCAGGTCTATGCGGGCAAAGTCGTCTATGGAAATCAGGGCTTCGGCAGCGGCGGGCGTGTCGCTGGCGGCGGCGTGGGTGGGCGCAGTCTGTGCAGGGGCAGCGGGTTTGTTTTCAGCCGTTTTTTCTTCGATTTGGGTCATGGTCTGTTTCTCTTTTTTGGCAGTGGGGGCTGGGGGTTCGGTGGAGTCAGTTTTAAGACTCTCTGGCTTGGGAAAGAGAATCGGGCCACCCAGTACGCGGGTTCCGGCAGGCGTCAGGCCCCACGCTCCGGTGAGGGTGTAGGTTTGCCCGCCCAGTCCAAGTTGGGCGCGGAGTTCTTTGGCTTTGGCCGGAATCACGGCTTCTAGGCACACGCTCGCCACGCGCAACCCCTCTACAGCAGTGTACAGCACGGTATCTAGGCGCTGCTGGGTGTCTTCGGATTTTGCCAGCGTCCACGGCGCACTTTCGGCAATGTAGCGGTTCAGGTCGCGCACGAAATTCATGGCCGCTTCAATCGCCATATTGATTTTCAGGTCGTTCACCAGCCGCAAAATCTCGTTGGGCAGGGCCAATGCCGCCGCTTCTATGCCGTGTTCGCGCTCTCTGGGAACGTGTGCCTGAGGCACCACGCCGCCCCGGTACTTCTGCACCATGCTCACCGTGCGCGACAGCAGATTACCGAGGTCGTTGGCAAGGTCACTGCTGAGGCGAGAGACCAGAATGCCCTCGCCATACGCGCTGTCTGCGCCCAAAGTGGCCTCACGCAGCAACGTATAGCGAATGGCGTCGACTGGGTGGTCATGCACCAGTTGTTCGGGGTCTATGGCGTTGCCCAAAGATTTGCCCATCTTGCGTCCGTCTTCGGCCAAAATGTGGCTGTGAACGACTAATTTGCGGTACAACGGCAGGCCCGCCGCCCGTAGCATGGTCGGCCAAAACACGGCGTGTGGCTTCAAGATGTCTTTGCCGATCACATGCCAAGCCGTGCCGATCACGTCGGGCGAATGGCCCCGGCTCACGGGTGCAGACACGTAGTTCAGCAGGGCGTCGAACCACACGTAGGTCACGTGGTCGGCGTCCCAAGGCAGTTCTATGCCCCACGGCACGCGGGATTTGGGGCGGCTGATGCTCAGGTCGCCAATCGGCTCGCGCAGCATTTCCAGCACTTCATTGCGGTATCCGGCAGGCTGAATAAAGTCCGGGTTGGCCTCGATGTGTTCCAGCAGCCACGCCTGATATTTCTCCATCTTGAAAAAATAGTTGGCCTCGCGCCGAAGCTCTGGCGGGTCTTTGTCGCCGGGATAGCGCCGCACGCCGTCCGCGCCCTCTACGAGTTCCTTGTCGGTCACGTAGCGCTCTGCACCCACCGAATACAGCCCTTCGTACTCGGCAAAATAGATGTCGCCCGCGTCGTGAACCCGCGTCAGCACTTCTTGCACGTAGCGTTTGTGGCGGCCTTCGGTGGTGCGAATAAAGTCGTCGTAGCTGATCTCTAAGCGATCCCACAGCCCCTTGAAGGCCCGTAAGCTCAGGTCGTCCACAAAGGCTTGTGGCGTTTGCCCAGCTTTCGCGGCAGCTTTGGCGATCTTTTCGCCGTGTTCGTCGGTGCCGGTTACAAACTGCACTTCACGCCCCGACAAACGCATATAGCGGGCAATAGAATCGGCCAAGATCTTTTCGTAAACGTGGCCGATGTGCGGCGCACCGTTGGCGTAGTCGATGGCGGTGGTGATGTAAAACGCGCCCTTCTCAGCTTGATTCGTCATGGTGGCCTTCTCCCCGCCCGGCCCTTTCCCTGATGAGAGGAACGCCGGGGCAACCTAGTTAAGATACAAAATAAAGTCGGCTTCTTCGCGGCCCTGCCTTGTTTTCTAGGCAGAAGCACTAAAAAAGAGCGCCTCAGAGCGCCCCCGTTCCTGTGCCCAGCAGTATGTCAGGTCAACACCGCGTCAGGCCAGCCGGGGCATTCGCGCCAGCATTCGCCCGCGGAGCAGCAGGGGAGAGGGGCGGGGGTTCATGGGCCTAGTGTAGCCGAAGCCTTGCGCGGGGGAATGCGTCAAGTGGCGGAGACGTTCTATGACGGGGTGTCGAAGGGTTTAAAGGTCGAGGGTCTAAGGTGCTGGGGCGGGTTCGTTGCTGTGTGGAACGACCTTCCGCCCCCGCCCTTGCCCTTCTTAAACCCTTCGGCCCTTGACCCTTCGACTTCCCCCACGCCGTCCCCAACACCCGGACAAGGCTTTACCCAACACACCGCTTGACTTTTTCAAGTTAAAGTATCGGACATGACTCGTACCGCCTCCACTCCCACCGATGCCCGGCCTACGGCATCTGGCCCGCCCAGTGCGCTTCCAGACCGCCTCACCAGCCTGACTTTGTTGCTGCTGGCCGCCCTGACCATCATGTCGGGGGCCACCATCGCGCCCGCGTTGCCTGCGATGCAAGCCCACTTTGCCGATCAGCCCAACGCCAACTTGTTGGTCAAATTGGCGCTGACGATTGTGGGGTTGGTCATCGCCATCAGTGCGCCCCTGAGTGGCGTGCTGGCCGACAAATTTGGGCGTCGGCCCGTGCTGCTGTGGTCATTGGTGCTGTACGCGGTGGGCGGCGCAAGCGGCCTGTTTGTACAGTCGCTCGGTGAGGTGCTGGCGGGCCGCGTGATTCTGGGCTTCGCGGTGGCCGGAACCATGACGGCGGGCGGCGCATTGGTCAACGACTTGTTTTCTGGGCCTGCACGCGGCAAATTCCTGAGTCAGCAGGCGGCCTTTACTAGCTTTGGTGGCGCTGTGCTGCTGCCCCTCGGCGGGTTGCTGGCAGGCGTGGGCTGGCGTGCCCCGTTTGGCATCTACCTGATTTCGCTGCTCCTCATTCCGCTGGTGCTGCGGCTTCCCAAGGGCGTACCGGGCGGCGTGACCCCTGCCGAAGCTGCCGAAAAACCGCGCTGGTTGGCGGTGGCGTTGGTGTACTTTTTGGCACTGGCCTACATGGTGGTCTTCTATCTGATGCCTGCACAGGGGCCGTTTTTGCTTCAGGCGTTGGGGGCCAAACCCGCCGCAACCGGGCTGCTGCTGGGCACGTTTACCCTGATTGCCGCTCTGACTTCGCTGGGCTATTCGCGCTTCGCCGGACGGTTTGACCCCCGGCGCGTGGCTGCGCTGGGCATGTTGCTGCTGGCCGGGGGCTGGGGCCTTGTGGCTGTCGCCCACAGCATTCCCGCCGTTCTGGTGGGCCTGATCGTGGCCGGACTGGGCGGCGGCTTGGTCTTTCCTAACCTCTATGCGTGGCTGGCCGACCTGACGCCTGCCGCGTGGCGTGGCCGAATCACCGCCGGAATGAGCAGCGCCGTGTTCTTGGGCCAATTTCTCAGCCCGTTGGTGCTGGCCGCGCCCACCGCCCATCCTGCACAGGGTTTCGTGTGGGGATCGCTGGGCATCGCCATTATCGGTGCAGGATTGTTTGCTCTGAGCGTGGTAAAGCCCAAAGTCGCCTGATGACATTGTTCTATAGGTGGTCAGTGGGAAAGTAGAATCTCAACCGTGAAGTAAGTTACTGGAGTCAATGATTCCGAGTGAACCCCCCAGTCTGCTGTGCAGCCAGCCCCCCTTAAAGGGGAGCGCAAAAGGCTTTGTCCTCCCCTCAAGGGGGGGCGTTGCGTCAGCAACGGGGGGGTCACCTTCCAACTTTAAGTGGAGCCGCCTAGATCTGCTGAGGCCGCAATTCTCAACGCAACCGAAACTCATACTTCCGACTTTGGCCCTGTTCGAATCCCCGCGCCGCACTAGAATCTGACGTGTGATTGCTTACTTGAGTGGCGTAGTGCGCGAAATTCGTGAAGGAAGCGCCGTGGTGGTGGCGGGCGGGCTGGGCTACGAGGTGCAGTGCCCGGTGAGTACGCTGGGCCGCCTGAAAGTGGGCGATGTGGCCGAGTTCAATACCCGCTTCGTGGTGCGCGAGGATGCCCAATTGTTGTTCGGTTTTTCGGACGCCGATAGCCTGCGCCTGTTCGACCTGCTGATCGGGGTCAGCGGCGTGGGGCCAAAGCTGGGGCTGGCGATGTTGTCGGGCATGCCGGTATCGGCGTTGGCGCAAGGCCTGCTTAGCGGCGACGTGAAGTTGCTGAGCAGCGTGTCGGGCGTGGGCAAAAAGACTGCCGAACGGCTGGTGCTGGAACTTCAGAACAAAATCCCTGAGCATCTGGCCGCGCCGGTGGTGGGCGGCGTGAAAGTGATGCCCGTGAACAACAGCGCGGGCCGCGACGCCATAGACGCGCTGCTGGCGCTGGGATTCCGTGAGCAGCAGGTGCGCGGTGTGGTGGCCGAGTTGCTGGGCGCTGACCCCGAACAGACGGCAGACGCCCTGATTCGCAAAAGCTTGGGCCGGTTGCGATGACACGGGGACGGCGATGACGCACGGCCAACCGGATGACATAGATATTCAGAACAGTATCACTGGCTCCGAATCCGATTTAGCGGCAGGAAAAGCTGACGGCGACGCCCCCGACGAACAAAAGGTGTCTTGGCTGGAACTGTTCTTCGACCTGATTTTCGTGGTGGCCTTCGATCAACTCGCCAAGCGGCTGGGCACGAGTCCTACCGCTGAGAATATCGGGGTGTTTCTGCTGATGTTTACGGCGGTGTGGTGGGCGTGGGCAGGCAACACCACTTTTGCTGGGCGCTACGGCAACGATGGCCGCGCCTACCGCTGGGGCACGGTAGTTCAGTTGGTGTCTATGGCTATGATCGCCTTGTCCTTGCGCGGCGATGTGCAGGATACGGGGGCGCTGTTCGCAGTGGCGTTTGCCTTCAACCGCGCCGTATTGGTGGTCATGTACCTCGCCGTGCTGCGCCAGTCGCCCGAGGCAGTGCATTTTGTACGGCCCACGGCCATCGGCTTTGGTGTGGCGGCCCTGTTGTGGCTGGCTTCCGCGCTGTTCGCCTCAACGCCCTCTGTGCTGTTGGGGTTCTGGGCGGCAGCGCTGGCCGTCGATATCCTTACCCCGATCCTGATTCGCTCGCGCAGCCTAGACGCCTTGCCGCACCAAGCCCACCTCCCCGAACGGGTGGGTCTGCTGCAAATCATTGCGCTGGGGGCGGTGGTCACCGAGGTTGTAGAAGGGGGTCGCCAGCAAGACCTGACCCTGACTTTCTTGGCCCCTGCGCTGTTTGCCATCCTGACCACCGTCGCTCTGTGGCGGCTGTATTTCGATCAGCCCCGCCTTCTGCCCATTTTGTCGGCCCACAACGACTCTAGGGTGGGGGCGCTGCTGGTGTGGCTTTACGGCCACTTGCCCTTTACGTTGGGCGTGGTCATGTTGGGCGTAGGCTTTGGTCACGGCATCAGTCAGGTCGGAGAAAAAGACGCGGCCAACTTGCAACTCGTGGCGTGGCCGTTGGCCGCCGTGTTCCTTACACTAGCCGCCCAACGCTGGAACGCCGCCCGCCTCACCGCGCACCCGCCCTTAGACCGCAGCATGATCACCTTGCTGGTTGGCATGGTGGCAAGCGCCGCCCTCGCGTTCAGCACGCTGGATACCCAGCCCCTGCACGCCGCCGTCTTCGGCATTACGGGCCTCGCCGCCCTGATCGTGGCTACCGATCCCGGCACCCGCCGCTTGGGAGTGATAGAAGAAATTCGCGGTGGAGAGCAGGCGCCGCTCTAGACGGACTTTGGAACAAGAAGCGCTGCTGCCTAAGCGCAGTTGCTGTTCTTAGGCCCTTAGACCCGCTCTCTCAGGCACGGCCCAAACCTCAATTCTTGGTGTCGTAGGGCGCGTGCATGGTATGGCTCAGGTTGTGCACCGCTGACTTGTTCTGGAGTGTGCCGGGCAGCGTGTTCTCGGTGGGGTCGCTGGAGGGCGGCGCGTCGTGTAGGGCAGCGGCGGCCAGCCACGTGCCTTGGCGCACCAGCAGCAGGCTCAGGCCCGGTACGCGCACCACCAACAGGTCGTGCAGAGTGGCGGCGGGGTGTCCGGGCAAGACGGCGGCCAGTTCGCCTTTGTAATCCAGCCGCAGCGTCAGCGCACGCTCACCGCTCCGCAGCGTCACGGGGTCTTGGCCCAGCAGCACGCTCACAAACTGCCGGGCGTGGGGCAACTGCACCGATGTCATGGCTGCCGGCGGGGGCAACACTTCGGGCGTAAAGGTGGCAATATGCAGCGCCTGATGCAGTCCGATGGCCCGGTCGTCTTGCAGCCCCAGCCGCTCGGCAGCCGCACGCACCCCCGCCGCCGCGTTGGAAGGCGTAGAGCGTTGCAGACGTGATATCAGCGCCTCCACTCCTTTTTGAGCAAAAGCGATCAGCGTTTCTGAGGGTGCAGAGGCGTATTTCTCGGCACTTTGTGGGCCAAGCGCCACCGTGTCTACCGTGCCGCCGCGCATCAGTTGGGCCGCCGCCCGCGCTAGGCGCAAATTGGCGTAATCTTCGTCGGTGTCCAGCAGCAGCGCGATGGCCCTCGCCTTAGACGCCAGCCGCCCAATATCTTCTTCGGGGCGGCCATCTACGCTGAGCAACACATACGCGCCGCTGATAAAGGCCCGAATTTGGGCGCGGGCTGGCCCGATCAGGGTGCTGCGCTCGGCGGGCGGCAAATCGGTTCTGAGCAGCACCACATGGGGGCCAAATTGCAGTTGCCAGTTGCTGCCAATCGGTTGCCAGCGCAAATCCATGCCGCGCCAGTGGGCCGCTTGCCCGCCCGCCAAATGAATCACCAGTTGGTCTTTGCCGTCGTCGGGGGTGGGCAGGGCCGACTGAGTAGCCTGCGCGTAAAGGATGCTACGGCTGGGCGTGCCTGCCATCGTGGCAGTAGGGGCCGCAGTCAGCAGGTCGTCCAGCGTGCGCTGTAACTGCCGCGCCGCTTCCCGAATGGCGGGGCGTTCGCGGGGGTCGCGGGCTTGCGGGTACTGGGCACGCAGGGCGGCCACCAGCGAGGCGCGGGCTTCGGGGGCCAGCCGTTCGCGCTCGGCGGCGGCAATGCGGGCTTCCATCAGGTCTTCGTCGGGGTGGCGGGCAAACGGTTCTTCGTGAGCGGCAGACAGGGCGGTCTTCACGCGCAGGCGGCCTTCTTCGGTCAGCAGCAGATCGGCAAAACTGGCGGCCACATCGGCTACCACGTCCGGGTCGTGCAAGGACACGAGCGGGTCGCCCGCTGCCGGAACCGCCAAGCGCGTACCCACGCTGCGGCCCTCGCGTTCGGCGTTTTCCTGCACCGTGTACAGCACCCGCAACGTGGTTCGGTCGGGTTCGCGGCTCCACAATTGCGCCAATTCCAGCAGCGAAGTTTTGAGGCGGGTGTGCCACGCCATGCGCTGGAGTTCCTCCCAAGACTGGGATTCAGGGCTGTCGGCGCGGGCGGGCGCACTCCATTCGGGCACCGGGGTAGAGACTGGACGCGACAACACCGGAGCCGTATTGCCCGATTTGAGCAAGCCCCGGTAATGGCGGTCGCATTCCATCATGCGGCGCAGCAGCATCGGCTCGAGCGGAGCGCCCAGCAGCGCGTCCCGCAGGTCGGTCAGCGAGCGCCGCCCGCCACGCGGAACCCGGCCAGCCAGCGCGTCGGCGACCTTGTACTCATACAATTCCACCAGTTCGGCCCAGTACGTCACATCAGCAGTATAGAGAGGCCGCGTCACGTAAGTCTGTCGAAATGCGTGTCTCTAGGTGTGCGTGTCTCTAGGGGAAAGCCATCGCTCAGGGCGTTTGGGCGTCAGCACTGGTTATGAGTGATTCCTGCCTGATTGGGCAACATTTGATTTACTGAGCTGGAAGGTGAATCCCCCCGTTGCTGACGCAACGCCCCCCCTTAGAGGTGGGGACTCAAAGCTTTTGCGCTCCCCTTGAGGGGGGCTGGCTGCGCAGCAGACTGGGGGGTTTGCCCGAAATCTTCAACGCTTCGTCCCCGCCTAGCTCGGCAATCTCTTGAGGCTGCCTAGCCGTGCAGGATTCAAGAATTACAGCGTTCCAGAAGTCTTGACGGTTGAGCCTTATCGGTGGCCCTCTGTACTCCGCAGTTCTACAAGTCTCACCAGGGGAGAGGAACGAAGAGAACGCTGTACTGACGTTCAAATTCACAGTTGTTGTTTGCTGTAAGTTCAGCGCAAGGGCCGTCCGGTATAACTAGAAGGACATGACGCCCACTTTGCGCCCACTGCCCGCCCGATGCCTGACTGGGGGTGGCCTGTGAACCTGCTGTTGCTGGCCGCTCTGTTCGTGGTTGGTCTCCTGCTGACCGTGCGGGCCAGCGAGCGGGTTTTGGCTGTGCTGGTGGCTGTTTTCAGCCTAGCCATCGCTACCTTGATCGTTGCGTTGGCCATTGGCTCCGGCGACGGATTGCCGGGCCTAGACCGTGCCCAAGGCGTGCTGAGCGTGGTGGCTGTGCTGGTGGGCGGCGCGGCCTTCGTGATGGGTGGGCGTGGATTTTCTTTGTCGGCCCGGTCTGCGGCCAAACCCACCCAGCCTGTGCGGGTGCAGCGCACGGCCCCGCCCGCGCCCCCACCATCGCGCCGGGCCACCCTGACCCAAACCGCCACCGACCTGCGTTTTCAGGATTACGAAGTGATGGACAGAATTGGGATTGGCGGCATGGGCAGCGTATACCGCGCCCGCAGACGGCAAGATGGCCGGATCGTGGCCCTGAAAGTGCCGCAGGAAAAATACCTCGCCGACGCCAAATTCGTAAAGCGCTTCTACCGGGAAGCCGAAGTGCTGAAGCGGTTTAATCATCCCAACGTGGTGCGTGTGTACGACTACCGCATGCAAACGCCCGAGCATTACATCGCCATGGAGTTTCTAGACGGCGACAGTCTAGAGGCCGTGCTGGAAAACCGCACCATGAGCTTTTCGGAAGGCGCACAGGTCATCCGCGCCCTTGCCGACGCCCTGCGCCACATCCATATGCAAAACGTGGTTCACCGCGATATCAAGCCCGCCAACGTGATGGTCGTTAAAAATGCCTTCGTGGAGGGCCAACTGCGTGAAGGCGGCGTCAAACTCATGGATTTCGGGATCGCGGTGGGCAAAGTGCTGACCCGCCTGACCATGACCGGAGCGCGGGTAGGAACGCCGATTTACATGGCCCCCGAACAGGCCAAAGGCAACCGCGTGGACGCCCGCAGCGACGTGTATTCGCTGGGTTTGCTGGCCTACGAGATGGTGACCGGGCAAACCGCCTTCAAGGGCAGCTACGAAGCGGTGGTGCATCAGCAGGTCTTCGAGTCGCCCAAGCCGCCCAAGCAGGTGCGCCTAGAAGTGCCGGGCAAACTGAACGACCTGATCCTGAACATGATCGAAAAAGACCCCGCCATGCGCCCCACGCTGGACGAAGTGATGGCCCGAATTGATGCGGGCGTGCTGACCGACGAAGTGTTTTCTGACCCGGTGACGCTGGCGATGAGCGTGCAGGAAAAACGTGGCACGCTGCGTCTGCTGGACTTGAAAGGCAAATTGCGCGTCAGCATGCGTGATTTGGGGAGCGCGGAAGGCAATCTGCCCAGCCCGCCCAACGCGATGGCAGGCGACGCCGAGGGCAACCTGTACGTAACGTTGCTGGAATACCGTCAGGGCAAAACCGGGGCGCTGGTTCGCAAGATTTCCCCGGATGGGCGCGAGATTCTGGCGTTCGGCAGCTACGGCCTCGGCGAAGGAGAACTGCTGCAACCGGTGGGCATTGCCGTCGCTCAGGGCCATGTGTACGTGCTGGACGGCGAGGCCCACCACGTCAACGTGTACACCACCGATGGAAAATTCGTTCGGCGCTTTGGCGGGCGTGGGCAGGGCCTAGGCCGCTTCGAGCGCCCGCGTACCATCGTGGCTGCTCCGGACGGACATGTGTACATCCTCGACAGCGGCAACAACGAAGTGCAGCGGTTTACGCCGCAGGGCGAATACATCAGCCGCTACGCCTTCCGCCTAGACCGCAACAGCGAAAACCTGCGCCCACTGGACGGCCTCGGCATAGACGGTTACGGCGCGGTGTACATCGTGGATGGTGTGGCCCGCAAAATCCGCAAAATCGAGGTAGATGGCACGCCCGGCGTCACCTTCACTCTAGAAACCTTGGTGGGCGAACCCACCGACGCGCCTTGGCTGCTGCAAATCACCTCTGACGGCCAGATTTTCGCCGTGCGGCAGGGCGGCCAAGTGTTGCGTACCTTCTCGGGCGTGGGCGACCTGATCACTTCTAACGACATGTATGCGCCCGTGCAGTCGATGGCCCTGCTGACCCGGCCCGTGCCGACGCCTGTAGCGACTTCTACGCGGGCCTGAGCCGTGCTGCCCGACCTGACGCTCCCTGACCTGACCCTCTACAGCCGCCCCGGTTGCCACCTCTGCGAGCAGGCGCACGCGCATCTGCTGGCGCTGGACTACCGCTTTGCAGAAGTGGATATTACGAGCGATGCCGAGTTAGAACGCTTGTACGGTGACGATATCCCCGTGCTGGCCGCTGGAAACCGGGTACTGATCAAGGGCGTGTTCAGCAAAGGCCGCCTGAGTACGCTGAAGCTGTTGCTGCTGCGGGAAGCGCGGGAGAGGCAGTCGGGATAAATTCTTGGGTTATGGGGGAGAATTCAGAGTTGAGCCGCGTGTAACCCCCCAGTCTGCTTCGCAGCCAGCCCCCCTCAAGGGGAGCGCAAAAGCTGTTGTCCCCACCTCTAAGGGGGGGCATTGCGCTAGCAACGGGGGGTTCACCTTCCAGCTCAACCCCCAAAGTAGTGTCAAACTGAGCACGATTCGAAGACTGTTCGCGTCACAATTTGCAGAGCATTCCGGTTGGCTGCATCAGGCCGCGCTATCGTAGGGCCATGCTGTCTTCTCTTTCCCATCACACCCTGCTTGCGGTAAGTCTATGAGTTGGCTCGAACGTCTGCGCGACGGTCTCAGCAAAACGCGCAAGCAGATCAACGACACTGCCGGATTTCTCGGCAACGATGTGCGCGACGTGTTCACCAACCGTCTGGATACCATCGAAGACCTTGAATATGCCCTGATTGCCGCCGATGTGGGCCGCGCCGCCACCGAAGAAATCCTAGAGGACATCAAACGCAGCGAGAAACCCAATTTGCAAGAAGCGTTGATGGAAGCCCTGACGCTGCAACTGGAACCCGATGCCCGCCGCGCTGAATTCCGCAAATTGGGCTTTGCCCCTGATGCTCGCCGGGGCCGCGTCGACCCCAAAGGGCACGTGATTATGGTCATCGGCGTCAACGGGGTGGGCAAAACCACCACGATTGCCAAGCTGGGCCAATACTACATGAACCGGGGCCAAAGCGTGATGTTTGCTGCCGGGGACACCTTCCGGGCGGCGGCGGGGGCGCAGTTGGGCGTGTGGGGCGAGCGCCTCGGCATTCCGGTAGTGCAGGGCGCAGAGGGCAGCGACCCGGCAGCGGTGGCCTTCGACGGCGCGGCGGCTCGCACAGCACGCGGTACCGACCTGCTGTTTGTAGACACGGCGGGCCGCCTACACAACAAGCACAATCTGATGGAAGAACTGAAGAAAGTACGCCGCGTGATCGAGAAGGCCGACCCCGGCGAACCCAGTGAAGTCTGGCTGGTACTGGACGCCGTGACCGGGCAAAACGGCTTGCAGCAAGCCAAGAAGTTCCACGAGTCCACGCCGCTCACGGGCGTCATCGTCACCAAATTGGACGGCACCTCTAAGGGCGGCATCCTGATTCCGATTGTGCGTGAACTGGGCGTGCCTATCAAATTTATCGGTGTGGGCGAGCAGGCGGGCGACTTGCAACCCTTCGACAGTCAGGAGTTTGTGCGTGCCCTGTTCGACATAGACATTCCTAAAAGTTGAACAGTCCCAAAAGCTGAACAGCCTTAAAGCTGAAGGCCCGCCACGCCGAGCCTGCCCCGTCGCTTCCAGACAGGGCAGGCTTTTGTCAGTCTTGTCAGAGTTGTGTGCGAATCAGAATCTTCATTTGGACATCAGATTCAGTCGGAAACGCTGAAATGCTTGTGCCAGACAGATGATCTAGAACGCCGATCCGGGGCTGTAGGCAGAGTGTGGCAGAGCGTTGACCCAGAAAGAACTGTACTTTCAGCCGCGACACTCGCCGGAACCGGGGCGAGGCGGGGGGCGCAGTGCGGAAATGCCCCCATCCGGGTCATCAAAGAGAAGTTTTGTATGTTTGTAAGCTTTATGACGGGATGGTCATGTTAATGATCCGAGGTGTGAGCTGCCTGACAGCCTGTGCTTTCTAAGGTAGGTGTACTTCAACCGCACAGCATTCTCTCAGTGCGAAAAAGGAACACCCTCATGCTCCAGATCAAAGTTGCTCGCCTGACCGCCCTGACCCTGACCATCATTGGAGCCGCCGCCCTTACCTCCTGCGGTGGCAGCACGGCCCCCACTCCCGCTGCTGAGCCTCAGGCCAGCGCCCCAGTGGCTCCCAAAGCGCAGGACACCGGCAGCCAGACCATGAGCGCCGAAGAAGCCCAAGTGCTGCGCGAAGTGAACGCGGCAAGAGCTGTTCCCCGCACCTGCGGCGACGTCGCCTATGCAGCCGCCGCGCCCGTCGCTTGGAACGGCTTTTTGGCTGTGGCCGCCCGTGCCCACACCGCAGATATGGCCGCCCGTAACTACTTCGCCCACATTTCGCCCGAAGGCGGCACCTTGGTGACGCGGGCAGAAGCAGCCGGGTACACCACATGGCGCGAATTGGGCGAGAACATCGCGGCGGGCTACACGGTTCAGAACGTCGTGCAGGGCTGGATCGACAGCCCCGGCCACTGCAAGAACTTGATGGATCCCAAGTTCAAGGAAATGGGCGCGGGCTACACCTACCGCACGGGCAGCACCTTCGGCACCTACTGGGCGCAGGAATTCGGCACCCGCTAAGGCGGAACCGGAGCCAAGCAGTACCGAATCTGGGTTGAAGTTCAGATTCGCTTTGCGACAACAAATGGGCGCGGCAGTCCTGTGAGGGGGGCTGCCGCGTCCGCTTGTTTGGTCTAGGAAGCTGGAGTTCTAGCCGCCCAAGTACGCCTGCAACACCCGCTCATCGTTGACCAGTTCGGCGCTGTTGCCCTGCAAGGTCAGTTGGCCCGCGTCCAGCACATAGGTTCGGTGGCTGCTCTGCATCGCCAGCCGCGCATTCTGCTCTACCAGCAAAATCGTCACGCCCTGCGCGTTCAGTTCCCGAATGATGTCGAAGATTTCGCGCACGATGATGGGCGCGAGGCCGAGGCTAGGTTCGTCCAGCAGCAGCAGTTTGGGGCGGCTCATCAGGGCGCGGGCAATGGCGAGCATTTGCTGTTCGCCGCCCGACAGCGTGCCTGCCATCTGGCTGCGGCGCTCGCCCAAGCGCGGAAAACGGCCATACATCCGGTCTATATCGATCTTCACTTCAGCGTTGCTGCGGGTGTAGCCGCCCAATTCTAGGTTGTCCTGCACACTCTGGCGGGCCAGCACTTGCCGCCCTTCCGGACTTTGCGCGATGCCCAATTTCACGGCCTCATCGGCGGGCAGACGTGTAATGTCGCGGCCCATAAAGGTGATTCGGCCCGCTACCGGCTTCAGCAAGCGCGATACGGCCCGCAGAGTCGTGGTTTTGCCCGCACCGTTGGCCCCGATCAGGGTCACCACTTCGCCCTCGTTCACGGCCACGCTCAGGTCACGCACGGCCTGAATCGCGCCGTAGTTCACGCTCAGGTTCTCGATGCTTAGCAGCGGTGCTTTAGAATCGGTCATTCTCCTCCCAGATACGCTTCGATGACTTTGGGATCGCGCTGCACGCTCGCCGGGTCGCCCATTGCGATCAGTTGCCCAAAGTTCAGCACGGCCACGCGGTCACACAGGTTCATCACCAGCGGCACATGGTGTTCGATCACCATCACCGTCAGGTCAAATTTGTCGCGCACTTCCCGAATAAAGGCGGTCAGGCTGCCCTTCTCGGAGGTGTTCATTCCGGCAGCGGGTTCGTCCAGCAGCAGCACGCGGGGTTCGGTGGCGAGTGCGCGGGCAATTTCCAACCGTCTTTGGTCGCCGTAGCTGAAGTTTCCGGCTTCCTCTCCGGCCCGGTCAGACAGGCCCACCAAATCCAGCAGTTCCCACGCTCGCCGCTCCACCTGCGCTTCCTCGGCGCGGTTAGCCCCAAAAATCCCGCGCCACAGCCCGGCATGGGTACGGGTGTGTTGCGCGATTTTCACGTTCTCCAGCGCCGACAACGCCTTAAACAGCCGGATATTCTGAAAGGTGCGGCTCATGCCGAGGGCAGCTACCCGGTGTGGCGCGAGGCCCAATACGGGGCGGCCCTCATACATCAAAGTTCCGCTGCTCGGCGGTGTCAGGCCCGTCATCAGATTAAACAGGGTGGTTTTGCCCGCCCCGTTCGGCCCGATCAGTCCGAAAATCTCACCTTCTCGGACATCGAAACTCACGTCGTTGACGGCGATCAGGCCGCCAAACCGCCGGGTCATGTTGCGGGCTTCCAACACGGTTCTAGACGTGGGTTGAGGCACGGCAGCGGTCATAGCGTGCCCCCTTTGGCATCCGGCGCTGGGGCGATGGGCGGGCGGGCCGGAGGCGGCGATTTGCGGAGTTTGGCGAGTGCGCCCACGATGCCTTGGGGCAGATACAAGCTGGCGATGACCAACACGAGGCCGTTGATGACCAAGCGCCAGTCTTGCAAGAAGCGCAGGAGTTCCGGCACGGCGGTGAGGAGTGCGCCGCCCACCACTGGCCCCCACATACTGCGTGAGCCGCCGATCAGCACGAAGGCGAGGATGGCAATAGAAGCATCGAAGGTGCCTTGTTTGGCGTTCCAAGTGTTCAGGAACGGCGCACTCATAGACCCCACGATGCCCGCGATTACGGCCCCGATGACGAAGGCCAGCACCTTGTATTGGGTTGGCGGCACGCCCATCGCGTCGGCGGCCAGTTCATCTTCCCGAATGGCACGAAAGGCGCGGCCCACACGCGATTTTTGCAGCATGTAAGTAAAGGCCAGTACCAGCGCCAGCAGCGGCCCAAAAATCAGCAGGTATTGCCAGCGGTCTTGAAATCCGAACGCCTGCGGAATGCCGAAAATACCGATGGCTCCGCCCGTAATAGACAAATTCAGGGACACGACGCGCAAGATTTCGACGAAAGCGATAGTGGCCAGTGCCAAGTAGATACCCCGCAAACGCAGCGCCGGAACCCCCACGATCACGCCCGCAAGGGCACACAACAGACCTGCCGCCAGCCAAGTCAGCGGAAAAATCCCGTTACCCAGCGTGTCGCGCAGGCCCGCAAAGGCCGGATTGGTGAGCATGATGGCGGCCACGTACCCGCCCAGTGCATAAAAACCGGGACTGGCAAGGCTCAGTTGTCCGGCCATCAGCGGAAAATACAGGCTGAGGCCCAGCAGTCCGGCCTGAATCAGCGTGACGATCAGGAAGCCGTAGCTTTGGAGAAAGTCGCTCATGGTTGTCCTGCGCGTTGTTCTGAAATCGTCGTTGGTTTGAGTGCTGCCATGCCCGCTTTCCCCCTCTGCTGTGCAGGTTTAAAAGTTCCCACCTCATGCCCGAAGCTTTGAGGCTCAGAACGAAACCAACTCATCGGTGACATGAAAATCACCGAACTACACCTTCTGAATCAGGTTGCGGCCCAACAGTCCTTGCGGGCGCACCAGCAAAATCACGAACAGCAGCGCAAAGGCCACCGCGTCTTTGTAAGCGCTGTATTCGGCGGGCACAAAGGCTTCGGCCAGCCCAATGACGAGGCCACCTGCCACTGCGCCCGGAATACTGCCCAAGCCCCCCAGCACGATCACGGCCAACCCCTTCAGGCCGTACACGACGCCAAAATATGGCCCCGCCACCCCAAAGGCCGTGCCAACGAGCGTTCCTGCCAACCCGCCCAAAAAGCCCGACAGGAAAAAGGTGATCAGAATAAAACGGTCTACGCTGATCCCCAGCAGGCTCGCGGTGCTGGGGCTTTCGGCCACCGCCCGCAGCGCCTTGCCGACTTTGGTGCGCCCGATCACGTAGCCCAGCACGGCCAGCATCACCAGACTGACGGCAAAGATAATCAGTTGCACGGTGCGGATAATCACGATCTTTTCACCGATTTTGAAGCTCAGCGCAGGCCGCACCTCGCCGTAAGCATCGGAGGGAAAGTTGTAGATTTCTGCGCCTACGAGCAGTTGAATCAGGTTAACGATGACTAGAGCCACGCCGAGGCTGCTGACCAACGCCAGCAATGGATCAGCGCCGCGTGAACGCATGGGCCGGAACGCCAACCGCTCGATCAGCACGGCAACAGCCCCCGCCGCACACGCCCCCAAAATCGTAGCCAGCCCGAACATCACCGCACTGCCCGAAAAAGGCGAGCCATCTGGAAACAGGTTGATTCCCTTCAACAAGCCGTTGTTTTCGAACTGCCCCACCACCAACGTATAGGTAAAGTACGCGCCCAAAGTAAACACGGCCCCGTGTGCAAAGTTGATGATGCCCAAGATAGAAAAGACCAGCGTATAGCCGAGGGCAAAAATGGCATAGACGCTACCGATTGCCAGCCCGTTCATCAGGTTTTGTACAAATGAACTCAGTTCCATAGCTCTCCTTACTGGCCCACCAAGCTCATGTGTCTGAACCGAAAAGCTCTCAGATAAATCCTGTAGTTAACCGATATCCGCACTGAACCAACATTTAGCCGCCCACATTCAGCCCTGATTTTGCTGAATGTGGGCGGCGCTGACAGGCTAAATTGGGTTGGCCTTACTTGAGGAAGACGAATGAGCCGGTCTTGGCGTCCTTCATCTTAATCTGGGCTACGTAGAAGTCTTTTTGCACCACTTCGCCCTCTTTGTCGAAGGCAATCAGGCCTAGTGGCGTATTGTATTTGCCCACCAAGATTTGCTTGTTCAGTTCGACGCGCAAATCATCCAAGTCCCAAGTTGCAATCTTCTTCTTGCGGTCTACAGCGCGGAGAGCCTCCACAAAGACTTGCACGCCTGCATAAGCCTGCGCTGCAAACTGAGGTGGGTCTTTCTTGTATTGGGCGCGGTATTCCTTCACGAATACTTGGTTGGCAGCGCTGGGCTGCGAGGGGCTATAGGCCTGCGCGATGATGACGCCGTCGCAGAGTTTTTGGCAGACGGGGAACATGTTGGAAGTGTTCAGGCCGTTACCGCCGATGATGAGGCCCTTGTAGCCCAACTGACGGAGCTGCTTGACGAGGTTGCCGCCGTCGGCTGCGAGGCCCGACACGATGGCGAGGTCTACATCGGCGTTCAGGACGGCTGTGACCTGCGTGGTGAAATCGGTGTCGGTGGTCTGGAACTTTTGCACCGTGCTCAGCGTCAGGCCCTGAGCCTTGACCGTTTCCTGAAAAGTTCCGGTTTCACTGGTCGAGAAAGCGTCGTTTTGGGCGTACAGCACGGCTACTTTCTTAATTTTGGGATCGAGGCGAAGCGCCGTGCGGATGGCGTTGGGGGCCACTACGGCCACCGGAGCCGACACGCGGGCAATGTAGTTGCCGATTTGCGGCACGCCCTTGGCGGTGTTACTTGGCCCCAACACGGGCACTTTGGCGCGGTCGGCAATCGGGTCGGCGGCAAAGGCTTGCTGAGACAGCGTCGGCCCCACGATACCCACCACACGCTCCTTGGTAATCAGGTTCTGAAAGGCGTTGATGGCGCTGTTTTCATCGCCTGCCGCATCTTGAAACACCAGCTTGAAGGGCGTGCCGTTGATGCCGCCGCGTGCGTTCAAAAACTTCTCGGCGAATCTGGCCCCGATGACCTGTTCTTGGCCCAGCAGCGCGGTGTTGCTGGTTTGGGCCACCGCCACGCCGATCGGCACGGGGCTTTCTACTTTTTGGGCAAAGGCGAGACCGGCAGTGACGGCCAGTACGGCGGCGGCAGAAACCTTGAGCTTGGTTCGGTTCATTATTGAGCCTCCTGCACAACCCCCACACAGGCCAGGTTGGACACGCACGCACCTCAAGAGTTCCTTAAAGGTACGTTGGTTTTAAGATGCGTTCACTATGGTTGGAGACTCGGCTTAAGTCAAGCTAGAACGCACAAAATGGGTGTAGACGGGAAGATTGGTCACAGGTCAAATCAACCTAGGCTGATCGCGCTGCCCGCTGCCGCGCCACGAACGCCAGAAAGTCGGCCTGCCCCAACGTATTGATCACCTGTGCCGGAGTCAGCCCAGCTTTGCGGGCTACTGCCACGCCGTAGCGGGTGTCGGCAAGGCCGCCGGGTACGTGTGCGTCGGTGTTGATGGCAAAGGTCAGGCGCTCCCGCCAACGCAGCACGTCGCGCCAGTCCAGATCGAGGCGGTAGGCGTTGGCATTGATTTCCACGACTGTGCCGTTGGCCTCGCACGCGCCCAGTACGGCTTCCAAATCCATCGCGTACCCCGGACGGCGCAGCAGCAGGCGGCCTGTGGGGTGGCCCAGTACCGTAATCAGGGGGTGAGAGGCGGCTCGCACCAGCCGTTCGGTTTGCCGCGCCGCGTCCATCGTAAACAGGCTATGCACGCTGCCCACCACGTAATCCAGCGCCGCCAACTCATCATCGGGATAGTCCAGCGAGCCGTCATCCAGAATGTCCACTTCCGCCCCGGCGATCACGGGCACGCCCGCCGCCTGCAATTCGCGCACCTCCTGAATGTGCGCCCGCAGCCGCTCTAGGCTCATGCCGTTCGCGTAGTGCGCCGCCCGCGAGTGGTCACCTGTGCCCAAAAACTCGTGCCCCATCTTGACGGCGGCGGCGGCCATCTCGCGCACGCTAGACGCTCCGTCTGACCAAGTGGAATGGGTGTGGATCATGCCGCGCAGGTCGGCCACCGTGACCAGTTCGGCGGGAGTGGGCAGCGTTTGCCAGATCAGGTCGTGTTCGGGTTCGCGGTACTCGGCGGGCCGCAGGGTCAGGCCCAGTTCGCGGGCTACGTCCAATTCTATAGGCGTGACAACCAACTCGCCACCGCGCATCAGCCCCCGCCCACTCAGGTCAAAGCCACCTGCTCTAGCTGCTGCCCGCAGTTCTTCCCGGTACGCTGCGCCGCCGCCCATCATCAGATCAAGTGCGCCGCGTGCTTCGGCGGAGCTGTAGGCGATCTCCACAGGCACGCCGTCTACCCGCCCCGCCAGCAGGGGCTTGGTGCCAACGGGGGAGAGGGCTTCTACCCAGTTGCCCACCCGCGCCGTCACTTCTTCGGGTGTGGCAGTCACGGTCACGCGGGCGCTGTGAACCGTATCCAGCCCGCGCTGCACGTCGCCGGACATGCGGGCGTCCAAGTCGTGTAGGCGGGCGGCCAATGCCTCGGCCACATCCAGCCCGGTGCTGAGGTGCTGGCGTTCCTGAGCGGCCAGTGCAAAATCCACCGCTGCCAAAATCGTGGCGGCACTTTTGGCTCCAAAGCCTTTTAGGGCCGCGAGTTGCCCGTTGTGCGCCGCTTCCCGCAAGCTTTCCAACGAATCGGTTCCGGCGTCCCAGAGGGCGCGAATCTTCTTTGGCCCCAATCCGCGCACCCGGAACAGGCCCAGCACCCCCGGCGGAACCTGACTGGCGGCGTCCTCTAAGGGCGCAAAGGTGCCGCACTCGGCGTAGGCCAGCAGTTCGGCGGCAATACTTTTGCCTACTTTCGGCACGCCTGCAAACCCGGCGGCCACCAACTCGGCGGCGTCGGTGTCCAGCGCCTCTAGGCTACGGGCCGCGCTCCGGTAGGCGTTGGCCCGGAATACCTCTTGGCCCAGCAGCTCTAGCAGATCGGCAGTGGTTTTCAGTACGTTCGCCAGTTGCTTACGGTTAACGCCTGCCCCGGCCTGTTCGGTTTCATGCACGTTAGCCATGTCGCACCCGTCCCGCGTAGTTCACCACGCGGCCCCCCACATCATGAATCTGCTTGAGGGCGTCGGTAAAGCGGGAGCCGACTTCCTGTGGTTGGTGCGCGTCGCTGCCCAGCACGAAGCCGATGCCCCGGTCTGCGGCGGCGCGGGTCAGATCGGGGGCCGGGTAGGCTTCGCGCACGGGTTTTCTCCAGCCCGCCGTATTGAAGTCGAGGCTCAGGCCGCGCTCGGCCACCACGTCCAGCGCGTGTAGGGCCGCGTAACCGTCCGGGTCACGGTGACCAAACTTTTTGGGCAAATCCAAGTGTCCCAGCGCGTCGAAGAGTCCGGTGCGGGCCGCCCCTTCTATCAGCGCGTAGTAATGGCGGTAAATACTGCCCAAGTCGCGGGCGTCGTACTCGGCCACAAACTCCGGATTATCAAACCCCCACGCGCCGATGTAATGCACGCTGCCGATCACGTAATCCCAAGCATGCGCTTCCAGCACGCCTTCCACAAAGCTCTCCGTGCCGGGATGATAGTCGGCCTCTAACCCCAGCCGCACTTCCAGCCGCCCGGCAAAGGCTTCGCGGGCGGCCAGCACACTGTCTCTGTACTCCTGCAACTGATCCAACCGCATGCGCCAAGGCGCGTCGTACCACGCGGGCATGGGCATATGATCGGTAAAACAGACCCCGCTGAGGCCCGCGTCCAGCGCCGCCTGCGCGTACTCGGTGGGCGTGCCTGCCGCGTGCCCACACAGCGGCGTGTGCATATGCGAATCGAAGAGGGCAAGCGTCATGGGAACTAGGGTAGCGCAGATGATTTTGGAGTGGTTGCAAAACGGGAGACGCCGAACCAAGCTCTATGGGCTTCGGTTCGGCATCTATGCTGAGAATGAACTGAATACCTACTGTCTGGAAAGTCTGGCAATTGTTCCCAAAATAAAGAACATTGCTATCGCCCCGATGTACTGAAACTTGAATAGCCTCTCTCTTTTAGAGGGGTGATCAAGACTGACAAATAACTTAATGGCTGACACGTAGAGTAGCCAACCGAAATAGACTTCGGGGAAAGCTCCAAATATATCCAACTGCTGATTCCAGAAGCAGGATAGATAGTCTTCGCTAGTTTGGAAATCGGCAGAGACACAAGGGTAATTGTCTTGAAAATTTGCCCTGATGGCTACATATACCGCGACTGAAAACATTAACGATACTATCGCCTGAGTATTTGTTCTGGAGATAATGTAAAATATTGTAAAAACTGAAAGCGGAATAAGAATTGTTACGCCTATGTAGTTCGGGCTTGTCGACATTTAGTCTATGGCCTCAGATGCAGGACAATGCACGGCGTACTTCAGCTTCAAAATTGATGACCGATATGCCAATTGCATGGCCGAACGATACACCCTTTGCCCCGTTAATTTTCGGATCGCCTCTCCCCAGTAGGCTCACTCAGCCACCCCACCGGAAGCTCAGTAGCGGGAAAAATGGCCCGTGCTGCGGCTAAAAATTCGGGCCAACGCTCGGCACGGTAGCGGCGCGAGAGGTGCAGCAACACTAAGTTTTCCACGCCTGCCGCCCCTGCCAGCGCCGCACCCTGTTCTACGGTGGTGTGCTGATGCCGCTCGGCCAGCGCTGCGTCTTCGGGCAAATACTGGGCCTCCAGATACAACGTCTGCACGCCTGCCAACTTGGGGGCCAGCCGTTCCTGTTCGGCGGGAGTCAGCACAAAATCGGTGAGGTAGGCGAAACTCTGCCCCGGCGTGTGCTGAAGCAGGTGCGCCCTGAGGGCGGCGGCATCGTGTGGCACGCCGTTCACATCTAGCATTCCCTCTGCCCCAGCTTTCAACTGCGCCAGCCACGCGCCCGGTTTCAGGCCCAGTTCGGCCAGTGCGCCCGTGTTCACTGTGACCCGGCCCGCCTCGCGCACCACGTAGCCGAGGCTGACGCCGTGATGGTGCAGGGGCAAGGCTTCCACGCTGAACTGCGGCGTGTTCAGAATCAGGCCGTTGTGCGCCTGCTGCCCTTCGTCGTGTGCCACTTCAAACGCTTCGTTGGCTTCAAAGCGGTAAGAGTGAATGTGGTCTTCGTGGACGTCGTGAACGTGCCACACGCCGCCCAGTTCGGGGACATGGTTCCACCAGTAGCCCCGCAATCGGTGAGACAGAATGCGGGCCGTTCCCGGTGGCCCCCACACCTGATTCCCCGCTGTGGCCGCCGCTGGACGATCAAAAATGGCCCGAAACAGCGTGTCGAACCCGCCCACATGATCCATGTGCAGATGTGAAAACAGCACCGCGTCTACGGCCTGAAGATGACTGAACGGCACAGCGTCCAGCGTGCCCGCGCCGCAGTCCAGCAGCAAGCGGGTGTGGCCCTGCCCAGCGTCCAGCGTGGCCCACAGCGCATTGTCTTCGGCGGGGCGGCCCAGTACATCAACCTTCAACATGGCGTTACCCTAGCGGCCCACGGGCGTCAGGGGCTATGGGCCAGATCGCCTAATCTCGTCACTTGCCTGCAACTAAATGCAGCTAAATTGCATAATATTCCTGTATACTTCCCGCCTATGCCGAAGGACAGCAAGGCCACCACTACACCGAAACAATCGGGGAAAGCAGGCAAAAAGGCAGCGGCCCAAGCTACTGCAGCTACTGCTCAAGCCTCCGCGCCATTTCTGCACACGCCCGAAACGCTTCCCGCCCCCGTCTTGTCAGGCCGCGACTTCCTGAGCAATCTGGACATGAGCGCCGCTGAACTGCGAGTGGTCATGGACACTGCCCATTCTATGCGCCGGGGCGAGTGGCGCGGCGTGAAACCGTTGTCGGGCCTCAGTATGGCGCTGGTGTTCGAGAAGGCCAGTTTGCGAACGCGCACCACCTTTGACGTGGGCATGTACCAGTTGGGAGGGCATGCGATTACGCTCAGTAACGCCGAAATTGGCCTGGGTACCCGCGAGCGCGTGTCAGATGTGGCCCGCAACCTAGAACGCTGGGTAGACGGCGTGATGGGCCGCGTATACTTGCAGCAAACTCTGCATGAAATTGCAGATCACGCTTCTATTCCGATCATCAACGGATTGTCGGACATGCTGCATCCGGCGCAACTGCTGGCCGATTACCAAACCATTGAGCAGGAATTCGGCACCGACTTGACCGGCAGGCGCGTGGTGTACATCGGAGACGGCAATAACCTCGCCAACAGCCACATTCACATGGGCATCCTGACCGGCACAGAAGTCACCATCGTGACTCCGGTGGGCTACGAACCCAACGGCGCGGTGCTGATGGACGCCGTGAAGCGCGGCGCCAACGTGACCCTAACCAACGATCTGGGGGCCATCGCGGGCGCGGACGTGTTGTATACCGACGTGTGGATCAGCATGGGCCAAGAAGCCGAAGCCGACATTCGCCGCCGCGCCTTTCAGGGCTATCAGGTCACGCCGCAGATGCTGGATACGCTCGCGCCACACGGCATTTTCCTGCATTGCCTTCCTGCCCACTACGGAGAGGAAACCGTGCCGGAAGCCACCGAACACCCCAAGAGCCGCGTGTTCGATCAGGCCGAAAACCGCCTGCACGCGCAGAAAGCGTTGATGTATCACCTGTTGGGGGCGACGAAGCCGCGCTGGTAATGGATTTCGGTGAGTGGTCAGTGGTGAGTAGTGAGCGGGAAAAGAGTCGGTAGGCGTGGGCGTTTGGGTCTTTCCCTCTCCACCTGTGGGACTGGAACAGCTCGAAGAGAGAGGGGCGCTGCATCGCAGCGGGGTGGCTCGCAGAGCTGCGGAGCAGAGGGGGTAGTTCAGTGGCGTTCCCGCTCTCTCGCTACTTGATACGCTACTCCTCATGTCCCGCGCAGCCCTGCCCCCCTTGATGCTGCGCCCCCTGACCCCCGCCGATGCCCCGGCCCTCTGCGCCTACCGCAACGATCCCGCTGTGGCCCGTTATCAGGGCTGGGATTTGCCCAATGCACTGGCCGATGCCGAAGCCTTGATAACCCAGATGCAGGGGCGCACGCTGGCGCAAGATGGCTGGACGCAAGTGGCCTTTGCTCATGCTGAAAGTGGCGAACTGCTGGGAGATTTTGCGGTGCGCGGTCTAGGCCGACAAGCAGAATTGGGCGTGACGCTGGCCCCCGCTGCACAGGGGCGCGGCTTTGCGTCGGAGGGACTGAGGCTGGTGCTAAAGCAAGTGTTTGATTTGCACGGGCTGCACCGCGTCTACGCCAGCATCGACCCGCGCAACTACGCCGCCGCCGCCCTGCTGCTCCGGGCCGGATTCCGGCATGAGGGAACCACCCGCCAAAGCTACTGGCACCGGGGAGAATGGACGGACGACGCGATTTATGGCCTGCTGCACAGCGAGTGGCAAGCACAAACCACGCAGGAGAATTGATGAGACCCAAAATATTTATAGACGGCGAGGCCGGAACCACGGGCCTGCAAATTCGGCAACGGCTGGCAGGCCGCACAGACCTAGAAGTGCTGAGCATCGACCCGGCCCACCGCAAAGACCCGCAGGCCCGCGCCGACCTCCTCAATGCCGCCGATCTGAGCATTCTGTGCCTGCACGATGACGCCGCCCGCGAAGCCGTGACGCTGACCACCAACCCGCACGCCCGCTTGCTGGACGCCAGCACCGCGCACCGGGTCGATGCGGGCTGGGCGTTCGGGTTTCCGGAACTGAATGGGGGGCAAGCCGACCAGATTCGCACGGCCCGCTTTGTTTCCAATCCCGGTTGCTACAGCACGGGCGCGATTGCCTTGCTTGCGCCCCTCACGGCGTCGGGCCTGCTGCCATCCAACCATCCGGTGAATATTCAGGGCTACAGCGGTTACAGCGGTGGGGGCCGTGCCCTTGTTGACGCACACGAGCAGAATCAGCCTCACCCCATGCGCGGCGAGTTCCTGAGCTACGGCTTAGGGCTGGATCACAAGCACATTCCTGAAATGATGCGTTACGGCGGCCTGACCCGCACCCCCATTTTTGTGCCGAACGTGGGTGCGTGGGCACAGGGCATGACCGTGACTGTGCCGCTGCATTTGGAAGAATTGGGCGTCAGTGCGGAGCAGATGTATACCGCGCTGGCCGAACATTACGCAGGCCAGCGGTTCGTGCGGGTCACGCCGCCCGCCGAAAATCCGGCCATCTTAGACCCGCAAACGCTGAACGGTACGAACGATCTGGAGTTGTTCGTGTACGCCAGCACCGATGGAAGCCGCGTGCTGCTGGCCGCCCGCCTCGATAACTTGGGCAAGGGGGCCAGTGGAGCCGCCGTGCAAAACCTGAATCTGATGCTTGGGCTGGCCGAGTCATAGGACGGGTTGAATGAAACCGCCGATCAACAAAGACACGCAACTGTGCATGAGCTTATCGGGACGCCCCGGCAATTTCGGTACACGCTTTCACAACCACCTCTATGACGCGCTGGGCCTCGATTTCGTCTACAAAGCGTTCACCACCACTGACCTTCCCGCTGCCATCGCCGGAATCCGGGCGCTGGGCATTCGCGGCTGCGCGGTGTCTATGCCGTTCAAGGAAGCCTGCATTCCGTATCTGGATAGGCTGGATGCATCGGCTGCCGTGCTGCAATCGGTGAATACCATCGTGAATGAGGGCGGCGTGCTGCACGCTTACAACACCGATTATCTGGCGGTGCGGCAGTTGTTGACGCAGCATCAACTTGATCCAGCCCTGCGCTTCGTCTTGCGCGGCAGCGGCGGCATGGCGCGGGCGGTGGCGTTTGCCCTGCGCGACGCTGGATTTGCGTCCGGTACGATTCTGGCAAGGAACGAAGCGGCAGGGCAGGCGTTGGCTCATGATTTGGGTCAACAACACGGCCACTTCGTCTGGCAGCCCGAACACTGGCAACCGCAACCCCAAGAAGCCCAACTGCTGATCAACGTGACGCCTATTGGCATGGCGGGAGGCCCCGAAGCGGCGGCATTGGCCTTTGCCCCGGCCCAAATCGCACAGGCTCAGGCGGTGATGGATGTCGTCGCCTCTCCCGCCGAAACGCCGCTAATTCGGGCGTCCCGCGCAGAGGGCAAATCTGTCATCACTGGGGCGGAAGTCATCGAACTTCAAGCGTTGGAACAGTTCGTGCTGTATACGGGCGTGCGTCCCAGTGCAGTACAAGTGCAGGCCGCCGCCGCTTTCGCACGTTCCTGAGTCGGCCCCAGCGTCAGCCTTCCGTCAGACAAGCATCAGTGAGTCTTCGCCTGTTACTCATGCCTGTCCCACGCGCCGAGCGTCCCATAAGACCAACGCGCCAGTACGGGCGAAAGTGAGGCTCTTATGACTGGAAACGACCAGAGCATGACCGACAGCGACCTGCAAACCCTCGACGATAAGGCGATGGAAAGCCTGCGTGCGCAGATCACCGAGCACCTGCAAGTGAAGGACATCAACGGCGAGCATGTGGGCACGGTAGATCACCTCGAAGGCGACCAGATCAAGCTGACCAAAAGCGGCAGCCCCGATGGTCAGCACCATTACGTCAGCCTCAGCGACGTTCGGAGTGCCGATGAAGTGGCCGTGTACCTCAGCAAAACACGCGAAGAAGTGATGGCGTAAAGTTTAAGCGGCCATCTTAAGCGGGAATGGGGGCAACAGCGGGTGTGTTGCTCCCGCAGTTTTGTCTACAGCATTTGTCATAAGAATGACCGAGCGAAGCGAGTGAATTTTACCGAGCAAGACGGAGAATGGAGCCACCGAAAGTCTCTTTTTTCGTGGCGTAATTCGGAGAACTGCTCTAAAAGACGTGGAGTCTGCCCAAAAGATGTAGAGTGATAAAAATCACATCTTAAAAGGGGCTGAATACATGGCTGGAAAGTTTGTAGTCAAGCGCAGTGGCGATCAGTTTATGTTCAATTTGCACGCGGGCAACAGCCAGATCGTGCTGACCAGCGAGCGCTACACGGCCAAAGCTGGGGCCATGAACGGCGTGGAATCGGTACAGACCAACGCCGCCGACAGCATCCGCCTCGTACTCAGCGACAGCGGCCTGCGCTTTAGCCTCACCGCCCGCAACGGACAGGTCATCGGCACCAGCGAAACCTACTCCAGCGAAAGTGCGGCCCGTGCAGGCATGGAAGCCGTGACCCGCGCTGCGGAAGGGGCCACGGTAGACGACCAGACCTGAGGCTGTGGGCCAGAACTTCTGCGCTTGTCCAACCACCCACCTCAGCCTTCTTGCACATGCGACGTGATCTGAATTTCTCCGTTCACGTCGTCTTGCTGCACGCTGAAGTTGCCCTCTTTGACGCCTTCTAGTAGAGCGGCAAAGTAGGTGGTCTGCTCGCCCCAGTTTTGCGCCGGAATGCCCCGAAAAGTGAAGGTTCGCAGCCGGGTTCCAAAAGCCCGTAATGCGCCCAAAGCATCGGCCAGCGTCAGGCGTTCACGCGACAGCAACGGCACGTCTACCTGACGCACGGCATTTTGGGCGGCCCGCACCAATTTGCCGAGGCTGCCCGCCGGATTGCGTGGGCGTTCCCGGCGGGGCAGGGTCACGGGGACAGCGCGGGCGGCGATCAGTCCTTCCCGCTCACGCCGCCGCGCCGCTAAAAAGCCCACCAGCGCGTCTAACTCGGCCAGAGCTTCCACGCCTTCTACCAGTTCATCCAGCAGGTCATCCGGCCAGCTTTCCTCGGTGGCTTCAGGCTGAATTTGGGGCAGCAGCAAGCGGGCTTTGAGGGCAATGACGCTGGCGAGAGTCGGCAGCAAATCAGGTTGGGCGTCGGCGTAGAGCGCACCAAAGCCTTGCGCCCAAGCCAGCACTTCCCGCGTGAGGGCCAGCAGCGGCACTTGGGGCGGCAGAACCCAGCCAGAGCGCAGGGCCGAGGCCAGTTCTGCCAGTGTGCCCGAAAAGCAGGGCAACTGCACAGCAAAACTGGTCTGAGGGGCGGGGGCCAAAGCTACAGCCGTTCCCACAACCTACCGCCCACGTCCCACACGCCATTCACGGTTTTGGAAATCACAACTTCAGGAAGCCAACCTTCTCCCGCGCTTCCTCGAACACGGGCTGGGCAATGGCGCGGGCCTCTTTTGCGCCCTGCACCAAGGCGTCGCGTACAAAATTGGGGTCGGCACGCAGAGCGGCGGCGCGGTCTTGAATGGGCGCGAGTTCCTGCGTCATGCTGCCCAGCAACAGTTTTTTGCAGTCTACGCAGCCAATGCCAGCGGTGCGGCAGCCCGTGTACACCGTTTCCAGCGTGGGCAGGTCGCTAAACAGCTTGTGGTAATCCCCGATCAGGCACTTGTCGGGGTCGCCGGGGTCGGTGCGGCGCACGCGGGCGGGGTCGGTGGGGGCCACCCGCAGCTTTTGCCAAATGGAATCCAGCGGCTCCAGAATGCCGATGGTGGTGGCCTCGCCCTTGCTTTTAGCCATTTTCCCCGATCCGTCAAGGCCGGGAATTCGCAGCGCGTCCTTTTCCAACACCGCCCTCGGTTCGGGGAACGTGTCGCCAAACGCATGATTAAACTTGCGGGCAATCTCGCGGGTCAGCTCGATGTGCTGCACCTGATCTTCACCCACTGGCACGGTGTCGGCCTTGTACAGCAAGATGTCGGCGGCCTGAAGCACCGGATACATCAACAGGCCCGCCGGGGTGCTTTCCAGCTTTCCGGCCTTGTCTTTGTACTGCGTCATGCGCTCCAGTTCCCCCACCGGCGTGATGACCGTAAAGAGCCACGCCAGTTGCGTATGTTCGGGCACATGCGACTGCACAAAAAAGATGACTTTTTCGGGGTCTAAACCAATTGCCATATTGGCTATGGCCATATCGAAGGTACGCCGGGCCAGATGTTTGGGATCATAGGCAATGGGATTGGTGGGCGCGTGCAAGTCTACCACGCAGTAAATTGAGTTTTTGCCCAATTGGTCGCCCAATTTCACATAATTTTTCATGGCCCCAAAGTAGTTCCCGATATGGGGATCACCCGTAGGCTGAATTCCAGAAAAGACGCGCGGCATGACAGAAGACATAATGTCGGCAATTCTAGCGGGCCGGGGCGGGGGAAGGCGTGGGCTGAATGGCTCAGGGGCACACCGCCAGTCTATTTCGCAGCCAGCCCCTGATACGCAAGTAAAAAGAGCCCCGTACATCTGCTGTTGCCCTCTCCACCTGTGGGAGAGGGGCGCTGCAAGGCAGCGGGGTGAGGGGCCACCCAGCCAGCGTTCTTGCCTCATATACGCAAGTCAATTTAATTCCGTACTACAGGGGAGCGAGAAAGCGTAGTTGTCCTCCCCTTTAAGGGGGGGCGTTGCGTCAGCAACGGGGGGTTCTCCAAACTCCAGACCAAAAATTAGGCGGCCCCATTATGCGGGCCGCCCAATTCGGAAGGAGAGAAGATTAAGGTGTTTCTGCCGGAGTTTCGGTTGCAGGCGTTTCCGTCGCTGGGGTTTCAGTGGCGGGCGTTCCGGTGGCCGGAGTTTCCGTACCCGTTGCTGGGGTTGCAGGTGTGCCCGGAGCGGGCGTAGCCGGAGTTGCGGGCTTGGGCGTCGCCGCCGTCACGCGCTTTTCCTGCGCGGCCAAGATAGTTTTCAGGTTGTCGGTGGGCTTCAGGGCAGCCACTTGTTTGGCGACAAAAGCCGATCCGACTTCGTTCTTTTTGGTGCCCAAGACCGCTTCTTCAATCTGGCTGCGAACGGCGCTGAGGGGCTGAGTGGCGGCGCGTTTCAGGTCGGTTACGTAGGCCACCGAGTAGCGCGTGCCGACTTGTACCACGTCGCTGAGACTGCCTTCTCCGGCAGTTTTCAGGGTTTTGGCAGTAAAGATGGCGGCCTTCAGTTCTGCGCCCAGCGTGCTTTCGGTGCCGCCCGTGATGGCTCCGCGCTCGCTCACGGTGCCGCCTGCTTTGGTGGCCGCCTGCGTAAAGTTGCTGCCATTCCAGCTGTTGCGGAAGGCCACAGCCTGCGCCTTGTCCTTAAAGCTGGCCTCGTTCACGGTGCCGCTGGCTGCCGTTTCAAACTGCTTGATGTTTTCTTGGTAATACTTTTGCACGTCGGCATCGGTCACTTTTACGTCACGCGCACCGTAGGCAGCCAGCGATGCGGCCAACTCCTGCCGGGTTCCGGCCAGCGCCAACTTCTGATCCTGCGCCACTTTGCGGGCGGCGTAGCCCTGAATCAGGCTCTGAACCACTTGCGGTTTCAGGATGCCGTTGACGAGTTGTGCGGCCTGATCGGCAGGCACTTGCTGCAGCAGTCCGGTGAATTGTTGGTTGCCTACAACCTGCTCGATCACTGCCGAGTAGGGAATGTTTTGGCCCGCGACCTTGGCAACGGTGGGGTCTTCGGCCTTCCAGTTCACGTCTATGTATTCCACTTTCATGTCGGCGGCCAACTTGTCGCCCCACGCTTCTACGGCAGCGTTCTTCTTCTGCTGGTTTACGGCGGTCAGCACATCGGTTTTGGCGTCGGCAAAGGGCTTGGGCGCGGGCGCGAGGAACTTCTCTACCTTCACGATGTAAAACTTACCGCCGCTCTTGATCACGTCGGTGACGCCGCCCTCGGTGAGCGCAAAGGCCGCCGTGCCGACTTCTGCGGGCAATGCAACCTGCGCCACCGGGCGGGGAGCGCCGTTTTCCAGCGGGCCGAGTGCGCCGCCCCGGTCTTTGTTTTCGGTGCTGTTGGCGGTGGCGAGGGCTGCAAAGTCGCCGCCTGCTTTCACCTGTGCCAGCAAGCTCTTGGCCTTGGCCTCGTCGGCCGCCACGATCTGACGGCCCACGATTCGGGCGTCGCTGACAAAATTGGCCTGATTCAGTGTGTAGTACAGCTGCGCTTCGGCGTCGGTGGCGGGCGTGGCGGTTGCCTTGATGGAATCTACTTTGCGCTGTACAGCAAGGCCGTCGCGGACTTGCTTACGGAAGGCCGCGTCGGTCAGGCCCGCACCTTGCAGCGCGTCCGTCCACGCTTTGTTGTCGGTCAGTTTGTTCTGCTCGCGCACTTTGGTCACTTCAGCATTCACGTCGTTCTTGCTCACGTTGATGTCTTCAGCGGCCTGAATGTACAGCACTTGACGGGCCTTTTGGGCCACCACGTAGGTCTTGAAATCGTCGCCCAACAGCCCGGTGTCGGTGCTGCTCAGCACAGGATTGCCACGCCGCAGGGCTTCGAGTTCTTCTACCGTAATGGTCTGCCCGTTCACCTTCAGGGCAGGCGTTCCGGTTTGGCGGTTAAAGAGGCTGCCGAGGTTCGGCGTGAACTGGTAGGCCATGCCCACCACCAACATCAATGCCAGAACGCCCAGCAGGACGTTCACGAACTTCTTGTTCTTCACTTGATCTCCTTCATGCAAAGTGCTACTTTAGCTGAGCTTTGTGGGTTCCGTTTTGGAATCTCTGTAAGCACTCGTAGCTCAGGTGGATAGAGCGTTGGCCTCCGAAGCCAAAGGCCACAGGTTCGAGTCCTGTCGAGTGCACCACGATCAATCTGCAAGCCAGTCACGTCGCCTCTTTGGGCGGCGTTTCTGTATGGGCGGCTTCCATAGAGCTGTCGTCTACTGGAATGGGGACGAGACAAAAAGGACACGGGCAGGATTCTAGCACGCAAGGTTAAAGGGGCGTGAAGGCAAAATCTCTGTTCTGAACGGTGTTTTTGGTTGCCTTTGTGGGTTCGGGACTCTGGTCGTGCTGCTGCTGCGCCTCCCCCTGAGCGCCCCCGCCATGTACGCTAGTCGGTATGA
Source organism: Deinococcus sp. Arct2-2 (assembly GCF_004801315.1). GTDB lineage: Bacteria > Deinococcota > Deinococci > Deinococcales > Deinococcaceae > Deinococcus. The sequence continues at coordinate 34,585 of NZ_SSNW01000001.1, forward strand.
CCATTCCCTCTGCTCCTGCCCCCGCCAGCGACCTGTTTGCGCTGCTGGCCCGCTTGCCCGGCAGTTATGCTGGCCCCACCCGCCCCGAACCAGCCCCGCACGCCATCGTCGGCGTAGGTGAAGCCACGCTGGCTGTGCAATTGGCCGAAACCCTCGTGGCCGTCAACTTTACCCGCACAGGCACGCAATTTGTGCTGGACAGTGCCGACGCCGGAGACGCCGCCCGCACTTTTGCGGAACTGGCCGAAGTCGCGGGCGCGGCAGTAAAACGCATCAGCACCGGCGGCAGCGCCAGCGAAATAGATGTCTTGGTTCCGGGTGGCCCACTTGCCACCTACCACTTTGCCCAGTTTTTGGCCCATGCCACCGGGCACGGCGAGCAGGCGCAGTCCGCCGACGCGCTGCTGACCGATCTGGCCTACCGCTGCGCCCCCAGCGTAGAGCAGGACAATCCCGCCCGCGATTTGGCGTGGAGTTTGTGGGGCCGCACGCCGCTGCTGCTGGCCGCGCCCGACGCCGAGGCCTTGCCGCAGGCGTGGCAAACCCTGCTGGCCCGCATCGGCAAAACGCTGAGCATTCCGGTCATGGGCGATCCGCTGCCCTTCGTGACCGGCGCGTTCGAGGCCCAGCACGAAAAGGGCGACGGCAAAATTGCGTTGCTGCTGGGCGACGCCGATCCTGCCTTGATGGTGGCCCGCGAAATCTTGGAATCGCGCATTGACGAAGTGGTGCATGTGCCGTACTTTGCGGAGGAAGTGGGCGGGTACGCGGCCCAGTTGGGCCTGTGGTACTTCGGCGCGTGGGTGGCTGCATATTTGGCCGAGCGTTACGAGCAATCGCCCAACGATCTGCCTATTTTGCGCCGCGCTCAGGCCGTCCTGAGTGGCGAGGCCGCCGAAGACACCCTCAACGCCCCCCGCGAAGACGTGCGCCGCACGCCGATCATCAAGGACTGGCGCGATGAAGACGCCGACTCTGGCGACGGCAACCCGGACGGTCTTGAAGACGACTTTGACGAAGAAGACTTCGACGAAGATATGGATGAGGACGACGAATAACATTGATTGAGGTGAACAGTCATGTGGTTAGGCTGTCACTAGAGCGAAGCGAGCACGAAGAAAGTAGGCTTTCGGGTACTGATTTCAGTCGTCGGCCACAGCCAATACATGCTCCGCCGCTTCGGGCCTACCCACTTCAGGCACCTCTAACCCCAGCATGGCGTGAACACTGGCCGTCCAGCCCGCGTCATCCAGCGTGCGGTGATGGTGCGCCCATTGCCAGCGGCGGTAGGCGTCGGCGGCGCTCTCTAGATGCGCGTCGTCCTGTGTGGCGTCTAGCATGGGGTTGGGCGGCGGCGGGGCAAGGTGATGCCGGGTCAGTGCGCCTTCCAGTTCAGCCAGTGTTTTGGGGCCGTAAGCAAAGGCCACTCGCCCCGCCGTGACCCACATTCGCAGGTCGGATTCGGCGGGCAAGGCGTACAGGATCAGTTCGCCGCCGGGGTGCGGGTCGCCTGGACGGGTCAGGGTCAGGCCCGGCACGTTGCCGCTCAGGTAGTCGGCCACCGCGCCCTGTGCATAGGCGCTGGCCCCCGATTTCAGGTGCTGCATGGCCTCTTTGGGATCTAGGCGCGGGGTGGGGGAGAGGGCCGTTGCCGCATCCATTCCTTCCAGCCCCAAAGAAGCAGGCAGGCGCAACGCTTGGCCGTGCAACTCTAGATTCACTTTGCCCCGGAATTCGTTCAGCACCAATTGTGTGGCAAGGTCGCGGCTTCCGGGTGTGGCGTCGGTTTCGCCGTATTTCACGCCCTTCAGTGGCCCCACCCGGAATTGCAGGCTGTCGCCGCGTTTGCCCACGAGGCGCGTGTCGGTGAGGGTATCGCGCACATGCCAGAGCGGGGGGCGGTGGCCTTCGCCGTAGGGTTCGAAGCTGGCGGCCTCGGCCACCAAGTCCATTGTCGCCCCCAGCGTGGGCAGGGGCGCGTCTAGCAAAACGGTTGGCACAGGCGTCGGGAATTGCCGCGCATAGGCGTGAATCCGGTCACGAAAGGCCCCAATATTTTCGGGCGCAATAGAAAAGCCTGCCGCGCCGGGATGTCCACCGAAACGCTTCAGCAGATGTTCGCTGTCGCGGAGGCCCTGCACCGCGCTAATTCCGGGCGTACTCCGCACCGAGCCTTTGCCCTGCGCGATGATGTACACGGGCTTGTGGTAGGTCTCCACCAATTTGCTAGCCACAATCCCCATGACGCCCGCGTGCCAATCGGCGTGCGTGACCACCAGTGCGGGTTCCGAAGGGTCGGCAATCGCCAATGCCTGCTCGAACATTTTGTCTTGCAGCACGCGGCGGTCGGCGTTGCGCGTCTCCAAATACGCCGCGAGGGTGACCGCCTCATGCTGGCTGTCGGTGGTCAGCAATTGCAGCGCGATATCGGCCTCGCCCAAGCGTCCGGCGGCATTGATGCGCGGAGCCAGAATAAACGCCACGTCGCGGGCGGTGGGGCGACGCACCTGCTTGGTGTCCATCAGGGCACGCAGGCCGGGGTGCATGGTGCGCTCCATTTCCTGCAATCCGGCCCGCACCAGCGCCCGGTTTTCTCCGATCAAGGGGGCTACGTCGGCCACCGTGCCCAGCGTTGCCAGTGCCGTGAGGGGCCGGGGTTCGGGCAAGCCCAACTCGGTGTAAATGGCCCACAGCAAGTGATACGCCACGCCCGCCCCGGTCAGGTTGTGCAGCGCCCCGTTGTAGCCACTGGTCAGTTGCGGGTGAACCACCAACGTCGCGGGAAACTCTTTGCCGGGCGCGTGGTGGTCGGTTACGATCACGTCTACGCCCCGGCCCATCAGCGCCCGCACTTCCTCCACATTGCTGACGCCGCAGTCCACCGTGACCAGCAGGTCGGCAGCATCGGCGTGTTCTTCTACCCGGTCAGGATGTACGCCGTAACCTTCGTTCAGGCGGTGCGGAATAAAGCCGTGCACATTGGCCCCGACTTGCCGCAGCCCCAGCACCAGAATCGCCGTTGCGGTCACGCCGTCAGCGTCGTAATCGCCGTGAATCCGGATACGTTTGTTAGCGGCTACCGCTTTCACTATTCGCTGCGCTGCCTCAACCAAGGCCGGGTTAGGCGTCAGCGTCAGCGGGGGGTCAAGCAGTTCGCGGGTCAGGCCGCGCCCGTGCAGCACTTGTGCCAGCGGCGGAGACACGCGCCAAGCCCGCATCACGTCCAGCAGTTCTTCACGGCTGGCAGGCGGGGCCAGCAGCCAGCGCGGTTCGGGGGCGGTTTTTGTTTTGACTGGACTCATGGCTGGGTTCCTTGTTGCGCTTGTTCTGATTCGGTGGGTGCGGCGGGAGCCAGATTGGCCGGTGTCATGGCTCCCAAGCGGGCCTGCAACGTGGCGGCCAAGCGGTTTTCCAGCGCCGAGCGTTCGCGCACGTCCCGCCTGCGCTTGGCCCGCACGTTCCAGAGGGGCGGAACGAACAGCAGGGCCGCGTACACGGCCCCCGTCAGCAAAAACAGCGCCACCGCCGCACCTACGGGCAGGCTCAGTTCGCCGCGTCCAAAGGGGAGGGGCAGCCGCACCACCTGCGGGTTTTCCAGCGCCACCAAGAGCAGGTAAGCCGCCAGCGCCAGCAGCAGTAAAACTTGCACAAACGAAACGAGCCGCATCAGGGAACAGTTTAGCGCTTACGCCGGGTCAGAAAGGCAAGGCAGCCGCAGACTTTCGGGACGGCTGGCCCACGTTGCGCCGCTAGAATAGGGGCTGATATGGTGCCCCGCCTGCGTTCCGTTCCGCGCCCTGCGCTGCTGCCGCTCTCCCGGCTGTTGGCGGTGTCGCGTCCGGCGCTGTGGGTCAATACGGTGGGCACGCTCATTACGGGGCTGTGGCTCAGCGGGCATCTGTACACTCTCCATCTAGAACTTTGGGCGCTGCTGCTGTATTTCACGCTTCCCTTCAACCTGCTCATTTACGGCCTGAACGACTTGTCTGACCGGGCCGAAGATGCCCGCAGTGGGCGCAAAGGCGGCTGGCAAGGCGCACGCCTGATGTCGGGCGAAGGTGCGCCCCTCCTGACGGCGATTCTGGCCGTGAACTTGCCGTTTTTGCTGGCGCTGGCGTGGCTGCTCCCGCCCGCGGCGTCGCTGGTGTTGGCGTTATCGGCGGGCTTGTTCGCGGCCTACTCGGTGCCGCCGCTGCGCTTCAAGGGCCACCCGGTGCTGGACGGCCTGAGCAACGTGGCCTACGCCCTGCCGCTGGTATTGCCCGCGCTGGTGCTGGGCGGCCCCGTTCCGCTGCTGCCCTTGCTGGCGCTGATGGCCTATTCAGTGGGCAAACACGCCTTCGACGCCGTGCAGGACATTCCCGCAGACCGGGAAGGCGGCACACGCACGGTGGCGACAACGTTGGGCGCGGCGGGGACGGCCTTCTATGCATTGGTCTGGTTCACGCTGGCCGGGGCGCTCCTTTGGGGAGAAAGTCGGCTGGTGGCCCTGACCTTGTGGGCGGTATGCGGCGGCATGGCCCTAGCCCTCTCCCGCATGCCCACGCCGGAGTGGGCCGCCCGCCTGTACCCGCTGAGCATCGTGTCGCCTTGGCTGGTGGGCACGGTGGCGGGGGTGCAGTTGGTGTATTTGCTGGCACGGCAGGGGTGAGAGAAGAGAGATGCATCAGTGGACAAGCATTGGGTTTTGCTCCCTCCCTCTTTATGGGGGAGGGTTGGGGAGGGGGTAGGTGAGCAAAGCGAATGCCCTTTTCCAAGATATTGAAGGTGTCTGATCCGGTTAGTCCAACTACCGCCATCATCGGCGGCGGCTTGGCGGGCCTTGCGCTCGCCTCACTGTTGGCCCAGCGGGGTCACAGCGTCACTGTGTACGAAGCAGACCGCTTGGGCGGAAAGCTTAGGCGCATAGACGTAGGTGGCCTGAGTTTCGACACCGGCCCCAGCCTGTTCACCTTTCCCGGCGTATGGCACAGGGTTCTGGCCCGCCTGAAGGAAGGTTCAGACCTGCTGGACTTGCGCCCGCTGCCGGGTGGCTTGGGCCTTCATCACACGCCGTTTGGCTCAGTGCCGTTGCCTGTGCCGCCCGGTCATGCGCTATACGCCGACTGGCTGCGGGTGTGTGCGGCGGCGGCCCCGGTTGCGCCGCACGTAGAAACGCTGCTGACCACGCCGCCCCGCTTTACTTCCCCGGCTTTCCTGCGGGCGAGTGCGGCGCTGGCACGCGCTACTGGGCCGCACCTGACCGCCGAGGGCTGGATTCGGGCGCGGCGGGTGCATCCGGGGTTGGCCCACGCGCTCCGCACCCACGCCCTGAATGCCGGACTGCCGCCCGCCGATGCCCCGGCCCTGTACGCCCTGCTTCCGGCCCTGATCGCGGGTCATGTCTGCCGTCCAGCGGGGGGAATGGGCGTGCTGCTGGACAGCTTGCGGGGTTTTTGCGTGGCGCGTGGCGTGCAATTTCGGGGCGCGGTACGGCGGCTGGATGCGGCGTCGGTCACTCTCACGCTGGACGGGGGAGAGGTGGCCCGCCACGATCTGTTGGTCAGCGCGATTGACCCGGCAAGGCTGGCGGCGTTGCGGGGTTTGCCCGTGCATTCGCCCTTGCCCCGGCGCACGGTCAGCGGCGTGGCCGTGTATGCCGCGTTTGCTCAGACCGTGCCTCTGCCCGCCACCAGCATCATTCCGCCCACCGACTTTGCCACCTTCCGCGCTGCCATGCGTGCTGGGGCATTCCCACCCGATACGCTGGCCCTCGTTCACGCCGATGGGCCGCGCTTGGCGGTGTTGCTGACTGCCCCGGCCACCGCTCGCCCACTCAAGCTGGATCATCCTTGGGTACGGGCGCAATTGGCGCGTGTAGAAGAGATGTTGAATGTACCGGGGCTGCTGGCTTCGGCGTCGGCTGTATCCGTTTTAGACCCAGCCCACTACGCACAGGGCGGCCATCCGGGCGGCGCAATTTACAGCCTAGGCTCGCCGGTCTGGCGCGGCGGCCCTCTGCATCCCCAGCCTTACCGCCTCTCGCCCCGGCTGTGGCAGGTAGGCACCGGCGTGCACCCGGGCGGCGGCATCCCGGCCATTCTGGGCGGGGCGCTCATTGTGGATGAGTTGCTGGCTGGGTCATCCTTTTAACAAGAAAAAACCCGCCACAGGGCAGGTTCAGGGTAGAAATTTGAGTTTAGATTTAGGTCGGGCCATGCACATTCGGGCCGACGTACCCAGCCTCACGCCTCGAATCGTGGTTGTCGTCCATCGCCCGGTTCAGGCGGGCTTGTTGGCGGGCAAAGTAGGCCATCACTCCCAAGAACAGCAGCAGAAATAGTAGTCCCATAGCAGTCGCCTCCCTGCCCGCAGCGTAGCAGGCAGAGAGGCGGGGCATGTCAGCCGGGGCTTACTGCCCGGTGATGGCCTTCAATGGATTCACCAGTCCGTGCCCGAAGTTGTTGTCTTTGCCTGCCGTGCCTAAATCGGTGGCGGTAGTGGTGAGCAGGTTCAGCAGTCCGGTATTGGTGAGGGTGGGTTTGGCGGCCCAGACCACGGCGGCGGCGGCGCTGACGTGCGGCGTGGCCATGCTGGTGCCGTCGAAGTAGGCGTAATCTGCGCCCGTCACGCTCAGGGTAGCGGTAGGTGCGCCAGCGGCCAGCAGCGCCTCACCGTCGGTTTGCGTAATGCCCACCACGGGAACGGTGTAGGCGTTGGTCAGGCCGATGCCGGGTGCGCCCAGTGCGTTGTTGTAGATCAGGACGCCCGTTGCGCCGTTGCGGACGGCGTTGGCGGTTTTTTCCTCAAAGGTGCAGGTGCCACGCTTGATCAGGGCAATCTTGCCGTTGATGGCCGCACTGCTGGCGGTGGTGCCGCAAAATTCGTTGTTGGTGCCGCCCGCGACGGCTACTGTGCCCGTCACGCTTCCCTTGCCGCTCAGGTCAGCGCTGGTCACTTCGGCAAAGCTGCGGCCCAGTGCGGTCACGTTGGCAGCGGTACCTTTGCCCAGCGGAACGCTGCTCAGGACGCCTACGCCGGGGCCGACCAGATCGACTTGCGTGCCGAAGTTGCTGAAACTGGCCTTGGCATTGTCGGCATCGGTTGCGCCCACACCTACCACGTTGGTATAAGCCGCCGGATAAGAAACCGCCGCGCCGTCGTTGCCTGTGGCGGCCACGATCAGCACGCCTTTGTTATAGGCGGCGGTGTAGGCCCGCTGCTCGGTCTGGCTGGCGCGGCCCCCGCCCAGAGACAGGCTGACCACGACTTTGTTTTCCGTGCCGCCCTGAGACTTCAGCTGCGCCGCGCACCAGTTCACGCCGTTGATGATGCCGCTGCTGCTGCCGCTGCCGCTGTCGCCCAGCACGCGGGCCATGTACAGGTTCACGCCCGTTGCCACGCCCACCACACCGTTCGCGTCCATACCGGGTTGTCTGGCTGCCGCGCCCGTCCCTGCGCCCAGCTGGGCAAACACGGTTCCGGCCACGTGCGTGCCGTGCCCGTCCACGTCATTCAGTTTGTAGGGGTCTTCGCGGTTGGCATCGGTGGTCACGAAGTTCTTGTATCCCTTTAGCTTGCGTGCAAATTCCGGGTGGGTGGCGTCGATGCCCGTGTCGCCCACACACACCGCGACGCCTGCCCCGGTGTAGTTGCTGGCCCGCAGTTGAGGCACTTTCAGCGCGTTGTCGCCCCAAGTGTACTCACCGCTGGGATTGAAGATGGCCTGTGCCTTCAAGGCCTGAGAGGACAGAGCGGGGCTGCTGCCTTCGCGGGTCAGGCTGCCACTTGGCCAGCCCAGCGCGTGATGCACGGCTTCCAGCTCTACATATTCCACGTTCGGATTGGCCTTGAGTGCCGCCAGCGCAGAAGGAGACAACTGAACGGCGGCGGCGCTGATGTCGGCCCACTGCTGCTTGAGCGTTCCCCCAGCGGCAGTCACCGCCTGCGCCTGCAACACGGCCTGAGCCTCAAGCGCCTGTGCATCTAAGCTCTGTGCATCTAAGTTCTGGGCGCTGAGCGGGTTCTCCTTGAAGCCCACCAGATAGTTGCCACTGGAAGACAAGTCCGGCGTGCTGGCGTCGGGCACAGCGGCATTCTGCTGAGAGCAGGCGGCCAGCGAGAGGGCGAGGGTGGCAGCAAGCAGGGCACGGTTCAGTGACATCAGACTTCTCCTCGAATCAAACGGGTGAATGAAAGAAAGACCCATGCCAACGGTCAGTGCAGAGCAGACCGTGAGCTTGGGAACCGAAATCAATGTGGAACTTGGGCCGGATGCTATGCCGCAGGTCAGCAGTTCATTTATATTTGTCTAGACAGAATTGAACTGAGTTTATAAAAGTCTACAGAAGCGCCCTACAAGCCTGAGTTTTTCGACAAGAGCCGTGAATTCAGTTTCATTTCAAAGCAGATGCCCCATTCCTAACCTGTGAGAGCAGGCAAGAATGGGGGCATTCGGACAACCAGATTTGGGCTTAGGCCGCAGCCTTACCAGCGTTCCGTCACCGTTTTTAGTTGCATAAAGTTGGCGAGGTAATCCGGGCCGCCCGCCTTGCTGTCGGTGCCGCTCATGTTGTAGCCGCCGAAGGGCTGCACGCCCACGATGGCCCCCGTAATCTTGCGGTTGAAGTACAGGTTCCCAGCCTCGAATTCGTGACGGGCTTGCTCCAAGCGGGCGCGGTCACGGCTGCACACGCCCCCGGTCAGGCCATATTCGGTGGTATTGGCGATGTCCAGCGCGTGATCCCAGTCGCGGGCGCGGATCACCGAGATGACTGGCCCGAAGATTTCCTCCTGTGCAATGCGGGCGTCCGCGGGCACGTCGCCAAAGATGGTGGGCTGCACGTAGTAACCCCGCTTGCCGCCGTGTTCGCCGGGGGTTTCGCCGCCCAGCAGCAACTTGGCCTCGCCCTTGCCGATGCCGATGTATTTGCCGATTTTCTCGAAGGATTCTTCGTTGACCACAGCGGTCACGTTGGCGTTGTCTTCGCCTGTGCCCACCCGCAGCTTCCCGGCGCGTTCTACAAACTGGCCCACAACCTCTTCGTACACGCTGTCCACCACGATCAGGCGGCTCATGGCGCTGCACTTTTGGCCGTTGAAGCCGAACGCGCCCTGCACGGCGGCGGTCACGGCGGTTTCAATATCCGCCGTCTCGTCCACGATCATGCCGTCTTTGCCGCCGAGTTCCAGAATGACCTTTTTGATCCACTTTTGAGTAGGTTGCACTTTAGCGGCCACTTCGTTGATGTGCAGGCCCACGCCGCGTGACCCCGTGAAGGTGATAAAGCGCGTCTTGGCGTGCGTGGTCAGGTACTCGCCTACTTCCTCGCCCACACCGGGCAGGAATTGCAGCACTCCGGCAGGCAGGCCCGCTTCCAGCATGATGTCGGTCACGAATCCGGCAATGAGGCCCGAATCTTCGGCGGGTTTGGCGATCACGCAGTTGCCCGCCACGATGGGCGCGGCCAGCATGCCCAGATAGATCGCGCAGGGAAAGTTCCACGGGCTGATGGAGACGCCCACGCCGATGGGCATGAACATCAGCCCGTTTTCCTCGCCTTCGTACCAGGTGGTGTCGGCGGCCCCAAAGCCAGAATATTTCATGGCAGTGCGGGCGTAATATTCGAGGAAATCAATCGCTTCGGCCACTTCTACATCGGCCTCGGCGTAGTTTTTGCCCACTTCGATGCTCATCAGGGCGCAGGCTTCTAGGCGGCGGGCTTTCAGGAGGGCGCTGGCCTTCAGCAAAATGCGGGCGCGGGCGTCGGGCGTCCACTTTTTCCACGACTCGAACGCCTTCCACGCGCCGTCCAGCGCCTTTTGCGCGTCGTCTACAGTGGCTTTGGCCGTGCTGCCCACAATCTCGGACGTATCGCAGGGATTGATGGATTCCAGCTTTTCAGCGGTATCCACGCGCACGCCGTCGATAATCAGCGGGTAATGCTTGCCCACAAGTTCGGCCCGGACTTTTTTGAGAGCGGCCTGATAGGCGGCCACGTTGTCGGCCTGCGTAAAGTCGATGAACGATTCGGGGCGGTACTCTTGGATTTTCAGCATGGTGGCTCCTGCGGGGAAGGTTTAAGGGTCTAAGGTGCTGGGGCGGTGGGTTTTTGGGTGGATTTGACGGCTGAGAAAGTTGGTTGAGACGGCGTGTAGGGTGTGTCTAAGGGTCTAAAGGTCAAGGGTCTAAGGTGCTGGGTCAGTGGGTTTTCGGATGGGCCATGCCATCAGAACAGATGTCCAGCACGGCCCTTGCCCTTCTTAGTCCCTTAGACCCTAGACCCTTAGACTTCCCCAAACCTCAACCGTCACTCACCCCTTCAGCATGCCGCGCAAGACGAACATCACGTTCGCCGGACGCTCGGCAATGCGGCGGCTGAAATAGGCGTACCAGTCGCGGCCATACGGGATGTAAGCCCGCACACGGTAGCCTTGCGCGGCCAGTTCTTTTTGCAAGTCGCGGCGAATGCCGTACAACATCTGGAACTCAAACGCATCTTTGGAAATGCCGTGCGCCAATACGAAGTGCTGCACGTCGGCAATGATGGTTTCGTCGTGCGTGGCGACATTCACGTAGTTGCCCGCCTTCAGGTGCGCGTAAACCAATTTGCGGTAATTGGCGTCCACGTCGGCTTTCACGGGCATCGCTACCGATTCGGGTTCAAGGTAAGCGCCCTTCACGATTCGCAGATTGGGGCGTAGATCATCGAGGCTGGCGCGGTCAGCTTCGGCGCGGTACAGGTAGCTTTGCAGCACCGTGCCCACATGCTGCGCCCCAAATTCGCCCACCAGCACACGGAATTGCTCCAGCGTCTGGTCTACGCGGGGGTGGTCTTCCATGTCTAAGCACACGAAGCCGCCGTATTCCTTGGCCTTGCCGATACTCCGGCGGGCGTTGGTCAGGCCCAAATCTTGGCCGTCCACGGTTTGGCCCTGCCCGATGCTGCTCAGTTTCACGCTCACATACGGCTTGATGCCCTCGGCGCGGGCAGCGTCCAGCAGGTGCAGCACTTGGCCCGCAAACTCATTGGCCTTTTCGGGCGAGGCCACGAACTCGCCCAACAAATCGAGGTTGCTCAGAATCCCGTCGGCGGCCAGTTCGCCTACGGCGGCGATGGCGGTCTGGGCACTCTCGCCTGCCACAAAGCGCTGGGCCACGCTCCAGCCCCGCGAGCGTACGAGGGATTCGATCTGCTTTTGGCCTGAAACGGTTAGGACGGCTTTGCGGTAGAGCTGGTCAATCATGCGAGTTCTCCAAGGTTGTGCATCACGAGGGCGGCGAAGGTTCGGACATGCAGGCGGGCGGCGGCTCTGGCTTGATCCGCGTCGCGGGCCAAAATGGCTTTCAGGATGGCGGCGTGCTGGGCAGCCGTTTCGGGGTGGGCGTTGTAGGTGCGGGTCTGGTGCTTGATCAGGGCCACACGCTGCTCTAGGTCGCGGGCCAGGTCGCTGAGCGCCCCATTGCGTGCGCCCTGCGTAATGGCCCGGTGAAAGGCCAAATCCAGCCGGGTCTGCGTGCGGTATTCGCCGTCTGGCGAGGCATTCAGGTCGTGCAGCGCCGTTCGGAGAGCGTCGGCATCGGCGGGGGTGTGCTGCGCGGCAGCCAACGCTGCGGCCAATCCATCCAATTCTTCGCGCACCACGTAGGCGTCACGGGCCTCAGCCGCCGTCATGGTTCGCACGCGCACGCCTTTGTTGGCCTCGGCCACCAACAATCCATCTTGCACAAGGCGCATCAGGGCTTCCCGAATCGGGGTACGGCTCACGCCCAACTTCTCGCCCAATTCCACTTCGCCCAGCCGCTCGCCGGGCAGCAGATCGCCGTCCAGTACCACCCGCCGCAAATGGTCATACACCCCGTCGCGCACCAGCGTCGGGCGGGCGAAGGACAGGCCAGACAAATTCAATGCAGGCAGGCTCATTGTGGATACTGTATACAATCTGCGGCGGGCTGACAAGGGGCAAATGTTATAGATCCGATGCTTTGGCGTAGGCCGGAAAACATTTTGCATCGCTGGGGCTAAAGGCGCCGGGGCGACGGCGCTCAGCGCGAGCCAACCAGTTTTTAGATCCTAAGACTCCTTTCTTTATTCCACGCCCCACCCCTCAGCCGTTCTGCTCTTCCCGTTTCCGTTCCGAATTCTGTGCTCCGTCCTTGCCACTCCGCTGATTTTCCCACTCTGTCAGTCGCCACAGTACGCCCAGCGTCAGCAAAAACAGGGCGGTGGCTCCAGTCGCCAGCACGTATAAATGCAGGCCGCACGCCACGCCAATCCCTGCCGTTGCCAGCAGGCCCGCTGCGGTGGTCAGGCCTTTGGCCCCCTCGCCGTGCCGATCCGAAAAAATGGCTCCCGCGCCCAGAAAGCTGACGCCGCTGACCACCGCCCCCAGAATCCCGATCAGGTCGAAGCGCACCTGATTGTCTTCTTTGGCAAAGGAATTGACCAACGATTCGCCCAGTACCATAAATAGCGCGGCGCTCACGCCCACCAGAATATGCGTGCGGAGGCCCGCGCTGCGGTTGCGACTTTCGCGCTCCCAGCCGATTGTGCCGCTGAGCACGAAGGCCGCCAGTAGTCCCTGCATCAGCCTGAGTTCGGCCCAGAATGCTTCCATTCTGCCAGCTTAAGCAAAAGGCGATTGACCCAAATCTGACACAGCTTGCCGTTTTCTTGATACCACGTCAGAGGAGGGTCAGGTCAGCAGGCTCACCGTTCGTCCGGGGAAATGGGTTCGATGGGGAAGATTCGGTGGGCGAGCCGCTCTAGACCCGAGCGTCCGGCACGTTGCTGGCAAGACTGCGTACCTGTGCAGAGAGTGACGTAGCGGGTGCGGCGGGCGGCCACATGCACTCGGTACAGCGCCGCTTCGGTGCGCGAGCGGGTGTAATGGCACAGGTCGCAGTGGAGGGCGTTGCGGGCTTTCGGGTCTAGCGGCGTAAATTCGGCCAGTTGGTCGCCTTGCACCAGCGCCAACCGCCCATCGGCCACCGGATAAAGGCCTAACGTCAGCGGCGGCGGGGCCGGGTGTGTGGCGTCGGCTTCGTGCCCAAACAGTTCCCGGTGCGTCTCTGGAAACAGTTCGCGCAGCAAGTCGCGCACGCTGTGGTCTTGGGGGCGGTGATCCTTCATGCTTATCAGTTTAAGCGGAGCTTTGGTGGGCGGAAGGTGGGCTTGAGCACGGCTTGCGACGGGCAAACCCCCCAGTCTGCTTCGCAGCCAGCCCCCTTAAAGGGGAGCGCAACAGCAGTTGTCCTCCCCTTTAAGGGGGGCGTTGCGCCAGCAACGGGGGGGTTCACCTTCCAACCCAGATCAACTCTCCCCGCCCCAACCGTGCCTCCCCGCCCCGTTTCTGCCCCGCTGCCGCACTAGACTAGGCCGGTGATACGGACTTGCTTCGATTACCGTTCATCCGGGAAGACGCCGGATGCCCGTCCATCTCCGCCAGCCCGTACTTTTTGTTACTCGCTCTGCTCGGATGCGTCTCCGACTCATCGCAATTCTTTATGAGGTCAAGAACCGCCAACCGCAGCGGCATCGTTATTCGCCGCCGGGTCACGCCTGCGGGCGACATTATCGTCACGCTGCTGACACCGCAGGGCAAACTGAAGGCCATTGCGCGGGGCGGCGTGCGCGGGCCACTCGCCAGCCGTCTGAACCTGTTTCACCATGTGGGCATCCAGATTTACCAAACGCCGCAATCTGACCTTGCCAGCGTGCAGCAAGCCGTACTGGAAGGCGCGTTGCCCAAGCTAGCCGAGCCGGAGCGCTACGCCTTTGCCCACCTGATGGCAGAATTGGCTGACGCGCTGTTTCAGGAAGGCGAGTTTACCGAACAAGCGTTTGAACTGTTCGCTGGGGCCTTGCGCGGCATCTCTCATCAGCCTGATCCGGAATGGGTGGCGCTGGTGATGGGCTTTAAGTTGCTGGGCCTTGCCGGATTCGTGGCGCAAACGGCCCGCTGCGCCCGTTGCGGCGCAGATCAGCCCGCGCACCCAGACCCCCTAGGCGGCCAAATGCTGTGTGGCAACTGCGCCAGCCTGCCCGCTTACCCACCCGAATCCTTAGATTTCGTGCGCTATGTGGTGCGCCGTAGCGTGAGGGCCAGCATAGAAGCGCCCGTGCCCACCGAACAGCGGGCCATGCTGTGGCGGGCGCTGGAGCGCTTCGTGACCGTGCAAGTCGGCAATGTGCAAAGCTGGCGTCAGCTGGTGCCGCAGCCGAGAGAAGGCGCGACGGTTTAGAGGGTCTAGTAGGTGCTTTCGCCCTTCTTAGACCCTCAGACCCTAGAGCCTTAGACGTTCCTTACCGCACCCGGTACTTCTCGATAAAGTCAATCGCTTGCTGACGGGTATTGCCCAAAAAGGTCAGAGGCCGCGCCACCGCCGCCATAATCGTGACGTGGTTTACGCGGGGAATCACGTTGCGCGTCACCGGAATGCCTGCCGCTTTCAGGGCCGCTTCCATGTTCACGGCGTTCATCGGGTACACCACGCTGTCGTTTTCGGCTACCAACAGCAGGTGCGGGGGCGCATCTTTGCGGACATGGCGGTCGGGCATGATGTCGTCGGGGTTGCCGCCTACAGGGAAGGCGCGGGCGCTGGGGAAATCGCGGAAGTCGTAGGAGTACGGCCCGGCAATGCCGATCACGCCGCGCACGCTGGAAATCGGTACGCCCGCTTCTCGCAGCCAGCGTTCGTTGTCCACCGCTTCTACAGCATTGAACCCGCCCGCCGAGTGGCCCACCACGAACAAATTATCGGGGTTGCCGCCCACAGCTTTGGCGTTGTCGCGCATCCATTTCAGGGCGGCGGCAGCGTCCTGCACGTAGCTGGGGTAGCGGTTGGTGGGGGCGAGGCGGTAATTCATCACGCCTGTCACGTACCCGGCGCGGGCCAAAGACTCGCCTGCAAACTTGTGACCTTCCTTGTCGCCGCCTTCCCAAGAGCCGCCGTGAATAAACAGCACGACGGGCGCGTTGGTCACACCTTCGGGCGAATACACGTCCAGCACATTGCGGGTCTCGGGGCCGTAGCGTTGATCGTATTTCACGGTCAGGCCACTGGTAGACACGACGCGGTTCAGGGTTCCCTGCGCGTTTTGCGGCGAGCAGGCGGCGATGAGGAGGGGCAGCGACAAAGCGCCTAGCATCAGCGCGGCTTGGCGGGCGCGGCGAGGGCGGGCGGTGGGGCGAGAAGAGGACGCAGTGGCCTTGAACATGCCTCAACGCTAGCGGGTGCAGCGGCAAATTGCGGGCACTTGGGGCACACTCCGGCCTTAGCCGAAGCCTGCGCGGGCCTTGAGCATTTGCTGATGTTCTGGCGGTGGACTGGGGGCGAGGGCTAAAGGCAAGAACTGGAACTTTGGTGTATCTCCTCCCCCTTGAGGGGGGAGGCTGGGAGGGGGTGAGTGAGCGCCAGCGATTGCCCTTTCACCCTTCCTTAGACCCTTCGACCCTAGACCCTTAGACAATCACCCTCTCACTCCCCCAGAATCAATCCCCACACTCCCGCCCGCCTGCCCCGCGCTAGGCTGGAATGAATGCAGCACGACACGGCGGCACTCCCCCTACAAGCCACGCCCACCAAAGACAGCCCGATGACCGATGTCTTGGTGATCGGCGGCGGCCCGGCAGGTGTGGCGCTAGCGGCTGAACTGGCGGTGCGCGGCCTGCAAGTGCGCCTTATAGCTCCGCATCCGCCCCAGCGTTTTGCGCCCACTTACGGTGCGTGGCTAGACGAATTGCCCGCTTGGGCACGCGCCTGCACTGCCGACGTCTGGGCCGATGTGCGGGCCTATACCGGGCCGAAGGCCACTGCACTGACCCGCCCCTATGCGCTGCTCGACAACACCGCGCTGCTGGAGTCCATGCTGGCCCGTGCCGGAAAGAAGCTGACTTGGACGCACGGCACTGTCCTTCGTGCCGATCCGCGTTCTATCCCCGGTGCGTTGCTGCTGGCGCACGGCGCGGCGGGCGAACGCTGGCCCGCCCGCGTAATTGTGGATGCAGGCGGGCACGGCGGAACACTCACGCACCCTACTCATCCCGGCGGCGCAGCCTTGCAAACGGCTTACGGCATCACGGCCACTTTTGCCCACCCACCCAGCGCACCCGGCGCGATGGTCTGGATGGACTGGCGGCAGCCTTCCAATTTGCTGCCGGATGCCGCCCCTACCTTCCTGTATGCCATGCACCTCGGCGGGCAGAGGTACTTCGTGCAGGAGACCAGTCTGGTGGCCCGCCCCGGCCTGACCCGCACCGAGCTGGAGGCCCGCCTTCACGCCCGCCTGAACGCGGCTGGCACGCCTCCCAGCAACGTAGAATTTACCGAGTGGGTGGCTTTCCCCATGAATACGGCGGCCCCCGAACCCGGCCCGGTGTTGGCGTTCGGCGCGGCGGGCGGCTTGGTGCATCCGGTCAGCGGGTTTCAGGTGTCTGGGGCGCTGGCCGATGCTCCAGCGGTAGCGCAGGCCATGGCCGACGCCCTGCCCGATGGAGAAGCAGCCACCCAAGCCGCGTGGCACGCGCTTTGGCCGCCAGAGCGCCGCGCCGCCCGCGAACTGGGTCTGATGGGACTGGACGCCCTCCTCAGGCTTCCAGCAGACGGCCTCCCCGCATTTTTCCAATCGTTTTTTAGACTACCTGCCACGCACTGGCACGCCTTTTTGGCCCCGCGCACGCCTACGCCCGCTGTGGCCCGCACCATGCTGCGCGTGTTTGCCCACACCCCCAATTCGGTGCGGCTGCGCTTGGTTCAGGCTGCGGTGGCGGCGGGCGGCGTCAGCGTGCGGGCGCTGAGTTCGGTGTTCTCTTCCCCGCCGTCCATGAATGCCACATTGACCCTTTTCCCGGCTGGCCTTCATGGAAGCAGGTCAGGCTCAGGTATGACCCAACCCGAGCAGAGCCAGCGTGAAGACCAGAACGAAATTGTAGAAGACGGCATGCAGGGAGCCACTGGGAATGCCGACGCCAATGGCCTAGACCCCAATGTTGACCGCGAAGAGAAGTTGGCCGAACTGCGCGAAAATCTGGCCGACATGACGCACGGTGAGGGACACAAGCTGGAAGACGCCAAGGCTGACATCGCGGCAGAGTAGGCTGTGGTTTTGGATCTCTAGGTTCGGTTCACCATCGGCTCTGCCAGCGAAACTTGCCCCGGATTTCTGTTCAATGAGGAAATCTGGGGCAATGTCTTGTGGCTTACCGAGTTGAGAAGTGTTGAGGCTGCGCTACTCGCCTGCCCCCAACGCTCCATCCAGCGCCGACAGCATTTCCTCCACTTCTGCTGCCGAAATGTTTAGCGGTGGCCCCAGCAACAAGTGATCACCGCGCACGCCGTCTACCGCGCCGCTGCCGGGATAAGTGATCAGGCCGCGTGTGCGGGCAGCGGCAGCTAGGCGTTCTGCCAAACCGGGAGTTTCGTAGGCTTCCCCGGTGGCGGGATCGCCCAGCACCATGCCTAGCAGGAGGCCATGCCCGCGTACCTCCAGCGTTTGCGGGTGCTTGGCTTTCAGTTGGTGCAGTCCGGCCAGCAGGTGTACGCCGCGTTCCCGTGCGGCTGCCACTAAGTTTTCCCGCTCCACGATGTCCAGTACGCTGAGGCCCGCCGCCACGCTGACGGGGTGGCCCGCGTAGGTGAAGCCGTGTTTGAATGCGCCGCTGCCGCCCATCACGGTGTCGTAAATTGCGGCGCTCGCCATCAATCCGGCCAATGGTGCGTAGCCTGCCGCCAGTCCTTTGCCCAGTACCACAATGTCGGGCGTGACTTGATCTGTTAAGCGCACGGCCAACGGTACGCCACATCTGCCCATGCCGCTCATCACTTCATCGGCAATCAGCAGCACGCCGTATTCCTTGCAAATCGCGTGCAGGCGCGTGTGATACCCCACCCCCGGCGTCAGCGCCGCATCCGACGCACCCACCACCGGCTCCACCATCACTGCCGCCACCGATTCTGGCCCCGCCGCTTCCAGTACAGCCCGCAGGCGTTCAGCGTCGGCTTCCCCACTGAGCGCCGGGTCAGGTTTGGGCATTTTGGGCCACGCATCCTCGCGCATCAGGGGCAAATACAAGCTGCGGCGTGCACCCATGCCACTGGCCGCCAGCGCTCCAAGCGACGCCCCGTGATAACTCGGAATCCGCGTCACCACCTTGTATCTGCCCGTGTCGCCCCGCTCGGCGTGATACTGCCGCGCCAACTTAATTGCGCTCTCGGTGGCCTCCGATCCGCCCGAAACCGCCCAAAACCGGAAGTCGGGTAAGTCCAGAAAGGCGGCCAGTCTGGAGGCGTATTCCTCCAGCACTGGCGACGTGAACTGCGAGCCGTGCACAAATGCCAGAGTGCGGGCCTGCGCCGCCATCGCCTCCCCAACTTCTGCCCGCCCATGCCCGATATTCGCCACCAACGCCCCAGAACTGCCGTCCAGATAGCGCTTGCCGTCCGAATCGTATAGATAGACGCCTGCGCCGCGCACCGCCACCGGGTAAGCCTTGCTGGAGCGGTAGAAGACGTTAGAGGAATTGGGTTGAATGGGTTGGTCGGCAGGCGTTGGGGCGGTCTGGGTCATGATTTAGGCCTTTGAGAACGAAAGAGAGGCTTGGACAACGATGTTTTCAGCTTTTCCCACTGACCACTCCCCACTCCCCACTTACCGATTACCACGTATCGCCGCCCCCCGCTGGAGGCCACGCTCCCAAGGCCTGCCGCACGGTCACAATTTGCCCAAAGTGGTGCGCCGTGTGCAGGGCCATATCGGCCAGCAGTTCGCCAATGGTTTCCTCGTGGTTCACCGGGCTGGCTAGGTCGGGGCGGGCGGCGTGTGGGTCGATGCGGGCCAACAGTTCATAAAAGTCGTTGCGGGTGCGTCGCCAATCGGAGGCCTGAACAGCGGGCCACGTTTCGGCGGCGTGGGCAGGGTAGGGCTGGGCGCGGCCTTCTTCGATAATGGCCAGCATCCAACGGTTCCACCAGTTCACGTGAGCCAGCAGTTCGGCCACGCTGTGCGGCAGGTGGTCTGGACGCTGGCAAGCGGTCTCGGCGTCTAGACCCGACAGCGTGGCTTCTACACCTACAAACGCTTGCCCACCGCGAAACAGCTTGGGCAGCAGGCGGGCAAAGGCGATCTGGGCGCGTTCATTGCGGTCTGGGGCGGGAGCATCGGTCATGGGGACAGTTTAGGTGGTGGGGTGGTGGTTGCAGGCGGGTCTAAGGGGACTTGTGGAACTTTGTTTTTGCTCCTCCCCCCTGCGGGGGAGGCCGGGAGGGGGGAGTGAGCGCAGCGAATGCCCTTCTTAGCCCCTCGACTCTTAGACAATCTTCCTCCGTCAGTACCTCTGCGCCACCGTTTTCGTCTGCAAAAACCAGAACAGGTAATCCGGGCCGCCCACCTTGGCATTGGTGCCGCTCATGCCGTAGCCACCAAAAGCGTGCGTGCCCGACAGTGCGCCCGTGCATTTGCGGTTGATGTACAGGTTGCCCACATGCATTCGCCGCCGCGCTTCGCTGATTTTGTGTGGGTCGCGGCTATAGAAGGCGGCGGTCAAACCGTAATCGGAATCGTTGGCAAGTTCGATGGCGTGCTGCCAGTCGCGGGCGCGGGTGAACGCCAGTACCGGGCCAAAAATCTCGTCTTGAAACAGGGGATCGCGGGGGTCGACATCGGCAAAGATGGTGGGGGAGACGTAGCCGCCCTGTCTGTCGCCCATATCAGGAATCTCGCCGCCCAACACTAGCCGCGCCGTCTTCTGTCCGGCCTCTATCGCCTGCCCAATCCGCTCGGCACTTCCGGCATGAATCACTGGCCCTATGGCCCCGTTGTCTTCCGGCAGCCCCACCTTCAGGCCCCGTGCCAGTTCAGTTACGCGCTCTAGCAGGGCGTCGTACACGCTGTCTTCGGCAATGACCCGGCTACAGGCGCTGCACTTCTGGCCCGCGTAGCCAAACGCCGCTTGCACGATGCCCACTGCGGCGGCTTCTACGTCTCCGTCGGCACAGACCACCGTCGGGTCTTTGCCGCCCATTTCGGCCATCACACGCTTAATCCACTTCTGGCCGGGCTGCACTTTGGCGGCGCGTTCCACGATTCGGCAGCCGATTTCCTTGCTGCCCGTAAAGGCGATCATCCGCACCTGTGGGCTGTCTACCAGCGGGTCGCCCAACACGTCGTCGGTTCCGGTCAGAAACTGCACTGTGTTGCTGGGCAGGCCCGCTTCAAACAGCAGTTCCAGCATCAGCAGGCTCGACAGCGGCGTCTCGCTGGCAGGTTTCCAAATCACGGTATTGCCCGCCGCGAGCGCACCCAACGCCATGCCCAGCGGGATAGCACTCGGAAAGTTCCACGGGCTGATGCAGACCACCACACCCATCGGTTCGTACACGGTGGTCACGTGTTCGTCGGGCATGGGGTACACGGGTTTGCCCTCGGCCCAGCGCAAGGTTTCGCGGGCAAACACCTCAAAATGATCCACGGATTCGGCCACTTCACCATCGGCTTCGGCCCAGTTCTTGCCGTTTTCTAGCGTCATCACCGCGTTAAATTCCATGCGCCGCGCCCGCAACAGTTCGGCGGCCCGCTTAAAAATACTGGCCCGCTGAAAAGGATCGGAAAAACGCCATGTCTCAAAGGCGTGTTGCGCGGCGGCAATGGCGTCGGCGCGTTGCTGGGCGCTGGCTTTGGGAAAACTCCAGACCACTTCACGGGTGTCGGCGGGGTTGCGAACCTCGTAGGAGTCGCCGCCCTGCACCTGCTCGCCGCCGATGTACAGCCCAAAAGTGCGGCCTACATATTGCTCTCTGACCCGCGCAAAGGCGTCACGCTGCGCCTGGGCTACGGCGGGCTGTGCAAAGTCGTGGTACGGCTCGTGTTCAAACGGCAGAAAACCTGCCATCAGGTGTGCGGTCATGGATGCCCCCTTTTGGGTGGTACGGCTTGCTCTGGTTGGTCTGGCCCAGAGGTTAACACGCGGCCCACGTGCCCGCAAAACCCCTGCCAGACGCAATAATTTAGGAGTCAGCGCCATGATGAGAGCCGACTTGAGGAGCAGATTGACTTGGCAAATGTAAGCCGACGCAACGAATGTAATTTTTCTCAGTACGTATTAAGCTCAACAGTTTTAAACTCATCAGTAACTCAGGCGCAAGAATATACTCCGGACACTCGTCCGGTGGCCCTGTTCCCCTTCACGGAACCACTAGCCTTGTGCCTAGGAGTCACCATGCTCGCCGTACCCACTGCGCCTGACGGAACCCATTCAGTCAGCAATTACCGCCTCGATTTGCAAAATCCCGCCGATCCCTACCGCCTAGATGTGCAGATTACGGATCAATGGTACCGGGTGCAGACGCAGTGCCTCAGCGATGTATTGACCTTGGTGGGCGTGCTGCACAATCCCCCAGTGGTAGTCATAGACAGCTGGATCGTAGGGCGCGAAACGTAGGGAACCGGGGCGGGTCTAAGGGTCTAAAAGTCGAGGGTCTAAGGTGCTGGGGCAACTACGGTTGCTCGGTGGCCTTTGCCCTTCCTTAGACTCTTAGTCCCTTGACCCTTAGACAGCTTCTAGCCCCGGCATCCATGACAATCCCGCGCCTTGCCGCTACCCTGTAGCCCATGACGACAATTCGGGTGCAGTCCGGTTCTATGCAGGCAGACGTGATCGTGGTGGGCGCGGGATTGGCTGGGTTGGTAGCCGCTGCCGAAGCCGCCGACGCGGGCGCACGGGTGCTGCTGCTGGATCAGGAAGGCGAGCAAAATCTGGGTGGGCAGGCGTTCTGGTCGTTTGGCGGCCTGTTTATGGTCGGCACGCCCGAACAGCGGCGGCTGGGCATTCACGACAGCCCCGAATTGGCGCGGCGAGACTGGCAGAACACCGCCACCTTTGACCGCCCCGAAGACCACTGGCCCCGCCGCTGGGCCGACGCTTACCTCGACTTCGCCGCCGGAGAAAAACGGGCGTGGCTGCACGGCATGGGCATGCGCTGGTTTCCGGCGGTGGGCTGGGCCGAACGCGGCGGGCAGGGCGCGGCTGGCCCCGGCAACAGCGTGCCGCGCTTTCACGTGACTTGGGGCACCGGGCCGGGTGTGCTGGAACCCTTTGTGCGGCGGGTGCGGGCACATGTGGCGGCTGGAAAAATCACCCTGCATTTTCGTCACCGCGTTCGCGCCCTGAAGATCACTGATGGCGTGGTGGTGGGCGTTTCCGGCGACATCTTGGAAGCCTCGGATGTGGCACGCGGCGAGCCGTCCTCGCGGGTGGTGGTGGGCGATTTTAGCTATAGCTCTGGCGCGGTCATCGTCACTTCGGGCGGAATTGGTGGCAATCAGGACTTGGTGCGCCGCAACTGGCCTACAGACCGTCTGGGCGCGGCTCCGGCCTTCATGGTGTCGGGCGTGCCGCAACACGTAGACGGCCAGATGCAGGCGGCAGTCGCGGGCGCGGGCGCGAGCCTGATCAACCCAGACCGCATGTGGCACTACACCGAAGGCCTGCGAAACTGGAATCCGGTGTGGCCGGGGCACGGGATTCGGGTGCTGCCCGGCCCCAGCAGCCTGTGGCTTGGTCCTCATGGCGTGCGCCTGCCCCACCCGCATTACCCCGGTTGCGACACGTTGGGTACGCTGTCTCACATCACCCGCAGCGGCTATCCGTATACGTGGTTCGTGCTGAACCGCCAGATCATTCGCAAGGAGTTCGCGCTGTCTGGCAGCGAGCAAAACCCTGACCTGACGGGCAAAAACATCGGCCTGACGTTGCGGCGCGTGGCGGGGGTGCAGGCTCCGGTGCAGGCCTTTATGGACAATGGGGAAGACTTTGTGGTGCGCCAAACGCTGCCCGAATTGGTGGCAGGCATGAACGCGCTGGCAGGCAACGACCTACTCAGCCTCGCCACCGTGCGGGGCCAAATTGAAGACCGCGATGCCCAGACCCGCAACAAGGCCGGAAAAGACCCCCAATTGGCGCTGGTACGCGGCGCACGCGCCCTCGCCGGAGAACGGCTGGTGCGTGTGGCCCCGCCTGCCCCGATCCTTGACCCGGCGCACGGCCCCCTGATCGCCGTTCGCATGAACATTCTGACCCGTAAAACGTTGGGCGGCCTAGAAACCGATCTTCAGGGCCGGGTCTTGCGGGCAGGCGGTGCAGTCTTTCCGGGCCTATACGCTGCCGGAGAAGTGGCAGGCTTCGGCGGCGGCGGCATGCACGGCTACCGCTCGTTGGAAGGGACATTTCTGGGCGGCTGCCTGTTTAGCGGGCGTGTGGCTGGGCGTGCGGCGGCTGGGGCGGCTTAGGCGATGGTTCGGAGAAAGGGCGTCTAAAGGTCTAGGGTCTAAGAACTGCTTCAAACCCAAATTAAAGGTATTAGCCCTCGCCCATTGCGGGACTTGCAGAGCTGCGGAGCAGAGAGGGGCGCTTGAGTTGCAATGCGGTGAGGGAAATGAGCAACGCGATTGCCCTTCCTTAAACCCTAGACCCTTAGACGCTCTTTATAGGCACCAAGCCCCCAGAAACGCCCCCTATTTCAAATACGGCGCAAACCGGGCCAAAGCTCCCGCATCCGGCGCAGAGGTGCGGGTCAGGCGGTTGCCTGCGAAGGCCAATAGCAGACGCTCTCCCGCTTTGCCCGCCTTTGCTCCAGCCGAGGTAGTTAGGCTAAATGGGCCGCCTAGCAGCGTTTGCATGGTCTGGCTGTCAAAAATCAGCATCGCGCCAGAGAGGGCAGGAGTGGTGGCCTTCACGCCGCCTGTAGCCGTGACGAATCCGGTTTTCACATACAGCGTGACTTTGTTGGCGGTCACGCCTTTAAGTCGTGCGTCGGCATAGGTCACGTTGCCTGTGGCGGTCAGGGTTCCGGCTTTCAGATCGTAGGTCACATTCTGCGCCCGCAGTGTGCCGCCTTGCCGAGTGGTCAGCGTGGCGTTTTGCGCCTTCAGCGCGGTGTCGGGGCTCAGTTGCATGGCCGACGCCACCAGCTTCAGCCCGCCCCGGCTGTCGGTGGCGGTTCCGCCCTGCGGCAGTTCGGTTGCGCCCGTTTCCAAATTCAGCGTTTGGGGGCCACGCGGCGTCACGGTCAGGCCGCCAAAGGTCACTGCCTGCGCCGAGCCTAAGCCGAGGGCCAGCAGGGTCAGGGCCAGCGTGAGGGGAAGTTTCAACATCTCTGTACCCTACCGCCCTGCCCATAAGCGGCGTGAGGATGGGCGTCAGATGACATTCAGAAAGCCTGATCTTAAAGCAACATTTATGGCTTTCCAGATCTCTACGGTAGTGTAATCACCTCACAATCTAAGGTTGTACAAACCTTGTACAGTCTACGTACAAAGGCACGGCAGCCGACCGTCTGGACGCACCAGCGGCCCCGCCGTCCTCACCCTAAGGAGCGCGTCATGGCCCTGTATCCGTCCAACCCAGTCAGCACCACCGGCACCATGTTGCCTAGCGCCCTCGACCTCCGCAGCCGCCCGATTCGCCGGGGCGACACGCTGTACTACGCCGGAGATCAGGCCCCCACGCTGTACCGAGTCGAAACGGGACTGTTGCGGGCCGTGCGCCTGACTCCCCAAGGCCGCAACCTGACCGTGCGCCACATGCGCCCCGGCGATATTTTCGGTGAAGAAACCTTGCACGACCAGCCCCGCAGCCATCAGGTCATGGCCCTCACCGACGCCACTATCACGCCCATTCACTTGCAGCACCTCACGGGCGCAGAGCTGTGGGAAGTCACGCGCAGCCTCAGCACCCAACTCCAGCGCGTGATGAACGACGGCGTTCATATTCAGGACGGCGAACTGCGCGAACGCATTGCCCGCTACCTGCTGAACCTCGCCGATTCCAGCTTGGGCGGATCGCACCCCGACAACCTGCGTTTTGTACGTGCCACACACGAACTGATTGCCGAGGGCACCGGAGCCACCCGCGAAAGCGTGAGCAAACTGATCGGCGAAATGCGCGACGACGGACTCTTGACGCCCGCCTACCGCTGCCTGACGCTGACCGATGAGCGGCAGTTGCGTGCCTTGAGCGGATATCACGGCTAAGAACAGTCAGGAGTAAGTGGGAACAGAGGAGGGCGGGGCACCTGAACGGGGTGGCCCGCCTTCCTCTTTGAGTAAAAGCAACCCCCCAGTCTGCTTCGCAGCCAGCCCCCCTCAAAGGGGAGCGCAAAAGCTGTTGTCCCCACCTCTAAGGGGGGGAGCACAAAAGCTTTCATCCCCACCTCTAAGGGGGGCGTTGCACCAGCAACGGGGGGGGTTCACCCACAACCTCAGCCCACACCCTCCCACCCCACCGCCCCTCTACAATGCGCCCAATGCGGATTAGACTTGACCCTTGGCCTGTAGATATAGAGGGTGGGCAACTTGCCCTGACGCCCTTTGAAGGTGAATTGATAGATATAGAAACGCCGCGTTGGGCAGCAGTGGCGGCGCGGCCTATTCCCGAACGCTTGGAGCGGGTGTACGTGGTAGACGGCAAGCGGCGGATGGAATCTCGCGTCTTTATTGAGGACGACGACGGCGCGGCGGGCATGGGCGGGTTCGGGGCGTATGTGGTGGGCGCGGTAAGCCTGTGCCCACACGGCACGCGGCCCGCCGAACTGACCGACGTGAAGGCGCTGCGGGTGCTGGCCCATGCGCCGGGGCTGCGGCTCGATCCCTGCACCCTTTCGCCGCGTGACCCGCACACTGGCACCCTGCTGTATAAGCCGGTAGAGAACACCACGTCTGACCCACTGGCGGCGCTGCACACTTTGCAGCAGGCAATGCTGGCCGCCGAACAGGAACTCTCGCACGGCTACGCGTCCGCCGTGCCGATAGATGAACAAGATGACCGCGAATGGCTGACCACCCTGAGCGTTCAGGACGGAACATTGCGCGGCAAAAACCTGTACGGCGCGGTGGTGGGCTGTGTCAAAACCATTCAGACCATGTACTTGCCCCCAGACCGGGCCTCACTGCTGGCCGAACTGAAACCCGGCGAGCGCACGCCGATTTTGCACATGCAGTACAACAACAAAACGGTCACCCGCTTTATCTGGTACGTGCGTTTGTGCGAGGCCGCGTTCTATCAGCATCCCATGAGCGGCGTGATGAGGCTGGAAATGTACGCGCCCGACGAACCCGACTTTTTGCCCCCGATTGTCCGGCAGGTGGCGAACCTGAGTGGCAACCTGCTGCTAAGGCTGGGGAGCCACGCCCACAAAGACCCCCGCGCCCCGCAAAACCTGATTCCCACCGCCGCGCTGGAGCAGGCGATGGCCCGCAGCATGGGCAGCGCCGATCTGGTCACGCGCCGGATTCGGGCGCACATTGCCCGCACCTTTGACCCAGCGGTCTTGGCATGAGACTGGTAGAACCCACGCCCACGATTGGCATGGTGTTGGGCACCGAGGACGCCACGCCCACGATCTTTTGGTTTGCCGTCACGCCCGGTTCCAGCGTGCAGCTCGACGACTTGGTGGTGGTGCAAACGCACAAACCAGACGGCCAGCCCGTCAACTTTTATGGTCTGGTGGACAGCGTCCGCAAGCGGCACGAGGGCATTACCTTCGAGTCCGATGTGGCCGATGTGGTGGCCGGAGTGCTGCCCGCTGCCGTGTCGTATGCCGCCCGCGTGCTGGTGACCCGTGTCAGCCCCGAAGACTTTATTCCGCCTCAGCCGGGCGATCTGGTGGCCCACGCACGCGGCGAGGCGCTGCACATGGCCCTCAGTGCCGACAAGATGGAGGAAGCCGCGTTTCCGGCAGGTCTGCTGGCCGATGGGCAAACCCTGCCGCTGAACTTCCGCTTCATCAACGGCGAAAGCGGCGGCCACATCAACATTTCCGGCATCAGTGGGGTGGCGACCAAAACCAGTTACGCGCTGTTCCTGCTGCACTCCATTTTCCGTAGCGGCGTAATGGATCGGGTAGCGGCCAAAAGCGGCGGCCAGATGGCGGGCACAGCGGGTGGGCGGGCCATTATTTTCAACGTGAAGGGCGAGGATTTGCTGTTTCTCGACAAGCCCAACTCTAAAGTGGTAGACCGCGAAGACAAAGCCCGCCTCGGCAAAGGCTTTGCCCAAGACCGCTACAGCATGTTGGGCCTGCCCATGACCCCCTTCCGCGACGTGCAGTTCTTGGCCCCGCCCCGTGAGAGCGCGGTGGGCGGCGTGATCGTGCCACACGTCGATCAGCGTTCCGAGGGCGTGACGCCGTTCGTGTTCACCCTGCGTGAATTCTGTCTGGGCCGGATGCTGCCCTACGTGTTCAGCGACGCGGGCGGCAGCCTGAACTTGGGATTCGTCATCGGCAACATCGAAGAAAAGCTCTTTAAGCTGGCGCAGGCGCAAAAAGATAACAGCGCTGCGCTGCACGTGGACGATTGGCAGGCCGAACCCGACCAGATCATCGATGAAGGCCTCAGCTTCGACGACCTCGGCAAAACCCGCATTCAAACGTTTTCGCAACTGATTTCGTACCTCGAATACAAGCTGCTGGAGGAAAACGACGGTTTGGGCGACAAGCGCTGGGTGCTGAACCAGAATCAGGGGACGCTTCGGGCCTTTACGCGCCGCTTGCGCGGTGTGCAAAAAACCCTGACGCCCCTCGTGCGCGGCGACCTGACGCCCCAGCAGGCTGAACAATTCCGACCCAACCTGATTCGCGGGCCGTACCAACTGAGCGTCGTGGATATTCACAACTTGTCTGGCCCCGCCCAGATGTTCGTGGTGGGCGTGCTGCTGCGCGATCTGTTCGAGCATAAGGAAAAAAACGGGCGGCAAGACACGGTATTTGTTGTGCTGGACGAGCTGAACAAGTACGCCCCACGCGAGGGCGGCGGCCCCATCAAAGACATTTTGTTGGACATTGCCGAGCGTGGCCGCAGCCTCGGCATCATCCTGATCGGGGCGCAGCAGACCGCCAGCGAAGTGGAGCGCCGAATCGTGTCCAACGCCGCGATTCGCGTGGTGGGCCGCCTCGATTTGGCCGAAGCCGAGCGGCCCGAATACCGCTTTTTGCCCCAAAGTTTCCGGGCGCGGGCGGGCATTTTGCAACCCGGCACGATGCTGATTTCTCAGCCGGATGTGCCGACGCCGCTGCTGGTCAATTATCCGTTTCCGGCGTGGGCCACACGTAAAGACGAGGTGGATGATTTGGCGGGGCGGCCTGTGGCGGAGGTGGGGGAGGACTGGCTGCGGTGAGGCGGGGCTTAAGCTTCAGCTTGAATTCGGCGATGTTTTAGGGCTTTTCCCACGTTGGATTCCCCCACCCCCCAGCCCCCGCACCCAAAGGGTGCAGGGGAGTTTGTCGCTCCGCTGAGGAGGATTGATCTTGTCGCGTCCAAACTGGGCTGAATCGTTCCCCTGAAGCGGAATTGCCAGTCGTCTTAGAACTGGAATTGGCCCGCGCGTTGCACGCACGACGGCCTCACACGGAGTTGGGCAGGGCCGATTTCGGGTAGGGAGGGTTTGCTTTTAGCTCCTCGCCCTTGAGGGGGGAGGTTGGGACTCGTAGAGCTACGCAGTAGAGGGGGTGAATGCGCGAAGCGATTGCCCTTCTTTCGCCTACTCTCTTACACCCAAACTGCTTCCGGCTCCATCCCTTCCGCTGGCGTTTTCCCGGCTTCCAAACCGCTATTTTGTACGGTCTGCACGGGTTTGAGGCTCATGTCGTGGTGGCATTCGATTTGGCAAGACAGGCGCACGCCGTCCGGGCCGCCGATTTGCATTCCTTTCTCAGTCAACTTGTCTTTCTCGGCCTGCGTCATGGCTTCCGGTTCGCCCGCGCTGAACTGGACTCGGCAGGTGGTGCAGCGGGCCACGCCGCCGCAGCGGTGCAAAATGTCGACTCCGCCGCGCTCTAAGGCCAGCACCAAACGTTCGCCTTCGCGGGCTTCCATCGTTCCGTACCCATCAACAGTGATCTGAATCATGCGGTCAATCTATCCGACTCGGCCCGCACCACATCTACGATGGCCCGCGCTCCGGCTTCTATTTGTGCCACAGTCAGGCCGCCATAGCCCAAGACTAGAGCTTGCTGGGGCGCTTCCTCCACCATAAAACGGCGCAGGGTTCCCGCAAAGACGCCGCGCAGGGCGAGGGCAGCGGCCACCCGATCGGCGTCGAGGGGCGGGGCCAGATGGAGGCAGGCGTGTAGGCCAGCTTCGATGCCGCCCAACCGTGCCAGCGGGTGTGAATCTTGGGTCAGTGGGGCCAAGGCCGACGCCAATGCCGCTTGCTGCTGTCCGTGCCAGCGCCGCGCCCGCCGCACATGGCGGTCAAGGTGGCCGCCCAACAAAAAGTGAATCAGGGCGTCTTGCGTAACGGTGTTGTGTCCGGCGTCGGTCAGCACCCGCGCCCGCTCCAGCGCAGGCAGCAGGGCCGCCGGAGACACCAAAAACCCCGTGCGAACCGCTGGTGTCAGCACTTTGCTCAGGGTGCCTAAATACAAAACCCGCCCGCCGCCGTCTGCCCCCTCGTCCAGCGCGGTCAGGGGCGGCAACGGCGGCGCACCGTAGCGGAATTCTCCATCGTAGTCGTCTTCTACAATCAGGGCGTCGTGTTGCCGCGCCCATTCCAGCAGGGCCAAGCGACGGGGCACGCCCATTCTCACCCCCAGCGGGTACTGATGAGACGGCGTGACCACTGCCAACCGCGCCGCAGGAAGGTTGTCCGTGATCAGGCCGTTTTCGTCTACGGGCACAGAAATGACCGTGTGGCCCGCATCAATCAGGACTTGCCTCGCGGCCCGGTAGCCCGGATTCTCGAACAGGACGCGGCTGCCACGCGGAAGCAGACCCGCGATCAAGCCCAGCGCACTTAGGCTGCCCGCCGTGACCATCAGCCGCGCCGGGTCAACAGTCAGCCCCCGCGAACGGGCCAAAAACGCTGCCAATGCCACGCGCAGGGGCCATTTTCCTGCCGCCGCACCGTAATCGCCGCCCGGTGGCGTGCGTGCTGCCGCCTGCCACGCAGCCCGCCACGCCCGCACATCCAGCAGGTGCGAGGCGGCCACACCGGGCTTAAACGAAATGCCTTCGGAGGGTTGGCCTGCGTCCACCGGGGCAGGTTCCGGCAGGACGAACCACGCGGGCAGGGCCGCTGCGCTCGGCAGTGTCGCAGGCCGGGCGGCTCCGGTTGCCACGCGCATTCCTACCCCCGGCACCGCGTCCAGCACGCCTTCTGCGGCCAGTTCTGCCAAGGCCAGCGTCACCACACCCCGCGTGACCCTCAGCGCCCCCGCCAACGCCCGCGATCCCGGCAGCACCACACCCGCCGCCAGCGTGCCAGAAGTGACCCCGGCCCGCAATTGGGCGGCCAGTTGCAGGTGCAGGGCGTCCGAGCCTCCCCGGTCAAGCGTGAGAGCAAGTGGCAGATTGGCCGACTGGGGTGGACTGGTCTTTTTGGCCAATCGCGGTACTGTTAAGGGGGCCACCATTTGGATAGTGTAGCGGTATGGGAAGTGATGTGATGATTGATCTACAACCGGGGGCAGTGGGGCAG
The DNA here is from genome assembly GCF_004801315.1 of Deinococcus sp. Arct2-2. GTDB lineage: Bacteria > Deinococcota > Deinococci > Deinococcales > Deinococcaceae > Deinococcus. The sequence goes on from NZ_SSNW01000001.1 coordinate 65,035, forward strand.
AGCGGCGTGGCGGCTCCTGATCTTCGCCCGATAACAGCGGCTGAGGCGCATTTGGCCTTGCCTGCCCTACGGGAACTGCGCCCTCACGCGCCTTCTTTAGTCAGTGCTGAAGCTTTCGCTGCACACCTAAAAACCGCAGCACCGGAGCAGTACCGCTTGGCTGGAGCCTTCGAATCCGGGCGTGAGGAAGCCGCAGCAGTGGCAGGCTACCGGGTCATGACGACGTTGGCGTTTGGCCGGATGTTGTATCTCGACGATCTGTCTACGTTGCCTGCTGCACGCGGGCGCGGTCACGCTTTGGCCCTGCTGCGCTGGCTGGAAACTGAGGCACGGCGGCTGGAGTGCAAAGCGCTTCACCTCGATTCGGGTGTGGGGCCGCACCGCTTCGACGCCCACCGTCTGTACCTGAAAGCGGGTCTGAATATTACTTGCCATCATTTTGAGAAGGTGCTGTAAACAGAAGATTCCAAGCGTCTAAGTTTCTTCGCCCCTTACGCCCACAACACTCCAAATCCATGCCCCGAAGGAGCCGCCATGACCTCTTCCTATTACGATCCCCGCACCCGCGACCCCAGCATCAGCCGACGCCCCAACAATCGCCGCGACGATGAATGGATTACAGCGCTGCTGGCCCTCGTGCGCGTAGGCCGGATTTCTACCGTCTGGGTGGGCGACGACGGCGAAGCATTCCCGTTCATTACGCCGCTGGCTTTTGCTTACCGCCCCGACACACACGACATCGTGTATCACACCAATATCGCCGGACGACTGCGGGCCAATACCGAGCAACTTGCCCCCGCCCGCACCACCTTCGAGGCGTCCGAATTGGGGGCACTCTTGCCCAGCAACGATCCCCTCGAACTATCGGTGCAGTACCGTAGCGTTATGGCGTTTGGCACGGCGCGGGTGCTGACCGATGAAGCCGAAGCCCGCGCCGCCCTCACCGTCATGTCGGAGCGGGTCTTTCCGGGCCTCCAAATCGGACGCGATACCCGGCCTATTTCGGCGGGCGATTTGGCGCGAACCTGTGTGTATGCCCTGAGTATCACGCACTGGAGCGGCAAGGAAAACTGGCAGCCCGCCGCCGCCCAAACAGACGAGTGGCCCGATCTCTCACCAGAGTTGACCCATCTGAATCCTGCCCAAGACTGACCAACACAGCACTGACCGGCTTAAGCCTAAACTTTGTCCAATCTTGGCCCCGCTTCCGTCCTACACTGAATAACAATTAGAGCAGGAACCTTCAAGGAGGTCTTATGACCGTACAAGACCCTATTCAGACCGAAACCAACACCGTCCCTTCCAACTGGCTCAGCGCCGAAAATCGGCACGACAGCGGCGTGTACAACAAGCATCAAGTCGTCATGGTGCGCGGCAAAGGCTCTAACGTCTGGGACGAGAGTGGCCGCGAATACATTGACTGCGTGGGCGGTTACGGCGTCGCCACCATCGGCCACAGTCACCCCGACGTGGTGCAGGCCATCCGCGATCAGGCCGACACCCTGCTGGTGATGCCCCAGAGCCTGCCCAACGATAAGCGGGCCGAATTTCTGACCGAACTCGTGAGCGTGCTGCCCGAAGGCTTAGACCGCGTGTTTCTGTGCAACAGCGGCACCGAGGCGATGGAAGCAGCCAAAAAGTTTGCCATTACCGCGACGGGCCGCCAGCACTTCGTCAGCATGAAGCGTGGCTTCAGCGGGCGCTCGTTGGGAGCCTTGGCCCTGACGTGGGAGCCCAAGTACCGTGAGCCGTTCGGCGACGCTGTAGACAACAAAAACGTGTCGTTCGTGACCTACGGCAACATCGAAGAATTGCGGGCGGCCATTACCGAAGACACCGCCGCTGTGATTCTGGAACCCGTACAAGGAGAAGGCGGCGTGCGCCCCGCCAACGCTGATTTTATTCGTGCTGCACGCCAGATCACCCGCGAGAAGGGTGCGTTGCTGATTATGGACGAAATTCAGACCGGATTTTGCCGCACCGGAAAAATGTTTGCCGTAGAACACTTCTGCGCCGAAAGCTGCCAAGACGCCGACGGTATTCGCTGCGGCTGCAACGTGGCCGCCGACTGCTTGGTCAAACCCGACGGAATGACGCTGGCAAAAGCAATGGCGGGCGGCGTGCCCATCGGCGCATTCGTGATGACCGGCGAGGTGGCAGACAAGATGCCCAAGGGCGGACACGGCACCACGTTTGGCGGCAACCCCCTGAGCATGGCCGCTGGTGTGGCCGCAATCCGCGCCATGAAAAACGAAGGCATGGCCGAACAAGCCCGCGTGAAGGGCGAGTACTTTATGGAGAAACTGCGGGCCATCAAGTCCACCAAAATCCGTGAAGTGCGCGGCCTCGGCCTGATGATCGGCGTGGAGCTGAAAGAGAAGAGTGCGCCTTACATTGACGCACTGGAGCATCAGGAAGGCGTGCTGGCCCTGCAAGCCACGCCGCTGGTCGTGCGGTTCCTGCCACCTGTCGTCATCACCATAGAGCAGATCGACAGTGTTGTCGCGGCCTTCGAGCGTGTGCTGAACAGTGTGAATCCCCGTGCAGAGCGTGTGGCGCAATTGGCTGGGCAATCAGGCGAGAAACAAAGCGAATAACAAGCCTTTGTCCTCCCCTTAAGGGGGGGCGTTGCGTGAGCAACGGGGGGATTCACCTTCCATCTCCAATTTGAGTCGCGTGTAAACCCCCCAGTCTGCTTCGCAGCCAGCCCCCCTTAGAGGGGAGCGCAAAAGATGTTGTGTCCTCCGCTTAAGGGGGGACGTTGCACAGCAACGGGGGGGGTTTGCCTTCCAACTTTAACCAACCCAAGCAGGACAGCCCGCCCCTCCCGGCCTGCTGTCCTGCCCCTTTTTGCCCCCTTCATACCTGTTACCCGCCGGGTTCACGTCTGCCTGCCCCGCCAAAGTGCTGATGCTACTCAGGTCTTAACCGTGTAGCGTGAATGCTATGACGGTAACCTCTCCCCCTTCTTCTGAATCGATTCAAAATTCTCTACCGCCGCCTGCCCCGGCTCTTTCGCCTGCCCGTGAAATGGCGAGTATCGCCGTACCCGTCAGCCTCGAAATGGTGCTGCAACTGGTGCTGACTTTTGTGAATCAGGTCATCGTGGGCACGTTGGGCGCGGTGGCGGTGGCTGCGGTGGGCCTCACTGGAAGTGTCAGTTTCATGTTCTTCGTCACACTGGGTGCACTGGGTTCTGGCACCAGTATTTTGGTGGCGCGGCGGGCCGGGGCGGGCGATCAGGTGGGTGTGAACGGCACGCTTACTGTCGCATTAGGCGTTAGTCTGGTGGTTGCTGGCCTGCTGACTGTGCCCATCGTGCTGGGCGCGGGGCCACTCTTGCGGCTGGCGGGCGGCGCGGCAGACGTGACCGCTACGGCCATTCCTTATATGAAAGTCATGATGCTGGCGCTGGTGCCGGGGGTCATGGGCTGGATTCTAAGCGGGGCGCTGCGTTCTTTGGGCCACGCCCGCACGCCGATGGTCGCCACCATGATCACGGTACTCATCGAAAGCATCATCGCGTATGGCCTCGTGTTCGGCGTCGGCCCGCTGCCTGAACTTGGCGTGGTAGGCGCGGCGTGGGCCATTGTCATCGCGCAAACGCTGAAGCTGGCGCTGCTGGCCTATCAGGTGTACGGGCCGCGTCATCTGGCCGCGCTGGTGCTGCCTGCCCGCCACGCTTGGCGCAGCATTGCTGGCCCGCTGCTCACGGTGGCTGCGCCTTTGGCCTTTACCGAGTTTGCATGGAGCCTCGGTGGATTCATGTACGCCGCCGTCTTTGCCCGCGTGGGCACAGTCGCGCTGGCCGCCAGCCAAATCGTGATGACCCTAGAGGGCGTCTTTATCGTGGGCAGCTTTGGCCTGATGAGCGCCGCCACCGTCCTGATTGGCCGCTCGTTGGGAGCCGGAGACGCCCCCGGAGCCGTGGCATGGCTGCGCCGAATCTCGCGTGCGGGCCTGCTCACAGGCGCGGGCTTTGGTCTGCTGTTTGCCCTGAGCGCCCTGTTACTCGCGCCCCTCTTTCCGGCGGTGGGTGAAGAAGTGCGCCACATCGCCTTTTTCGGCATCCTGATCAATGCGGCCACACAGGTCTTCAAGGTTCGCAACATGATCGTGGGCGGCGGCGTGCTGCCCAGCGCAGGCGACGGCAAAGGCGTGATTCTGGGCGATGTGGTGGGCGCGTTTATAGTCGGCCTCCCGCTGGCGATCTGGCTGGGTCTGTATACGCCGCTGGGCGTCTGGGGCGTGTTTTTGGCACGTGGCCTAGAAGAAATCGTCAAGGTCATCATCTTCGAACTCCGCCGCCGCCGCATCAACTGGCCCAAGCTGGCGCAGGAGCAGCAGGGGAAAGAGGTTGTGGGTGGGCACTGATAGGTTTCTCCACTTTTAGAGCAGTTCTCCGAATTACGCCACCGAAAAAAGAGACTTTCGGTGGCTCCATTCTCCGTCCTGCTCGGTAAAACTCACTCGCTTCGCTCGGTCATTATTATGACAAATGCTGTAGAAGGCATAGAGATTTCTAGAACGTCGCGCTGTTTCGAAAATTCTTGGAAAAGACCAATAAGACAGGCAACCTTGCAACGGGTTGCCTGTCTTATTGGTTGTTGGCCGTTCAGATTTACCTACACTTCCAGCGTTTCCCGCAACTGCCGCACGCTCACGTCTTTGGCACGGGCGTCGAGGGCCACTGCGCCGTCCCTGAGGGCCACCACGCGCTGACCTAGATGCAGGGCTTCATCCAGTTGGTGCGTCACGAAGACTACCGTGATTTTTTGTTGCCACCAAATCCCCAACAATTCATCGGCCAACGAGGTGCGGGTCTGGATGTCGAGGGCGCTGAAGGGTTCGTCGAGCAGCAGCAGCCCCGGCTGAGTCGCCAGTGCGCGGGCAAGGCTCACCCGTTGGCGTTGTCCGCCCGACAATTCATGCACGCGGCGTTCTCCGTACCCCATCAGACCCACTTGCCGCAGGGCGTCGGTGATCCGGCTGTCGCGTTCGGTGCGGGGAATGCGCTGGCTCTCCAAGCCAAAAGCGATGTTGCCCGCCACCGTGCGCCACGGGAACAAGGCGGCTTCTTGCTGCACGAGGGTCAGGCGGGGGTGCGGCCCAGCAATGGGCGTGTCGGCCAGCAAAATTTGACCTTCTTGCGGCTTCAAAAAACCGGCCAACAGCGACAGCAGCGTGCTTTTGCCACTGCCACTCGGCCCCACCACGCACAGGAATTCTCCGGCTTCTACCTTCAAGTTCAGCGGCCCGACGCCTGCTTTAGCCCCAGCATTGCGCCCGGAATAACGGTAGCTCACGCCGTCTAGGGTCAGGCTGGCCCCGCGTCCATTGGCGGTTCGGGCGGTGGGTGGGGCCGGAGTCTGCATCGTGGCTGTCATGATTGCACCTCTAGGCCGTAGTCGCGGCGCACCCGGCCCTCGATGGCCCGCAGCACGGTATCGAACAGGCCGCCAATAATGCCGATGATGATGATGGTGCCGAGTACCAAGCCCACGTTGGCGGTATTGCGGCCCACTTCCAGTTGCTCGCCCAAGCTGGCGACACCTGCAATCAGCAGTTCGCCGCCCACCAACGCCCGCCAAGAAAAGCTCCATGCCGTCCGCAGTCCGGTTAGGATATTGGGCACCGACGCGGGCAACAGCACCCGCAAAGTGAGCCCCAACCCGCGTGCGCCGAGGGTGCGGCCCGCCACGCGCAGGGCAGGCGGCACGTTCAGGATGGCTCCCGACACGGCCAACGCCACTGGAATAAAGCCTTCCAGAATGACTACGAACAGCACGGCGCGTTCGTTCAGGCCCAAAAACAGGATGGCAAACGGCACGAAGGCGATGCTAGGCACGCTCTGAATACCTGTGAGGTACGCGCCCAACGTGGCCCGCAGCGGCAGCCAAGCGCCCATCAGCAGGCCCACGATGCCGCCCAGCACGACGGCGATGGCGTACCCGGTCAGTACCCGGCGCAGGCTGCCGCCAATGGCGCTCAGCAGTTTGCCGTCTTGCGGGCCAGTGCCGAAGAGGCCGTATTCGATTTCCTTCCAGACAGCGCTAGGGCTAGGAAACACATAGGGCGGATAGAGTTTGAGGACATCGGTGACCAGCCACCAGACGCTGAGAATCAGAGCCAGCCCGACAATTTGCCAACTCAGCACCCGCCAACGCGAAGGCTGACCAGACGGGGCACGCGGGAGTTCTGCGGGGCGTGTCGTCATCTTATTTCTTTAGGAACTGCGAGAGATCGGGCGCGGTGCGGGCGTATCCGGCTTCCACGTTCAGCGCCGAATACTCTTTCAGCGCCTCCAGATCAAGCGCGGTGGTAAAGCGCGTGCGGGAAAAGGCACGCTGCATTACACGGGGATCGATTTTGGCTCCGGTCAGCTTGAACAACTGGGAATTGACCGCTGCCTGCGCCGCTGCCGGGCTTTTGACTAAGAAGGCCACCGCGTCGGTGTGCGCTTTCAGGAACGCGGCCACGAGTTGCGGGTTGGCCTGTGCGAATTTGGTATTCACGATGACGATGGTGGTGGGGTATTTGCCGTCGCGCCACACGGTCTTCTCGGTGCCGATGATGCGGTGGCCCTGCGCTTGCAAGACTGCGCCCCAAGGTTCCGGCACCAGCGTCGCGTCTACCCGTTTGGCGGCAAAGGCGGCCAGCACGTCGGCGGGCGCAATGGGCGTAATCGTCACGGTGCCGCCGTCCGTCTTCGATTTCAGCGCGTTCTCGTTCAGGATGTGGCGCAGGCTGATGTCCTGCGTGTTGCCCAGACTGGGCACGGCCACGTTTTTGCCGCCCAAATCTTTATAACTCTTGATGGCGCTGTCTTTGCGGGCCACCAGCACCGCGCCAGCTTCACTTGCTCCGGCAATAAACTGGATGGGCATGCCGCGCCCAGCAGCATTGATGGCGGGGCCGGGGCCGATATAGGCGATGTCAATTTGCCCCGCTGCAAACGCCTCGGTCAGCGTGGTGCCCGACACGAATTCTTTGGGTTCCAATTTCACAGCCCCAAACGCCTTTTGGAAGGTGCCGCGCTCGAGGCCCACCAGTGCGGGCGCGTGCGTCAGGTTGGGAAAGAAGCCGAGGCGAACGCTGGTAGCGGCTTGTGCTTGGGCGCTAGGCGAGAGGACGGCAGCCAGCAGCAACGGCGCGGCGAGGGTTAAAAAACTTCGCTTGGTCAGGGTCAGATTTTGTTGCATAGAATTCCTCCAAAAGCGGCTGAGGGCAGTGAACACGATGGGCGGTTGAGGCACAAGCGAAAAAGACCGGAACTGCCTTCACAGGTTGTTCACGGCCTCTTTCAACTCTCGGCTCAATGGAATTAAGGCTGAACGCTGTACGCCACCCGCAGCACTTCGGCCACTTCGGGGCGGGTAAATTCGGCGGGCAACTGCTCTCCGGCCCGCAACTTCTCGCGCACTTTGGTGCCGCTGAGAACGAGGTGGTGGCTGCTGTCGTGGGGGCAGGTGCGCGGGCTGACCAGTTGGCCGCAGGTCTGGCAATAGAACGTATGCTCGAACTTCAAAATCTGAATACCCAGTTCCTGTGCTGTATACGTCCCGAAGATTTCCTGTGCGTCGTAGGTGCCGTAATAGCTGCCCACGCCTGCATGGTCGCGCCCCACGATAAAATGCGTGACGCCGTAGTTGCGCCGCGACAGGGCGTGCAAAATCGCCTCGCGTGGCCCGGCGTAGCGCATGGCCGCCGGGTACACGCTGAGCAGCGTGCGGGCCTGCGGGTAGTAGCGATCGAGCAGCACTTCATAGGCTTCCACGCGGGTGTGCGCGGGCACGTCATCGCCTTTGGTGGTGCCCACCAGTGGGTGCAGCAATAGGCCATCCACCAGTTCCAGCGCCACTTTTTGAAGGTACTCGTGCGCCCGGTGAATCGGGTTGCGGGTCTGAAAAGCCACGCTGGAGCGCCAGCCCCGCGCTTCTATCACTTGGCGTACTTCGGCGGGCGTGCGGTGGTGGCGGGCAAACGCGCCGCGTGGCACTTCAAACAAAGTTACCGGGCCGCTCAGGTTCACGTCGCCCTGTGCCAACAGCGCCGCCACACCCGGATGTGACGGGTCTTCGGTGCGGTACACCTCGCGGGATTCCAGCCCTTTTTGTGCGTCGAACTGCTCCTGCACGTCTATCCAGCCCACCGCCTCGCCGCCCCGCGTCAGCACCACGCGGCCCCGGAGAGTGCCTGCATCTTCGCGGCGCACAGGCAGCGTAATCGGAATGCTCCACGGCGTGCCATCAGCTAAACGCAGGTGCTCGATGATGCTGAGGTAATCGGTCTCGTTTACAAATCCGGTCAGCGGGGAATAGGCTCCAGTCGCCAGCATTTCTAGGTCGGCGTAGGCGCGGTCATCCAGTTCCAGTAGGGGCAAGCCAATCAGTTCGGCAGCTTCAAAGTCGTGTCCAGCACGTTGAATACGGTTGACCAAGCTTCCGCCGAGGGGCGTGGGCAGCGTGGCGGTGGGGTCGGTGGGGAGCAGGATGGTCATTGGGGTTCCTTGTGGGCCGGTCTAAGGGTCTGAGGGGCGAAGGTGTAGATGGTTGACGATGAAAGGTGGATAAGTTAGGTCAACTATTTGGACACAAAAAAAGCACGGAACATCGCGCCCTGTCTCCTCCCCTCAAGGGGGGGCGTTGCACAGCAACGGGGGGGTTTACACGCGGCTCCAAGCACAACCTCACAGCTTTCCGTCCCCGGCCCACAGGCCACATTCGGTTTTGCCCTTGCCTGCCCACCGTCCGGCGCGGGCGTCCTCTCCGGGTTTCACGGCGCGGGTGCAGGGCCAGCAGCCCACACTCAGGAATCCATCGGCATATAGCGGATTCACGGGCAGGGCGTGGGCGGCGGCGTAGGCCTCCAACTGCTCCCGTGTCCAGAACGCCAGCGGATTGATTTTGCGGCGTGCGCCTTCCTCGACAAATGGAATGTCGGCGCGGGTGCTGGCCTGATCGCGGCTGCGGGCATTCAGCAGGGCCGAGGGCGCACGCTGGCGCAAGTACGCCTGCAACGGGGACACCTTGCGTACCGCACAGCAGGCGTCCGGGTCGGCGGCGTACAACGTGGCGTCGGTCTGGCCGTCTTCAGGCGTGGCTCCCGCGTTCAGCGTCACAAACGTCATCTGCGGATACCGGGCCGCCAACTTATCCCGCGTGGTCAGCGTTTCAGGAAAGTGGTAGCCCGTATCCACGAACACCACTTCGCCCGTGTAGCCCGCCCGCGCTGCCAAGTCCAGCAGCACCACACCATTCAGGTTGAAGGCGCTGGGCATGGTCAGATCAGGATGGGTCTGAAGTGCCCAGCGAATCACGTCCAGCGGGTCGGTGTGGGCGTCGAAGGCAGGGGAGAAGACGGCGGTGGTCTGGGTGGGCCGTTCTTCCAGAGCGGTCATGCGGAAACGGTCTCTTTAAGGTCAGCCAGAGGGCGCAACAAGCTCAGGCATTCATCCACGCTCAGGCGGTCTGTTCTGAGGTGCAGATCAGGCGCGGTAGGCGCTTCGTAAGGGTCGGACACACCCGTAAAATGCGCGATCTCTCCGGCGATGGCCTTCAGATACAGCCCCTTCACGTCGCGCTCGGTCACGGTTTCCAGCGGCGCGTCTACAAAGATTTCGGCGGCGTTGGGCAGGGCGGCCAACACCTCGCGGCGGATATCGGCGTAAGGCGAAATAGCGCTGACCAGCACCGTGACGCCGTGCTGGGCGAGCAGTCCGGCCACGAACGCGATCCGCCGCACGTTGGTATCCCGGTCGGCCTTAGAAAAGCCGAGGCCTTTGCTGAGGTTCTCGCGCACGGCGTCCCCGTCCAACAGTTCGGTCTTCACGCCCGCCGCCAGCAATTCGGCGTGCAGAGCAGAAGCCAGCGTGCTTTTACCCGCGCCCGACAGCCCGGTGAACCACAGCACGCGGCCTTCCGGGGTAGCAGCCGCGCTCATGCGAACACTGCCTCTGCCACAGGCGCGTCAGTCAGCACCGTATCGGGCAAGAAATGGCCTTGGCCCACGCGGTCGGCGTACTCCACGAAGCTCTCGCCCGCCGCTTTGTTGGCCTTAAAGTCGCTGATGACTTTGTCGGTGTATTCGGTCAGACGTGTGGCAGGCACGATGCCCTTCAGTTTGGCTCCCAGCCGTTCCGCCTGCCCGATGCTGCCCGCCAAATGCACGTTGTAGACCTCTTCGGCCACGTCCTCACCGCTCTCATCTTTACGAATACGCTGCGCTCCCATGAAGCCCAAATCGGCCACCTGATAGCGCGTGCAGGCGTTGGAGCATCCGGTCAGATTGATGACGAACGGTACGTCCAGATCGGCGTGCTTCGGCTCCAGCTCATCGATCATGCCCGCCACCCGCGCCTTGGTTTCGGTCAGGGCAAGGCGGCAAAACTGCGTGCCTGTGCAGGCAATCGTGGTACCGCGTAGGGTAGCTTTGGGTGCCAAATCCAGCAGCGCGAGTTCAGCCACCAGCGCGTCCACGTCTTCCGTCTGCACATGCGGAATCATCATGTTCTGGAAGGCGGTGGTTCGCAGCACGCCCTTGCCGTAACGCTCCGACAGATCGGCCAGAGCGCGGGCCTTGGCAGGATTGATCCGGCCCACGGTGGTGGACAGCACCACGTAATTCAGGCCGTCACGCTGCGGGTTCACGCCCAGCACGTCGCTGCCGCCAAAGCGGGCCACGGGTGCGGCGGGGCCGTCCTGCAACTTGTAACCGAGGTATTCCGTTTCCACAATCTCACGGAATTTTTCGGGGCCGAGGTCTTTGATCAGGTACTTCAGGCGGCTCTTTTTGCGGTTCTGGCGGTAGCCGTGATCCCGGTAGGCTCCGGTAATGGCGCGGCCCACTTCGATCACCTGATCGGGCCGGATAAACACGCCGAGGCGCTTGGCAAGGTGCGCCACTGCGCCGAGGCCGCCGCCTACCCATACGTCAAAACCCACTTCGCCGTTCACTTCATGGGCCAAGAAGCCGATGTCGTTGATGTGGTGAATGCCTTCCAGTTCGGGCGTGGCCGTGATGCTGATCTTAAATTTGCGTGGCAGGTCTTCAAACTCTTTGTTGCCGCTCAGGCTGCCTTCCATCGCGGCGGCCAGCGGGCGAACGTCGATGCGCTCGCGGGCGTCCAGTCCGGCCAATGGCGATGCGATCACAGCCCGCACGGTGTCGCCGCAGGCTCCGCGAGTGTGCAGGCCCACCGTTTCCAAGCGGTTCAGAATGTCGGGAATATCTTGGATTCGCAGCCAGTGAAACTGGAAGGCCTGACGATCCGTCACGTCCAACAAGCCGCGCCCGTAGTCTTCGGCAATGCCCGCCACCACGCGCATTGTGGCTGCGCTCAGTTCGGCAGTCGGCACCTTCACACGCATCATCAGGAATCCGTCTTCTTGTGGCCGCTGAGGGTACACACCTGCCCACTTCAGCAGGTCAATTTTTTCGGGGTCGATCTGGCCCGCCGCCGCGTACTGGGGAATCAGGTCGAAGATTTCGAAGGGGGGCAGTTCTTTTTTCAGGGTTTCGATGTCAGACATGGCAAGTTTCCTTTGTGTACGGCTAGATTCAGCGGCTCAGAACGGCGTAGCGCAGGCGGCGGTATTGGAAGTACATCAGGCAACCCACACAGATTTTTTGCGACAAGTTCAGCGCGGCGAGGGCCACCACCATCAGCCCCAAAACGGTGCCCAGCACGGTCAGGCCCAGCACACCGCTCACTCCGGCGGCCAGCAAAAATACGCCGCCCACGCCCTGTGCAAAGTGATGGGCGCGGGGGTCTTTTTCCACCACGTCCGGCTTGAGGCCCAGCACCGGCCCCGACATTCGGTAGGCAGCCCGCAGCGGCGAGAGATCGGGGCGCACCGCACCCAACAACATGGCCGCGCCCAGTGCCAACAGCACGAGGAACGCCCAGCCGGAAACCGCGCCCAGCACGACGCCCAGCAGCGTTACGCCCACCACAGTCCACTGATTGAACCGCAGCGCCGCGAGGTCGGTGCGTGCGGCCACCTTCGGGGAAGGAGAGCTTGGGGAAGAAGGCAAAACCGTCATGCCCACAGCATAGCGTACTAGATGACAAGAATACTCAACTTGTCTGCTTTTGCGTCGGGGGGTGGTTCAGGTGTTGCTGGGGGCAGGGTCTAAGGGTCGAGGGGTCTAAGAAGGGCGCAGGGGCAATCGCTGACGCTCACTCCCCCCGCTGCTGGCGCAGCTCTGCGAGTCCCAGCCTCCCCCGCAAGGGGGGAAGAGCAAAAGAAGGGTTTCACGAGCTGACCGTAGACCCTTAGACCTACATCGCCCACACGCCCCGCTTAGGCGTTCGGCTTCAGCAGGTGGCCGAGGCAGTGGCCGTAGCTCACGCCCTGCCGTGCATCCACCACCAAATCTTGCACGCTGAACTCTTGCAGCACGGCCAGCATCGCGTCACGCATGCGGGTATAAATGGTGTTGCGGGCGTGGCAGCGCTCCTGCTCTACGCACTCTTCATGCCAGTTCAGGCTAATGCAACTCAGCGGTGCCACCGGGCCGTCTATGGCCCGCACCACTTCGCACAGGGAAATAAGCTGAGGCTTGCGGGCCAGTGCGTAGCCGCCGCCGATGCCTTTTTTGCTCTTCACCACGCCTTTGGCGGTCAGGGCAGCCAGAATCCGTACCAGATACGGGCGGTGAATCCCGGTGGCCTCGCTGATTTCGTCGCTGGAAATCCAGCGGGCGGGTTGGCCCACCACTTGGCCTGCTGGAGGCTCGGCGGCCACAGGCAACCCGTGTTGAAGTCCCAAATATCCAAGTGCCTGAAAAGCGTAAACGTCGGTGGCCGAAAGCCGCATAGCCGCCAGTGTAGCGCGGCGGTGCGCTTGTCACGCTGTTGCTGCTCGTCAGCGGCGTGTTAGCCTGCTCCCCGATGCCTGCGCTGCCTGCCTTTGCCCACGCCGTTACCGAGCGCACCCGCACCCTCAATACCCGGCTGTGTGTAGGCCTCGATCCCCGCGCCGACGCCTACCGCGACACGGCGCATCTGCGGCTGCATACGCTGGATGTGCTGGAAGCCACCGCGCCGTTTGCGGCCTGCGTCAAGCCTCAACTGGCTTTTTTTGAAGCCTTAGGCCTGCCCGGTTTTACCCTACTGGAAGAAGTTTGTGCGCTGGCCCGCACGCTGGGTCTGCCCGTGATTCTGGACGGCAAACGCGGCGATATTGGCAGTACCGCCGAAGCCTACGCCCACGCTTGGCTGGGCGGCCCCCACGCCGGAGACGCCCTCACGGTCAATCCATTTTTAGGCTTTGCCACCCTAACCCCGTTTGTGGCGGCGGCGCGGGCAAACGGCGGCGGCATTTTCGTGCTCGTGAAGACCAGCAATCCCGATCAGGCCGACGTGCAGGGCAGCGGCATCAGCGAGCGGGTGGCCGTAGAAGTGGCCCGCCTGAACGCGGAAGAAGAAGAGGGGGAGTTCGCAAGTGTGGGCGCAGTAGTAGGGGCCACGCATCCCCGTGACCTTGCCACCTTCCGCGCCCTGATGCCCCGCGCCTTGTTGTTGTTGCCGGGTTTGGGCGCACAAGGAGCCGCCGCCGCAGACCTCGCGCCTGCCTTTCATGCGGGGGGCACGGGCGCACTCGCCAGCGCCAGCCGAGGCGTGCAGTACGCCAGCGGGCTAGATGTAGCGGCGAGTGTGACGGCGGCCAAGCGGTTCCGGGATGAGTTGAATGCGGTACTCTAGCTGACCATGAAGCTTGCTGAAGCCCTGATCGAACGTGCCGACCTGCAAAAACGCGCTGCCCAACTGACAGAGCGAATTACGAGCAACCTGCAAATTCAGGAAGGCGAAGAGGTCTCCGAAGATCCCCGCGCCCTGATTGCCGAATATATGAGCGTAGTAGAGGCGTTGGAAGCGCTGCTGCCGCGCATTCACCGCACCAATCTCAGCACCCGCTTGGGCCTGCTGCAAGGTGCGCCCAGCCTGACCGAAGCCCTGACTGAGCGCGACATGTTGGATTTGCGCCTTAGGATGTTGCGCCTTGCAGCAGATGCGGCTTCTTTAAAACAGCAGCGATATAGCAACACCGAACTCCGCACCGTCGCCGTCATTCCGGCTCGCGACTTACAGGCTCAGGCCGACGCCTTGGCCCGCCAGCGCCGGGAACTGGAAACCCGGATTCAGCAGACCAATTGGTTGACAGAACTGACCGACTGAACCGATAATGAGCGCCGGAAACGCGGCACACTGCGGGCGAGGATTCACCCCCCGGCGGGGTAAGCCGACCTCCGAAGTGGGCAGACCGGGCTAATGCTCCAAAACTCTTACATTTCAGCCCATCACGCCGCACTTCTGACTGTTCAAGCTTCACACTCTTCACTTCCAGTTTCCTGACGCATGCCGCGTTTCCAGTGCGCTCCTCCACCAGTTGAGGGAGCGCTTTTTGTATTTCCTATGGCCGTTTCAACCCGTCCAGCAACCGCTGCACATCGTCCTCAGTGGTGTAGTGGGCGATGCTGGCCCGCACCACGCCTTCCGGGTACACGCCCAAATCTTGCAACGGCTGGACGGCGTAAAAATGCCCCGCGCCCACATCTACGCCGCGTGCGCTGAGGGCTTCGGCGGTATGGGCAGGCGTCTCACCTGCCACGCGGAAGGCCACCGTTCCCACCCGGCCCTCGGTGGTGTGCGGGCCGTACACCGTGACACCGGGCGTGTGCAACAGCCCGTCCAGCAGGCGCGTCAGCACAGGCCGTTCTAAGTCGGCAATGCGGGTAGAGGCGGCTTGAAGTGCAGTGCGTGTCAGCATTTCTCCACCGCCCAATTCGCGCAGATAATCCAGCGTGCCCAGCCAGCCCGCCAGCAGCTCAAACGGTGGCGTGCCGTATTCCATGCCCGTAATATCGCCTTCTGGTACAAAGCTGAGTTTGGGCCAAGGCAACTGCCCCCGCAGTTCGGGCCGAATCCACAGCGCCCCCAAGTGCGGCCCCCAGACCTTGTACGGGCTGAACGAGACGAAATCCGCGCCCCACACCCCTACATCGGGGAAGCTGTGTGGGGCAGCGTGAACGGCGTCTACCACCGTCCAAGCCCCGGCAGCGCGGGCCAAAGCCGAGACTTCGGGAATATTCACGGTCACGCCCAGCACGTTGCTGGCGGCGGTCACGGCCACGAGGCGAGTGTGGGGCGTCAGCAGGCTTCGCAGGTCGTCCAAATGCAGTTGCATGGTGGGCTGGCGGGCGTGCCACACGCGCACGGTGACGCCTACCCGCTCCAGTTCGCGCCAAGGACTGGCGTTGGCCTCATGCTCCAGCCCACTCAGAATGACTTCGTCGCCCGGCCCCCACAGCCGCGCAAAGGCCGCCGCCAAGCGGAAATTCAGGGCCGTAGCACTAGGGCCAAGTGCCACGTCGGGCGCTTCGGCATTCATAAGAAGGGCCGTCGCTGCCCGCGCCCGCGTTTTCAGGTCAAGTACCGCTTGTCCCGGCGCGTGGCTGGGCATGGCGTTGGTGGCCCCAAACTGCGTCAGGTGGGCCGTAATCGCCTCTATGCTGCGCCGGGGAAGCAGGCCGCCCGCCGCGTTGTCGAGGTACGCCCGCCCATGCAGCAGCGGCGGAAACTGGTCACGCAGGGCGTGCAGTGCGAATGGCAGAGTGTCGGTGGAAGGCATGGGGAGAGGATACGGCGTGAGCGGGGAATAGGCCATGAAAATACAAAAGCCAGCTGCAATTTGGGGAATTCAGAACCAAGGAAAACCGGAGGGGCAAGTAAGGTGAGACCATGAGTCCTGAGGAGTTTGACCGTGAGGTGCGTCAACTGGAAGGCATGCGCCTGAAACAGATTCGGTACTATGAGCACCCTGGGAGCTATCCCGCATGGCGGGGTCTCTCTGTGCTGGACGACATTTCTTACGGCGTCGACTTAATCGGTGAGGATCGTTCGTTCTGCGTAACTTGGGACAACACCTTTATTGATCACGGTTTGGGCATCTTCGAGGGAATTCTGTTGGATCGGTTGCACGACACACTTGTGACTAATGTGACGCAGGGCAGTCGGTGGTCGTCACTGGTTGGGCAACGAATTTTAGAGGCGCGTGTTCATTGGTACTTGGTCACAGAGGTGCAGCCGGACGATTTGGAGAAATACCCGCAGAGCATCGAGCTCCTGTTTGAGCAAGGAGACGTGGTGCTGCTCAGCGCAGCAATGCCACAGCCGGGAACTCAATCCCTGCTTGAGATGTCGGAGAATGTAGTTGTTCTGTTTGGTGATGACACCATCCGGGAACATGCCATAGGTGGGAGTCGTTCCGCTCGATAGTCCCCGATGTACAGCCAAATTGTTCGGTGTTCATCGCCCAAAACCCATAGCTCATGGCCTATTTCGCCGCCCCCCCAGCCACAGCACCGCGCCGCCCACCAACAGGCCCCACACCGGACTGCCCACGCCCCAGACCGTTACGCCGCTGGCCGTAATCGCCAATGTCAAAAAGGCGGCTTCCCGCTCCTGTCCCGCACCCAGAGCGGCCACCAAACTGCTGAGCGCCGTGCCCACCAACGCCAGCCCCGCCAGCGCCGACACCACCGCGACTGGAATGGCGGCCACTGCGCCCACCAGCCACCCAGCAAAAATGCCCAGCAGCAGATAGAAAAACGCCGCGCTGAGGCTGGCAGGCCAGCGCCGCGCCGGGTCGGGGTGGGCTTCTTCTCCGGCAGAAATGGCAGCGGTAATGGCGGCCAGATTGGTGGAATGCCCGCCGAACGGAGCCGCCACCAGACTGCCAATGCCCGACGCCGTAATGAGCGGACTGGCCGGGACGCGCCCGAAGCCGCACGCACGCAACACCGCCAGCCCCGGCAACTGCTGAGAAGCGAGCGTGAGAATGGTCATGGGCAGGGCCAAACTCAGGGCGGCCCGGACGCTAAAGGCTGGAGTTGTCCAGACCAACGTACCAAAAATGGACGTACCAGACAGGTTCATTTGGCCCACAAGTCCCGCCGCCAACGACAGGCCCGCGCCCACCACCAGCGCCGCCGGAACCGCCCAACGCGCAAAGTAAATTCGGCCCAGCACGAAGACGGCCAGCATACCGCCCACGGGAACTGGGGCCACCGGCAAGGCCCGGAATGCGCCCAGCACGAAGGGCAGCAACACGCCCGCCAACAGTGCATTCGCCAAAGCAGGCGGCAACCGCGACGTGACCCGCTCGAACGCGCCTGAGACGCCCAGTGCCAGCATCACAACGGCGCTCAGCACGTATGCGCCCAACACTTCGGGATAGGTGAGGCTGCTGCTGGCCGCCACCGAGGCCACCAGCGCCAGCCCCGGCGTACTCCACGCCATGCTGATGGGTGCCCGCGTGCGCCACGTCAGCGCCGCGCCCGAAATACTGATGGCAAGGTAACAGGCCAAGACCCAACTGGCCGTTTGGCCCGCCGACAGCCCAAAATCCCGCGCCGCGCCCACCAAGAGGCCGATGCTGCTGGCAGCCCCCACCAACACCACCACAAACCCCGCTATGCCCGCGCCCGCAGACCAATCGCGCCGCAAGTCGGCAAAGGTGGTGCGCTGCGCCGAAAGGCTCAAGAATCTGGCCCGGTCTGTACCGCTTTTCCGCCCACCCACACGCCGCTTGCCCCCGCCGATGAAGCCACGAACTGAGCCGTGAGCCGTGCAAACTGCCCCGGTTGCCGCTGCGCCCCGCGAATGCTTTCCGCGCCCTCTGGCAACTGGCCCCGCGCCGCCAGCACGCCCACCAAGCAGGCAAACATATTGGAACTCGCGGCGTCCTCGGTAAAGCCCTTCAGCGGCCCGAACGCCCGGAAACTCACGTCTTCGCGGCCTTCCGATTGCAGGGTGTACAGGATCAGGCCAGTGGTTTGAGTCGTTCTATTCAGGGCTGAAATGGCAATGTTGTCGGGTGTGAAGACGTCCAGCGTTGTCAAATCGGCCACCTGAACCAGCAGATTGGCGCGGCCTGCCGAAGCTGTCCAAGCCGCCCCGCTCAGGCTAATGGGCGAAAGATCGGTCTCTATTTCTACTGCCGTCACATCGCCCTGAAGCAGCAGCCATTCGCCGCCGCAGAGTTGCGCCCCCACGCTCTTGCCGCCCATCTGCACTTCGGTCACGTCCGCAATCTGACCCGCCCCAAACAGGTGCGCCAACGCTGCAACCGCCGCCGAATCGCTCTCGCCCTTTTCGCGGGTGGGCGTAAAAATACGTAAGGCCACACCCGAAAAATCCGCCAACTCGATGAAGGCGCTGAGCGGTGAGGCCGCAGCTTGGGCTTGCAGGTCGCCCGTGGCATCGCTGAATACAGCCACCGTTTTGCCCACAGGCGGGAACACGCGGTAAGAGGCGGGGGCGGTAGATTCGGGGTCGGTGCTCACGGGTTAGAGGGTAGCGTGTGGCGGGCTGGGGAAGCAGCCAAGTTCTAACTGCGTAGAACACAAAAGCTCTTGTCCCCACCTCTAAGGGGGGCGTTGCAAAGCAACGGGGGGGTTTACACGCCAACGCCGATTACGCGCTCACCCATTCCCGCAACACCTGTTCCAAGTGCGCGTCGTCCAGTTCATTGTGTTCGGCCAACGCCTTAATGTGATCGGTCACGCGGCGCAGGGCGTCCTCGCCGTAGTGCAGGCCCAGTTCGCGGGCGCGGTGGCCGATGGCGTGCTTGCCCGTGACCTTGCTGGCAGCCTGAATGCGGCGGCCCACGCCGAACACCCCCGGCGGAATCGCCTCGTATGCGCCGGGATTCAGGTAGATGGCCTTCAGGTGCATTCCGGCCTTGTGGTTGTAGGCAAATTCTCCGGTCAGATAGTTGTTCCACGGGATCGGCAGATCCACCATGCGGGCAATCATGCGGTCAAGTTCGGGCAGCAGTTCCAGATTGTATTTTTCGGTGAGGCCCTGAGGATCGAAAGTGAACATGCGGGCCAAAAAACCCCCCAGCGGCGTAATTCCGTTGCGTTCCCCGATGCCCAAAATGGTCGTGTCGATGTGCGTGGCCCCGGCTTCCACCGCTTCGTAGGCGTTGCTGATCGCGCAGCCCGTGTCGTTGTGGCCGTGAAACTCGATGCCGCAGCCGTCGTGAATCACTTTGCGAACCTCGCGCACCAGCGTATACACCTGCCGGGGCGTGGCGACGCCTACTGTATCGGCCAAGCCCACGCGGTGTACGCCCAATTTGGATACCGCAGCGTAGACCGCCATCAAATCGGCCTCTTCGCTGCGAAAGGTATCTTCGGCACTAAAGCGAATTTGCAGGTCTGGGCGGTTGGTTTTAATCCACCCGATGACCTCCTGCGCGGCCTCGATAATCTGGCCGATGTTCTTGCCGTGACTGAACTCGCGCAGAAAGCTGCTGGTGCCGAACAACAGGTCTAGGCCGTCTACACCCGTGTCTACGGCCCGCTGCACGTCGTCCATGTGGCAGCGTACATGGGTCAGAATTTTGGCGTTCAGTCCCAGTTCGGTCAGTTTGCGAATGTCGGCCTGCGTTTGCTGGCTCACCATCGGCGTGGTCACTTCTATAAATTCCACCCCGAAGGCGTCTAGGGCGCGGGCGATTTCTATTTTGTCGTCGGTCTTAAAGTTGCCCCGCGCAAATTGCTCGCCTTCCCGCAAGGTGGAATCGATGATGGCCCACGAGTGCGCGGGAATCAGCGGTGTGTAAGTGGCGTCGGCATCGGGGGAAAGAAGGTCATTGGTCATGGGTGTCTCTGGGCTGGATTCTGGACGCCCGGTTAATAAATGTCAAGTTTCTAGGGCACAATGCTTACCAATTGCAAAGTTTTTTAGCGGTAGGGCCTAGAGAATCCCGGCAGGCGGAGTCCGGGCCGCTGCCGTCAGTCCGGTCACTTCCTGATACACCTCGCGCACCGCCCGCACCATCTCGGCTTCGTTGCCCGCGCCGCTCAGGTCAAGCAGCGTCACCACTTCGCTAGGTTCGAGGCTGGCATTGCTGCACGCCCGCAGCAGCGCGTAATGAACCACGCTGGTGCCGGGGCGAGCGCCGCCCGCCGGAGTCCATGCCTGCCGCAGCCGGGGCATCAGCGCCGCCGCAAACCGCTTGATGTCGCCCTCGTTGCGCTTCAGTTCCTTGTGCAGCAGGCCCACCGAGCGCACGCCCACGTAATGCAGCAGGCTCGCCAAGCGCTGCGGGCGCTCCGGGTCAGACCAATGAGACAGCAGGCGCACGCCCAACTCTTTAGCCACCGCCGTATCCAGATCACGCACAGGCGGCAGCGTCAGTAGGTGGGTCATGCTCTGGGCGTCTATGAACACGTCGTCTGGAGCGGCGGCCACCCGTTCGGGCAAGGTGGCGGCGTAGTCGCGGGTCATGCGGTGCAGGGCCATAAATTCTTCGTCGGCCATTTCCAGCAGACCCGCCAAGCGGTAGAAGCGGCGGCGCACCTCACGCGGCACAGCGTCGCGGTTTTTGTAGCCCAAGTCGTGCTCTATTTCCGCCCAAGCGTGTTGAAGAATCGAGCGAATCTGCACCTCGAATCTGGCCCCACCCAAGCGCCCACCTACATCCAGTCCATCCTCTTGCAATCCGCTATCGGGCACGCGCACCACGTAATGCACGCCCATGTAGCCGAATCTATCGGGGTCATGCATCTTCGATTTGTCTATCGAGTGGTTCCAGTCCACCTGATGATGCTTTTCGATCAGGCGTGACACCACGCCCACATCCGACTCGAAGTAGGTGATGACGCGCACGGCCACCAGATCGGTCACGTCGTCCAGCGAGTCGTACCGGCCCGCCTTGCGCCGCAATTTGTCCTCTAGGCTCCCCGCCCGCTTGACCCGCCCGGTGATGTGGTGAATGTTGAGGCCCGCCGCCGTCAGCAGGCGCGTGGTGTGGGCCACCGCCGCGTCCCTGAGTGCTTCGTAGTCCGGTAACGCCTCCCGGTAAGCCCGCAGCAGATCGTCATTCATGGGTGCGGCCATGATAGGTCAGTCGGCGGAATGGGGGAGAGAGTTGTAAAGTTTTCTACATGATTTGGTGATGGGGTTTGGAAGATTGGGGTGCGAGTTTAGGAAGAGTCGCGTGTAAACCCCCAGTCTGCTGTGCAGCCAGCCCCCTAAGCTCGACTTTGGCCATTGAGGAGGGTCAGGCGGCATAGCAGAGCGCGTCTGTAAGGCGCTCGATGAACTCAAGTGGGACTTGAACCATTTCGCGTTCTGGTGCAGATGTGCGAACAGTCGGCACCTTCCACAAGGCTCGCCGAACCTCAGCGAGCGCATCAACGAAGGTCGGCAGAGTCTTGGCATACCAGGCGGCTCGACGAACCCTGACGGGATGACTCTTCCAGCGTTCGTGGGCCATCAGGGTGACGCGAGAGAACAGCCCCAGCAACGCTGGGGTTGTTCTGGCAATGGCCAGATCAGTCCACTGCCGCTGTGTTTCCACGCCCAGGTGTGCTCGAACCTCTTCACAGGTGACCTCAAGTTGCCAGCGCTGCACGAAGTACTCCAGCATCTGCCGTGGGGTCTGCAGCAGATCCGTGCAGAGCAGGGCCTGGGTAGAGAACTTGCCCTTGGGATCACGGATCAAGACCCAACGCACCCGAAGGGGTGGGAGGCCCGTGTGATACCAGACCGCCGTCTGAGAAATGATGTCCACCTCCCGATGGGTCTCCCCGTACCAGCGATTCAAGCGGACGCGCTCCCAGCGCGTCTGTGGATCATGAACCAGGGAGGCGAGGGTGGGAAGACGGTCGCCTTTCAGCCGGGGTCGGCCCATCTGGCCAGCCGCTCGATCGGGTGCTGGGTCGTAGAGCGCCGCATCCAAGCGAAGCTTGGTGATGACGGTTATTGGACGGTCTTGCTGGAGGTCGGAAAGCCACCTGATAGCCGCGTAGGCGCTGTCTGCTACCACGATCAGTGGCCGTCCAGGACACCACCGCTGGACCAAGCGAAGCATCTGCCGAGCCCAGTCCGTCACACTTTTATGCCGGTGACCGCGTTCTTCGTTGTACCGCTGTGACGGTACCAGTACCGTCAGGAACGGCAGCGCCCAGATACGATGGGCCCAGGGAATGGGGGTCAGCAGCATCAGGCTCAGCCAGCGGAGCCCGCTGGCCTTGACGAAGTGCCCGTGACTGGACCGCACCGGATCTCGGTAGATGCCCTTGGCGCTGATCTTCGCTCCAGTGCGTCGCTCTATGGTGTCGTCCAGACCGAGGACGAGCGGTCCTGAGGGCACACAGGCCGTCACGAGCAGACCGAGCAGCACGCGACTGGCTTGGAGACTCGACCAGCGCGCCCGACTCAACAGGCGGTGAAACGTCCCGAACCTTGGGTCGTCCGCCAAGCCGAGCACCCGCAACGCCGCGGTCACCGTCCGTTTTCCAGGAGAGAGCAGCGCCCCGACCACCAGGAGGTGCACCTGCGGCCAGATGCGCGCCGAAAACAGTGGAGCGAAGCTTCGCAGAACCCCCGTGAACCAAGTCGGAAGCCGTGTCATGCTCAAGTCTGACAGGGGAAGCAGCAGGCTGCTTCCCCTGTCAATGGCCAAAGTCGAGCTAAGAGGGGAGCGCAAGTGCTCTTAGTCTTCCCCTCAAGGGGGCGTTGCGTCAGCAACGGGGGGGTTCACCTTCCAAGTCAAATCAATAACTGCCGCTCGTCGCCCTCACCTCCCCGCACACATCCGGCCCATTCCGCGCCGTGCTAAACCCTCCCATATGCCGCTGCTGTCCCGCTTTGCCCTCCTCGCCACCCTGCTCGCCTGTTCTGCCCGCGCCGCCCCCGATGTGTTCGTGGCCTACCCACCCGAAGGTCACCGTGTGGCGTTCGATCATGTGATTTTAGAAGGCAGCGTGACGCCGGGAGCCAGCCTGAAGGTGAGCGGGCAGACGGTGACTGTGGGCGCAGACGGGCTATTTATGCTGTGGTGGCCGCTGCGGGTGGGCACCAACGATCTGCGGTTGGTCACTGCGGCGGGGGGGCAAACGGGCAGCCGCACCCTGCGCGTGATTCGCACTGTGCCCCGCGCCCTGCCTGCCACGCCTACCGCCCTAGACCGCGACAGCGTGACGCCGCGTATGAATCTGGAATTCTGGGACGCCGCCGCGGATGCTCCCGCCGAGCGCAGCATCCGGGTCAGTTTCCGGGGATCGCCGGGGGGCCGGGCTACGTTTCGGCTGGCGGGGGGCGCGGTGTTGCCTATGCAGGAAGGGCCAGCGGGCCAGTATTCGGCCACCTACACGCTGCCCGCTGCCGCCCGCGTGCAAAATGCCGCCTTCACAGTTTCCCTCACAGGCCGCGACGGGCGCACCACCGCTGCCGCCGCCCCCGGACGCCTGACCAGCACGGCGGCAGGCCCGCGCACCGCCACCCAGCGCCCCGATACCGTGCGTGGGCTGGGCCTCAACGACGCCACCAACGTCCTGAATACCCTCACTGGGGAACCGATGCTGTATCCCCGAAATGGCATGACTTTTGCGGTGGTGGGGCGGCAAGGCGACGACTTGCGGGTGAGGCTGGCCCCCGGCATATCGGCGTTGGTGACAGCGGCACAGGTGGCCCTGACCCCCGGTGCGCCGCGTGTGGGAGTGGCGGGAAGCGTTGTATTGGACGGTCTGCCCACTGTTGTCCCCACCTTGCCGGAAGTCTTGCCCGTACCCATTCCCCCGGCTCCAATCACCCCGCCCGAATCGCCCGTGCCTGAGCCTGCGCCCAATCCTTCTAACCCCGCCACGCCCGCGCCCACGTTGCCCGAATTGCCCCCGCAACCGACGCGCCCCAAGCAGGCCAACGTTCAGCCCATCACACCGCCGCCCGCCCCGACTGCGCCCACCGATGACCTGCGCGTGCGGGTGCCTTTGGGTGGCCTGCGCGTCCCCTTCACCCTCAATCAGGCCGATGATGGGCGCAGGCTGACACTGACGCTCTACGGCCTGTCTGCGCCTCCTGCCGTGCCTGCTCTGGCTGCCGATCCGCTGCTCTCGCGCCTGACTTCCGCATCTGCTGGCATAGGCGTATCACGCCTCACGCTGGAACTCACGGCGGCTCAGGCATGGGGCTTCAGCGCCAACTATGACGGCCCGGATTTGCTGCTGACGGTGCGCCGCCCACCTGTTTTGAATGCTTCTCAACCGCTGGCGGGCCGGGTCATCACGCTCGATCCGGGGCATGGCGGCACGCAATTGGGCGGTGCGGGCAGCCTACGCGTTCCCGAAAAAGGGCTGACCCTGCCCATCGCGCTAAGGGCCGCCGAACTCTTGAGGGCGCAGGGGGCCACCGTGAATCTGACCCGCAGCGCCGACGTGACGCTGGGGCTGTACGAACGTGGGGAAGCCGCCGAAGCCGCCCGCGCCGATCTGCTGGTGTCTATTCACGCCAATGCCCTGCCCGATGGACGTGACCCACGCGGCATTCGGGGGCCAGAAATCTACTTCACGCACCCGCAGGCGCAGGGTGTGGCAGCCCAAGTTTTGGCCTCTCTGCGCCGCACCTTGCCCGATCTCGGCCCCGGCGCAGGCCTGAAGCCGGGTGCAGATTTGGCCCTGACACGCCCCTCCACTCAAATCAGCCTCCTCGTAGAAACCGCGTACCTGACCGATCCCGGCAACCTGCGAATCTTGATGGACAAAAGCGGCCAAGAACGGCTGGCGCAGGCCATAGCAGGGGGAATTGCAGCGTTTTACGCGGGGCAGAAGTAGAGCGTGCGTCGTAGGTTGTGGGATGGGCGTCTAAGGGGCTAAGAAACCCCCAATTAAAGCCGTTGCCCTCGCCCCTTGCGGGAGCGGGGTAAGGGGGCGTCCAAGCAGCGAACCCGCCCCAACACCTTACGCCGCCCCCTATCAGCCCCCCGTCACGTTTACGCCGTACCCTGAAGCCATGACCCCGCGTCCCGCCCTGCTTGCTGCCTTATTGCTCTGGCCTGCTTGGATCGGGGCGCAATCCACCGCGCTGCCCGAACTGGCCCCGGTAGAAAACTGGCAGCCTATCTTCGTAGAACCGGCTCCCATTCCGGTGGGGACTTCGGTAGGTGTCCCGCCTGTCCCTGTTGCCGTGCCAATGGGCCTAACCGCCACCCTAATCGCGCCACGCAGTGTGGCGGGCGGTGTGCCCCTCACGTTGAAAGTTGCCAACGCTGGCAAAGCCGCCGTGCAACTTGGTGCGGGCCGCGACAATGATCAGAACTGCGCTGTTGCGCCGCTGGTGCGGGTCTTGCGGGTGGGCACGCGGGAAGTGGTGTATCCAGTGGCCGGGGAACCCAGATTGTGTGCCCAAGATTTCCGCACCGACACGGCAGGCAAAAGCGAGGCCGTGACCTATACCCGTGAGCTGGAGCTTGCGCCCGGTGAATACATGATCGAAGGCTGGTTTACAGGCTCGGTCAGCGGTGCATCTGCCAACGCGACATCGGCCAATGCTGTGCCTGTCAAACTCTCGGCCCAACCGGTGCGGGTGACGGTGCGGTGAAGCGGCTGAGAATGAAACAACGGCCAATCAAACAACTCGCGCTGCTGTTGATGCCCGCCCTGCTCAGCGGGTGCGCCGTGTTTGGCGGGTTGCGGGGGCCGACGCCTGCGCCCAAAGCTGAGCCGATTGCAGCCCCGATCCTTGCGCCAATTGCCAGCCCCAGCGTCCAGCCGGTAGCCGCCCCAATGCCGCCCGCCGTGTCTGCTTCGGTGGAACTGCCGCCCGTTCAACCCACTGCCCAACCCAGTCCCACGCCGCCCAAACCACAAATCAACATTCCGGCACCGCCCGCCAACCTCGGCCTGATCGCGGTTGCCAGCGCCTCTGCCGATGTCAAGGGCGTGACGGTCATCTTGGGGATTCGCAATAAATCCACTCGCCCCGTCACCTTCCGCTACACGCCGCAGGTCAATTGGGGATCATGCGAGTTGCCGCCGTTGGTGGCCCTCATGCGTTCCGACGGCAGATCGGTGACTGCGCCCAGCACGGGCGGGCGCATCGGCTGCACCGAAATTCTGCTGACGCGCACGCTGGCTCCCGGTGACACCCTGACCCTGAAACGAATCCTGCCGCCCCTGACGCTGGGAAGCTACCGCCTGACCGCATGGCTGGACGCCGAATCTGCCGGAATGCCGCTGCGGGTGCAGGCGGAATCGGTGGCGCTGGTGGTGCGCTAAGGCTCTGGGCCAATGCGCTGCTACACTCCCATGTTATGGATCTCAAGGCTCAACTCAAACTCGCCGTAGAAGCGGCTGCTGCCCAACTTGGCGCACCGGATACCGACGCGGCCATTCAGGAAACGCCCCCCAGCAAAGCGGGCGACTACGGCACGCCCGCCGCCTTCCTCATTGCCAAAGCACTGGGCGGCAACCCCGCGCAGATCGCCGCGCAACTGGCCGCCGCCGTGCAGCTTCCCGCCGGAATTCAGAAGGTGGAAGCGGCGGGGCCGTTCCTGAATTTCTTCGTGAACCGGGGCGAATTCGTGCGGAATGTGGTGGAGAATCCGGCCCAGATAGAGGCGCGGGTGGGCAAAGTGGTGATCGAACACACCAGCGTCAACCCGAACAAGGAACTGCATGTGGGCCACCTCCGGAACGTGGTGCTAGGCGACAGCATGGCCCGCATTTTCCGGGCGGCGGGTCACACCGTAGAGGTTCAGAATTACATCGACGACACCGGGCGGCAGGCGGCGGAATCCATCTTTGCGGTCAACCATTACGGTCTGACGTGGGACGGCGTGCAGAAATATGACCGCTGGCTGGGCGAGGGTTACGTGCGCCTGAATGCCGATCCACAAAAGGCCGCGCTGGAACCGGGCATTGCCGAAATCATGCACAAACTGGAAGCCGGAGAACTGCGCGAAGAAGTGGAAAAAGTGGTTCACGCGCACTTGCACACCTGCTTTCGCCTCGGCGCACGCTACGACCTGCTGAACTGGGAATCCGACGTGGTAGGCAGCGGTTTCCTCACGGAAGCCATGAATATTTTGAAGAACAGTCCGTACACTTCGCGCCCCACCGAGGGCAAGTATGTGGGCGCGTTCGTGATGGACGTGTCGGAATTTATGCCGGGGCTGGAAGAACCCAACGTGGTGCTGATCCGCACCGATGGAACCGCCATGTACGCCGCCAAAGACATCGGCTACCAGTTCTGGAAATTCGGCCTGTTTGAAGGCATGAAATTTAAGCCGTTTATCACCGATCCCGAAGGCCACACGGTCTGGACGAGCGCCCCCGATGGTCAGCCCGATGTGGAGCGGCGCTTTGGGCACGCGCAGGAAGTCATCAACGTAATCGATTCGCGCCAAGATCACCCACAGACGGTGGTTCGCAGCAGCCTCGGCGTGGCGGGTGAACAAGAGAAAAAAGAGCGCAGCATCCATCTCAGCTATGCTTTTGTGACGCTGGAAGGCCAAACCATCAGCGGGCGCAAGGGCATTGCGGTCAGTGCCGACGACGCGATGGACGAAGCCGAAAAGCGGGCGCTCAAGCTGTTGGCTGAAATTAACGAAGCTTTGGCTGTCACACCTGAAGCCCCCGAAATTGCCCGGCGCATCGGCATCGGTGCAATTCGTTTTGCCATGCTTAAGGCCGAACCCACCCGCCAGATCGACTTTCGTTGGGATCAGGCGTTGGCCCTCAACGGCGACACCGCGCCCTATCTGCAATACGCCGCAGTGCGTTCTTCTAGCATTCTCCGCAAGGGTCAAGAAGCTGGGTACGCCATTGACGGCACTGGAGCTGACTGGGACGCGCTGCTGGACGTAGACCTGACCCTCGCCAAAATCGTCGCCAAATTGCCCGAAGTGGTGGCCCAGTCGGTGCGCGTGCATTCGCCGCATGTGGTGGCCGCCTACGCCCTCGATTTAGCTACATCGCTGAATGCTTGGTACAACGCCAGAGACAAAGCTGGAAAACCTTTAACCAATGTGCTGCAAAGTCCAGAGGGAGTGCGCGAGGCTCGTTATGCCCTCGTCGCAAGGTTGCGCCGTGCCTTTGAGGAAACGCTGGATTTGATTGGAATTGAAGTTCCTAGCGCGATGTAAACGCAAACTCCACGTTGCCTGAAAAGAGTGACGCACCGCCCAAGGTTTTAAGCTCTGGGCGGTGCGTCATAAATTATTCTGCTGTTCCTACCGCTGCACCACGCCCCGTGCCAATTCCCGCGCTTCCAGCCGCCCAAAAAATCCGGCCAGTTGGCGGGCCAGCGTGACCGAAAAACGGTTGCCGCCCAAGTGTGGCCCGGTCAGTGCCACCCAATCGCTGACGCCTGCTTCGGCTTTGCTGTACACGAGGTCTGCGTTGGCCTTCATAGATACCACCGCGTCGTCTGGGCTGGCAGCCAAAAAGAGCGGCAGGGGCGCGTGATTCATCATCTCGGCCAGCGGATTCAGCGACGGCTCTGGTGGGGCCGTGCCCAAGCCGTAAGCATCGGCAATTTCGGTGCGGCGGGCCACAGAACCGCCCCACGCGCTTCTCAGGTCGGCCCAGCCGTCTATGAGGGCCACGCCGCTGACCAGATACGGGCTGCCCGGAAGCGCCGAACGCAGCGCCAGCAGCCCGCCCATGCTCAGGCCCAGCGCGTAGGTGCGGCCATTCCAATCAAATTGGCTTACGGCGTCGGCGTGCAGCCCCGCCACCTGATCCAGCGCGGCGGGGCTGCCCCAGGTGTTCGCGCCGCCGTCATCGCTGATCAGTACGGCAAAGGAAGCATCCAGCAGTGCCTGCACCAGCACATTCACTTGGGGGCTGGCGTGTAGGCGCTCGGCGCTTTGACCGCGTGGATGGGCCACCACCACCAGCGCACAGGCCTGTTTTCGGCAAGTGTCTGGAATCCGCAAAAAGGACGGCCCGCTCAGGCGGTTGAGGGTCACGGTTTCAGAGAGCATGGGTGCGGCATGGGGCGTTCCAGCAGGGGTCTGAAAGGGTGCAGGAGTGGGCAGCGCCGGAACGTTTTGGGGCGTGGCGGCCCGCGCATGGGGCACAAGCGCAGCGGTCAGCAAAAAAGAAAGAGTCAGAAGAGAGCGCATAGGAACGGGGCGCATCCTAGCGCGGTGGGAATGACGGCAACCTGACGGGCAGCGACACCTGAGCAGCACAGCTTCAGCGGCCAAACAGGAATGTTCCTACCCGCGTGCCCAGCAGCAAGCGCCCCAGCACCGCAGGCAGCGCCAGTGCGATTAGGGCGTACAGGGCCGTAGTCAGCAGCAACATGATGGGCCGTCCATCTGGGAAACCGCGCCGCTCCAGCAGTTGCAAAATGGCCGGGTGAATCAGGTAGATTTGCAAACTGACCGTGCCGATGGTAGCCACGCCGCGCCGCAGCCAGTCGGGGCCGCGCTCTAGGCGGTAGGCCAACCCCAACAGGCTCAGGGCCACAAGCGCCGTGTATGTCCAACTGAGGCCGCTGTACACCACTGGGGTCACCGGCGTGCCACTGGCATAGGCCAGCGCAATGGGCAGATACAGCGCGTAGACGGCCACCAGCAGCGGCAGCAGCACCAACCGACGCCTGCGCCACCACGCCTGAAATTCTTCTAACCGCGAGCCGACAGCCACGCCAAGCGCAATGGGCAGGGCGTACCACAGCACCGTACTGGCCGGAAAAGGCAGCCTCAAGACTTCACGGTTCAGCAGATACAGGCCCAGTTGCGCTGCCAGCCCGATCAGCAGGGCCGCTGTAATGCTGGGTTTGCGGCGGGCCAGCGGCAACAGGAAGGGCAACACCACATACACTTCCAGCGCCACCAGCAAAAAATACAGGTGAAAACTGGCTTTCCCGTACAGCAGCCAGTCGCGCCAGCGGGCCGGATCGGTGAGGGTATCGGGCGTGCGCTGGCCTGTCCACACGTACCAGCCGATATACAGCCCGCTCCAGAGCAGGTACGGCCACGCCCCCCGCGTCAGCCGCCGCCAAAAGTAGCGCCCCGCATCAAAGCGTTTGAGGAGGCTGCGGGTCAGCACCACCGCCGACAGGAACACGAAAGCGGGCACGGCAAAATGCAGGGTGCGGTTGAGGATCAGCAGGGCTTCGTGCGTCAGCGAGCCAGTTTCGGCGTGACGCAGGGCCATGCCGCTGGCGTGGTGGCCCACCACCTCCAAAATCGTGAGGCCCCGGAAAGTGTCTATGGGGGTCAGGCGGGCCGGAGTACGGACGGCAGGGCCGCTGGTAGGCGGCGAAGAGGAAAGAGGGGGAGGAAGCGCCGTCATTGGGTGGCTTACTGTAACGGCTTCACGCCGCCCTCAAGTTGACCTGCAACCAAGATGAAAAAAGAGCAAACGCGGCAGCGTGGGAGCGGTACTTGACTCACATCCGGGTCTATCTCTGGTGGTGGGTTGCGGATCAAACCAACGCCCCCTGCATCATCACTCTGCCGTCCTAGCCACCCTCAACTTCGCCCGCGTACCTCGAAGCCCGCTTCCCGCAAAATTTGGCTGGCGTGGGCCACGTCTTCCAAGGTTTCCAGCCCCAGCCGCATCGCGCCGCCTTCCTCGCGGATCGCCAGCACCTCTATGTCTTTGATGTTTACACCCGCTGCGCCGAGCGCCTGAGTCACCGCGCCAATTTGGTTGGGCTTGTCGGGCACGGCCACCACCAGATCGTGCTTGGGCGGCAGCAGGCTGCGGCGCACCACAGGCAAGCTGTCGCGGGTGCGCTTGCCTTCGGTGGCGGCGGCCAAGAGTTCTTCGGGCTCGTCTAGGTCGGCCTCTAGGCGCTCCAGTTGACGCCGGAAGCGGGCCAGAGCTTCGCGCAGGGCCACTTTATTTTCCACCACCATGTCGCGGCTCATGCGCGGGTCACCGCTGGCCACGCGGGTCAGGTCACGAAATCCCCCGGCGGCCAGCAGGCTCAGGCGTTCATCCCGCGCCACCATGTGCGTCAGGGCAAGGCTGGCGAGGTACGGCAAGTGGCTGACTGTAGCCACCAATGCGTCGTGTGCGTCGGGCGGCATGACCACCGGGGCCGCGCCCAGATGTTCCACCAGCATTCGGGCGCGGCTCAGGGCGGTCAGGGGCGTGTGATCGGTGGGCGTCAGCACCCACACGGCGTTTTCCAGCAGTGCCGCCCGCGCATGGGTCACGCCGCCGCGCTCGCTGCCCGCCATCGGGTGTCCGGGCACAAAATTTCGCACGCCCAGCGCCTCCATCTCGGCGGCAATTCCGGCTTTCACGCTGCCCACGTCGGTCACCAGTGCCGCCGGGTTCAAGTACGGCGCGAGGTCACGGGCCAGCGGCGTCAGCGCCCGCATCGGCGCGGCCAGCACCACCAAGTCGGCCCCGCGCAGCCATTCACCGGGCATGGCCCGCACTTCGTCCACCACGCCCAACGCTTCGGCTTCCCGCAGCACGTCCGGGTTGGCGTCGTAGCCGATGACGCGCCTTGCCAAGAACCGTTGCCGCAGTCCCAGCGCCACGCTGCCGCCGATGAGCCCCACGCCTGCCACGACAGCGGTGTCGAACAGTGGGGGAGGCAGGGGGGCAGAATCGGCGGACGGGTTGGCGGGCGTGGTCATGGGGGCGAGGCTAGCAGGAATGGGGGAGAGGGGGTCGGGGGCTGTCGGGACGGGGGTATGGAGCTTGTCCCACATTTCGCCCCACCCCCCAGCCCCCTACCCCACCGGGTAGGGGGAGCAGTCGCTCCGCTGAGGAGGATTGATCTTGTCGCATTTCGACTCGTATTGTTCGTTCTTTTGAACCGG
This sequence comes from Deinococcus sp. Arct2-2, assembly GCF_004801315.1. Classification (GTDB taxonomy): domain Bacteria; phylum Deinococcota; class Deinococci; order Deinococcales; family Deinococcaceae; genus Deinococcus. The sequence goes on from NZ_SSNW01000001.1 coordinate 96,633, forward strand.
AATTGCCAGTCGTCTCTGAACTGGAATTGGCCCGCGCGTTGCACGCACGACGGCCTCACCCGCAGTTGGGCGGGGAGGATTTGGAGGACTTAGGGTGGCGGTGTCGGGGTTTTGGCTCCCTCACCCTTGGCTGGTACAGCTCCGCAGGAGAGGGGGGACTCACAGAGCTGCGCCAGCAGAGGGGGTGAGTGAGCGCCAGCGATTGCCCTTCCCTAGACCCTCAACCCTTAGACGCCCACCCACCGCCGCCCCCCATATCCCCTATCCTGCCCCGCGTGCCTGATCCCTTCTTTCCCGGCCCCGAAGTCCTGCTCTACGGCCTGCCGTTGGCTTTCTTGGCGGGCTTTATAGACGCCGTAGCAGGCGGCGGCGGCACGATTACGCTGCCCACGCTGTTTTTTATGGGCCTTAGTCCGGCGCAGGCTGTGGCGACCAATAAACTCTTGGCTATTTTCGGTTCGGGCAGCGCCACCGTGCAGTATTGGCGCAAGGGGCATGTAGACCGGGCGCTGGTGCTGCGGCTCATTCCGCTGGCCCTAATCGGCAGCGCGTTGGGCGCATTTCTGGTGCGCTTCGTCGACCCCAACACCTTCCGCACGCTTGTCGGCGTGGTCATTTTGGGCGTGGGGGCGCTGGTGCTGGCGAACAAACGCTTCGGCCTAGAAGACCGCTATCCGGGCCTGACCAACCGCACTCTGGCCCTCACGCTGCCCGGTGCGCTGATCATCGGCGTGTACGACGGTTTTCTTGGCCCCGGCACAGGCACCTTCCTGATGTTCCTGTTCGCCCTCGTGGGCTTCAACCTCGTGCGGGCCAGCGGCAATGCCCGCACCATCAACTTTGCCACCAACTTCGGCGCGTTCCTGTTTTTCCTGATCGGCGGCCAAATGGTCTGGTGGATCGGCCTCCCGATGGGCCTCGCCAACGCCGCCGGAGCTTACCTAGGCGCACGCATGGCGATGCTCCGGGGCAGCGCCTTCGTAAAATGGATGTACGGCGGAATCGTGCTCCTAGTAGCGGCGCGGCTGCTGTTGACCTAAAAACCTCGGGTGCTAGGGGATCAAAGGCCGCCAAAGAACAAGGCTAGATTGTGGGCAGCAATCTTGCGGCACACATGGGCGCGAATGGATCGAAAAGAATTGAGCTGTGGAAGCATCAGGTGAAATGAGCGATCAAGACGAGAAAAAACCGTTTCTATCGTCTTTCTAAGGCCCATCCGTAACGCCCCACCAGGGGCGCGGTTGCTTCATGTTGCTTTTGGGTTGCGCGTAGACGCCACAGCCTTGGTAGCCCCGATCACCGAGTACCCATGCTCCCTCACGTTCGTCCAATAAGGTGCGAGCGAGCGGCGGATCACTTTCATTTCCAGCAGCGAGGGCAAAGCGGACGATCATGCCATGATCGTCCATGATGGCATGCAGCTTGAAGCCATAGAACCGTCCTTTCACACTGTCGCCTCCGTGCCCACCGCGTCCACTGCCCGCCTCGGTGATCGCTCGGGGTCGCGCATAGCGCGTCCCTGTGCACAGCACCAACGGTGTGCTGTCAATCACAGACACAGTGTCGTCGTCGAAGTGGGGCAGTCTCAGCGCAAGGTCGGCGTAAATGGTTTCCAAATTTAACTGAATTCGCAGGTATCGGCTGCGATCCGGTAGGCACGGAAACAGTGCCCGGTACGTCGAACGCACCTGAGCCAACCACTTCTGCCCTGACACTTCGCCAAGCACTTCGCCCACGAGCGCAATCGTCATCAGTTCGCCGTAACTGCCCTTCTGATTCGGTTCGTGGGGGAGCACAACTAAGCCGCTGCATGCAGCGGCTTGGAGATAATCATCTACGTACACGTAGATGAGCGTGAACAGGTCTTCGACGCTCTCCTGATCCAGCGGAAGTTCTTTGGTAGGCATACCGGAGCTTCCGCTTGTTCATGTCCCGTTCGCAACCCCTAGCACCCGAGGTTAAAAGGGATTTGCTGATACTGAGCGCCAGCGATTGCCCCTGCTTAGACCATTCCCAGGGCCGCCTGACCTGCCCCGCATGCCGTTCGCGCACACTGTAGCTATGACCAATCCAGACCCTCTGAGCACTCCAGCCCAGCCCACGTTCGACGCCCCCGCACCGCAAGTCACGATTCGGCACCCGGCCCCAGACGCACACTTGCCCATCCAGTCCGGCGAACACCCTTACCGGGAAATCTCTATTGGCCGGGCTGACCCCACCGAAGCGCCCCTGCCCGCCGACGATGAGGTTTAGGGTCTGAGAAGTGATAAGCCGAACCGTGCCTTCCCGCGCCTTCATATGGGCTGGGGCGCGGCAGAATAGGGCCATGACTCAGCCTACGCAACCAGCCACAACGCAGCAAGCTATCCTCGCGGGTGGCTGCTTTTGGTGTACCGAAGCCGTAATGACCGACGTGCGTGGCGTGCAAAAGGTGGAAAGTGGCTACATTGGCGGCCATACGCCCCAGCCCGATTACAACAGCGTATGCAGCGGCACCACCGGGCACGCCGAGGCCATTCGCGTCACTTTCGATCCGGCGCAGGTCAGCTTCCGCGATCTTTTGGGGCTGTTTTTTGCCACCCACGATCCCACCACGCTGAACCGTCAGGGCGGCGACGCGGGCACGCAATACCGCAGCGCCGTGTTTCCCCTGAATCCCCAGCAAGAACAAGACACCCGCGAAGTGATAGCCGACTTGACCGCGCAGGCCGTATTTGACCGCCCCATCGTGACTAGCATCGAACCCGCCACCACCTTCCATGTGGCCGAGGCCTACCATCAGGACTACTACGCCAACAATGCGCGGCAGCCGTACTGCATGGCCGTTATTGCGCCCAAAGTCGCCAAGCTCCGCAAATATTACGGAGACAAACTGCGGGCGTAACTTGGGGGGAGTGGGAGAACAGTGTCCTCCCCTCTAAGGGGGGGCATTGCAAAGCAATGGGGGGGGTTACGCGCTACGCCCGAATCACTCCCAGCCACTCCTCAATATCCGTCCGCAGCCGCTGGGCCAGCGGGTATTTCAGGTAACGGCGCATCTCGTCCGGGTCACGCGACTGACTGAACCACAGGTCAAACGTCTCCCCGATGCTGGGTGCGCCGTCTGGGGCAGCTTCGCGGCGCACGGGGTCACCTTGCCCCACGTCGCCTTCCTGAATTACGCGAGCATAAAAACCGGGGCGGCGCACCCGTGCAAAGCGTTTCACGAAGCCCAGATCGTTCATGCGGGCGGCGAGCACCATGCAGGGAATCCGGGCAGCGGTGGCCTCCAGCACGGCGCTCCCCACCCAAAAGCGTTCGCCTATGCGCACGTCTGCCGATTCCAGTCCCGCCATGAGCAGGTTCTCGCCAAACGTGCCGGGGTCAAGCGAGTCGCCCAATTCTTCAGCCCAGTGGTCATAGTCTTCTTGGGTGTACACATACACCGCCTGACCGGGGCCGCCGTGATGCCGGGTGTCCATCACATGATCGCCTTCCAGTCCCAGTCTTGCCACACGTACCCGGCCCGCTGCGGCCTGCTTATGAATCCCCGTGATTTCGGTGCGCGGGGCGGCGCTGGCGGGGCCGATGATGAGGGCCGTAGGCTGGCCGATATTCACACTGAGAATCTGGAGGGCGGGTGCGGGCATGCGTCAAGGTAGCGGAGAACTGGGCTGCCGCAGAGCTTGCGCCCTAGCCTGTGTGCGCCCTAGTCTGTGGCCGCCCGTAATCCCTGTCCCGGTTGTCCCGCGCCTCTTGTGGTGAAATAGAGCCGTGAGCCAGACCCGCCGTCCTACTCCATCTTCCTCTTTGCCCACGTTGGCCGAGCGCGGGCGTGTGCCGACGCTGGCGGTGCTGCTGTGCATTTTCATGCTCACAGTCACGCCGTTTTTGGGCGGGCTGATTCAGGGCCAAACGGCGAATCTGGCCCGCAACATTCTGTACGCCTGCGCGACGGCGGTGCTGCTGGGGCAGGTGTGGCGCGGCAGCGTGTGGGCGTGGCGCATTACGCTCAGTCTGTCTATGGCGGCGGGCCTGCTGGTGTTTGTCGTGGGCATGTTGGCCGGAGGGGTCAGTTGGCAAGGCTGGGTCATCAGCATTGCCGGAATCGCGTTTTTGCTGCTGGGCACGGCATTAGTCGCCACACCCGCCATTCGCGCCTTTCTGGACGCCCGCTGGCTGTCGCGTAGTTCGGCAGGTAGGAAGGCCACTCAGAAATCTGGCCGCCCATGACCCAGCCCCGCGATACAGGCACACGCAGATTTACGGTGCAGGGCACCAATAACCCGTTCGTGTGCGGCCACTGCGGGCAAGAAGTCCAGCCCCTCAAAAACGGCAGCGTGCGGAACCATTGCCCCCACTGTCTGCACAGCAAACATGTGGACATTTTGCCCGGAGACCGCGCCAGCCTCTGTCATGGCCTGATGAAGCCAGTGGGCGTGGAGCAGAGCGGCAAAAAAGGTTGGGTCATCGTGCATGATTGCCAGAAATGCGGCTTCGTGGGCCGCAACCGCGCCGCACTAGATGACCCGGCCCAGCCCGACGATTGGGAGACGTTGATAGCCATCAGCAGCAAGCGGGAATAGTCGGTCAAACTGATAACGAAATCAGCGCCCCTGTCGTGTTGGGGGCGCTGATTCTAGGTTGGGTTGTTGTAGATGTGTGACGGTGAGTTTGGGTGCTGGGGCGGATTCGCCGCTGAATTGCCCCCTCATCCCGCTCTTGCAGAGCGCCCCTCTCCCATGAGTGGAGAGGGCAAGGGCAAGTGCAAAAAGCTTTATGTAGCTCCCTCTCCCTTGAGGGGGGAGGGCCGGGGAGGAGGGCCGGGGACTCGCAGAGCTGCGAAGCAGAGGGGGTGAATGAGCAACGCGATTGCCCTTGCCCTTCCTTAGACCCTCAGACCCTTAGACGCCTTGAACCCTCAACTCTTGCAGCGCAAATCCTTCCCGAAATACTTGGTACTCAGGGCCGCGTAAGCACTGCTGCGCTGCATCTTGATCAGGCCCAGATTTAGGGCAAAGCGGGTGCTGTCGTTGTCTTCACGCACCATCATGCCAATCGGCACGCTCCACAGCGGGGGGCCAAAATGCACGTTGGCTTTGGGGTACAACTTCTTGACCATGCCTTCGGCCACGCTGTAAGCCACCGTCGCGTCTACAGCTTTGGAAAATACGGCTAGCACGACATCGTTGTTGCTGGGATACACGTTGACCTGTTTGTCGAAGGGCAATTTCTGCACATACGAAGTCATGATGGAACCGGCGATGACGCCGATCTTCTTGCCTGCCAGATCGGTGTGAACATTGATGTTGGGATCGAGCGACACCACCGATACGCCGAGGCAAGCGGTAGAGGACGTAAAGTCCACCTTGTTTTCACGGGTGCTGGTAATGCCCAGCGCACTGATCGCCACGTCTACCTTGTCGTCTTGTAGCAGGGTGGTCAATTGATCGATTCGAGCAATTTCGTAGGTCACTTTGACGCCCAGATCGGCAGCCAACGCTTCCAGCAATTCCACTTCGAAGCCGAAATGCTTGCCCGCATTGACCAACGAAAAGGGCGGCACATCGGCAGGCGTCGCCACGCGCAGCACGCCGGAAGCTTTGATTTGAGACAGGTTGCGGGCCTGTGCAGAGGGAGCGGCCAACAGCAGGGTCAGCAGGGCGGCGGTGAGGGTGCGGGCGGCAAATAGAGTGGAAGTCATGGTGTCCTTTTGGTGCTTATGTGTCGGTGCTAGTAGGAGAAGTGGGGGCGGGCGGTTCGGGCCGAAATTGCACGGGCCAAAGCATCACAGGCCTCGCCTGCGTCAGTCGTTGTTGCACACGCCAAGACCTGCCGACGCTGAGGGCGGTCAGTCGATGTCTGGAACGGCATCCAGAACCCTGCGAGTAAGTTGTAGGGCTTAAGCATAGAAGGCCGACTCTTTCAAGACCGTCACCACCCAACTGACCAACAAGTAAGGCATGGACTTAATCAGATAAGCTGAATATCAGGATAGTCAGTACGGAACGCAGCCACTTGGTGACAGGGGCGAACTGAGCAGGGTGGGCCGCCCCGCTGCGCCGGGTTGGTATGCTTCCGGGCATGGTTCTTTGGGTGGTAGTGGTGTTTATCGTTCTCAGCGCGACGCTGATTTTGGCCCTGACTTACGGCCCCATGAAGGCGGCGGCCAACGTGCGGGTCATCCGGTCTATCGCGGGCGTACAGTACGCGGCGGCGGCGGTTCTGGCAGGCGCACGTATCGCGGGCATCGCATGACGGCTGGCCTCCATCTAGGAGAAGTTCACACCGTTGATCTGCACTTTCAAGGGACGCCGGGTGTCGTGGCCTCTTCCGTTTTCGAAACAGGCGACGGCTTGGCCCTCGTAGACACTGGCCCAAGCTCTACCTTGCCCGCGCTAGAAGCGGGTTTGGCCGCCTTGGGCGCACGCTTGGAAGACGTCCGGCATGTGCTGCTCACGCACATTCATCTGGATCATGCGGGGGCGGCGGGCACGGTGTTGGCGCGGGTGCCGGGGGCGCGGGCTTACGTGCATACACGCGGCGCGGCGCATCTGTCGCGGCCCGAACGCTTGGTGGCGAGTGCCACGCAAATTTACGGCGATCAGATGGAAGCTCTGTGGGGCGAGTTCTTGCCCGTACCCGCCGAACGACTGACTGTGCTGGCAGGCGGCGAAACGCTGCGGCTAGGGCAGGTGGACGTGCTGCCGCTGTACACCCCCGGCCACGCGGTTCACCATTTGGCGTATCACGTAGGCGATGACCTGTTTGTGGGCGACGTGGGCGGCATCCGGCTAGACGAACGCCAATCGCCCCGCGCCCCCACCCCGCCGCCCGACATCGATCTAGACGCTTGGCGGGCCAGTAGTGCCTTGCTGCGCGAAGTGGACGCCCGCACCTTGCATCTGGCCCACTTCGGAGCCTATGCCCAAGCTGGAACGCACTGGGACGCGCTGCTGGCTAACCTTCATACCGATGCACAGCGCATTCACGCGGGGTTGGTGGCGGGGCAAGAACCGCAAGCCTTGTCGGACGCTTTCACTGCCGCGCTGCTGGCCGAATTGCACGGGGAAAGCCCCGACTTGCCCGCCCGCTACGAATTTGCCTGCCCACCGTGGATGAGCGTGCAGGGGCTGGTGCGTTACTGGCAACGTCAAGCGGCGCGTGCCCCGGCTCAAGACGACACCACACAGGAAAGCACCACACAGGCGGCCCGCTGATGCGCGTGCTGGTCATCGGCGGCGGTGGGCGCGAACACGCCATCGTGGACGCCTGCGCCCGCAAGGGTCACGAGGTGCTGTGTACTCCCGGCAATCCCGGTATCGCGGCGCTGGCCCGCCTTCTACCCAGCCCCCAAGACGCCGACAGCCTTGCAGAATTGGCCGTGCAAGAAGGCGTAGACGTGGTGATCGTGGGGCCGGAAGCCTACCTTGCAGCGGGCGTGGTGGACGCCTGCATGGGGCGCGGCGTGCCTGCCTTTGGCCCCACCCGCGCCGCCAGCCGCTTGGAGGGCGACAAGGCGTGGAGCAAGGCCTTCATGACCCGTCACGGCATTCCCACCGCCCAACACCGGGCTTTCACTGGGTTGGCCGAAGCCTTGGCACACGCGGCCACTTGCCCCCTCCCCACCGTAATCAAGGACGCGGGCCTGCGGGCGGGCAAGGGCGTCACGATTGCCCACACCCACGCCGAAGCCGAGGCCGCGCTGCACGACATTTTTACGCAATCCGGCGCGAGTGTGGTCGTCGAAGACTTCATGACCGGGCAAGAAGTGACGGTGCTGGCCCTCACCGACGGCGAACGGTACGCGCTCACGCCACCCAGTCAGGATCACAAAACTATTTTTGAAGGCGACATCGGCCCCATGACCGGCGGCATGGGCGTCATCTGCCCGTTCCCGCTGCCTGCTGACGCCTTAGCCGTCATCCAGTCCGACATCATCGAGCGCACGTTGGCCGGAATGCGGGCCGAAGGATTGCCTTACACGGGCGTGCTGTACGCGGGCCTGATGCTGACGCCGACTGGCCCGAAAGTGGTGGAATTCAACGCCCGCTTTGGCGACCCCGAAGCCGAAGCCGTGTTGCCGCTGCTGGAGTCCGACCTTGCCCAGCACGCACTCGACGCCGCACGCGGCCAGCTTGACCCGGTAAGCGTGCGGTTCCGGGCCGGAGCCAGCGCCGTCATCATCTTGGCCGCTCCCGGTTATCCCGCCGAACCGCAAAAGGGCATTCCGATCACGCTGCCGCCCACCGGGGCAGGGGAGATCATTTACCACGCCGGAACTGCCTTGCAAGAGGGCAAACTGGTGAGTAGTGGCGGGCGCGTGTTGGCCGTTACTGCCACTGCCGATACCCTGAATGCTGCGCTGGGCCGTGCTTATGCCTTGGCAGACCGGGTGGCCTTTGCAGGCGCACAACTGCGGCGCGACATCGGCGCACGCATCGGCGCATTCCCTGAAAAACAGACTGAATCAGACCCCGTTTGACCAACCGCCCTTCCTTGCGCTAGTATCCGCTCCGCGCTCGATCTTGTGTTGGTTGCAAGCACAGCGTAGGCCGGAGTGGCGGAATTGGTAGACGCACTCGACTCAAAATCGAACGGGAAACCGTGGGGGTTCGAGTCCCCCCTTCGGCACCACCAAGACAGCAATCGCCCCTGCCCAAACGCGGGGGCTTTTGCTTGCCTACTCAACGTCTTTTCCCAAGGAGATTATCTTGAAATTTTCCGTTTTTCTTCCTCTGCTAGCGCTCTTTTCTGGCCTATCGATGGCCTCTGCCGCTCCTTGGCGAGACGCCCTGAAGCCCTACGAAGTCCGTGAAAACACACTTTGTAACGCCCTCAAAAAGTACGGCGGCGTGGCGCAGGGCTATACGGCCTACCGGATCACCAAAACGCCATTTTTTATCGTTAAATCCACCATCGACAATGCTTTTTATCTCGACAGCTTCAAGCCTGTGGGCGATACATCGGACAAGGGGCAAGGGTTTTATAGCAACGAGCAGAGCAAAGACGGCAAAACGACCCACATCATCCACTTCGACACCGTAGACCGCTACACCACCGATATTTGCATCATCGAGCTCTTGCAAAACAAGTAGGGAGCAAGCAGAGACAGCCTGAACTCGCACCCCTGCTCGGCTCCGTCAGAAATGGCGCAGACCGGGTGGTGTAAACTGGGGCCACACAGCGGTGAAGGCGGGTGCAAGTGGCTCCCCTCACCGACTCCTCCGAGGTAAATCATGATTCTGACCCTATTCATCGTATTGTTCGCCCTCGTCAGTGTGGGCCTGATCTTTTTCGTGCTGCTGCAAGTGCCTAAGCAGGCCGGACTCTCGGCCAGCATGGCGTCCGGCGGCTCGCTGTTGGGCGGGCGCGGCGTAGAAGGCGGCCTCGTGCGGATCACCAGCATTCTGGGCGGCTTCTTTATGCTGCTGGCCCTGCTGATCAGCTTCGTTTCGCGCTGAGGCGGGGCAAGTTGAGCTGAACGTAAGAAAAATCACTTCACTACTCGCCCGCCGTTCCTTTAAAGAACAGGCGGGCATTCTCATAGCAGGCCGCTCGCTAAGGCGAATCAGAGTTGTGTGAGATATGAATTGCCAATTGAAAGAAAAAAGACTATTTCCCTTGATGACCGTTAGGCTTGACGTTGGTATGACACTGCTACCCCTGAGTTTCGTAATTTATATCCTTGATTTGCACTAAGCCTATTCATATATTGACGGCGCTGGAACAAATAGATCAACGCGAAATGCGCCCTTGGTAGACACCAAAGGCCCCGTTCACGTTTCCAGAATTTTCGGAGGCATCCCATGAAAAAAGCTCTGTTTGTTGCTCTTGCCCTAGCTGCTACCTCTGCTTCTGCGGCCCCTTTCGTGTACCCGGCGGCGTGGACTGCCGAGCAGAACACCGCCAACAAGCGCGGCGGTGAACTGCGCCTCGGCGTCTTGTCGGATTTCAAAACCATTAATCCCTTTACTTCGGCAGAAGCCGACAGTATTCCCGGCACGATGGACAACGGCACCGGCCTGTTTACCCAAGACCCCCGCAATGATGAATTCTTGCCCTACATGGCCGACGCCAAGCCTGTTGTCAGCAACAGTGGTAAGCGGTTTGTGGTCAAAATCCGTCAGGGCATGAAGTTCAGCGACGGTCAGGCCATCACCGCCGACGACTGGATCACCACGTGGAAGATTCACACCGACGACAAAGTAGGGAGCAACTCCTACGATTCGTTCTTCCTGAACGATAAACCCATCACCATTAAAAAGCTCGATAACTACACCTTACAATTTGATTTCCCGCAGGTCAGCTCGGGTGCCTACGAGCGCATGAGCTTTGCGCCTTGGCCCGACCATGTGTTCGGCAAGGCCTATCGTGAGGGCGGCGCAGAAGCGGTGAAGAAGCTCTGGACATTGGGCACGCCTGCCAGCCAAATCGTGTCGCCCGGAATGTGGGTGCTGGAAAGCTTCCGCGCCGGAGAGCGCAGTGTGTTCGCCAAAAACCCCAATTGGGGCGACTGGAACAAAGACAGCCGGGGCAATGCGCTGCCTTATCTCGACAAGCTTTCTTACCGGGTCACGGGCGACGCTAATGCGTCACTGGCGGCCTTCCTTGCTGGACAGATCGACACGGTAGGCATGCGTAACGCCGACGACTTGGCGCAAACCAAGCGGGCCATTGACGGCGGTAGCCTCAAAGCCACCTTGATCCCCAATGTCAGCCCGCAGGCCCAAAGCTCTTGGATGACTTTCAACTGGAACAAAGCCAGCAATCCTACCTTGCAAAAACTGTTCCGTGACGTGCGTTTCCGCCGTGCCATGAGCCATATTGCCAACCGTAAGGCAATGGTTGATTTGGCGTTGGGCGGTTTGGGAACAGAAACGTATTTCAGCGTCTATCCCATTTTCTCCCAGCAAATCGCCGCCGGAGCCAGTGCGCCCAAGTACAGCTACAACCTCGCGCAGGCCAGCAAGCTCCTTGCCCAAATCGGCTACACCAAGAAGAACGCACAGGGCTACCTCGTGGATAAGGCTGGGAAAGTGTTGGAATTCAACCTCAGCACCAATGCGGGCAACACCACCCGTGAGCAACTAGGCCGCATCTTTGCCGACGAAGCCAAGAAGGTCGGCGTCAAGGTCAACTTTACGCCCATTGACTTTAACAACCTCGTGGGCCAACTGACTTCCAAGGGCGAAGACCGTCCCTTCGACGCTATTTTGCTGGGCCTCAGTGGTGGCAGCAACGTCTGGTCGTTCGGGGCCAACGTCACGCCCTGCGGTACCAACTTGCACAGCTACAACAACCCCACCAACGGCAAGTGCCTGACCGCCCAGGAAAGCCTGATGACCAAGCTGTACTACCAAGGCGACGCTGAACTTGACGACGCCAAGCGCCGCGCCATCGGTGGACAGCTGATGAAGGCCGAAGGCGAATTGCAGCCCGTGATCTACCTCGTGGGCGGCAACTACCACGTTGCGTACAACGAGCGTATTGGCGGCGAATACCCCCGCGCCCTGATGAACGCTTATTACCTCCAGCGTGATCAGGCCCTGACCTTCGTCAAGTAACCTCCCGCCCGCACGATTTCGGGGGGTGGCTCGCGCAAGCGGGCTGCCCCCAATCGCGTGAATCCCAAGCGTTCCGTACTCCAACTGGAAGAGCGTCAGTTTCGTCACTCCATATCCGGCTCGCCCGTGTTCCTGCTCCCTTTGGCCGAATTCGTTCATGAATAAACGGATTAATCGGAATTTGTTTCAGGAGTACCCATGATTCCATTTCTCCTGCGGCGGTTGGTTCAGTCCATCCCGACGCTCCTTCTCGCCAGCCTCCTCATCTTCTTCGTCATTCAATTGGCTCCCGGCGATTTCCTTACGCCTGCCAAGCTCAATCCCAATATCAGCAGCGAGCAACTTGCCGCCCTAGAACGCAACTTTGGCCTAGACCGCCCCGCATGGCAGCAATACCTTTTCTGGATGGGCAATATGTTTCAGGGCAACTTTGGTTTGTCGTTTCAATACCAGCAACCTGTCTTGGACATCATTTGGCCGCGCATTCTCAATTCGCTGTATCTGGCTCTGATGAGCCTGATTCTGTTCTATTCCATTGCCATTCCGCTGGGCGTGTACGGCGCAGTTCGCCAGAATTCGCCGGGCGACAATGCCGTCAACATCGTGTTGTACTTCCTACTCGGGTTCCCCAGTTTCTTTCTGGCCCTGATCGTTATTTATTTCATTCTCCAACTTCGCAATGCCACTGGCCTCGATATTCCTATTGGCGGCATGACCAGCAACAACTTTGAAGAACTGTCCCCATTTGGGCAATTGCTCGATATTTTGAAACATCTGATCATTCCGGCACTTGTTTTGGCTATTTCGGATGCAGCGGGCCTGACGCGGGTCATTCGCGGCCAAATGCTGGAAGTCATGCGCTCGGATTATGTGCGAACGGCGCGGGCCAAAGGCGTCAGCGAGCACACCGCGATCTGGAAGCACACCTTCCGCAACGCCATTTTGCCCATCGTGGCAGGCATCGGCAGCTTGTTGCCCGCCCTCATCAGTGGCGTGGGTTTTCTGGAAGTGGTGTTTGCCTATCCGGGCATCACACCCATGCTGCTCACGGCCATCGGTACGCAAGATTTGTACCTGATCGCCGGGTTTACCGTCATCACTACCGTTCTCCTGATTATCGGTAATGTCATCAGCGATATTTTGCTGGCCGTCGTCGATCCCCGTGTCAAGGTCTCCTGAGGAACAGTGTTATGACCACTACACTTCCTGACCGTCCCCTTAAATCCGCTCCAGCACGCAGCCAGTCTCAGTTTGGGGTGGCTTGGTCGCAGTTTCGCAAGAACCGCCTCGCCAAAATCGGCGGTTTCATGCTGATCTTGCTGTATACGCTGGCCCTCTTCGCGCCGTTTATCGCGCCCGATGGCCTGTCCAACTACTCCACGTCCAATATCACGCGCTTTCACCCGCCCACACCGATTAGCATCCGCGATCCGCAAACGGGCGGCCTGACGCGGCCTTTCGTGTATCAGTACGGCCAAAAACTGAACATGGATACGTTCGTCAACGAGTACAAGCCCACCACCACCCGCTGTCCTATTTATTTTGGCGTGCGTGGCGATGAATACCGCGTGCTAGGCCTGTTTCCCGGCACTCTGCACCTGTTCGGCACCGGCACAGAAAACCCTAACTGCAAGGTGTACCTGTTCGGCGGCGAGGCACTGGGCCGAGACCTGTTCACCCGCACCATCTACGCGTCCCAAATCTCGCTCACCATCGGCGTCGGCGCGGTGCTGATCTCAACGGTCATCGGCCTCCTGATGGGCGCAATGGCGGCCTTTTTCGGCGGCGTCGCGGATACCCTGATCATGCGCCTCGTCGAAGTGTTGGCGGCCATTCCCAGCCTGTTCTTGCTCATTTTGCTGCGCTCGGTGTTTCCGCAGGACATCAACCCGATTTTTGCGCTGTATATGATTCTGGGCCTCTTGGCCTTCATCGGTTGGGGGGGGTTGGCGCGGGTGGTGCGCGGGCAGATGCTCAGCGTGCGCGAGCAAGATTTCGTGTCGGCGGCGCAGGCCCTCGGCGCGGGCAATGGCCGGATCATGTGGCGGCACATGCTGCCCACCATGACCACCTACATCATCGTCACGCTCAGCCTGTCTATTCCCGGCTACATCCTGTTGGAATCGGGCCTCAGCTTCCTCGGCATCGGCGCAGTGGAGCCGTATGTGTCGTGGGGCGGCCTGCTCAGTCAGGCGCAGGAAGGCGGCTTTGCCAGCATCACCCAGCGGCCTTGGGTACTTATTCCGGGCTTTTTCATCGTGTTTACCGTCATGTGTTACCAACTGTTGGGCGACGGTCTGCGCGACGCCTTCGATCCGCGCAAGCGCCAGTAAAACTACAGTGAGTGGTCAGTGGGGAGTAGGAAGTGGAAAAAGCCTATGGTGGCTGCCTAATCTCTGCCCCTCTCACTTCTGAAAACACCGTCTAGATTACGGCAAATTCCGTGATCGATACCTTCCCAACACTTTCCCCCGCCGTTTTCCGTCCCTCTTCGCCATCCCCCGCCATGCTTGCCCCGGCATTGGGTTGTATGATGCACTTCATGTTTCAGGAGAAGAAATGACCCATCAGGGTGAAGTTCTGCTGGCCGTCAACGGCCTCAAGACGTACTTCAACACCGACGACGGAGTCGTCAAAAGTGTTGACGGCGTAACGTTCCACATCAACAAAGGCGAAACCCTCGCTGTGGTGGGAGAATCCGGCTCCGGCAAAAGCGTCACCAGCCTCAGCGTCATGCGCCTGATTCCGATGCCGCCCGGCAAAATCGTGGAAGGCGAGGTGTTGTTTACTGGCAAAGACGGCAAGCAAAAGAACCTCGTGACCTTGCCCGAAGCCGAGATGCGTAAGATTCGCGGCAACGACATTTCCATGATTTTTCAGGAACCCATGACCAGCCTGAACCCGGTGTACACGGTGGGCGATCAGATTGCCGAGGCGGTGATGCTGCACCAGAACAAGAATAAGAAAGACGCGATGGTGGTAGCCACCGATATGCTGCGGTTCGTGGGTATTCCGGCCCCCGAAAAGCGCGTCAACGAGTACCCGCACCAGTTGTCGGGCGGCATGCGTCAGCGCGTGATGATTGCGATGGCCCTGTCTTGCAAGCCCGCGCTCCTGATTGCCGACGAACCCACCACCGCCCTCGACGTGACCATTCAGGCCCAGATTCTGGACTTGATGCGCAAGCTGCAATCCGAAGTGGGCATGAGCATCTTGTTCATCACGCACAACCTTGGCGTGGTGGCCGAAATGGCAGACCGCGTGGTGGTCATGTACGGCGGGCGCGTGGTAGAGGAAGGCGACGTGATCGAGATTTTCAAGGCTCCGCGCCATCCGTACACGATGGGCCTGCTGAACTCTATTCCGCGCCCCGGCGAGCATGTGCATATTCCCGGCCAACCCAAAGGCCGCCTAGAAGCCATTCCCGGCAACGTGCCCAACCCGCTGAACTTGCCTGTAGGCTGCGCCTTCGAGCCGCGCTGCAAGTTTGCCGTGCCCGATTGCAGCAAGGCTGTGCCTGCCCTTGAGGACACCGGAGGCGGCCACATGGCCCGCTGCATTCGCTGGCGCGAGTTCGATCAGGCCCAGCAGCATGAGGTGAGCGCATGACTTCTCCTACATCCGTTCAATCGGCCAGTGGCAGCCGCCGCAACATGCCCACCACCGGCGACACGCTGCTGGAAGTCAATAACTTAGAGAAATACTTTCCCATTCGCGGCGGCCTGCTGTCCCGCGTGGTGGGCAACGTCAAGGCCGTCAACGACATTTCGTTCAAGATCGGACGCGGTGAAGTGGTAGGCCTTGTGGGCGAGTCGGGATCGGGCAAAACTACCGCTGGGCGGGCCATTTTGCGCCTGATCGAACCAACGGGCGGGCAAGTGCTGTTCAACGGCACCGACGTGACCAAGCTCAGCAAAGGCCAGATGCGTGATTACCGCCGCGAAATGCAGATCATTTTCCAAGATCCGTTCGCGTCGCTGAACCCGCGTATGACCGTGTCGGACATCATCGGTGAGGCCATGCAGATTCACAACCTGCACCCCGGCAAAGCCCGCGTAGACCGGATCGCGGAACTGCTGCAAAAAGTCGGCCTGCGCCCCGAGCATATGCGCCGCTACCCCCACGAGTTTTCGGGCGGCCAGCGCCAGCGCATCGGCATTGCCCGCGCTCTGGCGGTAGACCCGGCCTTTATCGTGGCCGACGAGCCTGTTTCGGCGCTCGACGTGTCCATTCAGGCTCAGGTCGTGAACCTGCTGCAAGACCTTCAGGAAGAATTGGGCCTCACGGTGCTGTTCATCGCCCACGATTTGGCTGTGGTGGAGTATATCTGCGACAGAATCATCGTGATGTACTTGGGCCGAATCATGGAAATCGCGCCCAGCCGCGAGCTGAACAACAATCCCAAGCACCCCTACACCGAAGCCCTGCTGTCGGCTGCGCCCGTGCCTGATCCTACCATCAAGCGCCAACGCATCATCTTGGAAGGCGACATTCCCAGCCCGATCAATCCGCCGAGTGGCTGCGTGTTCCGAACCCGTTGCCGCTACGCGATTGCCGAGTGCGCCAACGTGATTCCCGAACTGCGTGAAGTGGCCCCAAATCACTTCAAAGCCTGTATCCGCGACGATATTCTCTAAATCTGCTTGACTTGACTGCCGCTCCTTCGGGGGCGGTTTTTTGCTGTTGTCTCTGCCTTGTTTGGGCAAAATTCAAAGGTGGCTTAGTGAATGACGGTGCCGAGTAAACCCCCAGTCTGCTTTGCAGCCAGCCTCCTTAAGGGGAGCGCAACAGCTTTTATACGAAACTAAACTGAATCAGTAGGAACGCCGCTCGCACGCCCCCTCACCCCGCTGCTGTGCAGCGCCCCTCTCCCATGAGTGGAGAGGGAAAAGAGATGCACGAGACCCTTTTTAATTTCGTATTGATCCTCCCCTTGAGGGGGGGCGTTGCGTGAGCGACGGGGGTTGATCTGTCAAGCGTTCAAAGTGTTTAGGGGCTAGCCCTCTTGCTCATTTCCGCATTCCCAATCAGGTGAATCATGGCATGGTAGAGCGTGCGACTTTCAAAGACTTTCCGGCAAATGAAATTGAAACTGGGACTCATCACAGCGGCAGTTGCTCTGGCATCGGCGGCTCTGACCTCGGCGGCGCAGACGACCTCCTTGCGGCTGTATCCCAGCTTTGCCGAAGTGCAGGAACCCGTCAGCGCGGCCAGCACCAGCTTCAGCGTTTCGTTGTCGCCAGCGGTCTGGGCGGGCATCATTCCCGGCACGGTCAACTTGCGCGGCCTCGCCTTCAGCAGCGCGGTTCAGGGCCAAGACCCCGCGTGGCTTAGTCGCTGGGAAGGCAAAATCGTGACCCTCAGAACTGGCGCAGCGGGGGAGAAGGCCGAACCTGTGACGCTGATCCGGGCCGCCGACCTGACCGTAAGAGACGCGGCTGGAGAGTTTCGCCGGGTCACGTTGGCACAACTCAGCTTCTCCGAATTGCCGCCGCTGAACGCCGAAGCCGCTACGCCAACACTGACCTTCGCCTTGCCCCAACCGGGAACGGGAACGCTGTCGTACCTCACTCGCGCCCTAAGTTGGATGCCCCGCTACACACTCAATATCGTTGGGATTGGGGCGGCAGCAAAGGCCGACCTGAGTGCGCTGGCCGACATCCGCAACGGCACAGATGGGGTGGTGCAGGCTCCGGGGGCCGAACTGTTTGCCGGAGATGTGCGGCTGTCAGTGCCGTTTGAGATGAACGGTCTCGTGGGGAGAGTCGGGACGCTGACGAGTGGGGGAGGTGCAGCCGATGCTTCCTTCCAGAACATCGTTTCTCAGGGTGAATTGGGCGGCCTGTACCGTTTTGCGCTGACCCAGCCGCTTGTGTTGCCTGCCAAAAGCACAGTCACACTGCCGTTTCTGAAGCCTGCCCTCACTACTTTTCAGCCATTGTCCCGCCTGAACACAGGGTTTCAGTCCAACGACTCTGAAGGCATCCTGCAACGTGCTTACCGCCTGAAGGCCGATCAACGCCTGCCCGCTGGCGTGGTCAGTGTGCTGGAAGAAGACCGCCTGACCGGGCAAGCTAATATCGGCGACTTGGCAAAAGACACGGAGTTTATTTTGGAGTTGGGCGCAGACCCAGACGTGCGTTATACCTGCACAGTGGTTCTTCAGAACGTGCAGCGCGGGCTGTTGGGTGGGGGTAGCCGCACCTACCGCGTCACTTACACCCTGCGAAACGAGCAAGCCCAGCCGAGGCGGGCCGAAGTACGTGAGCAGGTGTACGGCACTCAGGTAGTGCTAGACAGCAAAACCACAGCGGGTTCGGCCACCGCCGTCCTTCTCTTTGACTTGCTCGCTGGAGGTAGCCTTTCCAAGTCGTATACCGTGGAGTTGCCGCAGTAATCCGGAGTCCGACTTGAATCTCAGCCGCCTCTTCGGGGGCGGTTTTTGCTGTGCTGCCGCCGATCATGCCGTGATCATGCGCTCAGGCTTACAACGGGCTTGCGGGTCAGTCTTATTCTCGTTTCTTATTCCGAGGCGGGCCGCGCACTGGGAGAGCGTATGCAAAACAGGGTGACGTACACGGTCAGCATGAACATTACGGACGACGAAACCTTTGGCAGCAACGAGCACGCCAGCATCAACCGGGGCGGGACGCTGGTGCTGGACGCGGGCACGCCGCAGCGCGAAGACCTGACCATCGGCAAATGCGGCGGCGAAGTGCGGGTAGAACTGCGCGTGACTTACCGCCAGCAGGCCGGGGGCGCGGTGAACGTGATGGGCAAAGCGCTGCTGTACGAGGGCACCAGCGAGAATACGGGCGATCTGGACGGACGGGCCGAGTTCAGCGGCGTGGTGAACAGTGGGCAGGGCCGTACCTTCAGCCTGCGCGTCCGCAACACCGACGAGGGCGGCGATTTTGCCGATATGACGGTCACGGTGAACAATCTGGCCCTCAGCGAAAACGATCCCTGCGCCAACATAGAAGCCAAAGCAGCGGCGCTGGGCGCAGGCTTTACAGGTGCGGCGGTATCGGGCTGCGAGGTGGTGCGCGGGGGCCACCGCAGGCGCTACCAGAACTGCGACATCTCCTATTCGCCGTCCACCGGAGCGCACGAAGTTCATGGCGATATTCGGCGCAAATACGACACCAAAGGCGGCCCCGACAGTGACCTGGCCTTGCCCGCCACCGACGAAACCACCGCGCCCGACAGCGTAGGCCGTTACAACCATTTCAGCGGCAACGGCAGCATTTATTGGCATCCCCGCACCGGCCCGATGGAAGTCCGGGGCGGCATCCGCGCACGCTGGGCACAAACCGGCTGGGAGCGCGGCGCATACGGCTATCCCACCAGCGACGAACTGAACATCAACCAAAGTCCGTGGCAGTGGTATAGCGATTTCCAAAACGGTGTGATCTTTTTTGAGGGGAACGCGGTGGTAGAACCGGCGACGGCCAGCCTCAGCGGAGCGGGCGTACTGGCTGCCTTCGACGCTGCCTTCCGTAGCCGTACAGCCGGTGACGCCCGTGTGCAAATCGATTCGGTGGTGGTGGTGGGGGTCAGCGACACCAACTACGATTTCACCCGCAGCGGCAACCGCGTCGTCACCTACCGCGTGTCGGGCGAGATCAGCAGCGGGCATTGGTACATTCCCGATCCCGATTTCGAGGTCACGATTCCGGTGCAGTTTGCCGCCACCCCGCAACCCGACGCCCGCCGCGAAGTCACCTTGCTGGCGCGGCAAGCAGGCGTGATCCACATTCATGTCAGCAACTTTGCCGGAATAGGCGTGGGAGACGTAGCAACCGCGCTCCGTGACAAACTGGCGGCCATTTTCAACGCCCCGATTCGGTTGGGCAACGTGCCTGCCGCCGCTGGTCTGCTCAGTTTCAAGGTCATGAAAGACGGCGGCCTCACACTGTATTTCCGCCCCGACTTGGCAGGCCGCTTTGCGGCGGTGGCGGCACAGGGGATGCTGGACAATATTCAGATTTGACAGCATTCAGAGTTGACAGCGCAGCAGACATGGGCCTGCACCGGACAGACATTCAGGGCCGCCCGCTCTGGATGTCCGTTTGGTGCAGGCCCGCTTTCTCTGGCTCCGACGGGGGTAAGCCAAAATATAGAACTCACCTTTCTGGCGTGATGTACGGCGTTTTATGTTTCCCATCCCCGAAGCTGTCGCCCGTCTGACTGGCCCTCTCACATCTCATATTCGGAGCGGCGTAAGGATAAGACTATGAAACCCAATCTACCCTACAGTCTGATGATGGCACTGGCTCTTGCAACTGGTTCGGCTTCTGCCGCCGATCTCCGTATTTACCCCAGCTTTTCGGAAGTGCGCGAAACCGTGAAGGCGACTGGAACCACCCTCGGCGTGAATTTGCCGCAGGAGACGTGGAATAGCGTGATTCCCGGCTCGCTGGACTTGGACGGCGTGGCGTTTTCCAGCGCCGTGCAAAAGCAGGAAGCCAACTGGCTCACCAGTTTGGAGGGCAAACCCGTGTTCCTGCGAACGGGCGACAAAATAGAAACGGTGACGCTGATCCGCGCCCGCGATCTGTTGATTAAAGACGCGCAGGGCCGTTACCGCAACGTGCCCTACAGCGACCTCAGCTTCACCAATCTGCCCCCGCTGAACCCGCAGTCGCCCACGCAAACGCTGACCTACACGGTTCCCAGCGGCGCAACGGGAACTTTAAGCTACCTCACGCGGGCCGTCACTTGGTCGCCGCGCTTTACCCTGAAAGCTAGTAGTGCCGGGGCGCAACTGTCCGCGTTGGCCGATATCCGCAATGGCACCGAGTTGCCTTACAACGTGCAAAACACCGAACTGTATGCCGGAGACGTGGAAGTGCAGGACGGCCAGCCGATGCCTGCCGCGCCGATTATGCAGATGCGGGCCGAAGCGGCCTCTGCCGACTTCGCCGCTCCCAAAGTCAACACAGTGGGCGAACTGCGCGGCCTGACCCGCTACGACTTGTCGGCTCCGTTTACCTTGCCCGCCAGCAGCATGGTCACTCTGCCCTTCCTGACGCCCAAGCTGACCAGTTTCGAGCGCTACGCGGGCCTGAATACCTACTTCAATACCGAAACCAGCAAGGGCACCATGAGCCGCTTTTACCGCTTCAAGGCCGATGAGCGCCTTCCCAGCGGCAGCTTGACCGTGCGCGAAGATGGCCGCATCGTGGGCCAAACCACCATCCCCGAAACGGGCAAGGGCGCAGACATAGAATTTAGCCTCGGCAACGATCCAGACGTGCGCTACACCCGCAGCGTGGAAACGCAGAACCAGCAAAAAGACAGCAAAGGCAACGTGACCCGCACCACCTACCGCGTGACCTACGCCTTCGAGAGCAGCAAAGACCGCGTGATCCGCGCCGAGGTGACTGAACGCGCCGGGGGCCGCCGAATCATCATCGACACTGCCCCAGCCGTGCAAAATCAGGGTGTGGCGAACCTGCGCGTAGATGTGCCCGCGAATGGCAAGGCGAGTAAGAGCTTTGTGTTGGTGATCGATAATTCTTGAGGGATCGTGGAGCGTGGGAGAAGATAGGGGCTTGAACAGTTCCACCGCTCGCTGAGCCACAACCGAAGAAAAGGGCCGTCTATTCCGACTGGCCCTTTTCGCTGTTTCCACGATCTACTCACCACCTTCTACGTTCGGGCGGTGTCGTTCCGCCCCTAAACAATTCCTTCCAAATAGTCGCGCGCATCGGCCCGCACTGGCATAAAATACACGTGCTGGGCGCGTTCGCGGGCAAAGTGTAGGGCGGCGGCGGCAAAAGTACGGTTCCACTCCAACGTCGGTTCGAAGCTGCGGGGAAACACGGCGTGGTTTCTGGCCCGCCAATAGTTCAGGGTTTGCTCGGTGGTCACGGTGGTCGCGCCCCACCACACGTCCGCGCCTTCTGGCATCAGATCGGCGTAGGCGTCCATCAAGCGCAGATCGAAAAAAGGCTGGGTAAAAAAGCCCACCGCGCCCGCGTCCAGCTTGCGCTCTAGGTAATCGCGCTCACGGGCAAAGCTTTGACGGTACGGATCAAGGCCCGCATACACTCGCACGTCCGGTAACTCGCGCCGGAAGCGGCGAATCACGTCTACAGCGTCCACGTCGTACACTTTGGCACTCATATCAGCGGGCGCGTCTCCGGTAATAATCAGCACTTCGGTGATGCCGTGCGCGGCCAGTGTGTCCAGCATCGGCAACGGCTCGCGCGGATTGATGTCCACCGCCCGGATATGCGGAATAGCCCGGTGGTGAGGCCGCGCCATCGCACAGCCCATCCAAGAGCGGGTAGAAAACCGGGGAAAATCGGGAATGTTGATGGTGTCTATGCCCGGCAAATGCTCCCGCACCATCTCCAATTCGGCCCGCAGGCCAGAGCGGGAACGCGGAACAAGTTCGATGGAGACGCGGGTTTGGGGCGCGGCCCCAGTCGCAAAACTTTGGCTCACTGTGCGCCGCCCGCTGAAGAGATCGGTCCAAGGGTCGAAGGGTCTGAGGGACTAAGCACCCCCACCGCCTTATCTTCTGCCGTTCTTAGACTCTTAGACCCTTGACCCTTAGACGCCGTGCCAGCCGGGTCATACGCCAAAATTGGCCCCAGCCAACGCTCGGCTTCCTCTACAGGCCAGCCTTTGCGCTGGGCATAGTCTTCGATCTGATCGCGCCCAATTCGGCCTACCGCAAAGTAACGTGCGTCGGGATGACCAAAGTACACGCCAGACACGGCAGCGGCGGGCCACATCGCGCAAGATTCGGTCAGGCTCAGGCCCACTTCTTCGGCGTGTAGTAGGGCAAACAGGGTACGTTTTTCGGTGTGGTCGGGCTGGGCAGGGTAGCCGGGGGCGGGGCGAATGCCGTCATAGCGCTCGCGGATCAAGTCCATGTTGTCCAGCGCCTCGTCTGCCGCGTAGCCCCAGTACTCCATCCGCACATCCCGGTGCAGTTTTTCGGCAAAGGCTTCGGCCAAACGGTCAGCCAGCGCCTTCACGAGAATGGAGTTGTAGTCGTCGTGCGCGGCCTCGAACGCCTGTGCCAATTCCTCGGCCCCGTGTATGGCGACGGCAAAGGCTCCGATATGGTCGCCGTGCGGAGCGATGTAGTCGGCAAGGGCAGTGTTGGGGGTAGTCTGGTCGCGCTGCTGGCGCAGGGTGTGGAGCTGGGTCAGGTGGGCCAGAGGGGTTCGCCCCGCCGCCACCTCATGGGTGTGATGATCTAGAGAATCCCTGTGCTGCTCGGCGTTCACCAGAATATCGTCGCCATCACGTTCGGCAGGCCACAGCCCAATCACGCCCCGCGCCGTTAGCAATCCTTCGTCTACCACGCGCCTGAGTAACGTCTGAGCATCGGCAAACAGCGAACGGGCTTCTGCGCCGCGCAGGGGGTCGGTCAGAATGTTGGGGTAGATGCCCTTCATCTCCCACGCGATAAAAAACGGTGTCCAGTCGATGTAGTCCAGCAGGCCGCTGATGGGCTGTTCGATGATCTGGCGTCCGGGTTGGCGCGGCGCGGGCGGCAGGGCGGGGGAGAGCCGGGGCGCACGTTCGCGGGCCGTGTCGATGGGAATCAGGCGCACCTGACGGTCTCCGTGCCGCTCGCGCAGAGCGTCGTATTCGGCCCGGATGCGGTCTTGCACGGCCACCGGGTCGGCCAGCAGCTCGGCAGTCACGGTCACGGCGCGGCTGGCGTCCAGCACATGCACCACTGGCCCGCCGTAGGCCGGGTCAATTTTCACAGCGGTATGGGCGCGGCTGGTGGTCGCTCCGCCGATCAAGAGGGGCTGGGTCATGCCCCGGCGCGTCATTTCGCGGGCCACCGTCACCATTTCATCCAAACTGGGCGTAATCAGTCCGCTGAGGCCGATGATGTCTACGCCCAACCGCGCCGCTTCGTCCAGCACGCGCTCGGTGGCTACCATCACGCCCAGATCGGTGACTTGATAGCCGTTGCAGGCCAGCACCACCCCCACGATATTTTTGCCGATATCGTGTACGTCGCCCTTTACCGTTGCCAGCAGCACTTTTCCTTTACCGCCCGCCTCCTGCTTCTCGGCTTCCATGTACGGCGTCAGGTGGGCCACCGCCCGTTTCATCACGCGGGCCGACTTGACCACCTGCGGCAGAAACATTTTCCCGGCCCCGAACAGGTCGCCCACCACGTTCATGCCGTCCATCAGCGGCCCCTCGATCACGGCCAGCGGCGATCCGAGCAGGCGGTAGGCTTCCTCGGCGTCGTCCACCACGTAATCGGTGATGCCCGAAATCAGCGCGTGCGTCAGGCGTTCGGTCACGGGCAGTTCCCGCCACGCGCTCACCGCCGTCGCCTCGCGTTTGATGTCTTTATAGCTTTCGGCCAGCGTCAACAAGCGGTCTGTGGCGTCCGGGCGGCGGGCCAGAATCACGTCTTCCACAGCCTCGCGCAGTTCGGGTTCTATGTCGGCGTACACGGCCAGCATCCCGGCGTTCACGATGCCCATGTCCAGCCCCGCACCGATGGCGTGGTACAGAAAGACGGCGTGCATGGCCTCGCGCACATGGTTGTTGCCCCGGAAGCTGAACGACACGTTGGAAATCCCGCCCGACACCAGCGCCCCCGGCAGGTTGGCCTTGATCCAGCGCGTGCCCTCGATAAAGTCCAGCGCGTAGCGGTCATGCTCTTCTATTCCCGTAGCGACGGTCAGCACGTTGGGGTCAAAAATAATGTCCTGCGGCGGAAATCCGGCCTGTTCGGTCAGCAACCTATAGGCGCGGGAAGCAATTTCTATTCGCCGCTCCAGATTGTCGGCCTGCCCCTGTTCATCAAAGGCCATGACCACTGCCGCCGCCCCGTAGCGCCGCAGCAACCGGGCGCGTTCCAGAAAGGTTTCCTCGCCGTCCTTCAGGCTGATGGAATTGACGACGGGCTTGCCCTGCACGCGCTTCAGGCCCGCTTCCAGAATCTCCCATTTGCTGGAATCCAGCATCAGCGGCACGCGGGAAATGTCAGGTTCTCCGGCCAGCAGATTCAGAAACTTGACCATCGCGGCCTCGCCGTCCAGCATGCCTTCGTCAAAATTCACATCTACGATTTGTGCGCCGTTGGTGACTTGTTGCCGCGCAATCTTGAGGCCCGCGTCGTAGTCTCCAGCCAAAATCGCCTTGGAAAAGCGGGGGCTGCCCGTCACATTGGTTCGCTCGCCCACGTTCACGAAGTTGATTTCGGGTGTGATGGTCAGGGCTTCCAGCCCGCTGAGGCGCAGGAAGGGTGGCAGCTTGGGCGCGGTGCGGGGCGCGATTCCGGCCACCGCGTCGGCAATGGCGCGGATATGTTCGGGCGTGGTGCCGCAGCAACCGCCCACGATGTTCACCAACCCGTCACGGGCAAACTCGGCCAGCACGTTGGCGGTGTGTTCGGGCGTTTCATCGTACTCGCCGAAGGCATTGGGCAGGCCCGCGTTGGGATGCACGCTGACTAACGTTTCGGTACTGGCGGCAATGGCCCGCAGATGGGGGCGCAACAGGTCGGCCCCCAGCGCACAGTTCAGGCCGAGGCTAAACAGGTTGGCGTGCGCCGTGCTGATGGCGAAGGCTTCGGGCGTTTGCCCACTCAGCGTGCGGCCCGAAGCGTCGGTGATGGTGCCCGACAGCATCACGGGCAGGCGGCGGCCCAGTCGCTCAAACACCGTTTCGCAGGCAAACAGCGCGGCTTTGGCGTTCAGCGTATCGAACACCGTTTCGATCAGCAGCAGGTCGGCCCCGCCCACCATCAGGCCTTCTATGGCGTCGCCGTAGGCTTCGGCCAAACTGTCGAAGGTCACGTTGCGGAATTCGGGACGCTCTACATCGGGCGACAGGGTGGCGGTGCGGTTGGTCGGCCCCACCGCTCCAGCCACCCAGCGCGGGCGTCCATCCAGCGCCTCGAATTCGTCGGCCACTTCGCGGGCTAAGCGTGCGCCCGCCTCGTTCATGGCGCGGGCCAAGCGTTCGGTGCCGTAATCGGCCTGACTGATGGTCGTGGAATTGAAGGTATTGGTGGAGGCGATATCCGCGCCTGCCTCAAAATAAGCGCGGTGCACGCCCCGGATGATGTCGGGCCGGGTCAGTTGCAGTAAATCGAAGTTGCCCCGGTACATCCGCAGCGGGTCGGCGTCGGGCAACCGGAAATCGGCTTCCGTCAGGTTGGCCCGCTGAAGCATGGTGCCCCACGCGCCGTCCAAGACTAAAATTCTTTGCTGCGCTTCTGTCTGTAACGCCTGTGCGCGTTTGCTGTTGATTTGCATCCTCATCACCTCTGCACATCCCCTGCGGGACAGCTCTGGCAGGTCGGCTGTGTGCGCCGCCCGCGTCTATAGCGTTTGCGCTCTATTTGCGCCGCCTCTGGGCCATCTGCTCGCCGCCGCGCCATCGTCGGCACTGCTTGGCGGTCAAGCCTTTCTATTTGGGGCACCGAATACCGTGATGAAGGCCGGTTGCCGCGCCGTCTACGGGCAGAAAAAGTCCCTCGGGCGCTCTGTGAGATGGCCGTGCGGGAGGCACGACGCCCAGCAGTTTAGCGCGGCGCGGGCAGGACAAAAGAGCATGGGTCAGACAGGTTGGGTAACGTCGGGTGGATGCCGATTTGATACGTAGCTAGAGTTGAGCCTCGTGTAAACCCCCCAGTCTGCTCCGCAGCCAGCCCCCTTAAGGGGAGCGCAAAAGCTTGTGTCCTCCCCTCTAAGGGGGGGCGTTGCGCCAGCAACGGGGGGGTTCACCTTGCCAGTCAGATTGAACTCGCCCGTAACCCCCAGTCTGATCATGGCCTGATCATGCCCCCTGCTGATGATGGGTTCAGGCGCGGGCCAAGCGGAAGCGGCCACTACAGATGGCACGGCAGGCACGGGCCGAGTTCAGACATTGGAGGAATTGCCATGACCGCATCCATCACCCCAGCATCCAGCCCTTCACCCACCCCAGCACCTACACAGTCCCACCCATCCGACACCCTGCACGACATCAAAACGCTGACCCGTGAAGTGCGTGCC
Organism: Deinococcus sp. Arct2-2; assembly: GCF_004801315.1. Taxonomy (GTDB): domain Bacteria; phylum Deinococcota; class Deinococci; order Deinococcales; family Deinococcaceae; genus Deinococcus. The sequence goes on from NZ_SSNW01000001.1 coordinate 123,181, forward strand.
TTGCGCCTCAGCCTGCGCGAACTGGCGGCCTCCGATTCGCTGGAGCGCCTGCTGAAACTCATTCCGCGCCCCGGCTGGACAACGCCCGCCGAATTTGAGTTGGTGCGCGGCAGTGTGGCCCACATGCAGGCCCAAGTGGACGCGCTGCACAGCTTCCAACGCACGGTACTGAAGGGAAGTGAATTGGTGGGGCGGGGGCGTTAAACGGCTGGGCACGTTGCTGTAACGGGTGACGTGAAAGATGGCCTTAGAGTTTATGAACAATTGGCCCTTCTCAAGCTTTCCGGAGGTTTTACCATGACGTACCTGCACAAGACGGCGCTCGCTCTGACCACTGCCCTGCTGACGCTGGCTTCTTGCGGCCCGGATGTACCCAATGTCATCTTGCCCACCATTCCGGCGGCGACAGTGCTTCAGATCAACGGAACCCGTGTGCTGAACGCCACATCCATCCAGTTTGGGGTCACGGCGCTCAATGGAACCACCGTGGTAGGCACGGGCCAGATCACCAATCCGGCAGTCGCCTTCACCACACCCGGCGTCACGGGCAGCGTGAGTGTGTGCGGGCAAATTACGGCCCAAAACGTGGTCACGGCGGCAGTGACGTTAGACGCTACCGGCAGCATGAGCAGCACCGATCCTGCCGAAAACCGCAAGCTGGCCGCCAAAGCGTTTGTAGACCGCCTTACCGGAGACAGTCAGGCCGCCGTGCTGTCGTTTGAAGCGAGCAGTACGCCCACCGCTGGGCTGCTTGCCAGCCGTTTGCAACAAGCCATGACGGGCGACAAGGCTTTGCTGAATATGGCCATAGACAACGCCACCTACGCTTCCGGCAGCACCAACTTTTATGACGCTGTCATTGACGCCGTGAAGATTGCCAAAGACTCTGGCCGAAGCAATCCCATCGTATTGGCCCTGACCGACGGTGAAGACAATTCCAGCAACAACACCGCCACAGAAGCGATTGCGTATGCCAAAACCAATAATGTTCCGGTGTACGCCGTGGGGCTGGATGCCACCAACACCATCAATTTCAGCGAAATGGAACGCATCGCCAGCGAAACGGGCGGCCTGTTCCGCAGCAACATCAGTAGCGGCGACCTGAACGACTATTTTTCCAAGCTCTACAACGCCTTTACCGCTCAGGGCTGCGTGCAACTGAATCTGGCGACTGCTCCGGCCACAGGCAGCACCATTGAAGGCACACTGACGCTGGACATTACGGATACGGGCAAAGCGGCAGCCACCTTGAATGTGCCGTTCAGCTATACAGCCCGCTAAACTTCCATCTTTATAAGCCCGTGCCGTTGGTTGGTGCGGGCTTATAACTGATTTTTGTAATGTCTGTCTAGTCAAGCAGTTAAATCTTCTCACTCCGATATTGCAATACCGTCAATATAGGTTTAGCTCATGAAAATGTGATTTGAGCCTTAATAGATGCACCCTCACTTTCACACCGTTTCTCGTGTGATGGGCACCTCTGCCTGTCCTTATTGGGGGTCTTCAATGAAATCTACGTATAAAACTGCTTTGGTGTTGAGCGTCAGCTCTCTAGGGGTCAAAAGTGGCCAGAAGTCGCTGGAATGACGGCCTAGACGCACTCTTTTTCTTGGGTCGACTTGACAGTGCGCTCTGGAGGGCATCAAGGCCCACTCGAAAGAGACTTTTTGCGGGGTAGCCGTGTTTGAGCATTTTTGGTGGGGACTTCGTTGCGACGAAGTCCCCACTCAAGCAGCACCAGATAAACGCCAGTGATACGACGCCAAACAGCAGGCTCACCCGTGTGCCTTCGGTCAAGCGCGTCGCTTCGAGATCAAAGCCTCTTCCCTTCAAGGCCTGATGCATATTTTCGCAGTTCCAGCGCCAAGAATAGCGTGTGATGGCCTGGGTGCCCCACCCGTGATAGGCCAAATAGAGCGTCTGTCCGTGAAGGTTCTGGCACGCCAGAACCCGCAGCCGTACCCCGTAGATCGTTGTCGGGGCATGCCAAATGCGAAGTTCTCCCGGTTGCAGCTTTTTGAAATAGGCCCAGACCTCAATACCGTTGACTTTGGTGGTCACGTGCAACCGGATGGTGGGTTTGATTCCGAGTCGTTTCAGTGCCCCAAACCACTCTTTGCCGATGAATTCTCGATCTGCGAGCAGGGCAAGACTCTTGCCCTGCATCAACGGCAGCACCGACTCCAGCAGTGCAATTCGGGTCGCAGTATTGCTGTTGCCACACAGTGGCAACAGCTGCCAAGCCAGCGGAAAACTGAAGGATTTCCACATGATGCTGAGAATCAGGAAATTGAGATCCGCTTTGCCCCATTTCCAATTCGTTCGGTCAAGGATCAGCACGAGTTCGGGGTCATCTCGGAAATGACTCAACACGAGTCGGGCCGTCAAGAGCTGCTGATCCTGCCATGCGAATTGAGCAAAGCGTTTGAGTCGCTGATAGATCGTCTCGTCGGCAAGGCGAGACGGATGCAACTCACCAACTGAGCGAGACACACCGTGCGCTTCTCGATGATGGCGAGGATCAGCGCGGCCAGCACCGTAAGACGACGAGGATCAAGAGGAAGAACGGTGGCGAGGTAAACGGACAGAGTATCTTGGGGCTGTCGGCTCCGGGGATTTTTCATCGCAGAAAACACCCTACAGGAGCCGACTTCTGCTGCCTATTCCCGACTTTTGACCCCTAGAGAGGAGCGTCAGTTTGTTGGCTTTGGCATCCTGTCAGCGGGATGTTGTTGTCGTCGCGCCTGCGGCAACGATCGTGCAGGTCAATGGTACCCGTGTCATCAACAACACGACCATTCAATTTGGAGTGACCACATTAGCCGCTTCGACTGTGGTCAGCACAGGCAAAATAGACAAAGTCACAGTCATGTTCACCACGACTGGTATTACTGGCACGGCTAACGTCTGCGGTCAAATAGCTGCACAAAACGTAGTCACGGCGGCAGTCACGTTAGATGCGACGGGGAGTATGGTAGACAATGATCCCAACAAAGACCGGAACGTTGCTGCCAAAGCTTTTGTGGATCGTCTGACGGGGGCTAGCCAAGCTGCAATTCTATCTTTTTAGGCTGACAGTGTTCCAAGTAGTGGTTTGCTAGCCAGTCGTTTACAGCAGAAGATGACCAGCGACAAAACTCTTTTGAAGGCAGCCATAGATAAAGCGACATATGCTTCTGGTGGCACGAATTTTTATGATGCAGTCATGGATGCGGCATTCATAGCTAAAGATTCGGGTGGAGCTAATCCCATCGTTCTGGCTCTAACTGACGGAGAGGACAACTCAAGTAGCAATTCTGCCGATAGTGTAATAGACTATGTAAAAAAAAATTAGGCGTTACTGTTTACACCCTGGGTTTGGATACATCTAACAATGTGAATTTTAGTCAGATGGAGCGCATCGCCAGCCAAACGGGCGGTCTATTTAATACAACCAAGAAAAGCACCGATCTCAACGACTATTTCTCTAAGCTCTACAACGCGTTCACAGCTCAGGGTTGTGTGCAGATCAATTTGGCTAACGCGCCTGCCGCTGGAACAGTTATCGAGGGCACACTGACGCTCGACATCACCGATGCAGGCAAGGCAACGGCGAGTCTGAAAGTGCCGTTCAGCTACACCGTTCGCTAGGATGTAACTCCTGTTCCGCCCGTGCCAGACAATGGTGCGGGCCTTTTCTATTCAACCCTCAAGCTGTACAGCACCACATGGTAAGCACCCACTTGCCGCCCTCCCACATTCTGAAAGCCGAAGTCGCCGTATAGCGCTCGCAATTTAGCCCGGTCTGAAGCCGTATCCAGACGCAGGAAAGGCGCACCCATACGGCGTGTTTCCGCGACAGCTTCAGCCAACAGCAACCGTGCCAAGCCGCCCCCCTGCACGTCGGGATGCACCGCCAATTTGTGCAGATACAGGGCCGTACCGGGCGCGTCGTCGGGCCAAAACAGCTCATCCTTGTCCAGCAGCACGTAAGCGCCCACCGCCTGACCGTCTTGCCACGCCACACGCCAGCCCGCATCGGGGTAGTGCCGCGCCAAACGTTCGGGGGTCAGACTTTGCGGCGGCCAGAGCGGTTGTCCGCGTGCAGCAAGGGCGGCGGCAGAGGCCATCAGAATCTCGGAGGCGGTCTGCACGTCGCCGGATGTAATGGTGAGGGGCTTCAGCGGCGGCCCCGCTTCGTGACCAAGCGGTCTGGGTAGCAGTCTAAAATCTCGTTCCTCATAAAACTGCCCTTAGACGTAGACGCCATCAGCCGTTCGTACACTTCCGGCTCTACACCGCTGTATTCGTACAATTTGCCGCTGCCAAATAAGACGGTCAGGGTGTGGGTCGCCGGATCGTAGCCCACATGGGACATCATGCTGGAGTCAACGGGCAGCAGCGGCACGCTCATAGTCACATTCTAATCGCCCAATTTTGGTGCGGGTTCTATTCCGGTGGCATATAAGTCGTTTCCGCGCCGTTCCAGCCGCACACGGGGCAGCGGGCCGTTCGCTTTGCCAAACACGGCTTCGCCTGCTTGCAGTGGGTCGAATACGCTGTAATGGCAGCGGCAGCCCAGTTGCGGGTGATTCGCGTCGGGCGGGGGGCGGTAATTGAAGGCGAATGCCAGCACTTCTGGGTCTCGCACCAAGTTCACAGTGCAGCCCAGATGCGTGCAAATGCGCGAGTAGGCCACGTAATGCGTCTGACCGAGATTCAGCCCGCCCGGAACGGCGCGTGGAATTCTCAGCACGGTACAGGGGCGCTTGTCGTAGGTAAAGTTCACTTCGGCCCAGTCTTGTGCCAGTTCAGAAATCGCGGCCACCCGCTGTGGTTGGCCTGATACAAATTGGGGTGCGCCTGCCCGCTGTTTGCCCAGCAGCACGCGGGAACCGTACCAGCCCATATACCCGAACGCGCCCACCGTTCCCGCGACGGGCAGCACCCACCACCGCGCGAGCAGGGCGCGGCGCGACAGGATGCGGCGGCCTTCCAGTCGGCTCACACGGCTTCCGGTGAGGTTTCGGAGTGGAGTTTCATCCGGTCAGCGTTTGGGAAGTGGGAAGGGCGTGGTGGCCGTACTAGCCCAGCTTCTGACAAGTGAATAACCGCTTGAAACGCTGGCATCATTCGCCCTCTTTCTGCCACTTTTCCATCAGGTCAAGCAGGCCATTCAGTTCCGCTTCGGTCAGGTTGGGAAAGGCGGGCATGGCTCCGCGCCCGTTGACTGTCACCAGTTTCAGGGCTTCCCGCGTGAGGCTAGAAGCACGCAGGCTGGGGCCGATGCCGCCGCCGCCCGCCGCGCCGTGACAACTGGCGCAACTGGCCGCGTAGACGCGCAGGGCCGGATCGCTGTCGTTCTGGCGGGCGCGAATGGCCGTAATCAGTTCGTCGGCGTCGCGGCCTTTGGGGTCAAGGGTGCGGTAGCTTTCCAGCGCCGTCAGCGCGGCGGCGTCTTCTCCGTAACGGGCCAGTGCGAAGCCCAGCAGCAACTGAGATTCGGCTTCTTTGGGGGCCAGTTGCGCCGCCGTGCGAATCAGTAGAGTGGCGCGTTCGGCGTCACTCTCACTGACCTTTTGCCCAGTCTGATCGCCACGGGTCAGCAGCAAAATCCCCAGTCGGCGCAGGGCTTCGGGTTGGCGGGCGTCCCGTTTCAGCGCGTTCCCGTAAGCCGTCACCGCCTGATCGTATTGCCCGGAATCGAAGGCGGCTTTGCCCCATGCCACGTAATCGGCGTTTTGGGTGGTGCGTTCGGCAGTGCGGCGCAGTTCCGGCAGTTTGAGAACTGCTTGCACGTTCTCGGCCTCGCCCGCGTTCAGGGCGGCCAATTGCCAGCGCGGAACGAAGGTCAAAGCTCCGGCCACCGTCAGGAGCACCACCGCGCCTACGCCGATCAGGGCCAGCGTGCTTGTGCGTTTGGGATTGCCCTGCACAGCGGGCGGCAGGGCATCCAGCCCACGCAGGGTCAGGGCGGCGCGGCGCTCTAAGTCGGGGCGTTTGGGGTCGTCTTCGTGCAACTGCGCCAATTCTGAATATAACCTGTCGCGTTCGGCCAACAAACGGTTACGCTCCGGGGCGTCGGGGTCGTCCGGGGTGGCCTGCCGCAGTGGGGATAGCACCAGCCAAAGCGCCGCGCCCACGATCAGCGCCAGCAACAACACACTCAACATCACGATTTGCCCTCGCTCTGGCCTGTATCGCGCCGCACCTGTGCCAAGAAGGGGTCAAAAGGTTCATCGGCAGTCTGTTCGCCCGCTACAGTCGGAGCTACCGCGCCTTGCTTGCGCCGCAAAAACAGCCACAGCACCGCGCCGCCGCCGCCCAATGCGGCTAAGGGCGCACCCCACAGCAGCAAGTTGCTCCCCTCTTTGGGGGGATCAAGCAACACAAAATTGCCGTACCGCGCCGAAAAGTAGGCGTACACGTCCCGCGCCGAGCGTCCGGCAGCCACCTGTTCGCGCACGCCGCGCAACATTTCGCGGCTGATGTCGTTGGTGCTTTCGGTGATCGGCACGCCAGTACAAATCGGGCAACGGATATTCACGGCAATTTGCCGCGCCTGCGCTTCCTGCTGCGGCGTGAGTGGAGCGGCGGCGAGGGCAGAAGCAGACAGCGCGAAAGCTAGGGCCAACGCCCTTCCCACGCCCCACGTTCCACTACCTACAGCACCCATCAAATCCCCTTCACCCCAATTTTCTCTAGCCCCACATTCAGCCGCTCGCGGGTCAGGCCGCCTCTGTCCATGTGCCGCACCGTGCCAGAAGCGTCTATGAACACAGTTTCGGGAATGCCGCTGACGCCGTAGTTAATGCCCGTTTTGATTCCGGGGTCTTGCAGATTGGGATAGGCCAGCGCGTACTCCTGAATAAAATCGCGGGCGCTCTTTTCGCTGGTTTCTTGAAAGAGCACGCCGATGACCGCTAAGCCCGTGCCCCCCGTTTGGCGCGTACTCAGTTCACGGAACAGCGGCGCTTCTGCACGGCACGGCCCGCACCAAGAGGCCCAGAAATTGACCACCACAGGCCGCCCCTTCAGCGAAGCGAGGCTGAGGCTGGAGCCGTCAAGCGTGTTCAGCACGAACGCGGGCGCGGGCTTGCCCACCAGCGGGCCGCCATCGGTGGCGTTGCGGGAGGGACTGAACAAGGCCAATCCCAAGACGACCACCAACGAGGCCGCCAACACAGGCGGAACGAAGCGCCGCCAAGCGGGAGGGGTTGCGGATTTGGTTGGAGGAGTGTGGGTCATTGGGTTCTCTCTTGTCTTTGCCCTCGCCCCTTGTGGGAGAGGGGCGCTGCGTATGCAGCGGGGTGAGGGGGTGAGCGGAGCGATTGCCGTTCCACACAGGGTCTAAGGGTGGCTCGTGAACCTTGGTGTTCGGCTCCCTCTCCCTTGAGGGGGGAGGGCTGGGGAGGGGGTGAATAAGCGCAGCGATTGCAGTTCCTAGACCCTTAGACGCCTTTCGCACCAGCCGACACCAACGCCTAATCCGTCGCGGGAGCCAGTCCAGACGGCACGCGCCGCGCCTGCATCTGCCGGGGCGACACCAGCGTCAGGCCCGCGCCGAGGCACACGATCAACGTTCCCCACCAGATCCACGACACCAGCGGGCTTTCGATCAGGCGCACGCTGACCCATTTGCCTCCGGGGTCGATGCTGGTCAGCACAAGGTAGGTGTCGGTCAGCGCTCCATACCGCACGGCGGGGGCAGGAAAGAACGTGCCGGGCGCTTGACGGAAGGTGTTCAGGCGGGCTTCGAAGGCACGGCCATCGATCAGCACGCGGGCAATGGCGCTGCTGCCGTAGGGCTTGTCTTCTTGGCGGAGAGAAATCAGTTGCACTTGCTCGTGCAGGAGGGCTTTGGGAGCCGCGCCCACATTCAGCGAAGCCTGAGCGTCGCCCCGGTAAGCACCGCTGAAGGCCAGCCCCAGCGCCAGCACCGCCAGCCCGATGTGTGCGGTGTACGCCCCGTAGCGGCGCGGTTGCTCCCGTACCAGTGCGAGGAAACCGCCGCTTTGACGGCCTTCGCGGCGTTGTTTGAGGGCGCGGCCCGTGAGGAGCGCCAATCCCAGCACGTTGTAGGCCGCCAGCGCCACCGTTGCCAACACACCTGCACTGCGTACACCCAGCACGAACGCCAAGGCTGCCGCGCCCACACCCACGATCAGCAGGGGCCGCAGTGCCCGCCAAAACGTTTGTCCATCGGCCCTGCGCCAAGGTAGGAGTGGCCCCACACCCATCATCAGCATCAGGCCGAGGCCCAGCGGAATAGCGAAGGCGTTGTAGAATGCTGGCCCCACGCTGGCGTCGCGGCGGCCCTGCACGGCCTCGATGAAGGTGGGAAACAGCGTGCCCACCAGCACCATCACGGCAAACACCACAAACAGCCAGTTGCCCGCCAAGAAGGCTCCCTCGCGGCTGAGGGCCGAGGGTGGGTCTCCATCATCCCGAAGTTGGGGCGCACGCCACGCCGCCAGCCCGATTCCGGCCACCAACAGGAAGGCCAAAAAGCCGAGGAAGACTGGCCCCACCGGGCCACCCGCGAAGGCATGCACACTCTGCACGATGCCGCTGCGGTTCAGAAACGTGCCCAGTACCGTACTCGCGTAGGCCAGCACGATCAGCCACACGTTCCAAGAGCGCATCAGCCCGCGCCGTTCCTGAATCTGCACGCTGTGCAGGAAGGCGGTGGTCAGGAGCCACGGAATAAAGCTGGCATTTTCTACCGGGTCCCACGCCCAGTAGCCGCCCCAGCCCAACGTTTCGTAGCTCCACCAGCCGCCCGCCACAATTGCAGCGGTCAGGAAGACCCACGCCACCAGCGTCCAGCGCCGCGTGACCGTGACCCAGTGATCGCTGAGGCGACCCGTAACCAGCGCGGCCACCGCGTAGGCAAACGGCACGCTGAGGCCCACGAAGCCCAGATACAGCAAGACCGGATGGACGGCCATCATCCAGTGGTTTTGCAGCGCGGGGTTGGGACCGCGTCCATCGGCCAGCAGGGTAGCCACAGGCGTAAACGGAGAAGCCACCGTCGCGCACACGCCCACGAAGAACAGCAGGCTGGCAAACATGGCCGCCAATGCCCAAGGCCGCAGCGAATCGCGCCGCAAGGTCAAACTCAGGATGAACGTGAAGCCCGCCAGCAGCCACGCCCACAGCAACACGCTGCCTTCCAGCGCCCCCCACAGGCTCGTGATTTTGACCCAAGTCGGAGAAGACCGCATGGAATGTTCGGCCACGTACCGCACCGAAAAGTCGTCGCGCAGCAGGGCCGTCATCAGGACGAGGGCGGCCAAAGACACCAGCGCGAATACGGCCCAAGTGGAGCGCCGCGCCGCTTCGGTGGCCCGTGCATCGGCCCGGACGCCGCCCAGTACGGCCAGCCATGCACCCGCCAGCGTAAAGGCGAGGGCGGCCAACAGCGCCAGTTGTCCCAGCGCCCCCATCGGACTGGACGAAAATGAAATCAGATTCAGCATGAGGCTTACTCCGTGCGCTGGAGCAGGTCTTTGAGTTCGGCCTGCGTCTTGGGAACGTTGTACTCTTCGCTGTGCTTGACCACCAATTCACGCGCATGGAAGGTATCGCCCGTAAACTCGCCGCGCACCACCACGCCCTGATTTTCCTTAAACAGGTCGCTGACTGCGCCGTTGTAGGTCACCGGAAAGCTGGCCCCGCCGTCGGTGACCGTAAACTTCAGATCCAGCGTTTGCGGGTTGTACTGCACGGCCTTCACCAGCCCGCCAATGCGGATCGGGCGGCCTTCCAGTTCGGTGCGTTGCTGCACATACTCGCTGGGGGTCACAAAATATTCCAAACTTTTGCCCAGATTTCCAAAGGCGATAAACCCGGTCAGGCCCACCAACGCCACCACGCCCAGCACCACAGGCAGCGGGCTACGCTTGCGGCGGCGGGCAGGCGGCAGCGGCGAGGAGGGTGGGGGAGAGGCGGGAACGGTCATGTCAGCCTCTCTTGCCCAAACTGCTGGCGGGTGTGCTGGCGGGTGTTCCGCCCTGTTCGGCCATTCCGGCTTCGTCCCGTGTGGCCCGCAGGCGTTGCGCCAACCACACCAAATACGCGCCCAGCAGCACTAGCGTCACCACGTACACCACGATCACGTATACGGCGTACTTATCCATGTTGGGCACTCTGTCCGGCAGCTTGCGGCGTCAGGCCAGTCAACTCACCTTGAAGATCGTTCATCAGTTCTCGTTCCTCGCGGGCATCGTCGCGGGCAGCCACGATGCCGCGCACGCGCAGAAGGTAGATGTACAGCAGGGTAAAAGCAGCGGTAGCGATCAGCAGCACCCAGCCGTAAATCGGCGCGGCGTCGAAGCGCACTTTGCCCAGCAGCTTGAGCGTCTGCGTCTGGTGTACGCCGCGCCACCATTCCACCGCCATGTAATTGATCGGAATGTACAGCGTGCCCACGATGCCCACCACCGCCGACACACGGGCGCGGCGTTCGGGATCGTCGATCATGGCGCGAATGAGCAGGTAGCCGCCGTACACGACCAAGCTCAGGGCGGTGGTGGTCAGGCGGGCATCCCAGACCCAGTAGGTGCCCCAAGTCGGCTTGGCCCACAGCATTCCGCCCACGATGGTTGCCACCGTAAACAGCACGCCCAGTTCTCCACTTGCCATCGCCAGCCTGTCCCAGCGGCGCTTACGTGTTATCAGGTACAGCAGCCCAAACAGGCCCGTGCCGCCATAAGCGAGGTAACTGACCCATGCGGTGGGCACATGCACGAACATCAGGCGCACCAGCGAACCCTGATTCACGTCCAGCGGCGAACTGAGGCCGAGGCCCACTGCGACGAGCAGCAGCAGCAGGGTCACGGCCCCCAGTGGGGTGGTTACGCGGTCTTTCATCTTCACACTCCCTATTCTGATCCGCGCCCTTCAGCGTTACCGTAATGCCTGACCGGGCGGGCGATCCGTCTTCTGTACCTGTCATTCCTAATTTGGTGGCGTCGAGGTGGTTTGGTTCCTGTCTTCCCTACTGCCACAGCATGCCGCTTGCGCCCTCTCAAACCAAGTGCGAGTGTCCCCCGCCGCACGGATCTAGTGTTATGGAAACAGGTTGGAAGGTCTTTGCCGAAAGCTGGCATGGGGTGGCCGCATTGATCGGCAGGGCCGGGTGTGCAGTAATGAAATAGAGGCCGTACCAGAGCTAGCCAGAGCCGCCAACGTCCTGCTGACTCTGGGGTAACTTAGAAACCGTGAGTGTGAAAAATTTACATAACATGCTCTTCAAGTCATCCGCTAAGCTATGGAGTCACCCTTTCCCCTTCAATTCAAGCCAGTCCAATTCATGCCACTCCGATTCATGCGAGTCCCAGCTCACCGAGGAACACTTATGCCTATCAACCGCTCTGCCTTGACACTTTCCGTTGCTGCCCTGTCTGCCGCCCTACTGCTAAATGCCTGTGCGCCTGCCCAAAGCAGCGGCCCCGCACTTGATCCGGCCACTTTTGTACCTGCTCCCGGCGAAGTCTTTACGGGCATAGACGATGTGGGCGACATGGGCCTGTGGATGATTACCAAAGACCTGAAAAACGCGACTTGGCTGGGCGAACAATATAAGGGCCGCACCCTACGCGAACCCGTCAACGTGATCCTGATCGACAAGTTCGCTACCACGCCTGAGCAGGCTACCGCCCGCATGTTGGACGGCATGAACAAAGCGGGCTACGGCCCTAAAGGTGGGCATAGCACCGGCTATTCCGGCTACCTGAATGGCCGCCTGTACGCCCAATATCCGCAGGGCAACGGCGAGGCGTTCAGCGACGGCAACTGGTGGCAAAGCAACAATCACGGCCGCATGTTCGGCCCAGTCAAAACCAGCGGCGGCTACGTGTTCATCGGCGCGGTCAGCGGCGAAGATTTCCGCTTGCTGCCCAATCCCGGCCACCCCTTCAACAATTTCATGGTGGCCCGCGAAAACTTTGCCGATAAATTGACGGCCAACACGGTGTTCAAGAAGAAAGGCTACATCGACCTGAAAGCCAAAATTGATACGGCCACCGAGACGACGGCAGATCATGACGGCTGCGCGGTGATTCTCGTCGCACGCGAGTAAAGGATATCTAAGGGTCTAGGGTCTGAGGGAAGGCAATCGCTGGGGCTCACTCCCCCCCTCCCCCCTCAAGGGGGAGGGAGCTAAACAAAGCTTGTGGCTCTTGCTTTTGCCCTCGCCCCTTGTGGGAGAGGGGCGCTGCGCCAGCAGCGGGGTGAGGGGAAGTGAGCGAAGCGATTGCCCTCCCTTAGGCCCTGAGCCCTCGACCCTTAGACCGCCCCACCCACAACCTCCCCCCAACAGCAGGGCCAGGCCACCCCGGATCGGCCCTGTTCTATTGACTCCTGTTGTCACCACAGCAGGAACGCTCAGGCTTTCTGACCGGCTTCTGAACCGCCCCGGCCCTGACCGGTGGTATGTTGGGCGCAACATGACAGATATCGCCAAGGGGCTGGAAGGCGTCCTCTTCACCGAGAGCAAGCTGACCTTTATCAACGGAACCGAGGGCATCCTCACCCATTTGGGCATTCCCATTCAGGAGTGGGCCGAAAACAGTACCTTCGAGGAACTGAGTTTTGCCCTGCTGCACGCCCGATTGCCCAACGCCGCAGAATTGGCGAAGTTTGACGCCGATTTGCGGGCCAACCGCGCCTTGCCTGAAAAATTGGTGGAAGAAATCGCCACTTTCCCCAAGCATGCTCACCCGATGCAGACGCTCCGCACGGCGGTCAGTTACCTCGCGCTGTTTGACCCACAGGCTGAGGACACCACGCCGGAAGGCCGCTACGACATCAGCTTGCGCCTGATTGCCCAGATGTCCACCATTATTGCCGCCAGTGCCCGCACCCGCGAAGGCCAAGCCATCGTTGCGCCACGCATGGATCTCACGCACGCCGCCAACTTTTTGTACATGCTGACGGGCAAAGAGCCGACGCCCGAACAGGCCCGCTTGTTCGACATCGCGCTCGTGCTGCACGCCGATCATGGCATGAACGCCAGCACCTTTACCGCCATTGCCACCTCTTCAACGCTCAGCGACACTTATTCCTGCATCGTGTCGGCCATTGGCGCACTGAAAGGGCCGCTACACGGCGGAGCCAACGAAGCCGTAATGGACATGCTGGACGAAGTAGGCACGCCTGACAAGGCCGCCGCGTATATCAACGGCAAGCTTGACCGCAAAGAGAAGATCATGGGTGTGGGCCACCGCGTCTACAAATACTTCGATCCCCGTTCCCGCGTGTTGCGCGACTACGCCGAGCATGTAGCGAACAAAGAAGGCAAAAGCACCTACTACCAGATTCTCGAAACCATCGAGAAGACGGTGGTGGAGCGCATCGGCTCCAAGGGCATCTACCCCAACGTCGATTTCTACAGCGGCACCGTGTACAGCGATCTTGGTATCCGCAAGGAATACTTCACGCCCATTTTTGCGCTGGCCCGGATCAGCGGGTGGTGCGCCAGCGTGAACGAGTACACCAAAGACAACCGTTTGCTGCGCCCCGATGCGGTGTACACCGGGGCCACCGACGCGCATTACGTGAAGCTGCAAGACCGGTAAGGATGGTCTAAGGGTCGAGGGTTGAAGAGTCTGAGAAAGGGCTAGGACGACTTCAAGACATAGAAACAGCAGGGCCAGAGATGCTTATTCTCTGGCCCGCCTTCATCTGTTCCCACTCACCACTTACCGCCGTCAGGCACTCATGCCCTTGCCCCCGTGCAGCGTCCGTTCTACCGCCTGCGTCACCTCGGCCTCAAAGCGGCGCAGGTGTTCATTCAGGCGGTCTAACTCGGCTTCCCCCAAATCGGGCAGCCACAGCACGGCGCGGCCCAATACGGCAAAAGCCACGACTGGCGCGTCAACGGGCGAATCGTCGTCGTCATCTTCAACGGGGTCTAGAATCAGCGCTCCGTAGTCCAGTCCTTGGTTCATCAGGTTCATGCCGATCAAAATGTCGGGCAGGCTTTCTTCTTCTACAAACAGGTCGAGGTCGAGGTGCAGCCGCACCAGCACGCCGCCCCGGTGATCCGGTTCAGTAAACAGCGCCACGCGGCTTTCTCCGTACTGAACCAGTGCGCCGTCTTCCATCGTCTCCACGGCCAGTCCAGTTGCCGTCAACGCGCTCACGATGCGCCCCAGTTCCGTCATGCGCGGAGTATAGAGCCGAGAAGGTCAGAGTTCTGAGGCTTGGGCGGGATTCGGGGGGCGATTGCGGTTACTGGGTGGCCCCCTCACCCCGCTGATGCTCAGCGCCCCTCGCCCACAAGGGGCGAGGGCGAACAGACAAGGGTTGGCATCTAGGGCTGTTGCTCCCTCTCCCTTGTCTGGGACAGTCCGAAGGGAGGGGGGAGGGCCGGGGAGGGGGTGAATGAGCAAAGCGATTGCCCTTCCGCCCTATCTTAGACCCTTAGACTAAGCCCCCAGAGCCGCCCTCCCCACTCACTACTTACCACTGACGGTTTTCTACCCGTGATACACCCACCCCCCATCCTGCCAAGTGCGGGCCAGTTGCCCCAGCAGGCGCAGATGCTCGGCGTGGGCCAGCGTTTCGGCCAGCGCAAAACGGCGGCCACTGGTGTTCAGATCGCGGTTGAACATCGCCAGAGACAGGCCGTAGGCGGTACGAGGCTCGGCGGTGGCCTCGGCGCGAATGAAGTCCAGCCGCTCATGGTGGTGGCCGCGCAACTGGCGGGCGCGGGCCTGCACGCCGTCCATCACCGGGCCGTGATGCCCGACAACGGCCAAGCGGGGATTCAGCGCCTCCAGTTTGCCCAGCGTTTGCAGGTAGTCGCCCAGAGGATCGGGCCGCGTGTAGGCATACAGGCCGATATTGGGGCTGATGCGCGGCAAAATGGCGTCCCCAGCAATCAAAATCGAATCGGGTTCGTTCCATAAACCCAAGTGTCCGTCGGCGTGTCCGGGCAGCCACAGCACTTCCCATTCGCGGCCCGCCAACGTCACATGTTGGCCTTCGCGCAGGGGTTGTACGCGGGTGGCAGGCTGAACGCGGGTGCGGCCCCGGCGACTGTCGGCCTCCAACGTCGCCAGCAGTTCGGGCGGCAGGCCGTGATCCTGCATATGCTTGATGTGCCCCGGCAGCCAGTCTTCCCACATGTGCCAGTACCGCTCACCGCGTCCGATTTCCACGTCCAGCATGAACACGCCTGCGCCGCTGCGTTCCTCGATCACGCCCGCCAAGCCGTAGTGGTCGGGGTGATGGTGCGTGATGATGACGCGCTCTATATCAGGCCAGTGCAGGCCCAGTTCGCTCAGGCCGTCTTCTATGGCCTGCCGCGCTTCAGGGGTGTCCAGCGCCGTGTCGATCATGGTGACCGGGCTTTGGCCGCCGCCCGTATCAATCAGTACCGTCACCGTCTTCATAGGGTAAGGAATCGGCACCTGCAAGGCGTGCAAGGTGCCGATGATGGGGGTCAGCAGGGGCGCGGCGGCAGTCATAGGGGCGAGCGTAGCACCCGGCCCACACGCGGCCCCTAAACCTCCAGCGTGACAGGCTCGGCCGTGATCTGGCCGCCACTGAGATGCAGCCACGCGCACGCTATAGGCAGCCGAAAGCGGCGCGGCCCCACCGAACCCGGATTGAGAAACAGCACGCCGCCCCGCTGCTCCAGCTTGGGCTGGTGCGTATGCCCACTGATGACCACTTGCACGCCCGCCACTTCCGGCACGAGGTCTAGCGTGTTCAGGTCGTGCAACAGGTACACCCACACGCCGCCCAGTTCCAGCAGCAGGGTTTTGGGCAGGGCGTTTAGAGGGGCCACGCGGTCTACGTTGCCGCGTATCGCATACACCTTCCCTGATGTGGCGTCCCCCAACGCTTCCAAAATCTCTGGCCGTCCCACATCGCCCGCATGGAGTACCACGTCTGCTTGCCGCACCAATGCCACGACTTCTGGCCGCAACAGGCCGTGCGTATCCGAGATCACCAAGACCTTCTGGCCCACCTTCATCACCCCTCCCCCGTAAGTTAAAGGAAAAATAAAAGCCGCGCCTCCCAGTGCAGGGGCGCGGCTTTCCTAAGTTCTTCGGATTACATCAAGCGCTTCATGATGGCTTGCAGGCTGGCGCTGTCCTTCCACGCCATGCCTTTCTCGACGTAGGTGCGGGCGCTGTCCATATCGCCGCGCTGGAGGGCCAAGTAGGCCAGTTTAGCAGCGCTCAAGGAGGCGTACTCTTTCTCGGTGTCGTTCAGTTCGCCCAGTTTGTCCCACGCGTTGTAGGCGTTGATCCACCACTGGGTCTTGGTGTACAGCTGAGCCAAGTAGGCGTTGTAGTCGCGGTTGGTGGCTTCGGTGGTGGCGGCCACGTAGGCGGCGTCTACGGCAGCCTTCCAGAGGGTGCGGTCATAGAAGGACACGGGGTAGGCCACGTCGGCCTGCACGGCGTATTCCTGCGCCTTACCAAACGCTTCGCTGGCGCTCATGGGCATTGCCATGGTCGCGTCGGTCATCGTGGTGTCGGTGGTGGTTTCCGTCGTGGTTGTTTCGGTGGTGGTAGGAGTCTCGGTGGTTGTGGGGGTGGTGGTGTCCTGCGCAGCGGCGAGGCCAGCAAGCGCGAACGCGGTCAGCATGAGAATCTTCTTCATAACGAAACGCATCTTAAGGGCTACCCTAGCGGGCGTCCACCTCTTCACGCCCGACCCGCCTCACCGTAAAGGCAATGTAAAGGAGCTTACCTTCAAATGAGAAAACTTCACTCGAAACTCACAAGCCTGACCCTCACCACCGGCCTCCTGCTGGCCGTGCAGGGTGCGTCGGCCCAAACCACCGTGCCACGCGCTACGCCTGCCCCTACCACCAACCCCGCCACCACCCCTGCTACAACCCAACCGGGTTCCAATCAGCCTGCTCGCCCCGCCGCTTCTGCTGCGGTGGCCGTCCCCACTGCCGCGCCGCAAGTGGCTTGGTTCAAGGAACTGCGCGTGCTGTCGGGCGTTGCCGTCTCCGACACCGGAGATTTGGTCTTTGTGGGCGCAGATGCCCGCATTCACCGCACCGATGCACGCGGCGTGGAGAAGTGGAACTATGCCACAGGAGACATAGGCCGCGCTCACCCCATCATGACCCCCGACGGCAAAGTGATCGCCGCTTCCTACGACGATTATTTGTATTCGCTGGACGCTGCCGGAAAACTGCTGTGGCGTGTCAGGCTGGACGGCGACCTGTTTGCCAGCCCCGCCCTGCGTGCCGATGGCAGCGTGATCGCCACCACAGCGGGCGGCAGCGTGTACGCCGTTTCTCCTGCCGGAAAGATTCTGTGGACGCTGAAAATCGCCGCGCCCATCTTCAGCAGTCCGGCCATTGCGCCCGACGGCACGATCTACTTTGGCGGCCAAGACAACCGCATGCACGCCCTGACGCCCGAAGGTAAGCTGAAATGGGCCTTCACTGCCGGATCGTTGGTGTTCAGTAGCCCCGCTGTAGACGCGCAGGGCAACGTGTATTTCGGTTCCAGTGACCGCCGAATCTATGCCGTAGGGCCAGACGGCAAGGTGCGCTGGTCCAAGCCTACGGGCCTGTTCGTGAATGCCAGCCCGATCATCACCAGCAGCGGTCTTGTGGTGGTGGGCAGCTACGACGGCAGCCTGTATGCCATCAACACCACCGGCGAAACCGAGTGGACGTACAAGGCAGGTGCGCCCATTGCCGCGCCCGCTGTGGAACTCAGCGACGGCACGGTTGTCGTGGGCGACCTGAGCGGCACGCTGCACGCGGTGGGCAAGGCGGGGCAAGCCATCTGGACGCTCAAAACGGGCAAAAAGATGGATACGGGCGTGGCTGTCAGCGATCAGGGCATGCTGTATTTCGTGACCGAAGGCGGCGGCCTAAGCGCCCTTGCCAAACAGCGCCCACTGGCCGACGGCGCATGGACGATGTTCCGGGGCGTGCCGAGTGGCTGGGGCCGTGTGCTGACGCCCGCCGAAGCTCAAGCCCGCACACTGGCCCGCCGCGCCGCTGCAGCGGCGATGTTAGCCACGTTGCCGCCCGCGCCCACGACTCCTACCACCCCGGTCACGCCGCCCCGCCCGACTCAACCCACCACGCCGACGACGCCAACCCCACCCAAGCCGCCTGTTGTCGTCACTCCGCCCGCGCCCGTTGTCCCTGTGCTGACGCCCGCGCAATTGGCCGGGGCCGCTGCTACAGGCGCACGTCTAGAGGCCGGACTAGTCTACTTGCCTCTCACGCCCGCTGCCGGAGCCTTGGGCCTAACGGTACGGGTGCAGACGCCACGCACGGCCACGCTGGCCGCCAACGCCGCCGATGGGGGCCAAGTCGTGCCGGTGCGAATGCTGAATAAAGTGGCGTATGTGTCACTGGCGGCGCTGGCCAAGCTGTCCGGAACCCAAGTGACGCTGACTCAAACGCCTGCGCCCGCCGTCACGTTCACCCGTGCAGGCCGCGTGACTGCCTTCCCGCTGAATCTGCCCAAAGTCACGCCGCTTAAGCCTGTGCCGGAGTATCCAGACGTGATCGTGCGGAAGTAGGGGGTCTCGTGAAACCTTGTTTTTGCTCCCTCACCCTTGAGGGGGGAGGGTAGGGGAGGGGGTGAGTGAGCAACGCGAATGCCCTTCTTAGACCCTTAGACCAACCCCCCCCCGCCAACCCAATCCACAAAAAACCCGCCGTCACAGGCGGGCTTTCTTGTACCAAGACCAACTCGGACTGCTCTTTTCTGGTGGAGTCGAGGGGGATCGAACCCCTGACCTCGTCATTGCGAACGACGCGCTCTCCCAGCTGAGCTACGACCCCACACCTTGCCCCCCACACTTTGCCCTAAGCGGCGACAGAAAATCTAGCATGAGGCCCCGGAGCCTGCAAGCAGCACGGCAATCTAAGGGTACGGGCTGTCGGTGGCCCACAGGTGTGGACACCGTCACCGCACAAGGCAGCCCATCAGAGTAAACTCCGGGCCATGAGTGCGCCAACGACACACCCGACTGCCCCCAACTTACCCGGTGAAACGCTGGGCAGTGGGTCAGACCGATTTAATTACAAATTTGCACAAGAAGGCATTACCTTCGACGATGTATTGTTGCAGCCCCGGCATTCTACCGTATTGCCGCACGAAGTGAACGTGGAAGCCCAACTGACCCGCCGCGTGCGCCTGAATATCCCGTTCGTGTCGGCGGCGATGGACACCGTGACCGAATTGGCGATGGCCGTTGCGATGGCCCGTGAAGGCGGCATCGGCGTGATTCACAAGAACATGACGATAGACGCACAGGCCGAAATGGTACGCAAGGTGAAGCGCAGCGAAAGCGGCATGATCGTAGACCCGATTACGCTGCCGCCGCACGCCACCGTGGGCGACGCTGACCGCCTGATGGGCGAATACCGCATCAGCGGCGTGCCCATCACCGATCCAAATGGGTTGCTGCTGGGCATCATCACCAACCGCGACATGCGCTTTATAGATGACCTGACCACGCCCATTGCCGACGTGATGACCCGCGAAAATCTGATTACAGTGCCGGTGGGAACCACGCTGGAGCAGGCGCACGAGATGTTCAAGCGCAACCGCATCGAGAAACTGCTGGTCACCGATGAGGGCGGCATGTTGCGCGGCCTGATCACCATCAAAGACCTGACCAAACGCGTGAAATACCCCCGCGCCGCCAAAGACCACTTGGGCCGTCTGCGGGTGGCTGCCGCCATTGGCGTGAGTGCCGACCTGATGGACAGGGCCGCCGCGTTGGTGCAGTCGGGCGTAGACGTGCTGGTGCTGGATAGCGCTCACGGCCACAGCCAAGGCATCCTAAACGCCCTGAGCCGCGTGAAAGAGCAGTTTGACGTGGACGTGATCGCCGGAAACATTGCCACCAAAGCGGGAGCTAGAGACCTGATTTTGGCCGGTGCAGACGCAATTAAGGTGGGCATCGGGCCGGGTTCGATCTGCACCACCCGCATCGTCACAGGCGTCGGTGTGCCCCAGATCACCGCCATTTTTGAAGCCAGCGGTGTGGCGCAGGAAGCTGGGATTCCCGTCATCGCAGACGGCGGCATCAAGCAAACGGGCGACGTGCCCAAGGCCATTGCCGCCGGAGCCAGTATCGTGATGATGGGCAGCATGTTGGCCGGAACCGACGAATCTCCGGGTGAAACCGTGCTGCGCGATGGCCGCCGCTACAAGAGCTACCGGGGTATGGGCAGCCTTGGCGCAATGGATCAGGGCAGCAGTGACCGCTATTTCCAGTCGGGCAGCCGCAAGTTTGTCCCCGAAGGCATTGAGGGCATCGTGGCTTACCGGGGGACGGCCAGCGAAGTCATCTATCAATTTGTGGGCGGTTTACGGAGCAGTATGGGCTACTGCGGCGCACCCGATTTGCAGGCCATGCGCGACCATGCCCAGTTTGTACGGATCACGGGGGCCAGCCTCGTGGAAAGCCACCCACACGGCGTGACCATTACGCGGGAAGCGCCGAATTACGGCGGCAAGTAAGCTTCTTGCCCCCGTGTCCACATCCCTGTGTCTAAACGAGCGGCTTTGCACTGTGTCCCCTTTCCTACACCCCACATCCACGGGCGCACTACCCTAGAGCTTATGAACCGACTGCCTTCTCCCCGCGAGCCTGTGAACGCCCTGACCCACTGGGCGGGAGCGGCTGCGGCCCTGATTGTGCTGGGGCCGCTGCTGTGGTGGGCGCACTCGCGCGCGCTGAGCCTGTGGCCTTTCGTGGTGTTCGGCGTCAGTATGGTGGCGCTCTACGCGGCCTCGGCCAGCTACCATTCCTTCCGGGCAGGCGAGCGCGGGCTGCTGTGGCTCCGCAAGTTGGATCACGCCGGAATTTTCTTGCTGATCGCCGGAAGCTATACCCCGGTGGCCTACTACGGCCTAGAAGGCGTGTGGCGCGAAGCCGTGCTGTGGGTCATCTGGGGCATCGCTTTGGCCGGAATTACCCTCAAGCTCGTTACCATGCGCCTGCCCCGCTGGATCAGTACGCTGCTCTACGCGGGCATGGGCTGGACGGCCTTGGCCCTGATGCCGCAACTGGTGAAGAATTTGCCCCCAGTGGCTATCTTCTGGCTGGCCGCAGGCGGCGTGATGTACTCGGTGGGCGCAGTCGTCTACGGCACCAAGCGCTGGCTGCCCGGCCCACGCGGACGCATGTTTCCCAAACATTGGGGTTTTCATGAAGTCTGGCACCTGTTCGTGTTGGGCGGAACGGCGGCGCATGTGGCGATGATGTTTAGCTTAAGCTGACCCCGATCAAGTTCCACCGCTTGCTTATCAAATGAAACACCGCCCCACTCTCTAGCTGGGGGCGGTGTTTAATTGTTGCTTCTGATCGCCAGTTCATGCCGATCAGGGCAGGCGATTAGGCCTACCCCACAATGCCTAATACCCAAGTTTGTACGGTGCGAATGATTCCGTTGATAGGTTCGCGGGCCAGAAAGATAAAGCCCATGACCAATAAGAAGCTAAACGGCAGTGCTTCAAATTGCGCGAGGCTGCGGCCCAATGACGGCACGAGTGCGCCCAGAATGCGGCTGCCATCCAACAGAGGGATAGGAATGAGATTGAAGACGGCCAACACGACATTGATGCCTAGAACGGTGAGCAAGACCTGAAACGTCAAGTCGTTTTGGGGCAGGACACGCAGCAAAATGGCGGCAACAAAAGCAATGAGCAGGTTGCTGATAGGGCCTGCTGCCGACACCCAGAGTACGCCCCAGCGCCCCAAATTGGCCGGATTGATGGGCACAGGCTTGGCGAATCCGAAGCCTGCCACCAAGAGCAGCAGCGTGCCCAGCGGGTCGAGGTGCTTGCCCGGATTGAGGGTGACTCGCCCGTAGCGGCGCGGTGTGGGGTCTCCCAATTTATCGGCCACATACGCATGGGCAAATTCGTGCACGGTCAGGGACAGGGCGAGAGCCAGCGCGATAATGACGAACGCGGTAGGGTTGGAGTTCAGCAGACTGAGAAGGCCCATAGACTCAGCATTCTATGGGCAAGCCGCAGCGCGAACAGAGACCATTCTTCCCACCCGTTTAAATGGTGTTAAGGCAGCAGCGCAATGGTGCTTTGCAACCCCGCCCACAGCGGCGCGGTGGCCTGTTGCAGTGCGCCAGTCAGGAACAGGGCCGTCCAAGCGAGGGCGGGCAGCAGCGTGCCGCGCAGAGGCCGGGGCAGGCGCGGCAACTGGGCAATGTGGCCCAACATGCGCCCCAAATCCAGCTCCGGCAGCGGCAAAAAGTTGAACAGGGCGTGCAGGCACAGGCCGTAAGCGGCGCGGCCCAGTCCGGTGCCGATCACGTCGGCGGTGGCGGGCAGGAGTTGTTGTTGGGCACGCTGGAGGGCCAGCAGCACGAGGGCAAAGGCCAGCAGGGTCACGGGGCCACTCAGCAGTGCAGCGGCAGCCTTCGCCCCGCGCAAGGCCAGCGGCACGGGCCGGGGCAGGGCCACCCCGATCAGCAGGTGCAGCGCCAGCCGCCACAGGTCAAGGTGGACGGCAGGTTCAGGCCAACCGAAGCCCGCTTGCACGGCGCTTCTGTCCCCCCAATGGGCCGCGAGCCGGGCTTGTACCACTCCCTTCAGAAGCATGCCTGCCAGCAGCGCGGCGACTTGCACCAGCAACAGCAGCGGTTCGGTGGTCAGCAGGGTCAGTGGGCCAATCATGGTGAGAGGTGGCTCTGTACATAACGGGTCAGCGCCGCCCGTTCATCCTCTGCCGACTGCACTTGGCCCACTGCCCGCAGCCCCGCCAAATAAGCCAGTGCCGCGCCGATCTCTTTGCCTGCCGGAACGCCCAGCGCCACCACGTCGCGCCCAGTCAACGGCGTGTAGGCGTCCGGGCGCAACAATCGCCGCAGGATTCGTTCGGAGCTGCCATCTGGAAACGGCGTGTCAGACAGGGCGCGGGCGAGTAGCGCGGCGGGCTTGTCGCCCAGATTCAGGCGGGCGGCCAAGTCGGCGGGATTCGGCGCGGCGTGCAGCAATGCGGCGGCATAGGTTTGAAAAGTGACTGTCGCGCCGCTGTATTGCTGGGCATCCAGTGCGTCTAGCAGCGGCAAACTGGCAAGCGGCAAGAGTTCGCCCGCGCCCCAAGTTTCCAGCATTCGGGCGGCCCGTCCGGGGCGAGGTTCGTCTAGCAGCAACCGCAGTTCGGCCCACAGGCGCGGAGTGTGTTCGGACATCTTCAGGGCGTTTGGAACTTGCGCCAATAGGTCAGGATGGGCCGCCAAGTCCAGCCGCGCCGCCAACCGTGCCGCCCGCACCAATCGGCTGGCATCCTCATAGAAGGAGCCGGAATGCAGGGGCCGCAGTACCCGTGCCTCTACATCGGGCAGGCCGCCGACTACGTCCAGCAGGTGCATTCCTTCACCCAGCACCAGCGCCAGCGCATTGAGGCCAAAATCGCGCCGCTGCAAGTCTTCGGCAAGGGTTCCGGGTGCGGGCACGGGGTTGCCGCCCGCCACCGGGTACGTTTCGCGGCGGGTACGGATCAGGTCTACGGTTCGGCCACCCGGCAGGGTCACGGTGGCATTGCCAAACGCGGGGTGAAAGGTGAAGGGGAGGCCTGTAGCCGTTGCCAAAGCCTGAAGATCTGCGCCTTCTATCGCCAGATCGAGGTCAGGGGATTTTGTAGCCGACAGCCCCAGCAAGCCGTCCCGCACCGCGCCGCCTACCAACGCCACAGTTGCCCCCGCCGGAGCCTTCGACGCCAAGTCGATCAACCAGCGTTGATCGTTTGGGGGAAGGCTGCCCCAGACGGCGTTTGCTTCTTCTTCCAACTCGTTAATCACTGAAAAGCGGCGGCGTCCAGCGTGACCTTCACCTCACGGGTTTTGCCCGCATTCACCACCTTCAGCGTTACTGTGTCGCCTTCCTTCTTGTCTATCAAAGCGGCTTGCAGGTCTTCCAGTGCGTCTACGGGCAGGCCGTCAGCGGCTACGATCACATCACCGCCCAACTGAATCGCTCCGCCCCGGAAGGCTTGGGTATCGGTGCCGCCGCGCAGTCCGGCCCGTGCCGCAGGCGTTCCCGGCTCTACCCCGCCCACCACCAGCCCCGATACAGGCAGATTGAGGGTGCTTTTGCCCTCGCTGGACAGCATGCTGAGACCCACCGCCACGTTGCGTGCGCCGCCCGCCGTGCGCTGCTGCACCACCAAACCGGGCGTGACTCCGGTCAGTTTGGGCGCAAGCACCACGCCGCCGCCCGCAGCCTGAAGGCGGGGCAACAGGTTTTTGGCCGCGTTGATGGGAATGGCAAAGCCCACGCCCGCACTCTGAGACGCGCCGCTAGCCCCGCTGGGAGAATAAATTTGGGTGTTGATACCGATCACGCGCCCGCCGCTGTCTAAGAGTGGGCCACCGCTGTTACCGGGATTGATGGCCGCGTCAGTCTGAATGGCCTTTTGGGTAATGCCCTCACCGCTGCCGCTGGTAGAAAAGCCAATGGGAATCTGGCGGGCGGTGCTGCTCACGATGCCTTCGGTCACACTAAAATCCAGCCCGAACGGAGCGCCCATCGCCACTGCTTTTTGGCCCACCTGCAACGTGTCCGAATTGCCCAGCGGAATCGGTTTGATCAGGCCCGCAGCCAACCCTTCCGGGCGAATCAGGGCGAGGTCGTATTGCGGGGCCAGCCCGATGACTTTGGCGGTCACCGTATCCGTGCGGCCCATCACGCGAACGCGGATTCTGTCGGCGGCTCCCGCACCCGCCTCTCCTGCCACCACATGATAATTGGTCAGAATATCGCCCTCGGCATTCACGAAAAAGCCGCTGCCGACGCCCTGCTGAACTTGCGTTTCTTCTGTGCCACCGCCAAACATCCAGCCGAAGGGATCGCTGCTGGCGATGTCTTGCTCGGTGCTGATATAGACCAGTCCCGGCTCGAACCGCCGCACGATGTCGATGGTATTCAGTTCGTTCTGCAACTTGGCAGCGGCTTCGTTGGGCTGCGTAACTGGCGCGGGCGCACCCGCATTGCCTATCGGCACTTGATCTCTGAGCAACGTCGCGCCCAAGCCAAGTCCAGCGAGTACCAATGCAATTCCAATTAAACGAGCCTTCATAGGGGGAATTGTAGGGGCGCGTCGGGGGCATGTGGGTTACGTGGTCTGGGAAGTGGGCTAAGGCTGACTGACAGGAGCGTGCCGCCCCAATGCTTGGGCTGAAAACCTAAGAGTTGGAACGGCACTGCTTTTGTCTTTTTTTATCTTTCGCTCTCGTCTTTTCCTTGCAACGTGGCTTTAAGCTTTGGCCCGCCCTGCCGCCGCTTCCAGCGCCGCAATTTCGTCGGGGCTGATCTGGTAATGCTCGCCGCACCAGTGGCACACGATTTCTTGCCCGCCCGCGTCCATCATTTCCTGACGCTCCTCGGCAGTAAAGAATTTTAGGCTGTCGCTGGCCTTTTCGCGGGAGCAGCGGCACTGAAAGCGGGCGGCCTGTGCTTCGGCGGCCAGCAGCAATTCCAGTCCTTCGGCGGCGCGGTGCATGGCTTCCATCAGGCTGCCCCGGCGCAGGTTGTCGGTGATTTGGCCCATCGCCCGGATGTTGGCTTCCAGCTTGCCCAGCGTTTCGTCGGTCACGCCCGGCATGGCCTGTACCAGCAGGCCGCCCGCGTGGGCCACCCGCCCGCCTTCCTCGTACACGCCCAGCAGCACGGCATTCGGAATCTGCTCCGACACGCCTAAGTACATGCTCACGTCTTCGGCAATCTCGCCGCTCACGAGGTCGACGCTGCCCGTGTACGGCTCGCCGTTGTCCAGCAGGCGGGTCACGGCCAGTTCACCCTCGGTGCCCACGATGCCGCTCACGTCCAGTTTGCCGTCGCTTTCGCGCAGAGGCAAATCGGCGTCGGGCTGGCGCACGTAGCCGCGCACGCTACCGTCGGTGCTGCCCTCGGCCACGATCCACCCCACTGGGCCGCCTCCCTCTAGGCGCAGGGTCACGCGGCTGTCGGTCTTTTTGCCCAGCACGACGGCTAATAGTGCCGAGGCCGCCAGAGTACGTCCCAGCGCCGCCGTCGCCGTTTTGCTGAGGTCGTGGCGCACGCGGGCATCTTCTACAATTTTGGTTGCGTCTATGCCCACAAAACGCAGCGTGCCGCCCGCCGCCGTGCCGCGCAACACATAAGAGTCAGAGGTTTGGCTGGATGTCATCAGGGAATCTTACATGAAGGCACTCAAGGCTGATGTGGGACGACTTGCATTCAGCCTGCCGAGGTTTGACCGCGCCGAAGGAAGACCTGCTTGGCCCGCCGTAAGTCAGGCTCAAGCTTTTGCCAGAACGCCTTCTTGAGTCTTTTTATATCCGGTGCAATGTGCTGGCGGGCCTTCGCAGGCTTGTCTGACGCGGGCAGCCTTCACCCTTGATGGTTGTCCTAACGCGCGCTCATGTCTCCTCTCTAATCTGCCTTTCCATTTCCCGAATGTCCACCCGAAGTGAGTCATTCGCCGAATCCAAGGAGAACCATGAACCGACCTCTTTCCCCCAAAAAAGCCCTCAGCGCCGCCGCGCTTGCCACCATCGCCCTCACTCTGGCTGCTTGCAACCAACAGGGCAAAACCGGCGCGTCCAGCACGCTCGTGGTGCAGGAATCCGCCGACATTCCCACGCTTGATCCCGGCACGACCTACGACACGGGCAGCGGCCAAGTCGTAGAGAACCTGTACGAAACGCTGCTGACCTATAAGGGCAACAGTCTGACCGAGCTTGCGCCGCTGCTGGCAACCGAGTGGACAGAAGGCGACGGTGGGCGCGAGTACCGTTTTACGTTGCGTGAAGGCGTCAAGTTTCATACCGGAAACGACTTCAAGTGTGCCGACGCCGAATACACCTTCCGCCGGAATCTGGTGACCAATACGGGCGAAAGCGGTAACTGGTTCATGTCCGAAAGCTTGCTGGGCACGGGCGCGAACGCCAACGACGACAAGTCCATCACTTGGCAGCGCATCGCGGGTGTCGTGAGGTGCGACGGCGAAACACTCGTGTTTGCCCTGCCCAAGCCTGACCCGGCCTTCTTGGCAAAGCTGGCCTATACCGGCCAAAGCATCGTGGACAGCGCCCATGCCAAAAAAATTGGTGAGTGGGACGGCACCGAAGCCACGTGGAAGGCAGCCGTGGGCAAAGACCTGATGGGCAGCCCTCTGGCTAAAGATCCCAGCGGCACTGGAGCCTACCGTCTGAATCAAAAAACGGCCACCTCCCTGAGCGCCACCGCGTTCGACGGCTACTGGGGCGACAAGGCCCAGATCAAAAACGTGATTCTTCAGCTGGTGCCGGAGCAGGCCGCCCGAATTCAAGCCTTCGAGAAAGGCGACGCCGATTTGATTGAAACTGGTGGACGCTCGATCATTGAGGAGCAATTGAAGGGCAAACCCGGTATTGCCATCGTGGACGATTTGCCCGATACAGGCGCGTTCGGGTTCTCTATGAACCAGAACATGAAGGACGCCACCAAAATTGGTAGCGGCAAGCTGGACGGCAAGGGCATTCCGGCCAACTTTTTGAGTGACGGAGACGTGCGCCGGGGCTTTGTGGCCGCCTTCAACGTGCCGCAGTACATCGAGGAAGTTCAGGCGGGCAAGGGCGAACCTCGCAACTTCCTCTTGCCCGATACCTTCCCCGGCTACGACAAGAATCTGGTTGCGCCCAAGTTTGACCTAGACGCCGCCCGCGCCGCCTTCCAGAAGGCTTGGAACGGCGAGGTGTGGAAGAACGGCTTTACGCTGAACGCCACCTACCGCGCCGGAAGCGTGACGGCCCAGACGGGCATGGAACTGCTGAAACAGAACGTGGAATCGCTGAATCCCAAGTTCAAGGTCAACATCGTCGCTAAGCAGTGGTCAGACATCCTGAGTGACGGCGCGGCGGGCAAAGAACTGATGATCATTACGGGCTGGGCACCCGATTACGCCGACCCAGACAACTACGTGCACACCTTTTACAGCAGCGACGGCTACTACCAGCCCCGCCTGAACTTTAAGGACACGCAGTTGGATGCTTGGATCAACGAGGCCCGCAGCACCACCGATACGGCCCGCCGCAACACCCTGTACAGCGACATTGCCCGCCGTGCCGCAGATCAGGCGTACTACGTGTTGCTGCCCAGCAATCCCGGTATTCTGGCCTACCGTGACACCCTCAAGGGCATCAGCGCCGACGCCTTTAACCCGATGCTCTCGTTCCGCACGGGGACGCTCTGGAAGGCGCTTAGCAAAGGCTGAAGCGTTGAGTACTTGAACTGCCGTTCCTTGAGTGGGACGGCGGTTTGTGTTTGGGTGAGTGGGAGTTGGAGGGCGTCTAAGGGTCTAATACGGATTCCGAATAAAGATGCCATACTGGAGGGATCAACAAGTTCTATTCTCCGGTGAAGTTTCAGCATCAAGCTGATGAGTTCTGGGCGATTTACCGCGTGAGTACCTGTGCGGTGGAGCGACGACGGGCGCAATTCTTCGCGCTGCTGGCCGAAGGGCGAAGTGAAGGTGATGTCATGGACATCACCACATATGGGGTGCGCTCCGCTCGCTACGTGGTTGATCGCTATCACCAGTTCGGTTTGAAGGGCTTGCAAGATGGACGGCGGGACAATCGGGGGGCACCACGCGTCTTAACCGCTGACGAGCAGCAAGCACTTGCGGCTCAGTTGCACGCAGATGTTGAGCAGGGCGTGGTGTGGGAAGGCAAGCGGCTTCAAGAGTGGATCAAAGAGCAGTTTGGCAAAGAGGTGTATCTGGGCCGCACCTATGAATTCATGCGTGCCGCCGGGTTCTCCCCCCAGAAGCCCCGTCCACAGCATGTCAAAGGCGATCCGGAGGCCAAAGAAGCCTTCAAAACAAAGTCTTAGGGGAGGCGCTCCGCCGTGCGGAGCGTCTCCATCCTCGGGTCTCTCTGTGGGCGATGGACGAACATCGTCTGGGTCTCAAGCCCATCCTTCGGACAGCGTGGGCACCGACGGGGCAGCCGTTCAGTTGCCCCGTACATCCCCGCTATGAATGGCTCTACATTTATGCCTTTGTCAATCCAGAAACCGGGGAAAGTCGCTTCTGGATCGTTCCCGCGCTCAATCAACAGGCCTATCAAGCTGTTCTCGCGGCCTGTGCCACCAGTGTCGGAGCGGGCCAAGATCATCACGTCGTGCTGGTGGAAGACAACGGAGGCTTTCATGTCCCGGCCAAGCCGGGACATCCACTCGGGATCGAGATTGTGCGCCTCCCCCCCTATGCCCCAGAACTGCAACCTGTCGAACGTGTCTGGCACCTCACCGATGCCTCCATCGCTAACACCTGTCCGGACAACTTTGACGCATTGGAACAAGCAGTGGGGAAGCAATGTGCATGGCTCGAAACTCAACCTGACCTCATCACCCAACACACGCTCTTCCACTGGTGGCCTTTGTGTCAGAATTAATCGGAATCCGTATAAGGGGGTCAAGGGCACTCGCTACGCTCACTCCTCCCACCCCGCTGCTTTGCAGCGCCCCTCCCCCGCAAGGGTGGAGGGATAAAAGCAGGAGCAAGAATCGTGGGCTTTTAGCTCCCTCACCCTTGGCTTGCAAAGCTCCGCAGGAGAGGGGGGAGGGCTGGGAACTCGCAGAGCTGCGCGGCAGAGGGGGTGGGGGGAGTGAGCGTAGCGATTCCCCTTGCCCTTCCTTAGACCCTCAGCCCTTAGACCCTTAGACTTCCTGCCCCATCTTCCCCCGCCGCGCCGCGTATTCTGCGCCTATGCTTGATGCAGACCCCCGCGAACCCGACACCGAGACGCCCCGCGCCATTACGTTGCTGCTGGTCGACGATCATCCGGTGGTGCGGAAGGGCACACGGGAACTCTTGGAAACCGAAGCCGATTTGCGCGTGGTGGGCGAGGCCGACAGCGGTGAAGACGCGATTGTGAAGGCCCGTGCTCTGCGCCCAGACGTGATCCTGATGGACGTGTCTATGCCCGGTATGAACGGCATCGAGGCCACCCGCGCCATTAAAGCCTTCCTGCCCGGTGTGGGCGTGCTGGTGCTGACCAGCTACGACGACGATGCCTACGTATTTGCCCTGCTGGAAGCGGGCGCGGCGGGTTACCTCCTGAAGAACGCCAGCGAGGATGACCTCTTGGGCGCGGTGCGGGCGGTGGCAGCGGGCGAAAGCGCCCTGCACCCCAGCGTGGCCCGCAAGGTGCTGGAGCGGTTCAGTGCCCAAACCACGCCCACGCCGCCCGAAGACGCCCTCAGCCCGCGTGAACTGGAAGTGCTGCTAGTGGCCGCCACAGGCCGCACCAACAAAGAAATTGCCCGTGATCTGGACATCAGCCCGCGCACGGTACAGGTTCACCTTGCCAATATTTTCTCCAAACTGGGCGTGGGCAGCCGCACCGAAGCGGTGTTGTTCGGAATCAAGCGGGGCTGGATCGATCCGAAGCAGATTGGGTAGGAAAACCGTGAATGATGAGTGGTCAGTAGTGAGTGATAAGGGCGGGACGCTTCGCAGGGATCGTAGAACGTGGATTGTGGGTTGGGCTGTTTCTACAATCTACGTTCTACATTCCTGCTACTCGCCGCACTTCCTCGGCAATCACTTCTAACGCTCCGGCTGGCCCGATTCGCGTTATGCCTGCCAGTGCAGCGCGGGCGCGGCGGGGGCCGTCTTGCATCAGCGCACGCACTTCGGCAGCGAGGGTGGCTGGGTTGGCATCTACCACACTCAGCGCCTCGCCCAGCAGGCGGCCCTGCCTGCGGGCAAATCCTGCGGTGAATTGCGGGCCAGCCGTCGCAAAGGCCACCACTGGTTTGCCCAGTCCGGCCAATTGTTCGTTAGCGGTGCCTGCTGTCCCAATGGCTACATCTGCGGCGTGGGCAATGGCCCCGAATGCGCCGCGCAGCACAGGCACACGCATACTTTCGCCCACTGCATAAGCCTCCGTTTCACCGTGAATGTCCAGTGTCCAGCCAGCGGGCAGGGTCACACTGTCCCAGTCGTGCGGCCATGCCACCAGCGCGGCCAGTTCGGGGAAGCGGGCGGCGGCCAGCAGCATCAGCGGCAGGCTTTGGCGGTGGTCTTCGCGGGAGCCGGGGATCAGGGCCAGCACGGGCTTTTGATGCGTGAACTGGCTCAGATCGCGTTCGGGGGCGGCCAGCACATCCATCGCAAAACTGCCTGCCCAGCGTGCGGCCACACCCCGCGCCGCGTAGTAGGCAGCGGTGGGGGCATCCCGTACAAACACGGCCCGCGCCCCCGCTGCCAGCCGCAGTTCGTAGGGCATCGGCAGGTTGGCCCCCAGCGCGTTCAGTTCTTGCATGGCCCCGCGCACGCCTAAGCCTTCCAAGTATTGTGCGCTCAGCAGAGGTTGCACATGAATCAGCCCAATCCCGGCCCGCCGCGCCGCCAACGTGCCTACCATCAGGGCGTAGGCGTCGCCTACCACCACTATTACACCCGCGCCGCGTGCCCCCCGCACGGCGTCTTGCCATTGCCCCAGCGACTCTTGCACCAAGCCCGCCGCTACATCTGCCCGCAAATTTCCTACGCTGCCGAAGGGGAAACCGCCGCTTGGCAGCCTCAGCACCTGGCCTACCTGCACCGCTCCCGGTACGCTCCCATACGCTTTGCCTTCTCCTACCAGCGGGCAGTAGCGCACGGGCAAACGCAGCAAGCGGGCCAACCGCGCTCCGATCAGGTCTTCTGCCGTGCCGTTGGAAATCAGCAAGGCGGGCTTGGCGTCAGAATCAGCCTTAGGGGTGGGGGAGAGCGGCAGGCCAGCAAGGGTCACGCCCCGCAGGATACCTGTGCCGGGGCTGCCGCTCTCATGCCGCCTTTGTCTTCTTCTGGATCAGGGCGCGGGCGGGGGCCAAACATGGTAGGAATACGGCCAGATATGCCTGCCCTCATCGCTACCCCTCATGAGTGACTTCGACGCCCTGCAAGCGGCCATCCGCCGTCATGCCGAGGCTCGGCAGGCCGAACAGCGGGCGTGCGAGGCCTTTATCAATGCGCTGTATCACGCCCTGAGGACGGCCAGCGGCCCCG
Source organism: Deinococcus sp. Arct2-2 (assembly GCF_004801315.1). GTDB lineage: Bacteria > Deinococcota > Deinococci > Deinococcales > Deinococcaceae > Deinococcus. The sequence goes on from NZ_SSNW01000001.1 coordinate 155,167, forward strand.
GTTTGCCCCTCAACAATGTCACGCTGGACTTTACGCCCGATCCCGCCAACCGCCTGCGTCCCGCTCCCCCCGGCGGCTGGGTGGCGGCGTGGCTGCGGCTGGGCCTATGTGAAGTGCTGGTGCGGGTGCGGCGCGTAGAGGGCCTGTTTCAGGGCGAATATGGCGCGGGCGGCAGCTTCCGGCTAGAGCGCATTTCGGAAGACGATTTGATTGCGCTGGCCCGCCAATTGCTGCGCGATGTGGCCGCCACCTATGCCAGCGAACCCTCTGGAACCGCCAGCCAACTCAATTGAAGGGAAGGCAGATATCAACCAAAGTTACAATCGCTTCACTCACCAAGACTGAACGATAGGTTCATGAAATTCGGCCTCAGCGTTCTGACCACCGCGCTCCTCTTGACTTCCGGTACAGCGGGGCTAGCCCAAACCAGCACTCCAGCGCCCACCATTACTGTTTCTGCCAACGAGACTGTTCCGCAGCTTCAAGTTCAGACCACTGTGACTGTTGCGCCTCTTCTCGGCGTGCCGACGGTCAGCCCCTTGCGGCCTGCGCTGGGTGGGCAACGCTACAGCCTAGAGCTTCCCGGCTTTGGCCCCATCAACGTGTACGCCGACATACGCGGCTCGGGGCGGCCCCTGATTCTGACCCATTCGGTCAATGCCGCCGCCAGTGCCTACGAGATGAAACCGGTGTGGGACGCCTACGCGGGCACGCGCCCGGTGTACGCCCTAGAGTGGCCCGGCTTTGGCAGCAGCGCCCGCCCCGATATTGCCTACACCCGCGACCTGATGACCCGCGCTCTGCTGCTGTTGGTGGCCAAGCTTGGAAGTGATGTAGACGTGGTTTCGATGAGCCTCGGCAGCGAATTTGCCGCCCGCGCCGCCCTGCAAGACCCCCGCATTCGCACACTGGCCCTGCTGAGTCCCAGCGGTCTCGGCACGCCACGCGGAAACACCCAGCAGGCCAACGCCGACGACGGCGGCCAGCAGCTTTACGGCACCCTCAGCCGCTTCGGAACGCCGCTGTATGCCATTTTGCGAACTCGCCCCGTCATCGAACTGTTCCTGAATCCGTCGTTTCGCGGGCCGGTCAACGTGGGCCTGATCGACTACGCCGTAGACACCAGCCGCCAGCCCGGAGCCAAATACGCGCCCCTGTATTTCATCGGCGGCCAACTCTTTACGCCCGATGCTTACGCCGACTTGTACAGCAAACTGACCATTCCAGTGGTCGTCATGTATGACCAAGACGCCTTCGTCAACTTTGCCCGCCTGCCTTACTTTGCCGCGCTGCCGGGCAAAAGTGCAGTCAGAATTGCCGACACCGATGGCCTGCCGCACTGGGAAAAAATGCTGGATGTGAAGGTGACTCTGGACGCCTTCTGGCGGGCGAATCCTTAAGCGCTGATTTGTGCCACTCTGAACTATGTCGGTTGCTTCCCTTACCCCGTCCCAAATCTCCATTCTCAAAGAGTTGGCGGGCGGCGCACTCGGCTATTACCGCGACGACGTGTGCGTGCTGCTGTATCTGCTTTTTGCCGAGCAGGACATCAGCCTGAGCGACGTGCTGGCGCTGGAACATGCGGGTCTGTTGGTAGGCGGCAGCATGTTCGAAATCAGCGACGCGGGGCGGCAGGCTCTTGCTGAATGGCAGGCCAGCAGCTCGCCTCAAAGTCTCTAAATCCTTGCCGTGAAAACCAAAAACCCCCGAATCTGGGGGACTTATGTTGCCTTACAGTGAAGATAAAATCAGCTCATACGAAACTAAACTGAATCCCGAACATGAGCAGGAACGCCACTCACACGCCCCCTCTCCTGCGGAGCTGTACCAGCCACCCCTCTGCGGTGCAGCGCCCCTCTCCCACGAGGATAGAGGGGAAGACCAAGATGTACGAAACTCTTTTTAATTCCGTATCAGACCGCTTCGGCTTCCAACTCCTGCCGGGTAATGCGTCCGCTCATGGCCGAGCAGATGACCAACACGGCGAAGACAGGCACGACGAACACGGCGTAAAGAATCCTAAAAACGTAGCTCATCGGGAAACTCCTCTCGGGCGGGTGGGGTATGAGGTGGTGGTAGCTCGAATCTGCATCAAGCATAAACATGAAGGACTGACAAAGGTCTTACGCTTGATTGGGTTGAGTTGGGTGGGGTTCTGCCCAAAGCGGGGCCAGTAGCAGGAAAAAGCTTCAGGTCAGGGAAGGGCCACAGTCTCTCACGGCTGAGCTATAAGCAGATGAGTTGACCAGCCGGAATCTAGGAGTCCATAAACAAAAAATCCCACCCACCAGCCTGAACTGGGGAGTGGGAATGAGACTGCCTTGAGATAATTGCTTAGCTGTCTATTTTGTCACTTCACCACGATGTTGATGATTCGGCCCGGCACGTACACTTCTTTCACCACTGTTTTGCCTTCCGTGTATTTCTGTACATCGGGCAGGGCTTGAGCAGCGGCCATCGCCTCGGCCTGCGTCGCGGTCTTGGAGATGGTGACTTCACCGCGTACTTTCCCACTGACCTGCACGCCCAAAGTCACGGTGTCGCGGGTAGCGGCGGCTTCGTCTACGGCGGGCCAACTCTGGGTATGAATGCTGCCGCTGTTGCCCCGTTGGTTCCAGACTTCCTCGGCCACATGGGGCACTACCGGAGCCAACATCAGATTCAGAATATCCAGCGCTTCGGTATAGGCGGGCGTGCTGCGTACTGGGCTGCGTTTGGCGTCGGCCAAGGCGTCGGTCAGGATGTTCAGCGTGGCAAAAATAGTGTTGAAGTTCAGGCGCTCGAAGTCGTCAGTGACGCGCTTCAAGGCCGAGTGCGTGGCGTAGCGCAGTTCAGCTTCGGTCATGCTTTTGGCTGGCCCGCTCACTTCTTCATCGAAGTACAAGCGCCACACGCGCGACAGCCACCGCGCTGGCCCCTGAATTCCGGTGGGATCCCAAGGCCCGCCGTCTTCCCACGGAGCAATCGACAACAAGTAGGCCCGCACGGTATCGGCCCCGTATTCGCGCACCAAGTCGTCTGGGTCAACCACGTTGCCACGCGACTTGCTCATCTTGTCGCCATCTGGCCCCAAGATCATGCCCTGATTTCGCAGCCACTTGAAGGGTTCATTTTGTTCGGTCAGGCCCATGTCGCGCATAGCTTTCGTCCAGAACCGGCTGTACAGCAGGTGCAAAATGGCGTGTTCTATACCGCCCGTGTACAGGTCGACAGGCAGCTTGGCCGCCTCTGCCGGGTCGAACGGGTGAACGTCGTCACGCGGTGACAGGAAGCGGTACATGTACCAACTGCTGTCGACAAAGGTATCCATCGTGTCGGTGTCGCGCTCGGCGGGGCCGCCGCACACGGGGCAGGTGGTCTGCACCCACTCGCGGTTCAGCTTCAACGGGCTTTGTCCGGTGGGCGTAAATTCCACGTCGTCGGGTAGGCGTACGGGCAACTGGTCGGCGGGGACGGGCTGAGCGCCGTGTTCCTCGCAGTACACGATGGGAATAGGCGTGCCCCAGTAGCGTTGGCGCGATACCAGCCAGTCGCGCAGGCGGAAGGTGGTCTTGGATTTGGCGACGCCGTGTTCGTCCAACTTGGCAATAATCTGGGCAATACTGGCCTTGCCGCCGCGCAAGCCGTCAAATTCGCCGCTGTTCACGATCAAGCCTTCGCCGTTGTAGCTGGCTTCTGGGTTCTCGCCCATGCCTTCCCCGCCTTCGGGCCGAATCACTTCCCGAATCTCCAGCCCAAACTTGCGGGCAAAGGCAAAGTCACGCTCATCGTGCGCGGGTACAGCCATGATGGAACCTGTGCCATAGGTGACCAGCACGTAGTCGGCCACCCAGATCGGCACCTGATGACCGCTGACCGGGTGCGTGGCGTAGCTGCCGGTAAACACGCCCGTTTTCTCGCCGCTGTCCTGTTGGCGTTCCACGTCGGTTTTGCGTCCGGCGGCTTCCAAGTAGGCCCGCACCGTCTCTGCTTGTTCGGGCGTGGTTAGCGCCGCCACCTTGGAGTGTTCAGGGGCCAGCACCAAAAACGTTGCGCCCATCAGGGTATCGGGACGGGTGGTAAACACAGTTTCGGGGCCAGCGGGCGTGTCGAAGGTGATTTCTGCGCCCACGCTCTTGCCGATCCAGTTGGTCTGCATCAGGCGCACGCGCTCGGGCATGTCGGTGTCGTCAAAGTCCAGCAACTCATCGGCGTAGTCGGTAATTTTCAAGTACCACTGGCTCAGCTTGCGGCGTTCTACTGCGGTGCCGCAGCGTTCGCAGTGGCCGTTCACCACTTGCTCGTTCGCCAACACGGTCTGGTCTTTGGGGCACCAGTTCACCAGCCCGTCTTTTTTGTAGGCCAGCCCACGCCGGAAAAATTCGGTAAAAAACCATTGGTTCCAGCGGTAGTATTCCGGGTCACAGGTGGCAAAGCTGCGGCTCCAGTCGATCATGGTGCCCATCCGCCCAAACTGCCCAATCATGTAGGCAATGTTTTCCCGCGTCCACTTGGCCGGGTTCACGTTGTTCTTGATGGCGGCGTTTTCGGCGGGCAGACCGAAGGCATCAAAGCCCATCGGAAACAGCACGTTGTAGCCGCGCATCCGCATCCAACGGGCGCGGGCATCGGGCGCAACGTTGGCGTACCAGTGCCCGATGTGCAGGTTGCCGCTGGGGTACGGGAACATGGTCAGCGCGTAATACTTGGTTTTGCTGGCGTCTTCGCGGAAGGTGTACAGGCCATCGGCGGCCCACTGCTCTTGCCACTTGCCTTCTATGGCGTGCGGGTTATACCGCTCGGCGCGGGGTTCTTTGATATCGGTCATGGGTATGTTCTCCTAATGGGTGAAATAAGCCCTTTGCAAACACTGCGGGCAAAGAAAAGCCCCGGCCAACAACAGACCGGGGACACGCGCACAAGCCTAGGCTAGTCGCGCCGTCCCCGGCGAGTAAGCGCAGAGCGGATCATGGGAAACAGTGTAGCGGAATTGGCGAAGGCGGGTCTAAGGGTGGCTTGTGGAACTTGGTGTTTTCTGAACGGCTCTAGCCCTTGCCTTTGCCCTTCCTAGTCTCTTAGACCCTCGACCCTTAGACGCCCTTCGTACTCTCCACGTCCAACTCCCTCACCATCACCACTTCATCTAGCCCCGGCCCGTAGCCGTCCGGCGTGCGCTTGGTTTCCTGAAAACCGTGACGGGCAAAGAAGGGGGCGCTGTGTTGGCTGGTGTCGATCCAGCATTGGAGTTCGCCCATGTCGCGTAGGGCACTCAGGCGGTGGCGCAGCAGCAAAGAGCCGAAGCCAGAGCGGTGCAGATCGCGCCTCACCATGCCCCATGCCAGCCCCGCCCGGCGCTCCGGCCTACCGAAGTTTTGCCACACACCGCCGCAGGCCACCAGTTCCCCGGCTTGTTCCACCACCCAATACGCACCGGGACTCAGCAGATAGGCCTCAAAATCGGCCCGCTCCTGCACCGTGAAAAAGGTGGGAATGTTGGAGTCGAACAGAGCGAGGCACATAGTTGTATCGGCGGAATTGAATGGACGAATTAGCGGCGTCATTCTCTACACCCCACGTTCTGTGTTCAATCCTGACTGGTGATAAACGGCAGATTCCGGTCGTACTGGCTGCGGTCTAGGCCGTATCCGTATACGAAGGCGTCGGGAATGGTGAAGCCCAAGTATTCCACCGGCACTTCGACTTTGCGGCGGCTGGGTTTGCTCAGCAGGGCGGCCACTTTCAGGCTGGCGGGGCCGCGCCCCTGCAAGTAGTGCAGCAGGTAGCTCATGGTAATGCCGGTGTCTACGATGTCTTCCACCAAAATCACGTCGCGGTCACTGATCGGAAACTGCAAATCCTTGACCAATTTCACTTCGCCGCTGCTCTGTTTTTCGTTGCCGTAGCTGCTGGCCTGCAAAAAATCGATGGTACAGGGCACGCCAAGCGCCCGCACGAGGTCGGTATAAAACATAAATGCGCCGTTGAGGACACAGATCAGGTGGGGATCGCGTCCGGCGTAATCGTCCCGAATGCGCTGGGCGAGTTCGTGAATGCGGGCCTGAAGTTGATCCTGTGTGATTTGCACGGGGCCGTTGCCGGGGGCGAGGCTCATATGCCTCATAACCTAACACGGCGGGTGCTGACAGAGCGCTGATGAGGAACCCCTCTGCCTAGTAGGGCTGCCCGATGTGCTGGGTGTGGCCCCGTATACTCCGGTTTATGGTGCAAGGCAGCTTGGAGAGCGTAGAAGTGGATTTCAGTGGGGTTCCGGGCGTGCTGGGGCGCATCGTGGCCGAACGGGTGGCCGATTATGCGGGCGCTGAAGGGGGTTTGGGTGCGGCCCGCCCCCGCCTGCGCCGCTTTGAAACCGCGCTGCGGGCCGCAGGATTGTCGCTGATTGCCGAAGTCAAACGGGCCAGCCCCAGTCAGGGAGCCATTGCCCCGCTTGACCCGGCACAGGCGGCACTGGCCTACCAAGCAGGCGGTGCGGCGGCCATCAGTGTCCTCACCGAACCGCGTCACTTCGACGGCAACCCGGAAGCCTTGCACGCCGTTGTCGCCGCCATTTCTCTGCCCGTTCTCCGCAAAGATTTCGTCGTTCATCCCGCGATGCTGCGAGAGGCCGCCGACTGGAGCGCGTCTGCCGCCCTACTGATGGTGAGTGTGCTGGGTGAGGCGGTGGGCGAGTACTTACAGATGACGCATCATTTGGGGCTAGACGCATTGGTCGAAGTCCATGACGAACATGAGTTAGAAATAGCGATGCGGGCTGGAGCCGAAATTATTGGCGTAAACAACCGTGACCTGACCACGCTGCACATCGATTTGGCCGTCAGCCCGCACCTGATTGCCCGCGCCCGCGCCGCCGGATTTTCGGGCCTGCTGGTGGCCGAATCGGGCTACCGCACTCCCGCCGATGTAGAAGTAGTGCGCGGGCTGGCCGACGCCGTGCTGGTGGGCAGCAGCCTTGCCGGAAGCGCAGATTTGGCGCAGGCCACGCGGGACTTGCTGAGCGTCTAACCCTTACCTCGCAAACAACCTCTGCTCGTACAGGCACGCCTTGAAAAATGCATTCCAAGCGTAAGGCCACGTTTGCCCGCTGCTGGCGAGGGCAGGGTTGTTGTGCCAAGCGGGCCCGAGAAAATTGGCCCAAGCATCGGTCAGGTGCGCCTGAGTCGAGGGACTGAGGGGGTCGGCGTAGGGATTGGGTTTGGTGGGCAAGCTTGCCAGCAAATACCCCCGCAGCCGCGACGCACTCAGCAAAAAATGGTCATACGGCGAGTTGAGGGCGGCTCTGGCTTGCGCCTCGTCGGTGGGGTACGGGCCGTTGAGCGTCACGCCGAGCGAGCGCAGGCGGTCTGCTTGCCCCACCGCGTCTTCCCAGCTCATTTGGGTCAGGCCCACCGTCCGCGACAGGCGGCCCGTGGCTCCGCTGCTGCCGTAGGCTTCGGTGGCCCGCAGCGCCACAGTATCGGTGAAGGTTCGCAGCCATCCCGATAGGCCAAATCCGCTGCGTGCGCCCGCCTGCTCGTTGTCTAAAATGGCGGCCAGTCCACCGGGCGCGAGGTGCAGGGCGTTGGCCGCCCGCACGATGTTGGCGCGGTTGGCCCGCACAATGTGCGGCGCAATCGGTACCGGAGCTTGCTTTGCCAAAGCCCGGTCTCCGGGGCGGGTGGTTTCGGCCCATGCCACAAACGCCAGCCACCCTTGCACGTTGTTCAGTGCGGCTTCGGGGCTGCCAAACACGCTGCGGCGGCTGAGGGCTGGGTTTTGGTTGCGAATTTCGGTATTCAGCAGGCGCATCGTGGCGCTGGCCCGCGCAGGCCCAAGCGTCTGCCGGGCCTGCACATAAGTTTGGTACTGCATCTCGGTCAAGCTCAGGCGGCGGCGTTCGCTGACACGCACATCGGCCAAGGCCCCCTGAAAACTGAGGGCGGTCAGGGCGTAGCTTCGCACCACTTCTGCCGAGGGGACGCCCACCCGCGCTGGGGGCAAAGTGGCTGATTGCTGCGCTGGGCCGCCCAAAAAATGCTGAGCATAGAAGGCGGCGGTAGGACTGAAGGCCAACAAGGACAGCGCCAACACCGCCGACACCCAGCGCCCGATATGTACCCGGCGCACGGGGGAAGCAGGCAGCGCAGACATGGAGCCAGCCTAGCGGGAATGGGGGAGGGGGAGGAGAAGTTGTAGAGAGGCGGGGTGTGAATGGCGAGTCCTTCAACTTCTTGCCCACAATCACCCACCAAAAAAAGCCGCCCCCAAACAGGAAGCGGCTGCAAGAAACGGAGTGGTAAGCCAGAGCCTTAGCCCTTGACGGCTCCGGCGGTGAGGCCCGACACGATATTGCGTTGGAACACCAAGACCAGAATGATCAGCGGCACCGTGACCACAATGCTGGCGGCCATGATCTGACCCCAAGGTTGATCGAATTGCGTGGCCCCGGAATAGTTGGCGATGACCACAGGCACGGTGCGGTTGGTACTCGTGAAGGTCAGCGCAAACAGGTACTCGTTCCAAGCGTTGATGAAGGCCAGCAGACCCGTCGTGACGAGGGCAGGCATCATCACCGGAAACAAGACTTGAAACAGCGTTTGCAGGGGCGAAGCGCCGTCTACGAGCGCGGCTTCTTCCAGTTCTCCCGGAATGTCCCGCACAAAGCTGGTGAGTACCCACACCGTAAAGGGAATGGTGAAAATCAGGTAGCTGAGAATGAGGCCGATGGGGCTGTTGTACAAATTCAGGTTGCTGATCAGGGTGTACAGGCCGCCCAATACGGCAATCTGCGGAAACACGCTGACGGCCAGAATGATGTACAGCACCGCCGACTTACCCCGGAACTTGAAGCGGCCCAGCGCGTAAGCGGCGAAGCTGCCGAAGATCAGGCTGATGACCACCGAACCGACGGCCACGATCAGGCTGAATAGCAAGCCCTTTTGGAAGTTGGGGTTGGCAAAGACGTCTATGTAATTGCCGAAAGTGCTGGCCGCGCCCACAAATTGGGCAGGAGGCAAGAACAGATCGCCCGATTTGCGGAAACTGGTCAGAACCGCCCACAGAAAGGGCACCAGCAGATACAGGGTGATGACGATGACCAGCAGATAGAACCCGGTGCGCTGAAGGTAGTAAAGCGCGGGATTGGTACGTTTAAGAACCATGACTGTCAGCCTCCTTTAGTCGAACTTCACGCGGAAGGCGGTCACGTAAACCACCACGATGACCATGATGATCACGAACACCGCGATACTGACGGCGCTGCCCATGCCCAACAATTGGTTGTCGATCAGGGCTTGCCGTGCGTATCCGGTCATAGAAGTGCTGGCCGCGTTCACGTTGCCCAACATGACCGACATGATGTCGAACACGCGCAGGGCGTCCAAACTACGGAACACCAGCGCCACCAGCAGCGCAGGCCGCAGGAGGGGCAGGGTCATGCGCCAAAACTGCGTCCACTTGGTTGCGCCGTCCATGTCGGCGGCTTCGTACATATCGGTGGGCAGGCTTTGCAGTCCGGCCAAAATCAGCAGGGCCATAAACGAAGTGGTCTTCCACACGTCTACGGCAATCAAGGCCCAAATTGCACTGTCGGTATTCGCCAGCAGCGCTTGTCCGCCTAGCAGCCCGCGCCCAATGAGGCCGAAGGAATCGTTGTACATGTAGGCCCACATTTGGGCGCTGACCACCGTTGGAATAGCCCAAGGTACCAGCATGGCCGTTCTCAGGAAGGCGCGGCCCTTAAAGGCGCTGTTCACTACCAGCGCGATAATCATTCCGAATACGGTTTCTAAAAAGACCGACACCACCGTAAACAGCATGGTGTTTTTGACTGCGCCCCACCACTTGGGATCTTGGAGAAAACCAAGCTCGACTCCGTCAGAGGTGGTAAACCAGAAATTGCCGAGGCCGAGGAAGGTGCGCTGATCCGGGTTGGTCAGGTTGGCCTCGAACATAGAAAAGAAAATGGTGCGGTACAGCGGGTAGCCAGCCACGAGTGCAATGGCGATCAGCGTGGGCAGCAACAGCAAGACAGCTTGCCGGGCGCGGGCCGCCTCGATGCCCCGGCGTCTGACGGGAGCGGCAATTTCGGGTGTGGCATTGGTCGTCATGGATGTCCCCCTGTTCCGCCCGGTGGGGCAGGATGGTGGCCGCAGTCTTGGCCGTGCGGCAGCGGTGTGAAGAGAGTAACGCGGGGCGCGAGATCGGCAGTGAAGCCTTAGCGTGCGCCTGCAAATGGCGCGGCGTCATGAGAAAAATTCGACAAAAATGAAGGTGTGCAAAAAAAGGGGAGGACGCCCGGTGTGTGGACGTCCTCCCTACGCGCTCAGTAGGAAGCGCGGCGAGAGATTACCAGCCACGTCCCTTGATGCGGGCGAGGTCGGTGGAGAGTTTGGCAACGGCTGCCGCGCCTTTGCTCTTGCCGTTCAGCACGTCGCTGACAGCGGTGCTGAAGGCTTGAGACACTTGGTTGTACTTGCTCTTGGTGGGGCCGGAAGGACGGGCCACCGCGCTCGTGAACACGTTGAGCAGGCTGCCGAAGAAGGGGTTGGCCTTCAGGACTGCGGAATCCTTGTAGAGGGCCTGAATGGTGGGGTTGTAGGCACCTTCGACGGCGCGAATCTTTTGCTCGTCGGGGCCGGCGAGGTAGCGCACCAGCGAAATCGCGGCGGCCTGATTCTTGGAGTAGGTGCTGACGCCGAGTTGCCAGCCGCCGAGCGTGGCTGCGTTGCGTGCGCCGCCGCTGGGCAGAGGAGCGACGCCGATCTTGCCTTTGACCTTGCTGTCGTCGCCTTGGCCGAGTGCCCAAGCGTAGGGCCAGTTGCGCATAAACGCCGCGTTGCCCGACTGGAAAATACCGCGTGCTTCTTCTTCGCCGTAGGTGGTCACGCCAGCGGGACTGATGTTCTTGACCCAGCTTGCGGCGGCGTCGAGCGCGGCAGCAGCCTTGGCGTTGTTGATGGTGACGGTGCCCTTGTCGTCGACGATGGTGCCGCCGCCGAACGAAACAACCCATTCCAGCGCGTCGCAGGTCAGGCCTTCATAGTTCTTGCCCTGCCACACGAAGCCTGCAAAGGACTTGTTGGTCTTTTGCTCGCCGGTCTGGATCTTCTTGGCCATCACAGCCATTTCGGCCCAAGTTTTGGGAGCGGTCTTGTAGCCGTACTTGGTGAGCAAGTCGGTGCGGTAGTACAAGAGGCCGGCGTCGGTAAACCAGGGCATAGCCACGAGTTTGCCGTTCACGGTGTTGGCGGCGACGATGCCTTTGAAGTGAGCGTTGACTTCGGCGGCGGGCACTTTGCCCTTCAGGTCGACGAAGTGCTGGGCGAGCAAGCCGGGCCAAACGACGTCGAGTTGGTACACGTCGATGTCGCTGCTCTTGGCGGCCAGCTGCTGCTGGTACAGGCCGAGGCGGTCGTTGGTGAGGTTGGGGCTTTCAAAGATTTTGACGGAGTTGCCCGTCTTGGCGGCCCAGCGATCAGCGCCCGCCTTGCAGAGTTCAAGTTCCTGACCGACAGCGCCGCAGGCCAAAGTGACCGTGACCGCTGCGGCCTGAGAGTTCGCTGCAATTGCAGCAGTAAGACCGATGATGGCGATTACTTTCTTCATGCATCCCCCTTGGTGGGTTTTTGAACTGCACCGGTGTGCAGCCCCGCCCCTTTTCGGAAGCGGTTCCACGAAAGTCTAAAAGTTGGTACGTGAAGGCTACACCGTCAAATCGGGCCTGTCAATGTTGTCTTAACAATCGGGGGAATGAGGCCCCCTCTTGATGAAGCTCGACCGCCTCTGACACGGAGGTCAGCAGTTTCTACTGTAACGCCATCATCATCACAATTGTAACCGCTTACAATGCCAGCGCACTTTTCTTTGCTGTTATTTGCCCCCTTACAAAGTAGCCAAATGCGCTTGCGAAACTAAAATTTCAGACAGGTCTGAAAGGAGGTTCTGGTAGGGTATAAGGGTTTAAAACTCTTGCCAGAGGAGTGAACTTGGTTCCTGAGGCGAAAGCTGTCCTTTCAAGGCTGGACTGTTAGACCAAGGACACGCCAGCAGATAGAGAACGGGGCGCTTACCTGGCCCACTGCTTTCTCCTTTGCAGCTGCGCCGTTACACTGGCGTGATGTCTGTTCCCGTGACCCCTTCTCCAGCGCACACGCCCCAACGTTCTGCCACCGAATTGGCCCGTGCCGTGCTGGCGCGAGAATCCACCCCGCAAGGCCTGTTGTCCGAATCGTTGGCGCGGATAGAGGCGGCCCACCACCTGAACGCCCTCGTGAGCCTGAATGCGGGGGCCGAAGCACAGGCCGAAGCGGTGCAGGCGCGGGTGCAGGCGGGCGAAAGGTTGCCGCTGGCGGGCGTGCCTATCATCGTGAAGGACAACATCAACGTGCGCGGCACCCGGACGACGTGCGGCAGCCGGATTCTGGCGAACTACACCAGCCCTTACGACGCCACGGTCGCCCGCCGCCTAGTCAGTGCGGGCGCAGTGATCGCGGGCAAGGCCAATATGGACGAATTTGCGATGGGCAGTTCCACCGAATCGAGCGCCAGCGGCCCCACCCTGAACCCGTGGGATACGGCCCGCGTTCCCGGCGGCAGCAGCGGCGGAAGCGCGGTGGCGGTGGCGGCCAATCTTACGCCCATCAGTTTGGGCAGCGATACGGGCGGCAGCGTGCGCCAACCTGCCGCATTTACTGGGGTCTACGGCCTGAAACCCACCTACGGGCGCGTCAGCCGCTTTGGGTTGGTGGCCTACGCCAGCAGCCTCGATCAGATCGGGCCGTTTGCCCGCAGCGCCGAAGACCTCGCCCTGATCATGAACGTGATCGCCGGACACGACCCACAGGACGCCACCAGCCTGCACGCGCCGCCGCAGTTTGCCGCCGGAACCGCCGACGACTTGCGCGGCCTGCGCGTAGGCGTGATCCGCGAGAGTTTGGAAGGCAACACGGCGGGCGTAGAAAGCACCCTCAACGCCACCCTAGACGCCTTGCGCGGAGCCGGGGCGAGTGTGCAAGAAGTGAGCGTCGCCAGCGTGCGGCACGCTATCGCCGCCTATTACCTGATCGCCATGCCGGAAGCCAGCAGCAACCTCGCCCGCTACGACGGCATGACTTACGGCAGCCGCGAGACCCCCGGCGCAGACGTGAACACCAGCATGACCCTGACCCGCGAACACGGATTCGGGCGGGAAGTGCAACGCCGTATTCTGATCGGCACCTATGCCCTCAGCAGCGGCTACTACGACGCCTATTACTCCAAAGCCATGAAGGTACGTGGCCTGATCGCACAGGATTTCGCCCGCGCTTTTGCTGACTTCGATGTGTTGGTGACGCCCACTAGCCCTTTCCCAGCGTTCCGGCACGGCGAGAAATCCAGCGATCCACTCGCCATGTACGCCGCCGATGTGGATACGGTTGCCATCAACTTGGCCGGACTGCCCGCCCTGAGCGTGCCCGCCGGGTTTGAAACTGTGGACGGCGTGCGCCTGCCCGTAGGCATCCAATTCATCGCCCCCACCCTGAAAGACGAAGTGCTGCTGACGCTGGCCGGGGGGCTAGAAGGTGTGGGAGCCGTGCAGATGGAAGGGCCAGCGGGGTACTAAAATTCTTGCTAGAGGTTCTCTCTGAGGGTATGGCAGGGGTGAATGCTTCTCTCGTTCGCTACTGTAAAGCGTGACTCGACTTCTATGGGCAGTAGCGTTGGTCTTGGCGTGCAGCAGCGTGGCCTACGGGCAGAAGTGGGAGTACGCCCGTTTGTTTTTTGCCTACACCTACCCAGTCAATCCTAAGCTCTCTCTGAGTAAACCCCTGAGGTTTACCGCCAATTGGGAGTCCAGCTGCCAGACTGAGGTCTACACGCAGGACGACTTGAGCAGGCCAAATCCAGCAGGGTTTCAAGCCTTTGTTGAGGAGGTGGTAGGCAAACGAGTTGATGTGACTGGGCCGGGGATCAAGCTCTTCAATGTGCTGGGGCAGCTAGGCTGGGAACTGACGGATTGTGTGCCATACGAGGCAGTTGTGAACCGAGGCTATGAACTTACGAGTGAGTGCTTTTTCAAACGCCCCCTGACTAAAGATTTCGATTCCCGTTGAGTGCTGTAGATCGTCACGGCACTGTCTGGGACAGATTTTTCTAGCTGCCCCTTACGCCCACGCCCGCACCACCCGCAATTCCGCCCCATCCCCGTCCACCACCGCCACCAATTCCCCATTCAGCGTGACCACTTGCCGCCCCTGTGTCGTGTGCTGGGGGCGTTTGCCTTGGCGCAGTTCGCGGGCAAGGCGTTCGTCGGCCTCTAGGCGCGGAAAATCGAGGGCGTCCAAATCGGGAATGCTTTTTGCTTCGGCCAAGTGTTCCAAATCGGCGGCGGCAGACAGGTCATAGCGGCCCACACGGGTTCTCACCAGCTCCGACAGGTGGGCAGGCACGCCCAGCGCCGCGCCCACATCCCGCGCCAACGAGCGCAAATAAGTGCCGCTGCCCACGCGGGCACGCACCAGCAAGGTGGGGAACTGGCCCAACGGGGCGGGAAACGGAAAGGTTTTGCCCTCCGCGTCGGGTATCCAGCCGTGCGGGGTAGGGGAGAAGGCGTGGGGCGCGGCCTCCACACTCTCGTAGATGCCCAACAGTTCCAGCGAATGAATGACCACGTTGCGGGCGGGCAAGTCCAGTGTTCCCCCGGCCCGCGCCACCGCATAAGCCCGCACGCCGCCCACCTGAATCGCGCTGTACTGCGGCGGCACCTGCGCCAGCGACCCCACGAAGTCGGCCAACACGGCCCGCACGCCGTCTTCGGTCAGGGGCGGCACATCGGCGGTGTCGTCTATCGGCCCTTCCGCGTCCAGCGTGCGTGTGCCTGCGCCGAGGCTGATCCACGCCAGATAGTCCTTGCTGTCGGCGTCCATGAACTGCACGACTTTGGTGCTGTCGTTCACGCACAGCACCAGCACTCCGGTTGCCAGCGGGTCAAGCGTTCCTGTATGGCCCACCCGTTTGGTACCCAGCGCCCGCCTCGCCCGGCCCACCACGTCATGAGAAGTCAGGTTCAGCGGCTTGTCTACGGCGATCACGGGCATATGGGGCAGAGGCTATCAGGCTGGGGCTATCAGGGCGGGGGCTATCAGGCCGGGGAGCCGTTGTTAGGCTGAGGGAAGGCTGGTTCTGTGCCCTACTGCGCCCCTTTGCCCCGCCGCCTCCCTTACACTGCCGGGTGTGTTACGTGCTTCTTTCTGGTTGACGGCTGTGGTGTTCTTGCCCCTTGGCCTCCTGTTGTACTTTCTTCCGGCTACCTTGGCGGGCGCGGTGGGCGTATCGCCGTTGTGGTTGGCCCGCGTGTGCGGGGGCATTTTGGCTGTGTGGGGCGTGTTCCTCATAGCGTCGGGGTCTACTTCCAGCCAGCCTCAGGGCACGGCGGTAGGCGGCCTCGTGGCTGGAAACCTGCTGAGCGCCGCCACCCTCGTTCCAGCGGTGATCCGGCAGGGAGAAGGCATGCCCCCCGCCCTCCGCGCCATTTTGCTAGGCAGCGCGGGCGTGCTGACCCTGCTGGCCGTCGCCGCCCTGATCGCCTTTCCTTCCCGCAGGAGCCGCTTATGAATTCAAATGACAATACTACCGAGAAGACCAATGCTGGTGGGAGCAATTCCGGCACCAACGCCGAACGCCTGCAAAAGCGCTTGGCCCGTGCTGGAGTGGCTTCTCGCCGCGCCGCCGAAGAACTGATTACCGCTGGCCGCGTCACAGTAAACGGTGAGGTTGCCACGCTGGGCCGCACCGTGACCCCCGTTGATGAAGTGCGCGTAGACGGCAGTTTGGTAGAAACGGCCACCTCCGAGCGCGTCACCTTCATTCTGCACAAGCCGACTGGCTACGTGACCACCGCCCACGACGAATTGGGGCGGCATACCGTGATGGAAGCCATGCCCAACGTTCCCGGCCTGCATCCGGTGGGGCGGCTGGATATGGACAGCGAAGGCCTGCTGCTCCTCACCACCGATGGCGACCTCACCCTCACGCTGACCCACCCACGCTACGGCCACGAAAAGGCCTACCGCGCTTGGACAGACGGCGAATATCCGCCTACCCAAGAAGAACTCGACGCCCTGATTGAAGGAATCGTGTTGGAAGACGGCGAAGCCAAAGCCATAGACGCCAGCCCTGCCCGTGTGGGCGCGTTCGTGACCATCGGTGAAGGCCGCAAACGGCAGGTGCGCCGCATGCTGGACGCCATCGGCCACCCGGTCATTCGCCTGATGCGCTACCGAATCGGCGGCCTGTGGCTGGGCGACCTCGAACCCGGCGAATACCGCGAACTCAGTGACCGCGAACTGTACAACCTTCAGAACCCAGACCGAGTGCCGCCGCATGTGCGCGAGCGGGATGAGCGGGAAACAATGGGGCGTTGGGGGTAAGGGCGCTTCGCGCTGGGAAGTGGATCGTGGATCGTGGCGATGTGAAATTAAGCTTTAAGGTTGTTGCCAAAGTTTAGACCTAGAAACCCTGATCTTCTTGCCCACCTGCGCTGTTCCCACGTTCTACGATCCACCCACCACGTTCCCGGCGCAAAGCGCCTGCCCTTCCTGCTACACTCGGCCACGCGGGGGAATGCGCGGTCGCGCTCCTCCCTTTCGGGGGCAACTCCTTGAGGGAAAGAGTGAGGAAAGTCCGGGCACCGCAGGGCAGGATGCCAGCTAACGGCTGGTCGGCGAGCAGAGCGCCTGCGCGAGCGCCCACAGCGTGCAGGAAGCGGCGAAGCTGAAGGACAGTGCCACAGAAACCAGACCGCCAGTGTTCTGCCGAAAAGGCAAGGTCAGGGCGAAGACCGAGCGTTGGTCAGGGTGAAACGGTGCGGTAAGAGCGCACCAGACTCTGCGGAGACGCAGGGTGCTGGTAAACCCCATCCGGTGCAAGACCCGACAGTACGCGAGGAGCGGCTCGCTCCATTGACCGTCAGGATGGTCGCACGAGGCGTCTGGCAACAGCCGTCCCAGAGAGATGACCGCTAAGCCCGCAAGGGCGACACAGAACCCGGCTTATAGTTCCCCCGTTCCACTTTGCATTTCCGCCGCCTCAGATCGTTTGGGGTGGCGGAAGTGTTTTTTCTGGGGTCTACAGCATTTGTCATAATAATGACCGAGCGAAGCGAGTGAATTTTACCGAGCAGGACGGAGAATGGAGCCACCGAAAGTCTCTTTTTTCGGTGGCGTAATTCGGAGAACTGCTCCAAGGGTGGCTTGTGAAACTTTGTTTTCGCTCCCTCTCCCTTGAGAGGGGAGGGCTGGGGAGGGGGTGAGTGAGCGAAGCGATTGCCATTCTTAGACCCTAAACCCTTAGACGCCCTTCCCCCTCGCCTCCACCGCAGCCACCACAAACCCGGCAATCAGGAGCGCCCCGCCAATTGGTGTGATGGCCCCCAGCCAACGCTGTCCAGTCAGGGCCAAGACGTACAACGTGCCGCTAAAGATGACGGCTCCGGCCAAAAGAAAGACTGGGGCACGCCGGATGTTGGTCTGCGAACTCAGCGCGATCAGGGCCAGTGCCGCGTACATCTGATAGCGCACGCCGGTTTCAAAGTTGGCGAGCATGGCGGGGTCTAGGCGGGCTTTTAGGGCGTGTGCGCCGAACGCGCCGAGGGCAATACCGAGCGCGGCCAGTAGCAGGCCAGACAAAAGAGCATCTACACGGGCAGAACGTGGGCCAGAAATAGGGGCAGACATGGCTCAAAACTAGCGGGAAAAAGTCCGGCAGAGTGTCCCGTTTCTGGCCCGAAGTGGGAATTGTGGGGGGATTGGGTGGGAAAACAGGGGAAAAGGTGGGAATCTGTGGAAATTCATGGAGATGCCTGTTACACTCCCGGCATCAGCTTGAAATTGCACTCCATGCACGTTTCTGGCTGCTTTATAGCCCAGACCGCCTGAAAGCCAAAATGCCCTCAGGTGGGAAAAGGCTCTGACGCACTCATTCTGACCGTATCTGCCCCCCAAAAAGTCACTCACCCGCCGTTTCAGTTGTGTTGCCCTGAACTGCGGGAAGCCGCGTAGGAAGGAGTTTTGGTGCCGTTTGGAGAATATCCATACACCATCGATGATAAAGGCCGTGTGGTGCTCCCGCCCACGTTCCGCGATTTCGTCGAAGACGGCATGATCCTGACGCGCGGCATGGAAGGCTGTTTGTACGTGTTTCCGCTGGCGAGTTGGCGGCGTGTAGAAGAACAACTGGAGAACCTGCCCCTCACCGACGCCGGATCACGCTCCTTCGTGCGCTTCTTTTATTCCGGCGCGAACAAAGCCCGTCTGGACAACCAATTCCGGGTTTCCGTGCCTCAAACGCTGCGGTCTTTTGCGGCCTTAGAAGACGACGTGATCGTGGCAGGCGCTCCCGGCAGGCTGGAACTTTGGAATCCGGCCCGCTGGGAAGCCGCCATTATCGCCGTGCAGGACAATCCCCCCAACCCCGAACTGCTCGCCAACTTTGTGGCGTAAGAACTGTGTCGCTTAAGAACTGTGTGGCGTAAGAATGCTTGACCCTCACCCTGTGTTTCACCTCAATCCTGCCCCCGTGACGTACTCCATGACTGAAGCTGACCTGACTCCCGACCTCCCCGAATCTGCCCCCTCTGATGCTGTTGACGTTGTTTCTACCGACGACCTACAAGACGATTTAGACCTTACTTTCTCCCATGTGCCTGTGTTGGCTGCCGAAGTGGTGGCGGCCCTTGCTCCCGCCCCCGGCAAAGTGTACATAGACGGCACGCTGGGCGGCGCGGGCCATACCCGGCTGCTGCTGGAGGCGGGCGCTTCGGTGTACGGCATAGACCAGGACCCCTTTGCGCTAGACCGGGCGCGTGAGGCTGGCTTGGCGGGCCTGACCGTGCTGGAAGGCAATTACCGCGATATGGCGGCGCTGCTGGCGGCTGCGGGCGTGTCGCAAGTCGACGGCGTGCTGCTGGATATCGGCGTCAGTTCGTTTCAGCTCGATGACGGCGGGCGCGGCTTTTCCTACCATACCGACGCGCCGCTCGATATGCGGATGAGCCAAGCCGGAGAAAGCGCCTACGATGTGGTCAACGGCTACGAAGAAGCGGAACTGGCCTCCATCATCTACGAATACGGCGAAGACCGCCTGTCGCGCCGGATTGCACGCGGCATCGTGTACGCCCGCGAGCAGTCTCCGATCAACAGCACCGTGCGCCTCGCTGAAATTATCAAGCGGGCCTATCCGGGCTTCAGCAAAGGCATTCACCCGGCGCGGCGCACGTTTCAGGCGCTCCGGATTCATGTCAACGATGAACTCGGTGCCCTCCGCGACGGCCTCAGCGCGGCTTCTTCGCTGCTGGCTCCCGGTGGGCGCTTGGCCGTCATCAGCTTTCATTCTCTAGAAGACCGGATCGTGAAGCGCTTTCTGTTGGGCGACGAGAGCCTGACTCCCCTCACCAAGCGCCCCGTGATTGCCGACGAAGCGGAGCAGGCCAGCAATCCCCGCGCCCGCAGCGCCAAACTCCGGGGCGCCGAGAAAAAGGCTGATTCCCAAGGAGCCGCGTGATTGCCCGCCTGACGATGGATACCAGCGCACCCACTTGGCGGGGCCGCGCTATGCGCTACGTCCTGATTTATATGGTACTGGCGTTGGTGTTGGTGGGCGTGCGCTACGCCACCCACGATGTCCGCGTGAATTTGCGGGCCGCCGCAGACCGCGAAAAAGTACTGATCGCCCAGCGCGACACCTTAGAGGTGCAGGTGCAGACGCTCACCACCCCACAGCGCATCCGCGAATGGGCTTTCACTCAGGGCATGCGCCGCTTTGCCGAAGCGGAACCCAAAATGAACGCCGACATTCCCACCATTCCTCTGCCCGCCAACCTGCCTGCATCGCCGCCTGAACCCAGCAGTGACGCTGGCGTTGGGCTGAAGTTGCCCCCCGTTTCCCAGTCCCGCTTGGAGGTGAGAACACAGTGGAAGTAAAGATTCACAACCGCTCCCGTGTGATGCAGGTGTTGGCGCTCGCCATGTTCACGCTGTTGGTATGGGCCTATGCCCAACTGGAATGGGGCTTGCCGCAGGGCATCCGGCGCACGGTGGTGCAGTCTCGCGGCTCCATCGTGGCTTCCGACGGGTCGGTGCTGGCCCGCAGCGTCAGCGGCAAACGGGTGTATCCGCAGGGCACGCTGGCGGGGCAAGTCGTGGGCATGATGGGCAGCACCGAGGGGCTGGAAGGGCTGGAAGTGGCCTACAACAACTCTTTGGCTGCCGGGGAAGACCTGAAGCTGACCCTCGATCCGCGCACGCAGGCCAATGCGGAGGCGGCTCTCGCCGAAGGGGTCAAGAAGCATCAAGGTGAATACGGCTCTGTGGTGGTCATCGAAACCCGCACAGGCCGGGTGCTGGCCGCCGCCAGTTATCCGCCCTTCAATCCCAACGAGTGGCGCACCTACAGCCCTGATGCCCGCCGCAACCGTCCCTTTTTGGATGTGTTCGAGCCGGGTTCCACTATTAAAGGACTGGTGGTAGGAGCCGCCCTGAACGAAGGCCACACCACGCCTACCACCGTATATGACACGCCTATGCGCCGCTATGTGGGTGGGCGCTGGGGCAGCACCATCGGCGACGCTGTAGATCACCCCAGCCAACTGACCACCAAACAGGTCTTGCGCTACAGCAGCAACGTGGGCATGAGCCACATCGTCGAGCATTTTCCGGCAGCCGACATGCGAAATTATCTGAGCCAGTACGGCTTCGGACAAGATGTGGCGCTTCCGGTGGTCTCCACGTCTACAGGCCGCTTGCAGGCCCTCCGCAAGTGGGACGATCTGGTGCGGGCCACCAACGCCTTTGGGCAAGGCATGAGCAGCACGACATTGCAACTGGCCGCCGCCTTCAATGTGCTGGCTAACGACGGTCTGTACGTGTCGCCCCGGCTCGTGGAAGGCTCTGGCGCAGGCGAGCGGCGTGAGGTCGTGCGCCCCGAAACGGCCAAAACCATGCGCGTTCTTCTTCAGGCCGTTATTGACGACGGAATTTTCCATGCCGCAGGCATCAAAGGGTATGCACTGGGAGGCAAAACGGGTACGGCTCAGGTCGTTGTAGATGGCAAATACTCCAACAGCCTCTACGACAGCGTCTTTGCCGGATTCTTCCCCGCCGACGCGCCCCGTGTGACGGTAGCCGTCATGGTTCACGGCGCAAAACTCGACTATCACGGTTCACAGTTGGCCGCCCCCATCTACCGCGAAGTGGCTTCTGGAATGTTATCTGAGTGGGGAGCGGCTCCCACAGTGGCCGACAAGAAACCAGAACAGTAAGGCGAGCATACGTCTAGCCCAGCCAGTCGCCTCGGCTTTTCTGATCCAAAAACATGCTGTCATCCTTAAACACAGTGTCACTCTCAAATAAAATGTGAGTCTTATGAGAACGCGGAGTGGCCCGAGCCTTGGGTCACTCCGTACCTCATGCCGGAACACTTCTGCTGCACCCGAATAGGGGGGACGAAGGCCGATTTCGGTCTATTGTCGAGCTTCAAACCCCCAAATAGGGGTCTGATGTCATCCTCATCTTATTTTATTATAAGAAAATGAATGAGTAAATTAGAATATATCTCATAAACATGTTCTCGTACCAGTCGCGCTCTATGACTGCCTATGAACAAAATGTCACAAAAATATTTTTATAAATATGAGTTTAGAAAACCCATAATCTCATAAGCCTGCCATTCTGTCCCATTAGGCTCATACAGGAAGAAAGCGGGTTGGCCCTGTGCTGTCTGTTCTGCACTGATCAGTGGGTTGACCCGTTCAAAAGTTGCCTGATCAACATGTATTTCCGGCAGAGTTGCCCCAAGCCCTCGCCAGATCAACTGTTTCGCCAGATCAAGACGCTCAACGACGCACTCACTCTGACTGACCCAGAAAGCCGAGAACCACCACGGACGCGCCCCGTGCCCGTCCGCAGGAGAATCCATGCTTAAAACGCTCAACCGCTTCATTCGGACTGTTGTTATCTTGACCCTCGGCGCTGCTAGCGCGGCCCCCGCTCTGCCCGCCGCGACGTTGGCCGCAGACGCCGTGAAGGACGTACTGACGAGCATGGCCCCTGCTCCAGTCGTCCCGGCCCCCGTGCAGGCCGCTGCCGCCCAACCGACTGCGGCCCAAACGACAGCCGCACAAACCACAGCCGCACAGAACCGGGCAGCCGCTATTGCTCAGGCAAGCCGCGCTGCACCTGCTCCGGCCCGCGCCGCTGTGCCTACGCCCGTTCGCGCCGCGACTCCTGCGCCTACCCGCAGCGTGCCCACCACCGCGCCGCTTGCACAGGCCCCTGTGCGTACAGGCCGCACCGCCATCGTGCGGGCCACCGCCTACAACAGCCTTGCCGGTCAGACCGACAGCTCGCCCTTTATTACGGCTACCGGAACCCGTACCCGGCCCGGCGTGGTGGCCCTCAGCCGCGACCTACTGCGTTCCTTCCCTTACGGCAGCAAAATCATGCTGGAAGACATGAGCGGACGCTACAACAACATGCTGAAAGGCCGCATTTTTGTTGTGGAAGACACGATGGCTGCCCGCAAAACCAACAGTCTCGACATTTGGATGGGCACCCGCAGCGAAGCCATCCGATTTGGCGCACGCACCCTGCGAATCACCGCCATCCGTTAACCCCTCCAACGTTTGAGTTGACCTGTCCTATTTGGGGCAGGTCATTTTTGTTGGCTATTCGTTGATCACTGTAAGGCTAAAGTTCTGGCTTTCCGGCGCAGGCGGTACCATGACCTATGCCCAAGCAGTTTCTATACTCGCGGCCTCTTGCGGGCCTCAGTTTTTCTGTGGCGCGGCGGACGCTGCTGGTATCAGCCCTCTTAAGTGCGCTGGCAACGGCCCAAACTGCTGCCCCCCAGCCCAGTTTCGAGGGCCAGATCATCTATCAGGTCATGCCTGACCGCTTTGCCGATGGCAACACCGCCAACAATGCTGGCGTAGACCGGGCCAATCCGCGTGCGTGGCACGGCGGCGACCTGCGCGGACTGACCGCCAAGCTGCCCTACATTCAGCAGTTGGGCGCGACGGCCCTCTGGATGACGCCCATTTACCGTCAGCAGTCCGGCAATTCCTTTGAAACGGCGGCCTATCACGGCTACTGGCCTGCCGACTTTCAGGACGTAGACCCGCATTTTGGGACGCTGAACGACTTCGATACCCTGATCGGGGCCACCCAGAAGGCCGGAATGCGCGTGGTACTCGATCAGGTCATCAACCATTACGGGTACGCTGCCGACGTGGTGAAACAACAGCCCGCATGGTTTAACGGAGAAGCCGAGTGCGCCGCGACGACCAACAAGGACGTGGACTGCGCGTTGGCGGGTCTGCCTGATCTCAAACAGTCCAGCCCAGAGGTTCAGGCAGTGTTGTTTGGCGCTGCCGATTTTTGGCGCAAGCGGGGCGTAGATGCCTTCCGGTACGACGCGATCAAGCATGTCGAGCGGCCATTTCTGAACACGCTACTGGCAAAAGACCGCGCCGCCGGAACATGGACATTGGGCGAGTGGTACGACGCCGATACGGGCACGGTGGCCGAGTGGCAGAAGGCCGGATTTGACAGCCTGTTCTTGTTCAGTCTTCAGGCCGCCATGCGCGACGCCATCATGAGCGGGCAGGGGCTTGACCGGGTGGCCGGGGTGCTGGCGCGGGCAGACGAACTCCAGCGGCCCGGCGAAGTGGCCCTGTTTTTGGACAACCATGACGTGCCGCGTTTTGCCAACGGCACTCTGTTTGAAGACGATGGACAGGCCCGCACCAAATACGGCCTGCGGGCGCTGATGACCCTGCGCGGCGTGCCTGTGATCTGGCAAGGCACCGAGATCGCCATGCGCGGCGGCACCGACCCAGACAACCGCCGCGACATGCGCTTCGAAGCCGATTGGACGCCCGCCGAACGCAGTGTCTTCGAGGTGGCCCGCGACGCCATCACTGCGCGTAAGGCCAGTCCATCTCTGAGCCGGGGGGCGCAAAAGCTGTTGCCCGTGCCTCTGAAGCTGGAGAGTGACTTGCTCTTGTTTACCCGAGAACTGAACGGCGAACCTGTGTTGGCCGCGTGGCACAACGGTAAAGCCCGTCAGTCGTATTCCATTCGACTCTCGGCGCTGGGGTTGACGGTGGGGAATTTGGCAGCCACCCGCAGCCTCTTCGCGGGGCAAGATGCCAAGGTCAGCGTCAGCGGGGGATTTTTGCACCTAAGTCTGCCGGGGCGGGATGCGGCGGCGTTTGCTTTGAAATAGGGCGTTGGATTGGGGGTTTTGGGGCTTGTCTCACGGTTTTGCCCCACCCCCCAGCCCCCTACCCCACCGGGTAGGGGGAGCGGCGCTCCGCTGAGGAGGATTGATCTTGTCGAATTTTGACTCGGCTAAATCCTTCACCTGAAGCGGAATTGCCAGTCGTCTTGACACTGGAATTGGCCCACCCGCGGCGCGGATGACGGCCTCACACGGACTTGGGCGGGAACGTTGTGGAGTGGAGGTGTCGTGGGTGTTAGCTCCTCACCTTTGAGGGGGGAGGCTGGGACTCGCAGAGCTGCGCCCGCAGAGGGGGTGAATGAGCAACGCGATTGCCCTGCCTTAGACCCTCAGACCTTAGACCCTTAGACCTGCCGCCACGCCGTCATCCAACTCTTACGCCCGCAAAGCAGGCGGATCGGGCAACAGATACGTGGCTTGCGGCTTCCAGCGGCCCTGCGCTTTGTTGCGCGGCACTGGATGTTCCCCCTTGCCAAAGTGCACCATGCGGAAGCGCCAGCGTTTGAAATGCAGTTCTCCCGCTTCGGCGTAGATCAGTTGCACATCTACGTTGGCAGCGGCTGGGTCGGTGTCGGCGGCGGCCAGCACCACAAAGGTCTGCAACGTTCGTACCCGGTACGTTTGGCGCACCTTGCCCACAGGTTGTTTTTTCAGCGGTGTGCCCTGCTTGGGCAGTAGGCGGGCCATTTCGTTATACGCCCCGGCCTGCCAGAGCGTCAGGAATTCGGTGACGGCTTGCTGGGGGGTGTGGGTGTTCATGGCGCAGGATGGCACATGGGTGGGGCCGCCGCCTTACTGCAAGTGGCTTAGGCCAAATGGGGTGGGTACAGCGAAGTGGCCCCACAAGGTCTTGATCTTGTAGAAATTCTTGTACTGCCTGAACGTGTGCATGACGCATCCAGCACGCCTGTCACACTGACCACTCACAAAGTTTAGTCTTGGCGGCCCTCAGCTCACGCTTCACCCCGCCCGTGCGTCCTCCGTCTGCTTGATACTCAGCACCCGGCTCGCCCCACTCGCGTCGGTGGTCACGCCCCAGAGCGCCTGCGCCACTTCCATCGTCGCCTTCTGGTGAGTGACCAGCAAAAACTGTGCGCCCCGCTCGGCAAACAGTTTCAGGAAGGCGGTGAAGCGGCGGATGTTGGCTTCGTCCAGTGGCGCGTCTACCTCGTCCAGCACGGCCAAAGGCAGGCCGCCCATGCCCGATTCGCCGCCCGCGTGGTTCAGCGCGAACAGGAATCCCAGCCCCGCCATCGTGCGTTCTCCGGCGCTGAGTAGGGTCATGGAGCGGGTGCGCTTGCCCTTGGGTTGCACCGCCAAGCGCAGGCCCACCAACCTTCCGGCCTCGTTGCGTTCGGGTTCCAGTTCGCCTATGCCGCCCAACAATTCGGTGGAGTACTCGCGGAAGGCGGCGTTTACTCGGTCAAAGGCGGCGCGGGTGGCGGTGTTTTCCAATTCTTCCAGTTCCGAGAGGTGGGCACGCAATTCGGCCCCTGCGTTCTCGGCGTCGTGCAACTCGGCCCGCAGGCGTTCCAGTTCTGCCGATTCTCCGGCGTGGTCAGCTTCGGCGCGGGCGTTGACTGGCCCCAGTCCGGTCAGGTCGGCTCGGGCGCGGGCCAACTCTGCTGCCCATTCGCGGGGCGTGCCGGGGGGCGTGCAGCCGTCAGGCAACGGTTCGAGGCTGCCCTCACGCCGCGCCATCAGCACGCGCAGGTCGTCTAGGCGGGTTCGCACCTTGTTCTGCTCGGCAATGATGTTGGCGTAGGCCAACGCTGCGGCTTCGCGGGAGGCGTCGGCGCGGGCCAATTCTCCTTCGTCCAGCGTGCCCAACGCGGCTTCGCGGCGGCCCACCTCAGCGGCGGCGGCCAGCAGGTGCGTTTCTTGGGTACGGGTGGCCTCGGCGTTGGCGTGCAGGCGGGCATTCAGTTCGGTGGCGCGGGTGGTAGCGGCGTGGTAGGCCCGCCACGCGGCGTCCAGTTCGCGGGCCAAGGCAAGGGCTTCCAGCGCCTCCCGTTCGGCGGCCCGGCCCGTTTCGGCAGCGTGGCGGGCGGCGTGCAGGTCAGCTTCCAGCGCGTCCGGGTCGGCGGTAGTGGGTGGGGGAGAGGTGGGCACAGGGGGCTGAGGCGCGAGTCGGCCCAGCAGTCGGTCACGGTGAGTGGCTAAGCTGCGAGTTTGGGCGTCCAGTTCGGTCACGCGGCGTTCGGCGTTCCGTTCTTCCTGCATGGCGGCTTCGCGGGCTTGCTGCAATTCGCTGTGCTGCGCGGCACTGGCCTCCAGTCCGGCCTTAACCCGCCCCAGTTCAGCCTCCAGCTTGCCCCCCACCCGGTCAGCGTCTTCCAATTCCGCGTCCAGCTCCTGAAACCGCCGCTGATCGGTCAACACGCCCGTCCCCGTATCGCGCAGACGGCCCCCGGTTATGGCCCCGCCGGGTTCCACCACCTCGCCCTCCAGCGTGACGAGGCGCGGGCGGTTTTGGTGCGTGCGGGCAATGCGGTTGGCGTCGCGCAGGGTGTCCATGATCAGGGTATCGGCCAGAATCGCCTCGCCCACCAGCGGCGGATCGGTGGGGCAGAGGTCGGCCAAGTTGCCGCGCACGCCCGTTTCCCTCAGCAGAGCGGCATCCCGGCGGGGGCGTGCGCGTATCAAGTCCAGCGGCAAAAAGGTCGCCCGCCCCCCGCTACGCTTCAGCTCCTCGATGATCTCGCGGGCATCCTCGCCCCGGTTCACCACGATCTGTTCCAGCCGCCGCCCCAGCGCTGCACCGAGGGCCACTTCGTATTCGGCGGGCACGGTCAGCAGGTCGGCCACCGATCCCACGATGCCGGGATGATCCAGCCGCAGGGCGTTGCGTGCGCCCTCACCGTAGCGGGCGTAGCTGTTCAGGGTGTGTTCCAGCCGCTCGCGCTCGCGGCGCAGGGGCGCGACACTGGCCTTCACGCGGCCCAGCTCGGCCTCTAAGTGGCGGGCATGGTTCTGGGCGTCGGCTCTCGTGGTTGCTAATTCTGAAAAGGCAGTTTCGGTGTGCTGGCGGGCAACTGTAGCGGCGCTGAGGCGTTCTGCTGCCGCCGCCAACGCTGCCTGTGCGGTTTCTAAATTGCCCTCGGCGCGTTCCAGTTCGGCCCGCAACGTTCCGGCACTCGCATCGGCGCGGGCAGCAGTTTCGGCGGCCTGTGCAGCGGCGGCGCGGGCGCGGGTCAGGTCGGTGTCCAGCATGCGGGCGCGGCGTTCGGCGGTTTCGGCCTCGGTACGGGCAGCGGCGGCTACAGCGGTCAAGGCGACCAAATTTGGGGCGGCTTCGGGGGGCGGCGCGGTGGGCAAACTGGCACGTTCGGCGGTCAGTGCCTCTGCCTCATTTTGCAAATGGGCGCGGTAACGTTCGGCCTGCGCGTGGGCGTCGCGGGCGGCCCGCAGAGCATCCAGCGCCCCAGCAAAAGCATCGCGGCGGGCGCGGGCGGCTTGGGCAGCGTCGCGGGCAGTTTCTACGGCTAGGGCGGCAGTCTGCACTTCGGTAGCTAGGGCGGTGCTGCGGGCTTCGGCGGCGGCGGCATCGGCGCTGGCCCCCGCAATCTCACGTCTCAGGGCGTCTTGCCGTTCACGTCTCACCGCGTCTTCCAGCGTCAGCACGCGCAGGCTCAGGGCGTGGTGCGTGCGGGCATCCTCGGCGGCGCGGCTCAGGCGCTTCAGGGCGGTTTCTCGTTCATTCAGCAGCAGGCGCAGGCGCTCCAAGTGCGTATCGGCTTCGCGCAATCGGCCTTCCGTTTCTTGCCGCGCCGTGACCGCCCGTGACAGGCCCGCCGCTTCCTGCACGTAGCCCAGCAGTGTTCGGCCCTCGGCTTGTACCACGCCGCTCACTTCGCCCTGCCCGATCACTGCCAGTCCTCCCGGCCCTAATCCTGTGCCCCGCAGCGCAGCTTGCACGTCGCGGGCACGCACCGGGCGGCCCTGTAAATCCTGCTCGCCCGTGCCGTCGCGGTAGACCCGGCGCAGCAAATTCACGCGGCCTTCCGGCGTGTGCAACTCCAGCCCCACTTCGGCCAGTCCCAGCGGA
Source organism: Deinococcus sp. Arct2-2 (assembly GCF_004801315.1). GTDB lineage: Bacteria > Deinococcota > Deinococci > Deinococcales > Deinococcaceae > Deinococcus. Next base: position 183,464 of record NZ_SSNW01000001.1, read on the forward strand.
GCCTTGCCGCCGCTCCCGTGAAAGATCAGTTCGCTGCCCCGCCCCGCCCGCAATTCCCGCGCCCGCGCTCCGTGTGTGGCCCAGCGAATAGCCTCTACCACATTGCTTTTGCCGCTGCCGTTTGGCCCGATGACCGCCGACACGCCCGGCCCAAATTCCAGCCGCGTGCGGTCGGCAAACGACTTGAACCCCTGCAAAGTGATGGCTTGCAGGATGTGTGATTGGGCAGTAGGGGATAGGGTCATCAGTGAAGGGGGTTGGAGGCGTCAGTCTAAGGGGCGAGAGTCGAAGGGTCTAAGGAAGGTCAAGGGTGACTTCCTCTAGGGATCTGGCGGCGGAACAGGCTTATAGCCTAAGCATCAGAACTTATGCGCCACAGCCAATCTCTACTGATCGGCGCACTCTTATTGATCGGCGCAGTCTTGCCGCGTAAACGCCTCACGCAGATCAAGCTGACCTAGTGTCTCTACATCTTGACCATTCACCAAAAAGGTCACGTCCGCGCCCCGCGTTTCCAGCAAGGTGCGCGTGAGGGTACACAGCAACATCAGGTGGCCGCCGCTGCCATATTTCAGGTTTAGGTAAGCGCTGGGCAGGTCTACAAAGTAGTGAGCGCCGCGAATGTACACGCGGGGGGCGGCTGTGCCTTTGGGTACCACAGCCAGATTGCCCGCCGCGCTTGGCCCGCCCGCCCATGCGTTCAGCGCCGCCTGAGCCAACGCGCCGGGGTTTTCCTGCGTGACCTGCACGGTGCGGGTTTCGGCCTTCATGCTCTGGACTTGGGCGTCGCTGTAATACACCTTGACCTTCACGTCGCGCTGCTGGGCCAGTTGCAATTTGGGCGCGTCGGGCTTGGCGGGCGGTTTTTGCACCGTTTGGTAAGCCGTATAAGCGGCGATCAGCAGCAGCAGCGTGACCACATTGAACAAGGAAAACAGACGTTTGATGGCGTTCACTGCGTGGCTCCCTGCGCTGCTTGACCTGCCGCGCCCAACTGACTCGCGTTGTTGGCACGGGCCGTCAGGTAAGTGGCTACGCTGCGGGCCAGTGCTACGCCCATCGCCTGCAAGCGGGCTTCGGTGCCCAAGTTGGCGCGGTCGGCGGCGTTGCCTGTCCAGCCCAGTTCCAGCAGGAGAGCGGCTTGAGGAGCCTCACCCAGCGTCAGCAGGCGCGACACGCTGTCTTGTTTGGCGGTTACGCCGCCGCCGCGCAGTTCGCCGCGTAACAACTCGCTGAGGCGTCGGCTGCCGCCCGAACCGCCCACCACCAATGAGCCGTAAGGCGGCGTGGTTCCGGCCCGCAAGGTGTTCACGATTTGGGCGCTGGCCCGCCCGGTCTGCTCGTACACGGTGACGCCGCCGCGCCCCGTACCGGGAAAGCGTCCCAAATCGAGAGCTAAAAACACGTCGCTTTGGCGGGCCAGCGTCAGCTTTTCATTCAGGCCGAGGGCGCTGCCCGTTTCCCGCGTCAACTTGACTTGCCAGCCCGCCTTTGCCAGCAGTTCGGCGGCGCGGCGGGCCACGTCCAGCGTCACGTCGCGCCCCAATCCGTCTACGCGGGCGGGGTCTATCACGATCAGGGGCCGCGAAATCCGGTCAAGCAGGGCCACCGTATTCCGGGGAATGCCTGGCCCAGCGTCGATGACTACCCGCGCTCCACCCGGCCTGACCACCCGGTACACGCGGTAGCCGCTGCCGGGGGGCAAGGGAAAACTGAGCACCAAATCGTTGCCCTGCGCCTTCACTTCGGCGGCAGGCACGAACGCGCCCCGCGTGGTGTAGCGCCTCGCCTCGCCCTTTAGGCCGCTCAGCGTGACTTGCACGGTGGTGCCGCGCAGTTCGTCCTTAAAGGCTACGTCGCGTGTCAGGTCAAGCACCAAGCGATCTGAATCCTTCCCGGCGCGGCTGCTGACGCCCTGCAAATTGGGCGCGGCCACCCGGAAATTGCCGAGTTCGTAGCTGGCTCCCAGTCCCCTCGCCAGTGTATCCAGCGGCAAATACAGCGTTCCGTTGACAAAGGTAGCGGTGCGCCCCGTGACCCGCAAAGTATCGAGCTGAACGGTATTGAAGGCGGTGGTGGCCCGCTGATTGTCTTCGTCTATGGGCAGCAGCAGCGTGTGGCCGTAGCCTTCCACGCGCACCAAACTGCCGTCTTGGTTGATGGTCAGCAGGCGGCTCAGCACATCGCGGCTGGCATATTCGGCCCCGTACAGCCCGATGCTCTGCACCTGCGCCCCGGCCAGATTGAGGCGCGTGAGGGCCACCTGCGCCCCGGCAATGCCCGCACACAGCAGCGCCGCCGAGAGTAACAAGGGCCGCCAATGCTTGGGAGCAACAGAGAAACTCACAGGCTCCGCAGTTCCCGGCGCACCGTTTTCTCAGCTTCAGCACGGCGTTTGTCGTGCAGTTGTTTGCCGCGAGCCAGCGCCAGTTCTATCTTAAAAACCCGGCCTTTGGCATACAGGCGCGTAGGCACCAGCGTCAGGCCCTTTTGCTCCAGCTGCTTTTTCATTTTCATGATTTCTTGGCGGTGCAGCAGCAGGCGGCGGGTGCGGCGAGGTTCGTGGTTGTTGTAGGTGGCCTGCGTATACACCGGAATATACAGCCCTTCCAGTTCTACATTTCCATTGGTCAGGCGAGCAAAGGCGTCGCGGAAATCCACTCCGCCCGCCCTGATGCTCTTGACCTCGCTTCCGGTCAGACTGATGCCCGCCTCGAAGCGCTCTAGCAACTCGTACTCGTAATGAGCGCGGCGATTCGTGTACACGTGGGGCATTCTAGCAGGGCCGACATGAATTCCGGTTGGGGAGGAGAAACGGTGAGTGGTGAGGGGGCCGGGTTGAGTGGGAAAGGCGTGCTGGCCGCATAGTCTTGGGTCGGATTCGTGCAGACCCCCCAGTCTGCTGCGCAGCCAGCCCCCCTCCCTGCGGGCTCTACCAGTCAAGGGGAGCGCAAAAGCTGTTGTCCTCCCCTCTAAGGGGGGGCGTTGCGCCAGCAACGGGGGGGTTCACACGTAGCGCCAATTTGAGCCGCGTGTCAACCCCCCGGTCTGCTGCATCCCCCTTAGACGGGAGCAAGCAGTTCTGATCACCTCCAAGAACGCCGGATTCAAACTAAAAACCCGCCCCGTACCAGTCCAATCGGTTCCGGTACAGAGCGGGTGAAGTCGGGGAAATTACTTTTTAGGCGGGCGGCTGGGGCGCACTTCGACTTTGCTGGGCAGCGTGCGAGCAGGCATGTTCAGCAGGTCAACCGTGAGCTGTGCGATGTCTTCCGGCTGAATTTTCCAAGCGTCTTTCTGATCGTCGGGCGTGTGGCCTGCAAAGTGCGTGGCGACGCTGCCGGGCATGATCTGGGTCACTTTGATGCCGTGTTCGCGCAAGTCCAGCGTCAATACTTCCGACAGCCCGTTCAGGCCGAATTTGCTGGCGTTGTAGGCTCCGCCGCCTGCAAAGGGGTTTTTGCCTGCCAAGCTGGACAGCGTAAAAATGTACCCGCCGCGCTCCTTCAGCGCCGGAATCGCCGCCTTGATGGTATAAAACGCGCCGCTGAGGTTGGTGTCGATCACGTCTTGCCACTCTTCGATGCTCAGGTCAGCGATGTTGCCAAAGTGGCCCACGCCCGCATTTACGAACAGCACGTCAAGGCTGCCAAACGCCGCCGTATGCGCTTCGACTTCACGCACGAGGGCGGCGGGGTCTTTGACGTCACACACGACGCCGCGTGCGCCGGAGCCGACAGCAGCGGCGGCAGCTTCCACTTCATCGGCCTTGCGGCTCGTTAAGGTCACGCCGTAGCCCTGCGCGGCCAGAGCGTGCGCCACAGCCAAGCCGATGCCTTTGCTGGCTCCGGTGATAAAAGCGCTTTTGGACGGGGTGGTCTGAACAGGAGTCGGTTCGGTCATGGTTGGACGTTAACACGGCGGGCAGGAGGGCGTGGGGCAGGTCGCCTAAGAACGCTTTAAGAACGGGCTGGAGTTGTCGGTGCGGGCTTTCCAATCGGTGCGGTGGCGCAGTGCCGAATGGACGGCCACGAGTAAGGCCACCACAACCGCGCCCAGTCCCGCCGCCAGTAACCCGGTTGCCACCGACACGGCGAGGCCCAGCATCAATCCGACGAGGGCCGCCCCAGCAATCCAGCCCCAACGTTTGGTCAGACTGAGCCAAGCACAGCGCCGCAAATAGGTGTAATTGAGCGTACCGAATACGAAAGTCAAATCTTTCAATCGTGAGAATAAACCAAGCCGTGTTAAAAAAGTCATAAGATTGGCGTCATATTACGCAGAGTTTTTTATAGAAAAGGAATGCAGATCACGAAAATCTTACAATAAATCGGGTAGGGCTGGGCCAGATAGGAAACCGCTTCTCTATCTGGCCCAGCCCTACCCCCTGTCGTTTACGGCAGCTTTTTGGCTACCGTGTCGTACATATAATTCACGAACTCCGAGCGCTTTTGCAGCAAAATGCTGATGCCGAAGTCCTCGCGTGCCGACATCTTTTGGCCGCCTGGCAGCTCGAAGTCTAAGCGCCCGCCGAGTTTGGCCCAAGGCACGAGGCTTCTAGGGGCAATAAACGTAGGTGTGACCAGAATGGCTCCGGGGGTAGCCGCGTCGGTGACGATTTTGGCGGTGGGGTAGCGGCGAGTAATCGCACCTGCCGAGTCGCGCTTCATGGCTTCCAAAATGCTTTTGCGCTGATCGGCTCCCACCAGATTGATGTTGCCTTCCACGCGGGGTTCCAAAATGACGTAAGTGGCCGACGACAATCCGGCGTTCGTCCAACTGGGGGCGGTGACCGGGGTAACAGCGCTGGCCGTTCCCAACGTCAGGGCGGCCAAGAGGGTACAAGACAAAATCGGGTTCTTCATGCCCCTACTCCATCACAGCTTGCCTGACTCACCGTGAACTGGGCGTGAGGGTGAAGGTGGGCGCATCAGGCATGGGCGGGCGGCGAAGAGGTGAAGGGGCAGAAAGTGGCGTTCGATACAGGCAAAAGCAGTGACCTTGCTCTGTTAGGTTGCTCACGTTGCTTCTCACCTTTGACCGGAGCCGGAAGCGGGCGAGCCTAGAGCAGTTCTCCGAATGACGTCATCAGAAAAAAGCCTTCTGATCACTCCATTCTCTGCTTCACAGCTCTTCGAGTCCGTCCTGCTCGGTAAAATTTACTCGCTCCGCTCGGTCATTATCATGACAAATGCTCTCAGCAGGCTAAACTGGGCCATGCAGGAATTGCTGGACATTATGCGCCGCTTGCGTGCCCCAGACGGTTGCCCTTGGGACAAGGAGCAGACCCACGAAACGTTGCGGCCCTATTTGCTGGAAGAAGCCGCCGAAGCTGCCGATGCCGTGACTTCCGGCAACCGTTTAGAGCTGGCGGGAGAACTGGGCGACGTCCTGCTGCAAGTGGCTTTTCATTCTGTCATTGGCGAGGAAGAGGGCACGTTCGCTTATGCCGATGTAGAACGCAGCATCGTCGATAAGTTGGTGCGCCGCCATCCCCATGTCTTCGGGGACGTGACGGCAGAGACGAGCGCTGAAGTGCTGACCAACTGGCAGGCCATCAAGACCGCCGAGCAAGGCGGCAAACCACGCAGCGCCGCTGACCGCGTACCCGCCGCACTGGGAGCTTTGGCCCGCGAAACACAGGCACAAAAGCTGGCTGGACGCCCCAAGCTGCCTGACGACGCTGGACGCTTGGAAGCTCTGTCTGTCCTGCAAGCTGCGCCGCCCACCGAAGCAGGCGTGGCCGAAGCGTTGGCCGCAGTGGTGGCGTGGGCGCGTGGGCTGGGCATTGACCCGGAAGTGGCCCTGCGTGCCCGCACACACGCGGCGTTGGCGGCCTTGCCCGACTTGCTGCCCGACGCCCTATGACCCAACCTGATCCACTGGACGCGGCGCAACTCGACCCTTGGGCCGTGTGGCTGGGTGGGCGTACCCGGCGGCCCTTAGACCTGCCTCAGTACCGCCGCGCCGCCGTGCTGGTGGCCCTGACCCGCGAACCCGATCCCCGCGTACTGCTGACCGTCCGCTCTAGCGAGTTGCCGACCCACAAGGGCCAGATTGCCTTTCCCGGTGGCAGCCTCGAACCCGGTGAAACGCCCATACAGGCGGCCCTGCGCGAAGCCGACGAAGAAGTGGGCTTGGCCTCCCACCTTCCCGAAGTCTTGGGCGAACTCGACGACGTGTTTACGCCTATCGGGTTTCATGTGACCCCTGTGCTGGCGCGGGTGCCCGCCGTGCTTGACCTGACGCCCACTGAAGAAGTGGCCCAGATCATCTTGCCCACGTTGGCCGAACTCCGCGCCCTGCATGTGCTGCGCGAGATCCGGACGCTCCCCGACGGAACCCGCGTGACCCTCTACCGCTACCCTTGGCAAGGGCACGATATTTGGGGCATGACCGCCCGGATTTTGCACGATCTGCTGACGCAGGGGCCGGGATAGATGCTGGAATGTGGGTGTATGACGTGGGTAGGGCGTCTAAGGGTCTAAGGAGGGGCAATCGCGTTGCTCATTCACCCCCTCCCCGGCCCTCCCCCCTCAAGGGAGAGGGAGCAACACCCAGCTTCCTGCTTTTGCCCTTCGCCCTCGCCCCCTGTGGGAGAGGGGCGCTGTGAATACAGCGGGGTGAGGGGGGTGAGCGAAGCGATTGCCCTCCCTTAGACTGCCCCTCAACCTTACCGCCAACCACACCACAAAAAAACCCCCCACCCGAAGGCGAGGAGCTTCTTTTGTCCACCTAAACCGTGTTTAGCGGGTAGGGTTGATGGTGATCTGGCCGTTCTGCTGCACGTTGTAGGTGTTGACGAACGTGTCGTAGCCGGGGGCGATCAGAACGATTTCGTGGCTGCCACGAGCGACGCCTACGTTCAGCCCGCCGTTCTGAATGGTGCCTGCCTGACGGCCGTCCACGAACACTAGTGCGCCGCTGACGTTGCTACGGATGGCGATGGTGAACTGGTTGACGGGCGTGGGGGCGGGGGCGATGACCTGAGCAAATTCGACGTTCAGGTTGGTGGTGCTGCCTGCACGGATGGCGACGGTGGTGGTGTAGTCGCGGAAGCCGGGGGCCTGCACACGCACAGGGTAGCTGCCGGGGCGCAGGTTGCTGAAGGTGGTGTTGCCCGCGCCGAGGTTCTGGCCGTTCAGGACAACGGTGCTGCCGGAAACGTTGGTGCCTACGAACAGGCTGCCGGTCTGAATGGGCGTCTGGCCCACGACGTTAAAGAAGGCGGTGTCGCTGACCCAGCTGTTTTGGGGCAAGGGGTTCACGACGATGCTGAGGGCCTGAGCCAACTTGTCCTGACCGCGAGCGGCAACCGTCGCAAACTGGTCTTGCTGGGTCTTGAAGGAGCTGATCTGGTTCAGGTCGAGGGGCGTCAGGCTGGCGAGGGCCAACACCTTGTTCAGACCGATGGGGCCGTCGACGCTGAAGGTGAAGTTGTCGCCAGCAGCGGGGAAAACGCGGGTGGTGTTGGCTTTCACGAGGGCTTCGCTACCAGAAATGCGGTTGGGCAAAATCTGGGTCACTTCACCACTGGAGTCAAGGTTGAACAAGTACACGTAGGCGTCACGGTTGACGCTGGTGCTGATTTTGATCGGCTCGTTGACGCGGTAGTTGGGAGAAGCGTTGCCGCTCTGATCCTTGTCTACGCGCACGCTGACGCTGAGGTCAGGCTGGGTAGGGTTCACGATAATGCTTTGGGCGCTGATCTTGGGGGCGGCGGCGGCAGTACTCAGCAGCAACGCGGCGGGAATCATCAACAGTTTTTTCATGGGTGGTACCTCCGAGAAGCAGACTAGTGGCCCCCGGTTGACGCCCTATGAGCAACCCCGACCAGAACGTTAATAGTGCTTCAGGCCACCGTCAGGAAGATAACTGGAGCCTGACGCACAAGTCACTTTTGGGAGGGTTTCAGCGAATAATCCGCGCTGGCTCTACGTTGGCCGCCCGCCGCGCCGGAATCAGGGCCGCCAACATCGTCGTTCCCAGTCCTACCGCGTTCACCCACAGCAGGTCGGTCAGGCGCACCTCTACGGGCAGGGCCGTGATGAAATACAGGTCGCCGGGGAGCTGAAAAGGCCGCACCGTAAAGTAGGCGCTGATGGCGAGGCCCAGCAGGTTTCCCAGCAGGAGGCCGCTAAATCCCAGCACCAAGCCTTCTAGGACAAATACGCGGGTAATCAGGCTGCGGGTGGCTCCGATGGCTCGCAAAATGGCGATTTCCTGCGTTTTCTCGAATACGGCCAGCGTCAGCACATTGGCAATGCCGAACGCCGCCACGATGACGATCAGAAAGACCACGAAGGCGATGACCCGCTTTTGCAGCGCCAACTGATCCAGCAACGTGCCGTACAGGTTTTGCCAAGGCAGCGCCGAATAGGGCAGCGTGCGCGTGAGGGCCGACCCGACGGCAGGCGCGGTGGCCGGGTCGCGCAGCCGAAGCTGATAGCCCGTGATATTCCCGGTCTGCTGGAGGGCTTGCAACGTGCCCAGATTGGTAAACGCGTAGGCGCTGTCGATCAGGTAATTGCCCGTGCTGAACACGCCTTTCATCTTGAGGGTGGCGCGGCGCTGGGTGCTATTCAGCAGGCGCACTTCATCGCCCGCAAAGGCTCCCACGCTGCGGGCCAACGACGCGCCCAGCATCACCTCGCCGTCTTTTAGTCCAGCCAACACTTTGCCTTCTTCCGGCTGAAGTTGAAGCACCTCTGCCGCCGACGCCTGCACGCCGAACAGGGTGGCAAAATCTACGCCTGCGCTGCGGCCTCCGCTGGCCGGGCGGGTCAGCAACCCTTTATCGGCCAAAAAGGGCGTGAGGGCCGTCACTTCTGGGTTGGCGGCCATCGTCCTTTCCAGTGCCGGACTACGCGGCTGGGGCGTAAACGACGTGATGCTCAGGTGTGGACTGGCCCGCAACGTCGCGTCTATGAGCGAGCGCGTAAAGCCGTTGGTGAGGCTCAGCGCGGCAATCAGCACCATCACGCCCACTGCGATGCCCCCAATCGTCAGCACATTCTGGGTGCGCCGCCGCGACAGGTGCGCCCGTGCCAGCGTCCACGCCAGATCGGGCACGCGGGCGCGGGTGTTAGGAGCGGGGTTGGGCGTCGGATCGGCAGCGGGCATGAGGCTAGAGCTTACACGGGGCAGATGGGAAGAGTTGCCCCCACTCTGTAGGCGTTGCTGGATGTGCAGCCATACAATGTAAACTTTGCACGTAGAATTGAAGTCAGTTATGAAACTTAACCGACTGCTCTTGCTTGCGCCGTTCCTCACCGCCTGCGGTCTCATTCCCCTGCCAGAGCAGACTGGGAATGATTTTCATGTCATCAATGAGCTTGGCGCTCTGCAAGCGTCTCAAGTTGCCTATCTAAACTCGAATCAGTTGGAATATCTCAAGATTCCTAAATTGTCCTACCGGGATGTGACTTTTGAGGCCGCCGCCACTTACCTGGGCGAGTCGAAGCAGTTGCGGGTGCAGTTGTTCGCCCTGAATCACAGTCCCAACTGCCCGTTTGTAGAAGCAAAGCAGGAGGGATATGGCGGGGCGTATCTGTGTGATGGGACGGGAGGCGGTCAATACCTGACAGAACTGCTGCTCAATCCGGATAAGCCACTGCCTATCATCCTTAAAAACCCCATTCTGGATCAGGCTGTGCGGGATGGCACGCTGTATTTAGGAGCCAGAATTCTGGAAGGGCAACTCGGTTTTGGTGAACGGGTCGAGTTCACGAACATCCGTTTCCGGGGCCGTTTGTAACCAGCCCACGCGCCTCTTATGGCGGTGGGCTACTCTAACCGACTGTGACCCCTGACGCCGTGCAGGACTACATTCCCTACCTTCGCCGCATGATCGGCACCAACCCCGTGAATCTGATGGGAGCTGTCGGCATCATTCTGAATGACGATAGGGACTTGCTCCTGCAGCGGTTGGTGGGGCGTGATGTATGGGGCTTGCCCGGTGGCCTGTGCGAGTTGGGGGAGCCGCCGCAGCACACCATGACGCGGGAAGTGTGGGAGGAGACAGGGCTAGAAGTTCTGGAATCCAAGCTGCTTGAGTTGCTTGTCACGCCTCACCGTCGGTTGCCCAACGGAGACGAAGCCTATTTTTATACGGCGGTGTACCACGTGACCCACTGGCAGGGCGTCCCTGTTGCAGACGGCATAGAAGGAATAGAACTGGCTTTTTTCAGCCCGGACGACTTGCCCGCACTGCGCGGCCTGCCTGCACACTGGGCAGTCAAATGGTTGCTGGCCCGCTCCGGCACAAGTTGAGAGCGGGCCAGCAATCGCCGCTCTCACCCCGTGTTCCGTACCCCTGCCGCTACGCCTTGCAAGCTCAGCAGCAGGGGGCGTTCGTATTCGTCTAGGCCGTGCTCGGTGGCGCGGGCGCGGCGCAGCAGTTCTACCTGAATCCGGTGAATCGGGTCGATGTATGGATTGCGCAGGGCGATGCTTTCGCGCAGGCGGGGTTCGTTGCCCAGCAGTTCCGCGCCGATCACGCTCTGCACGGCTTCTACGGCGTCGCGGTAACTGGCCTTCAGGTGTTCGGCAAGGCGGGCGCTGCCTTCTGCCGTGCCTTCGCCGCTGTCCAGCAGAGTCAGGTACTCGCAAAAAATCAGCGGGTCACTCTTGGCAAGACTCATTTGGCTGTTGTCCAGCACGGTGCGGAAGAACGGCCAGTCGGCGTACATGGCGCGGGCCTGCTCCACTCCTATTTCGCGGATGCCTTCGGTCAGGCCGTACCAACCGGGTAAATTGGCGCGGTTTTGCGTCCAGCTCATGACCCACGGAATGGCCCGCAGGTTGCCCAGCGTGGGTGCACCGGGGCGGCGAACCGGGCGTGACGCGATATTCAGGCGCGAGATTTCGTGAATGGGCGTGACGCGCTCGAAGAAGGGAATGAAGTCGGCGTCGTCTACGAGGGAGCGGTAGGCGCGGGCACTCACGCGGGCGGCGCGGTCTAGGGCGTCCATCCACTCTTGCGGCGGGTCGAGGGCGGGTCGGGCGGCGGCCAGCATCAGGCCGTACAGGGCTTGCTCTAGGTTGCGGCGGGCCAAGACGGGGTGGCTGTATTTGTCGGCCAACGCCTCACCCTGCTCGGTGATGCGGATTCCGGCGTCGATGGTTCCGGCGGGTTGGCCCAAAATGGCCCGGCTGGCAGGCCCGCCCCCACGTCCGATGCTGGTGCCGCGCCCATGAAAAAAGCGCCAGCGCACGCCCGCTCGCCTGCACACGTCGCTGATTTTGCGCTGCGCCTCGTGCAAGGCCCAGTTGGCGGCCAAGAATCCCGCGTCTTTGTTGGAATCGCTGTAACCCAGCATGATTTCCTGCACGCTGTCGCCCAACACGGCGCGGTATTCGGGCAGGCTGAGAAGTTCCCAGACGACTTGCGGGGCGCGTTCCAGATCGGCCAACGTTTCAAACAACGGCACAGGCAAAATGCCGTAGCCGACTTCGCGGGCCAGCAGCAGCGGCTCCAGCACGTCCGACACGCTTTCCGACATGCTGATCACGTAATGCCCGAAGGCGCGGGGGCCAACCAAGCGGGTCGCCGCCTGCACCTCCCGAATAGGGCCGATGGCGGTTTCCAGCGTGTCGGTCAGGGCTTCTCCCGCAGGCCACAGCGGGCGGCGAGAGCGCAGTTCGCGGGTCAGCAGTTCCAGCTTGGCGTGTTCGGGCAGGGCCGAATAGTTGGCTTCTACGCCCGCCGCCTTCAGCAGTTCCGCCACCGCCGCTCCCGTTTGGGCGCTGTGTTCGCGGACATCCAAGCTCACCAGATGTTGCCCGAACACGCGGGCCACCGTCAGCAGAGGCGTCAGCAGTTGGTCGGCGCTGCGCTGCTGGCCCTCGGCGTGCAGGCGCTCGCGCAGGGCTTCTAGGCGCGGCAGCAACTCTACGGGCAAGCCGTCGCGCACGGCGTTGTGCAGGTCGCGCAATTCCTCGCGGTAGCTGTCCGCCGACTCATGCTCGGTTCCTTCTCCGGCTCCCTCCTGACTCAGGTCGGCATAGGCCTGTTTTATTGCGCCCAGCAGCACTTCCCGCGCCCGTTCCCGGTGGACTTCCAGTGCCTCACGGGTGGCCTGCGGCGTCACGAAGGGGTTGCCGTCACGGTCACCGCCCATCCAAGAACTGAAACTGAGGGGCACATGGGCCGCCGTTTCGCGCCCGTACACGGTACGGAAGGCCCGCTGAAGGTCGCGCTGTAGGGCCGGAAGCGCCTGTGCAATAGAGGTCACGTAATTCAGGCCGCCCTTGACCTCATCCAGCACGGTGGGTTTCAGACGGCGCAGTTCGGGGGTCGTCCACATGGCTTCCACGTGGGCGGCCACGCGCTCCACCGCCGATTCGTCCTGACTGTGCAAGTCGGGAATAGCGCGGGCCACCTCTACCAGATGGCTGCGAATGGTGCGGCGGCGCATTTCGGTGGGGTGGGCCGTAAACGTGAGGCCCAGATCGAGGCGGGCCAGCAAGCTCTCGGCGGCCTCGGCGCTCACACCCTGCGCCTTCAGCTCCACCAGTGCGCCCTCTATGCTTTGTGGGCGCGTGCCCTGCGATCCCGACAGCACCCGCACCCGCTCGTATTCCTCGGCCAGATTCACAAGTTGGAAGTACCACGTGAAGGCCCGCGTCAGGTTGCCCGCATCGGCCTCGTTCAGCCCACCGATCAGCGCCCGCAGTTCGGAGTCGTCGCCGCCGCCGCGTACCTCGCGCACCAGCGCCCGCGTGCGTTCCACCAGATCAAAAAAGGCCTCGCCCTCTTGTTCCTTCAGCACTTGCCCCAGCGTGCGCCCCAGCAGATTTACGTCATTGCGAATGCCCATAGTCGTCCTCCCGGTGGTCTGCTTCAAGGTAACGGTAACGTTCGATGCTTAGGGCGCGGTTGTCTTGCAACTCCAGCGCCACGCCGTTCAGTTCGGCCCGGCCCTCGGCCACGGCGTAGCGGTAAGAGCGCTCGGTCAAGAAGCGCTGAATGGGGCCTTCGGGCGCGGCCCCGATGATGCTGTCGTGCGGCCCGGTAAAGCCCGCATCGGTCTGAAACGCCGTGCCACCGGGCAAAATCCGGGTGTCGGCGGTGGGAACATGCGTATGCGTGCCGATCACGGCGGCCACTCGGCCGTCCAGGTACCATGCCAAAGCCGCCTTTTCGCTGGTGGCCTCGGCGTGAATATCCACAAATACGCTGCCCAAGTCGGGCCGTTCCAGCACTTCGTCTATGGCCCGGAAGGGGTTGGCGACGGCGTCCATAAACACCCGCCCCAGCACGTTGATGACCGTCAGGCGTTCGGTGGGGCCGGGCTTGCCGTCCACGCGGGTAGGCACATCAAAGGTACGCCAGCCCACGCCGGGGGTCGCAGGATCGGCGTAGTTCAGGGGCCGCACGATGGGGTAACTGTCGGCGTCTTGCATCAGCGCGTGAATATCGCGGTGATGCCAAGCGTGGTTGCCCAGCGTCATGCAGTCTGCACCCGCCCGTAGCGCGGATTCGGCAGCGTCGCGGTGCAGGCCGAAGCCGCCCGCCGCGTTTTCCATATTCACAATGATGAAATCAAAGTTTTTGAGGCCGTCCGGCCCCCGCAAGGTGGGGAGGTGCGCGGCCAGCACCCGGCGTCCGGGTTGACCGTAGACATCTCCCACAAACAACACACGAAGCATGTGGAGTACCTTAGCGCAGCCGCCCGCTTAGGCTGCCTCTTTGTGTAGGCCGGACACCAAGCGGGAGCGTTCTGACTGCCAGCTGGGGTCATGGGCCGAACCGAAACTCCGGCCAGTTATGCGCTCTGTTGCACAAAATTCACCGAGTCTTAATGCCCAAAACGCGGCAGTCATATCACAAATGTCCAGCAAGTCTCTAAGCTACTGCATTCCGGGTCAGACTCCCTCACGGGCTACTCACAGCACATGATTTAACCTCTAGATATGCCCACTGGACTTTTTGCGTTTGCCTCACCTGTCCGGTGGCGGCGTCCCCGTCAATCCCAGCGTCATGTTCAGCGTCGATTCCACTGCTCTCGTCAGGCGTTTCATGTTTGAAGACCTCGATTTCCCACCTTACCCCTCGCTCCGCAAGCCCCTTGCTCACGCCCCTGCGCTGTGTGCCGAAGACGCCGCTCTTCCGCAAGGGAGGCATGAAGTGCGTGCCACGGAAGCCAATCTGATGCAGGTGATGCTTGAAGCCCAGCCGCAAGCCTTGTTCTTGCTGGACGCGGCGGGCCTGATTTTGGAAGTGGGCGGCGCGTGGGAAACCCTGACGGGCCTCAAGGCCGAGGAGGCGCGGGGCCGTCCGCTGCTGGAGTGGCTGCGGTATGACCGCGCCCACTATCCGGCGGCGTTGCGGCGCGGGCAGGGTGTGCTGGAAGAAGCCGAACTGCTGACCCGCCGCGCCCAGCATGTGGTACGGGTCATTTGGGCCGAACGCGGCCCCATGATCGCGGGAAGCCTAGAACCGCTGAAGGTCAGTGCCCAGCGCACCTTTGATCTCAGTGAGCGCCTGAACCACACCGAACGCGCCCTTGACGAAGCTATTCACCTGCTGGGCGTGAGCCAAGATGCGTGGCAGGCCGAACACATTCGCCGGATCGTGGATTTTGCTCAGCGGTTGGCAGGCGCGGCGGGATTGGAGCCGCAAGACATCCGGGCCGTGCGCTGGGGAGCCGCCCTGCACGACATCGGCAAGGCGCGGGTGCCTCAAGAAATCTTGCATAAGCCCGGCCCCCTGAACGCGCTGGAGTACGAAGTGATTTTGCAGCATCCGCTGTGGGGCGTGCAGGTGTTGGCCGAACTGCCCTTTTTGCCTGCCCAGACCGTAGATGCCGTGCGCCACCATCACGAACGCTGGGACGGTCACGGCTACCCGCTGGGCCTGCGCGAAGGGGCGATTCCGCTGGTGGCCCGGATTATGGCGATTGTGGACGTGTTCGACGCCCTGACCAGCGTGCGCCCCTACAAACCCGCGTGGCCCTATCAGGACGCCGTAGAACACCTGATCCGCGAAAGTGGCCGCCAGTTCGACCCGGAATTGACTCAACTGTTCGTGTGCGAGGTGCTGGGCTTCAGCCACCTGCTGCCGCGTTTCGAAGCTGGACAGTGAAAGCGGTTACGGGGGCGGGAAAGTTGGGGATTCAGTCCCTCTTTCTGCCCTCTCCACTTGTGGTTGGGACAGTTTTTACCGAATGAAAGCAGGCTATTGAGAAACGTCGTCTAGGACGCCTTGCTTGTCCCCTCCCAGCCTCTCGCGGGCGAGCTGTCCCAGTCCCCCGCTAGGGGGGAGGAGCTAAAACACCATGTTATTGGGTAATGATGGGCAGAAGTTGGAAACTGTCCCAACCACTGATTAGCCCCTAGATCCTTGGACGCTGTCCTCCTTAACCTCGGCCAGCCCACAAAGCCGCCCCGATCAAGCCCGCATCGGCCCCTAGTTCGGCGTGAACCATTTCAGGCTGGTAACGGGCTGGAAAGAGGGCGAGGCTGGCCCGCACCCGCGCCAAGTAGCCGGGGCGCAGGCCCACGCTGCCGCCCAGTGCCACCCGCGTGATGCCCAATAACGCCGCACTATCCGCAATTTTCCATGCCATCAAGGCTGCCGAACGGGAGTAGACGGCTTCGGCTTCGGCGTTGCCCGCTTCGGCAGCGTCGCATAGGGCGCGGGCATCGGCAAAGCCCAAGCGGAGGGCTTGCCCACCCAGAGCCGTACCGCTGCTTTCAAATTCTAGCGGCCCCAACTGGCCCAGTTGCGGAATCTCTGTTCCCGGTTGCCACGCTGCGGGCACGCTCACGAAGCCGAGTTCAGCGTCTAGGCCATTGCCCGCCAGATGCAGCCGCCCGCCCAGCACCAGCCCCGCGCCCACGCCTGTGCTGACTGTAATGAACATGAATTCCTGTGTGCCCCGGCCCGCGCCCGCCGCCCATTCGCCCCACGCGGCGGCGCGGGCGTCGTTCAGGGCGGCACAGGGCAGACCCAAGCCCGCGCCCAAGCGTTCGGCAAGGGCCACATCTGTCCAACCGGGAAAAGTGTGGACGGCGGTGGCGGTCACTCTGCCGCCCGCGACGGCACCGGCACAGGCCACGCCAAGCGCGGCGGCGCGGGCGGAAAGTGGCGCGGCCAACGCGAGGGCAGCGGCAATCACGGTGTCGGGTGTGCTGGGTTTGGGCGTGGGCGCTTCCCGGCGCTCGGTGATCTGGCCGTTGTGAATCAGGGCCGCCCGCATGGACGTTCCGCCAATGTCGAGGGCTAAAAGTGGAGGAGAAGTGATCACAGCGTCGGTCATCCCTGCCATTGTCACTGCTTTTGCTCCACTCGGCCACCGGGGAGAATCAGCCAATGCACACCTAGACCTCGGGTGATGTAGGTGCTTGAACGTTGCGCCGAAGTTTGCTGGTCAAACTCCAGAATGGCCCCACCGTCACCCTCAATCTTGAGAGACACCCGCCAAGCCTTGTTGTTCCGTAAGTCGTCTCGCTGAACACACTTTCCCATATAGAAGCAAACGCGTAAACCCGTCACCGCCGCGCCACTTTGGTTGATCACGCGCAAATCGGTGACTGACCCGTAGGTAGAGATTGCCCACGCGCCCGCTTGAAGCAGGAGCAGCAGGGTAAAAGCTGTGAGCCAGATGCGCCGGGGGATCATTTGGGCAGTGTGTCAGTTGATGTGCCTCCTAGTGTCCCCCATTGGGTAGAGTTTGGCGCAACACGCACCGATAGCGGAAACACGCCCGTAAACAGCCTCGGCCAACTCAGGTGCGCCTGCCCAAGCTCCAACTTCAGACCCGACTTGCCCCAATGCCTGTCCCACACGGCCTGAATTTGCGGCGTGATCAGTTCTTGCAGCTTGGCTTCGGCGTCGGCTCTGGCCTCGCCCAAGTCGTAGGGGCTGGGACTGCCCAAGTGGGCGCGAACCTCGGCGCGGGCATACGCCTGATACAGCACGTCATCCACCACGCGGGAAAACACGGCTTCGGCGTGGGCCGCTTTATTGCTGACTTGCGCCGCCAGCGCCCCGAACGCCACCGCGCTGCCCAGCGTATTCCCCGCCGTATTCCACGCGCTAAAGCCCGCCAGTTGTGCCAGCGAGAGCGGCTGCATCAGCGTCCACAGCCGCCGCTCGGCTCCGTTGGGATAGGCGATGTCGGCCAGCGACACGGCCCGCCCCGCCTCCAAGTCGGCTTGAATGGTGTCTACAAAAGCAGGCAAGTGGCGGTGCGGCGTGTCTACGGTGGCCCAGTCGGGTTGAAGGTTGGCTTGCCGCAGCCCCGGCGTATTCACGGCCAACACAAAATCGGCGTCCTGCACACTGTCGGCCAGCACGCAGCCCGCGCCCCGCAAGTGCGCCCGCACCAGTTCTCCCGCCGGACGGTCTTCGTAAATGAGGCCCGCGCCCGCGCCGAGTGTGCCGCTGTAGCGCACCCACGCCCGCGCCGGGGGCAGGCCGCGCCGCAGCGCCCGTGAGAGGAGCGCGCACGGCACCTCGTCGGCTCCGGGATAGCAGTCGAACCGCGCCCACACGCCCAGTTCATCGGCGCGGGCTTCCAGCATCCGGCGGTCTAGGGCAGCCAATCCGTACTCGCTGGTATCGTCCAACGTCACGCTCAGATGGGTCAGCACGCCCGCTGCCAAGAGGGCGAGCGCGTGCAGATGCAGCGTGCGGTTGCGCTCCCGCGTGCCTAACCAGTCGGCCAGAATGTGCGGTGGCAGGCCAGCACGAGCAGCATTCAGGGCGTCCCGTTCGCCCTCACCATGCCGCGCGTGCCGATCTGCCGCCACCGAGTAAGCCCGCAGTCCCGGCCCCCACTCGCCGTAATACTCCTTTTCTTCGTGTGGGTCGTTGTCATGCGCTACCCGTACAACCACGCCGTGTGCGTAGATGTGCAAGTCCGGATTCAGCGCCCGTGCTTCCCGCAGCACGTTCAGCCGTTCCAGCGCCACGTCCAACCCGTCCGACACGCGCCGCGCCGGGATCATGCCACCCAAACACAAGGTTTCTAGGCACACGATCAGGGCGTCGGCCTGCGCCGCGTGGTCTAGCAGCCAAGTCCGCAGCGTGGCCGTGTTGCCGGGGGTGAAGAAGTTCGGCAAAGCTTCGGCGGGTGGCACCTGCACGGCAGCCCCGGTCATACGGGCCAGTTGCAGCGGGTGCGCCAGCGTGGGCGGGCGGGTATCGGGCGGGATCAGCAGCAGGCGGGTCACGCGTCCGATTCTGCCGGAAAGTGTGTCAAAAAGTTTGGGTCTGCCAGAAAGAACTGCAAGACTTGATTGCGCATCTTGACGCTGGTGTAGTGGCTCACACCCGCAAAAGTCGCCTCGTACAGCAGCTCTGTGGCTCCGGCCTGTGCATAGGCTGCGCGGTAGGCGGCGGCGGTGGCCGCGTGGTGGACGGCAAGGGGAAACGTCAGGTCGGCCTCGCCACTTGCCAGCAGCAGGGGAATTAGTGGAGCTTTGGGGGCGTGCGTCAGGGGGCGGTGGGCGTCCAGAAACGCCTGCAATTCAGGTTGCCTCACGTCTGGCTCAGCCCACACACCCGATGTAATCAGGGCCGCCACGCGCACAATACGCCGCTCGGTCTGCATCAGCGTTTGCGCTACGTAGCCGCCCATGCTGCTGCCCACAAGCCATAGAGGACGCGGGCCGAGCAACGCTTGCAGCGCATCTATCAGTGCTGGAGCTTCGGCCACCGTGCGGCGCACACTCTCCCAGACGTATTCGCGGGCATTAAGTTCGGGTGGGGTGTCCTCTTGCCGCTCCCCGTGCAGGGCCGCATCTGGAATAACCACCGCCACGCCCCGCGCTGTCAGGGCCGAATACACGCCCAATTTGCCTTCTTTGGCCGCCCACGCGCCGTGATAGACGAGGCAGATGGCCCGGATCGCTTGCCCCTCTACCGGGCGTTCGATCAGACACGGCACGCCCGCCAGCACGCGGCGCTCTATCTGGTAGGGCGTGTGGCCGTAGAGGGGCGCGGCGTGCGGGTCAGTGGGGGAGAAATTGCGGGTCATGCGGGTTCCCAGCGTGCGGAGGCTTTGGCAGTCCACACCCACACATCCGGATTCCGCAGGCCCGCCCAGCCGTCATAATCCAGCCCTAACGCGAGCGCCAGCAAATTGCCGTGCGACACGACGGCGGTCATTCCAACCGGATCGCGGGCATCCTCCAGCGCGGCCAAAATGCGGGTGCGGGCAGTGTGGCCCGATTCGCCACCGGGCAGGGTGAGTCGGTCATCGCTGAAGCTTTCGCGCAGGCGTTCCGGCCAATCGGTGCTTTCTGTGCCACTCAACACCCGTTCGGTCAAGCGCTCATCGGTCTGCACGGGCAGGCCCAGCCGCTCTGCCAGTGGTTGCGCTGTGTCTACCCCTCGCACCCAAGGGCTGCTGACAATGCGGGTGATGCCCAGTCCAGCCAACGTTTCCGCCAGTTGCGCGGCCTGATCTCTGCCTTCCGGCGTCAGCGGTGCGTCCGGCGCTTGCCCAGCGGCTTTGGCATGGCGAATGAGCAGCAGTGTACCCGTCAAGTTTGTTCCACATTCGCGGCCTTCGCCTTAGGCGCAACGATGTTCAGAATCAGCCGAATCTGACCCCGGTGATTCACTTCGTCTTCCATCACATGAAACCAAGCCCAGTGGTGGTTCATCTGAACAGTGCCGCCCATTACTAGATCGGACGCCAGCCACGCATCGTCCCGCGCCGCCAAGCCTTCCAAAGTCAGAGCCGAAGCCGCTTCCAGTTCGGCCAAATAGTGGCTTAGCTCGCGGCCCCGGATGTGTTCACGGGCAGCCTCTCCCAAATCCAGCCCCAAGCGGTAGAGCGCAAAAGACTCATCCTCAAACACGTCGCGGCCCTCAAAAGACAGCCCGTGATAAATGCGGTGTACAGCGGCGATATGCGCCAGCAACATGCCCACAGAGTTGCCGAAGCCTGCGGGGATGGCATCCAATTGCTCGACTGTTAGGTTAGCCACCTCTTGCAGGGTGGTGAGGCGGGCGTAGTGCAGCATCTCCACGAGTGCCCCGATGTGCGGCGTAAATCGGGCGTCGTCCTGCGGCAAAATCTGGTAGGCCCGTTGAGTTTTCAGGTCTGTTGCTCTGCTCATATGGACTTGTTCCGATTCCCGATCACCCAGAACAGCACTGGCTGCTCGTCCATCTCTGCAAGTCCATACTTTTTGCCACTCACTTCGTTCGGATGCGTCTGCGACTCATCGCAATTTTTTTTCACACCAACCCCCCTCGCGCCCGCATTTCGGCCTGAAGCGCCGCCACGTCTACCGCCCGTACATCGCCCCCAAACTCCCTCGCCGCCCAAGCCGCCGCGATGCCCGCCGCCTCGCCCATCGTGTGGCAATTTTGCTGCACCCGGATGGCCGACTGTGCCTCGAAACTGCTGCTGGCCGCCCGTCCCGGCACCAGCACATTCCGCACGCCTTGCGGCACGATGGCCCGGTAAGGAATCTCGTGAAAGGCGTCGGGCGCGAAATACGGGGCGCTGCCTTCGCGCTCATGGATCAGTTTTGCGCCGCGTGGGCTGTGAATATCCACCGGGTAGTGGTTGCGGCAGATGGAATCAGGGAAAGTGCGGCAATCCAGAATGTCTTCCAGCGTGAGGGTGTAATCGCCCACGATGCGGCGAGTTTCTCGCACGCCCACCATTGGCGCGTAGGTGCCCACGAACGCCGATTCGCAGCCGGGAAGGAAGGCACGGCAGAAGGCGGTCAGGCGGTCTACGGCTTCCCGCCCGTCGATCTGTGCGCCCGTGAGGTGCCACGGATTCGCGCCGTCGTTGTATTCGGCCCGGATGCGCGGGCAATTGAAACTGATTTCGCCCGGACGCCCCGGCACGCTGAAGCCCTGAAAATAGTCGCCGTCGCGCTCTAGCAGCAGCCCCGCGTCTACCCCCTGCCGAAACAGCCCTTCCAGCGTGCTGCCTTTCCCCCACACCATCCAAAAGTGCATGAAGTCGGGCGATTCTTGCCCCTGCCCCTGCGCCCGCAAGAAGGCGCACAGCCGCGCCGTGTCTATTCCGGCCAGCGTAAACCGCAGACTCATAGCCTGATGAATGCCGTCCGCGTCGCCGCCGTGAAACCCTGCACCAGCGGCCACCGCCACGTCGGCGTCTCCAGTGGAATCGATGATCACGCGGGCGGGCAGGGCTTGCAGGCCGCCCTTGTTGTGAATCACCAGAGACTGAATGTTCTGGCCGTCCATCACCGGGGCCACCACATGCGTGTGATACAGCGCCTCGCCGCCCGCTTCCAGCAACATCTGTTCCAACACCACTTTCATGCCTTCTGGGTTGAACCAGTTGTCGTTGCCACCCTTGTCTATGCCGCCGTCACCGCGTGCGATCAAGCGGGCTTTCAGCTCATCGGTCAGCCCCCGGTTCAGGTTGCGCCCACTCGATACGTTCCGCATCAGCGGCGTGACCCAAGCGTTGGTGCCCGTGCCGCCCAAACTGCCAAACGCTTCGATGACCAGCACCCGCGCCCCGCTGCGTGCGGCGGCAATTCCGGCCATCGCGCCCGCCGTGCCGCCGCCTGCGACGAGTACATCCCAGTCGCGGTCTAGGGTGCGGTAGGGGAGAGTGTGTTCAGAGCGAGTCACTGAACCGTCACCGTCCCGTAAGGCTGAGAATTCACCACGATTTTAAGCGTTCCATTGAACATAAATTCTGCGGGTACAGAAATGCTCAGTGGAGTCCATCTGTCAGGAATGGTGGGGCAGGCTTGGTCTTTGCCTGCTTTCCAGCCCCAAACGTTCAGGTCTACTGTTTCCTTTCCCCGCACCATTTCCAGCTTAGAAAAACCTTTGCAGCCGCCAATTCTGATTTGCATGTCTTTTGGTAGAGGCAGGTCCGCCGAAAACTGTTTGGGAAACTTGACGGCCTGAACATCCATGCTCAAGAGTTCATTTGCTCCGGCAGAACGATTTGGAGCACAGGCACACAGGCTGAGGGCTAAGAGTGCAGTCACCCCGCTGCTCCTCACCCCTTCACCGCGCCTTCAATCCCCTTCATAAAGTATTTTTGCCCGAAGGCGAACACGATCAGGATGGGAATGATGGTCAGTACCGCGCCTGCCATGACAGCGCGGCTGTTGGTGCTGAACGTGCCGCTGAGTTCCAGCAATCCCGCCGACAGCGGCAACAATTCCTTGTCGCGCAGCACGATCCTTGCCCAGAGGAAGGAATTCCAGTAAGCCACGAATTCCAGAATAGAGAAGGCGACGATGGTGGGCAGGGCCAGCGGCAGCATCACGCGCCGCCAGATGGTCAACTCTTTTGCGCCGTCTATGCGGGCGGCTTCGATCAATTCCATCGGGATGCCCAAGTAGGCTTGCCGGATGAGGAACAGGCCCACGATGGAGGCCATGCCCGGCAACACCACAGCGGCGTACTGCGCCAGCACGTTCAGCACGGGGTTGTCTTGGCGCAGCAAGCCCAAGTTCACGGTGGTGGAATAGTTGACGATCAGGCCCGCTTCGTTGGGCAGCACCATCAGGGTCAGGATGGCGTAAAAAATGAGGTCGCGGCCCGGAAAACGCATTTTAGCCAGCGGGTAGGCGGCAAGTGCGGCAAAACCCACCGTGAACGTGACGCCCAGCGTGCAGATAACGACGCTGTTCAGCACCATGCGCCAAAACGGAACGGTGGTGCCCCGGAACACTTCCACATAGTTTTTGATGCTCCAGCCGGAAGGCCACAGCTTGGCCTGATAGATGTTGCCGGTGGGTTCAAAGCTGGTGATCAGTGTCCAGTAGAAGGGATACAGCATGATCAGCGCGATGAGGCCCAGCACGAGGTAGGCGAACGAGTTGATCAGCAGGTTCTTACGCTTGCGGCGGGCGCGGAGGCCCGAGGCGACGTGTGCCGTTTCCTGCGCGGTGGCGGCCCGACGCTGAAGAGGTTGCGGCTCAAGCATCGGCTTTGCCTCCCCGTGTAATGCGGAAATTGACGAGGCCAAACAGAATGCTGATGACAGCGATAATCAGGCCACCGGCGGCGGCTTGCCCGAACTTGAAGTCCACGAAGGCCCGCGAATAGGTGTAAAACAGCGCCGTATACGTGCTGCCCGCAGGCCCGCCGCTGGTCATCACGTAGATTTCCTC
This sequence comes from Deinococcus sp. Arct2-2, assembly GCF_004801315.1. Taxonomy (GTDB): domain Bacteria; phylum Deinococcota; class Deinococci; order Deinococcales; family Deinococcaceae; genus Deinococcus. The sequence goes on from NZ_SSNW01000001.1 coordinate 206,552, forward strand.
GAACACCTTGATGGCGCTGATGGTAGACAGCAGGCTGCACACCAAAATGGTAGGCCGCAGCCCCGGCAGCGTAACGTTCCAGAACACTTGCAGCCGCGTTGCGCCGTCGATGACTGCCGCTTCTTCCAGTTCCGGCGCAATGGCTTGCAGGCCCGCCAAATACAGCACCATGTAATAGCCGATGCCCTTCCAGAGCGTCACGAACATCACCGCGTACAGCGCCGTAAACGGATTGTTCAGCAGGCTGTGCGGCTCTTTCATCAGCCCCAGCGCTTGCAGCACAAAGTTCACCGGGCCTTCTTGCTGGTACATCCAAGTCCAGATCAGGCCCACCACCGCAAAACTGGTGACCACTGGCACGTAATAGGCGGTGCGAAAAAACCCGATGCCCTTCATGGGGCGGTTGACCAGCATGGCAACGGCAATGCTGAGCACCTGAATGACCGGAACCACCAAGATGTATTTCAGGCTGTTGCGGAGGCCCGACCAGAATTGCTCGTCTTGCGCCAGTTCCCGGAAATTGTCTAGGCCCACCCACTGCGGCGGGCTAATGACGTTGTATTTGGTGAACGCGAGGTAGGTACCGAAAAACACCGGCCAGGTGTGGTACACGACCAGCAAGATCAGGAACGGCAGCATGAAAGCGTAGGCGATCAGGGTGTTCCTTAGGGTGACTTTGGCCCCGGAACTGCCCTTCTTGTGCTGCTCACGGCGCGATTCACGCCGGGTAGGGATGGTCATGCTCGGCAGTGTACGGGGGTGGGCGTGCTTCGGGATGAAAAAGTGTGGCCTGCGGATGTACGGGCCAGCAAAAAAGCAGGCGCTCAGGAGCTTTTCCGGCTCCGAACGCCTGCGGTCAGGGGTGGCTAGGGAATGGTTTGTGCCAACGGCTGGGACTTAGCGCCCGTCGCCGTCTTTCGCTTCGCTTTTGCCCTCATTGAACTCGGCATTCGCTTCGCGGTTATGAACTTCGGCCTTCACGCGGTCTTCTGCGGCCTGCGCCTTGTCCATAGCATTCTCGGTGGTGCTGCCACCCACGTGGCTCGCTAGATCGTGTCCTGCGGCGCGGGCGCGGTCTGCACCCTCGTTGATCTTGGCCTTGGCGGCGTCCACCATATTCCCTAGCGTACTTTTGTCTTCACTCATTGCGTGAACCTCCTGTGGTTTGGATTCCCAGTTGGTGCATTCGGGTGTATTCAGCTTGCGCTCAAGCTTGTGGGGTCAGGTGAGGAGATTCCCAGTGGGCCGTTATGTTCGGTGGGGGGTGGGGGAGAAGGTCTAAGGGTCTAGGGTCTGAGGGTCTAAGAAGGGTAGGAAGGCAATCGCTTTGCTCATTCACCCCCTCCCAGCCTCCCCCCTCAAGGGTGAGGAGCTAACAGCCCACGCTTCCAGCTCTTTCTTCTCGCCCTCGCCCCCTGTCGGAGAGGGGCGCTGCACCGGAGCGGGGTGAGGGGGCCACGCAGAACGCGCCCCTGCCCTTCACAACCCCCCCCAGAATTTTGAACTGCGTCTAAACCTATACGGTAACAGGCCCATTTCAGCGGCACTCATCCCCGGCACGCTACATTGCACCTGAAATGGAAACTCATATCAAGGTGCCCGCGCAGGGCGAAAAAATCACCATGCAGGGCGGCAAACTTAGCGTGCCCAATCATCCGGTCATTCCGTTCGTGGAAGGCGACGGCACGGGCGCAGACATCTGGAAGGCCAGCGTGCGCGTGCTGGACGCTGCCGTAGAAGTCGCTTACAGCGGCGAAAAGAAGATCGAATGGATGGAAGTCTACGCGGGCGAGAAGTCCACGCAGGTCTACGGCGCTGGCGAGTGGCTGCCCGCTGAAACGATCAAGGCGTTCGACGAATACCTGTTCGGCATCAAGGGGCCGCTGACCACGCCCGTCGGCACGGGCATCCGCTCTATCAACGTGGCGCTCCGTCAGGAACTCGACTTGTACGCTTGCGTGCGTCCTGTGCAGTACTTCGCAGGCGTGCCCAGCCCAGTCAAGCGCCCGCAAGACGTGGATATGGTCATCTTCCGCGAGAACACCGAAGACATTTACGCCGGAATCGAGTACAAGGCCGGAACGCCCGAAGCCGACAAGATGCGCGACTTCTTGATGAACGAAATGGGCGTGACCAAAATCCGCTTCCCCAATACGTCCAGCTTCGGCATCAAGCCCGTGTCTCAGGAAGGCACCGAGCGTCTGGTGCGGGCTGCCATCCAGTTTGCCCTCGACAACGGGCGCAAGAGTGTTGCCATCGTGCATAAGGGCAACATCATGAAGTTCACGGAAGGCGGCTTTCGCGACTGGGCCTATGACCTCGCCAAGCGTGAATTCGGCGGCGTAGAAATTGACGGCGGCCCTTGGCTCCAGCTTCCCGGCGGCATCGTCATCAAAGACGTGATCGCTGACAACTTCCTCCAGCAAATCCTGCTGCGGCCCACCGAGTACGACGTGATCGCTACCCTGAACCTCAACGGCGACTACGTGTCCGACGCCCTCGCCGCGCAAGTGGGCGGCATCGGCATCGCGCCCGGAGCCAACATCAACTACGTGTCGGGCCACGCCATTTTCGAGGCCACGCACGGCACGGCCCCCAAGTACGCGGGCAAAGACGTCATCAACCCCAGCAGCGTCATCCTGTCGGGCGAAATGATGCTGCGCTATATGGGCTGGACGGAAGCCGCCGACCTGATTCTGAAGGGCCTCGACCAGACCATTCAGCAGCGCGTCGTGACCTACGATTTCGCCCGCAACATGGAAGGCGCAACCGAAGTCAAGACCAGCCAGTTTGCCGACAAGATCATTGAAAATATGCGTGGTGCAGGCGCTTAAGCTGTAACACAAGCAGAGTGAAGGGAGGGCCGGGGCCGGGTGCTTCGGCTCTCTTTTTTGGGTTGGCGTGGGGGTGGTCTAAGGGTCTAAAGGTCGAGGGTCTAAGGTGGTGGGGCGGGAACGATTGCCCGGTGGCCCCCTCACCCCGCTGTTTCACAGCGCCCCTCTCCCGCAAGGGGCGAGGGAAACAGATAAGGGCAGAGAGCTTGGTTTAGCTCCTCACCCTTGAGGGGGGAGGCTGGGAGGGGGTGAGTGAGCGCCAGCGATTGCCCCTCCCTCAGACCGCCCTTCGCCCCTTCCGACCAAAACCCTATACTCCCCCCATGACCCGCCTTCTCTTTGCCCTCCTCGGCATTATCTTGCTGGCGGTCACAGCGCTGGCGCTGGTGTGGCTGGCCGGACAGGTGCTGGTGGGCCTCGGCGTATTCGTGGTGGGCGCGGCGGGTGTGCTGGGGCGCTTGCTGTGGTATCTGGCCTTCACGGGCGTGCTGGCGGGCATCGTGTTCTTCGTGGCGAGTGCTTGGCGGCCTGCCTCGCGGGTGGCCCCGGTACAGGCGCAGGTGTCGGCCAAAGCCAAAGCTGTCAAGACCAGCCCTCTGAAAGATAGACCCGTCAAGACCGCTGGCTTCAAATTTAGGCCCGCCCCATCTGGCAAAGTTTCGCCAGCAGAGGCTCAGCCTACCGAGTCGTCGCAGGAATAAAGCGCCCCACCCTGCCGCCCCTAATCCAATTCACGTTCTTAAGCCGTAACCCCCGCTTCAGTTGGGGCAACAAAACCGGGTAGAATACTTGATTGTGACGCGCTGCCGCCCGACTGCTCTCTAGGCCCAACCTAGCGGCGACAGGTTTTCCGGCGCGTACTCCCGGAGGACTTTTGAGTTCAGTCAGCAGCAATACCGCCAACCCTATTACCTACGGTTCCGATTACTGGCGCACCGGCATCAAGCCTTTGCTGGACGCCGAAACGGGCACCATGTTCAAACACGCTCCGATCCGGGTCACGCTGGCTTTTCCCAACCGCTACAGCGTGGGCATGGCGTCGCTGGGCTATCAGGTCATCTACCGCATGTTCAACCAAGAAGAGGGAGTGGCCTGCGAGCGTGCCTTCCTCCCCGACGATGTAGAGGCTTTCGAGAAGGGCGGCCAACCGCTGCCCACCGTCGAAACGGGCCGGGCGGCGGGCAACTGCGAACTGTTTGCCATCAGCGTCAGCTTCGAGCTTGATCTGACCAACATTATTCGGCTGTTGGACATCGCCGGAATGCACCCCCTGCGCGAAAAGCGCGACGATTCCGATCCCGTGGTGATGGTGGGCGGCCCGCTGACCAGTTCCAACCCCTACCCGCTCACGCCTTTTGCCGACGTGATCATCATTGGCGACGGAGAGCAGATCGTGCCGGTGGTGTCGGAAGCCCTGCGTGAAGCCACCTCCCGCGAAGATTTTTATGACCTGATTGACGGGATGCCGGGTGTATTCCTGCCTGCCCGCCACACCCATGAACCCAAATGGGCCACCGCGCCCAAGGAACTGCTGCCCGCCTACAGCCAGATCGTGACGCCGCACAGCGAACTGAGCAATATGTTCCTCGTGGAAGCCCAGCGCGGCTGCCCCCGCCCCTGCACTTTTTGCCTCGCCCGCACCATGTACGGCCCCAACCGCAACAATCAGGCGCAGGAACTCTTAGACGTGATTCCCGATTGGGTGCAGAAGGTGGGCTTGGTGGGCGCGGCCCTCAGCGACTTTCCGCACACCAAATATGTGGGCCGCACCCTCACTGACCGGGGTATCAAGTTGGGCGTGTCGTCCATCCGCGCCGACACCGTAGATGCAGAACTGGCCGAAATCTTGAAGGCGGGCGGCCTGCGTACCTTCACCGTCGCTTCTGACGCTCCGTCCGAACGCCTGCGCCGCTGGCTGAAGAAGGGTATTACCACCGAAGACCTGACCAAAACCGCGCAGATCAGCCGCGATTTGGGCTTCAAGGGCATCAAGGTCTACATGATGATCGGCCTCGGCCCCGAAAACGACGACGATATTTCGGAATTGATCTCGTTTACCAAAGACCTCGCCAAGATCAACCGGATTGCGCTGGGCATCAGTCCGTTTGTTCCCAAGCGCCATACGCCGCACTTTGCCGACGCTTTTGCAGGCGTGCAGGTCATCGAAAAGCGCATGAAACGCATTCAGAAGGAACTGCGAACCACCGCCGAACTCCGCAACGTGTCGGCCAAATGGGCGTGGGTGGAAAGCGTCGTGGCACGCGGCGGCCCCGAAGTCGGCATGGCGGCCTATTCCATCTACCGCAACGAGAGCATCGGCGCATGGAAAAAGGCGCTGGAAGAAGTGGGCTGGAGCGACGAATTTGAAACCAACGCCGCCGCCATTGACCTGCCACCCGGCCAATACGCCCCCGGAGAAGTCAGCGCCCACGCGCAGGGCCTGGCGGTTTAGGGTTTAAGTTTACGGCAAACCCCCCAGTCTGCTTCGCAGCCAGCCCCCCTTAAGGGGAGCGCAACTGCTTTTAGTCCCCACCTCTAAGGGGGGGCGTTGCGCAGCAACGGGGGGTTCACCTTCCACCTCAACCCAACTCCCCGTGCTAAAGATGGGCCGTGTACCTAGCTCGCCTCCTCCTCTCGCCCCCCAGTTGCCGTAGCCGCGAGCATCTTCGGCAAGCAGTGGCGGGCAAAACCATTCTCATCACAGGCGCGTCGTTCGGCATTGGCAGAGCGGCGGCTTTGCTGTTGGCCGAAGCGGGGGCCGAAGTCTTGTTGCTGGCCCGCAGCGGCGACCAGTTGGCTGAACTGGCCGATACCATTCGGGCCAACGGTGGACAGGCGAGCGCCTACACACTCGATCTCTCCAAGCCTGCCGAATTTGCCCCAGTTGCCGCGCAGATTCAGGCGGCGCATCCTCAAATACACATCATCATCAGCAATGCGGGCAAGTCTATTCGGCGGCCTGTGCTGCAGTCGAGCGAGAAACAAGATTTAGAGCGCTTGCTGGCCGTCAACTTTTCTGGCCCGGCGGCACTGTTGCTGGCGTTGCTGCCGCGCATGTTGGCGCAGGGCGGCGGGCAGATCGTCAATGTGTCCAGCGTGTCGGCTGGGCCACCGCCTTTGCCGCGCTGGGCGGCGTATCAGGGCAGCAAGGCAGGCTTTGATCTGTGGTTTAGAAGTCTGGGGCCGAGCTGCGGGGCCGGGGCGTGCGCGTGTGCAGCGTGTATCTGCCGCTGGTGCGTACCCGCATGATCGCCCCCACACCTGCCTACCGCTTCGCCCCCGCCCTCACGCCGCGCGAAGCCGCCGAAGCTGTGGCTTACGCGCTGGTGCATCCCAATATTCAGAGAGTCGCGCCGTGGTGGATGAAGTCGCTGGAACTGGCCGCCCTGCTGCTGCCGGGGCCACTCGGACGCCTGCTGAACGGGCTGGAAACACTGGAAGTCAGGCTATCGGGGCGGCAGAAACGATGATATTGGCCGACATGCGGGCGGCAGTGTCAGCTCTCTCGCAGACGGGACTGTTGGGTGTCCGGCCTGCTCAAGCGTTGGCCCAACTCGGTGCGGCACTCGCGCAATACGGCCCCTCGTTGTATACGCTGGCAGTCTGGGCGGCGCAGAGGCAACCGGATGCAGTGGCGCTGGTAAACGATGACGGCCCCACCACTTACCGGGCGCTGGTGGCGCGGGCCGATGCTCTAGCCGCGCAGCCTCTCAGTCGGGATCAGTTTCCGGGTCAGTCTCAGCGGGTGGGCCTATTGTGCCGCAACCACCTGACTTTTGTGGCAACCCTGCTGGCCTGTGGCCGCCTCGGACGGGACGTGGTGTTGCTCAATACCACCTTCAGCCCCGAAGAAGTGGCCGCCGTCTGCGCGTCTCAGCGACTGGATTTGCTGATATGCGACGATGCTTTTGCCGAGGGCTTGACCTTGGAAAGTGTGCCGATCTTGCCCGTTTCGGCTCTCATCGACAACCTCATGACACAGAAGTCGCAATTTTGTCCTCTACCCTTGTGGGAGAGGGGCGCTGTGAAACAGCGGGGTGAGGGGGCAGTTCAGCGGCATATCTTTACAACTGGCAGCATCTCTATCCTCACCTCCGGCAGCACTGGGCCGCCCAAAGCCGTGCAGCGTCAGGCAGGCGGCTTGGCCTTGCTGCCCACCGTCACCGCGCTGCTTCAGCTATTGCCGTTGCGTGCGGGTGCGCCCACGCTGCTCACGTTGCCGCTGTTTCACGGGCATGGTCTGGCAACCCTGTGTGTCAGCTTGTTGATGGGTGCACCGCTTTACATATCGGCACGGGGCACGCCCAAAGCCTATTGGCGCTGTCTGGAACAGGAAGAAATAGAAGTTCTGGTCTTGGTTCCAACGGTTTTACACCGCCTGCTGAACCTGCCTGACATTTCCAAGCTGCCCGCACTAAAAGCCATTATCTGTGGCTCTGCACCCTTGCCGGAAGTGTTGGCCGAACGCACTCGACGGGTATTCGGCCCCGTTCTGTACAACCTTTACGGCTCCAGCGAGGCAGGCCTGATTTCCTTGGCGACGCCTCAGCATTTGCTAGCGGCTCCGGGCACGGTGGGGCGGGTGCTGCCGGGGGTGACGGTGCAAGTCGTTGGGGGGCAATTGCGGGTGCGCTCTGGCCTCACGCCTGCGCGGGATTGGTTTGGTACAGGCGACTTGGGAACAATCGGCGCGGCGGGCCTGCTTTTCCTCTCAGGCCGCAGCGACGATCTGCTGATCTGCGGCGGCGAAAACGTCTCCCCAGAGCAGATCGAAGCCCGAATGGCGCGGCTGCCAGATGTGCTGGAATGTGCGGTGATCGGCGTACCGGACGCGGAACACGGCCAGTGTCTTCATGTCTTCATCGTGCCGAGTTCGGACGCTGTGCGACTTGCTGACCTAGAGCGCGACTTGGCCCAGTTGCTGCCGCGCACGCTGCGGCCCAAGCAAATCACGTTGCTTCCGGCCTTGCCCAGAAACGCCGTTGGCAAGCTGACGCGGGCGCGGTTGACAGCAGATGAGACTTTTCAAACGCCAACCTGACCTGCCCAATTCCAGTCAAGCTCACGCCGCCCGCCGCCATTTGCGCGAAACTGCAGCCATGCCTTTGTCGTCCCGTGTCCTTGCAGAGATTCAACCATGACCGTTCCAGCCCCCCAGCCCCAAACGATGGCCGAGCGCATCCTGTCGGTACGCGGCGGCAAGCCCGTGTACGCCGGAGATTTGGCGGTTGTCGAAGTCGATCAGGTGATGGTGGTGGATTCTATCGCCCAGAGTTTTATCGAGCGGATGCAGCGTGACCTAGACGCTCTGCCGAAGTACCCGGAGCGCGTGTCTATCGTGATTGACCATGTGGCCCCGGCCTCTACCGTCAGCGTGGCGCAGGCCCAGAAGGAAGCCCGTGAGTACGCCGCCGCGACGGGGGTGCGGCTCTTTGACGTGGGGCGCGGCATTTGCCATCAAGTTCTGATGGAAGAAGGCCTAGCTCGCCCCGGCTGGATCGTGCTGGGGTCTGACAGCCACTCCACGACTTACGGCGCGGTGGCGGCTTTTGGCACCGGCATGGGCGCAACCGACATTGCACTGGCCGCCGCGAGTGGCAAGACGTGGCTGCGCGTGCCCGAAAGCGTGAAGGTGACATTTACGGGAGAATTAAAGCCTGGTGTGAGTGCAAAAGACGCCGCACTGGAGATGATTCGTGTGCTGGGCGCAGATGGAGCCACCTATCAGAGTGTGGAAATGCACGCCGGAGACCGCTTCTCACGCGGCGAACGCATGACGCTGGCGAACCTGTGCGTAGAAGCGGGTGCAAAAGCTGGATTGGTGGTACCGGGGGGCGAAATCCTGACCGACTACGGCTACGACATCCCCGAGTGGGTGTATCCGCAACCGGGAGCCAACTACGTGCGCGAAGTGGTGCTGCACTTGGACGCCCTGCGCCCCCGCATGAGTGCGCCCAACGAGGTGGACAACGTGCATGACGTGGCCGCCCTCAGCGCCGAACTGCGCGGCATGCACGTCGATCAGGTCTTTATCGGCACCTGCACCAATGGCCGAATAGAAGACCTGCGCGAAGCCGCCGCTGTCCTGAAGGGCCGCAAGGTTGCCCCCGGCACGCGCCTGCTGATTATTCCGGCCAGCAGTCAGGTGATGGAACAGGCGATGGAAGACGGCACCTTGCTGACCCTGCAACGGGCGGGCGCGGCGCTGGGCACCCCCGGCTGTGGCCCGTGCATGGGCCGTCATCAGGGCGTGCTGGCTCCCGGCGAAGTCTGCGTATCTACCAGCAACCGCAACTTCATCGGGCGCATGGGCGACAAAGATGCGCGGGTGTATTTGGCTAGTCCGGCAGTGGCAGCGGCGACGGCGGTGATGGGGAGGATTGCGTTGCCGGAAGACGTAGTGGCAGTGGTGGGCGCTTGAAGCGGATACTGAACCCATGAGCGATCCAGCCTTCAGCCGAATGAGCGTGGCGGAGTACTTGCAGACCGAGGAAACTAGCCCGGTCAAACGCGAGTACGTGGACGGGTTCGTGTATCCGCTGCACGCTCAGGCGGGAGCCAGCAAAGCCCATGCTCGCATCAGTGCAAATCTGACCGCCGCTCTGCACGCGGCATCGTTGCGAATGGGCTGCCGCCTCTATCAGTCAGATATGAAGCTGAGACTCAAGGAAAGCACCGTGTTTTTCTATCCAGACATTTTGCTTGCTTGTGGCCCCGATAATCCTAATGAACAGTTTGAGACGGAGCCTTGCATACTAATAGAAGTCCTATCACCCAGCACGGCGGCCAATGACCGATTAGGCAAATTCAACATTTATACGGCGCTGCCTAGCTTGCAAACTTACCTGATGGTGGAACAGGCCGAACGCCGGGTTTATGCCTACTCCAGAAGCTCAGATGGTGGGGATTGGCTTCTCACTGAACTCTCCGGCAATGACATTGTTCATTTGCCTTGTCTGAATCACAACTTGTCTCTGGACGAAATCTATATCGGCCTGCTCGCCTGAACGGTGCGGGCAGCTTTCAAAGGAACTATCATGCCTAGAATCTGGAAATTTGGCGACAGTGTGAACACCGATGACATCTTGCCCGGAAAGTTCGCGCCCTTTATGGCAGGCGAGGATGTCTTTCAAACATTTGCCTTTCATTACATTCGGCCAGAGTTTGCCGCCGAAGTACAACCGGGCGACCTGCTGATCGGAGGCAAAAACTGGGGCCTCGGCAGTAGCCGCGAATATGCCCCCGCCGCCCTGAAAAAGTTGCAGGTGGGCGGCATCATCGCCCCCAGTTTTGCCCGGATTCATTACCGCAACCTGCTGAACTTGGGCATTCCTGCCTTTGAGGCCGACCTGACGGGCAGCCTGAACGACGGTGATGAAGTAACGCTAGACATGGCGACTGGCCGCCTGACACGCGGCGCAGATGTATTTCAATTGCCGCCTGCCCCCGAATTTTTGCGCGAAGCGTTGGCAGAGGGCAGCATCTTGGCCTTCTTCAAAAAGCATGGGCGCTTTCCGGGGGAACAGAGTCCGGGGGAGCAAGCAGAGCGGGATCACCCCGTAAACTAGGCATCATGGCAACATTGGAAGTGGAATGCCCCGTCTGCGAAGAAATTTTGGAACTCACCGATCAAGACCGCGCTGAACTGGAAGTGGGGGACGTGATCGTCTGCGATTCGTGCAATGCGGAAATGGAAGTGACGCGTAACGGGGAAGGCGAGGACTTTGAACTGGAGCTGTTGGGTGTGCTGACCACTTGCCCCAATTGCGGCGAAGAATTTGACGTGACCGAGGACATGTTGGCCGCCGCGCCTGTGGTAGAGGGCGTAGACGGCGAAGTGGTGAGCATCGTGGACTGCCCACATTGCCGCGCCCGCATAGAACTGGCCTTCGAGGACGAGGAGCCGGAAGACGCCCCATCCCTCTAATTGGTCTAGGCAACATCGTTTGCAAAGCTTAAGCTGCGCTAACCTAGCATCCGTAAGGAGATAGCCATGACTACCATTCAATTTGAAAACCCCGAAACGGGTGCAACGATAGAACTGACCAACCCAGAATTGGGTGAACTCGTGATAGACGACGAAACGGGTGTGGAATACGAAGTGGTTTCCGTCGACCCGCCCCGGCTGGCACAGGCCCCGCAGGAAGCCGAGGACTGGGGCGAGTGAATCAGGGCGTCGGCGTCGGCTGTGATTAAGCCGACGCCGACGCTTGAACCGCCTTTGTTCTCTGGAACGGTCACGCGCAGGTTGGAGGGAATGCCCGCTGTGGGTGTCCTGAACCGAATGCAGCGTGGCCGCCCTTTTTTGTGCTGAAGAGCCGATTGTTCTGTTCGGTTGTTTTGATCGTGATTGTTCTCAAGCTGGAGGTTCCTTATGGCTGACCTTGCCATTATTTATGACCGCATTCGCCCCGACGAAAAAATGTTGTTTGAGGCACTGGACGCCATTGGCGTAGCGTATGACAAGGTGTACGCACCGCAACTGACGGTCACGTTCGATGACGCAGGCCGCGCCGCCGTGCCGTGGAAAGTGGCGCTGGAACGCTGCGTGTCTCAGTCGCGTGGGCATGCCGTGACGCGGGCGCTGGAAGGCTTGGGCGTGCGCGTGGTGAACCCCAGCCACGTCATAGAACTGTGCGGCGACAAACTGGCTACCAATGCGCGGTTGGCGGCGGCAGGCCTACCCACTCCCCGTACCGCCGTCGCCTTCGATGGAGAAGCGGCGTTGGCCCTGATCGAGCAGATGGGCTATCCGGTGGTCATCAAACCCACTGTCGGTTCTTGGGGCCGCATGGTCAGCCGGGTCAATGACCGCGACGCCGCCGAAGCCATCATCGAGCATAAGGAAGTGCTGGGCGGGCCGCAACATCAGGTCTTCTATATTCAGGAACTGATCCGCAAGCCGGAGCGCGATATTCGGGCCTTCGTGGTGGGCGGCGTATGCATCGGCGCGATCTACCGCACCAGCGAACATTGGATTACCAACACGGCACGCGGCGCAAAGGCCAGCAATTGCCCAGTTACACCCGAAATAGAAACGCTGGCGCTTCAGGCGGCTGCCGCCGTACACGGCGAAATCGTGGCGATTGATCTGGTAGAAGACCCGCAGCGCGGCCTGTTGGTCATCGAGATCAACCACACGATGGAATTTAAGAATTCGGTGTCCACTACAGGCGTCAACATTCCGCGCCTGATGGGTGAATACGCGCTGGGATTGATCGGCTGAGGCTGTCGGAATAAAGCTGAATCTAAACAGTGTGGGCGGCGGTTTCCTGTGATGGGAAGCTGCCGCCGTTGCGTTTGGCTGGTGTGATGGAGTCCGGCAGTGGGGGAGGACGAAGCAAGTTACAGGTAGTGGTCTAGATTTCTCTAGCTTGCTAAGAGCGTAAAGAACTCGTCCAGCACGCCTTTCCTACGATCCACACCCCACAATCCACCTACCGCCACACTAAGCCATCTGGCGGACACTTGACGAAACAAGACCATCGGGTTCAAGATACCTTCTTATGGATGAGACAGTTGCAAGCTTGAAACTATGACGGATACCGAACCGCTCGCCAACGCCCCCAACCCAGCCGCCCAAGATTCGGCAGCCCAAGATTCGGTAGCACAGGAGGTTTCGGAAGAAAACCGCGCCGCCGCCGTGCAACTCGGTCAGGCCATGAAGCGGCTGCACCGCCACATCAGCAGCCGGGTCATGACCGGAATGCAGGACGAACTACAGGAACGTGACCTGAGCTTTACGCAAATGGCCGCGCTGCATCAACTCCGGGCGCTCAGTCCCCTCACGGTCACGCAGCTTTCGGAACGTGCCCGCCTGAGTGTGCCAGCAGCCAGCCACCTCGTCGAACGCCTCGTGCAGCGCGGGTTGGCCGGGCGGCAGGAGAACCCCGAAAACCGCCGAGAAAAGTTGGTGGCCCTGACCCCCGATGGCCGCGACGTACTGACCCGTATGGACGCCGGATTCGTGGACGCCTACATTTCCGTGTTTGCCACGTTGTCTGCCGAATCCATCCATACCGCAGACCGGGCCATTCGCACCCTGCTCGATCAGCTTGATCTGAATGATCCGGCCCTGTGCTCTGTCCACTCCCCCCAGTCATCTGCATCGCCACTCGCCCCAGTATCACAGCCATCCCCGGAGACCCCATGACCGCACCCGCACAACCCGGCGCACCCGAAGGCCGCATCGATTACGCCGAGACGCTCGATTTTCCGACCAAGCGCCTCATTCTGATCGGTACACTGCTGGGCCTGTTCTTGGCCGCGCTTGACCAGACCATCGTGGCTACCGCCATGCCGCGCATCGCCAAAGACCTTGACGGCCTGAATTTGTACGCTTGGGTCACGACCATCTACTTGCTCGCCAGCACTGCGATGGTGCCGATCTACGGCAAGCTCTCCGACATTTACGGCCGCAAACGCATTCTGATGTTCGGCATCGTGGTCTTCCTGATCGGCTCGGCCCTGTGCGGGATGGCAGGCGAACCCTTCTTCGGCAACATGTTCGGCGGCGGCATGATGCAGCTGATCGTCTTCCGTGGCCTTCAAGGCTTCGGCGGCGCGGCGCTCACCTCGGTGGCCTTCTCGATCATCGCCGACATTTTCGCGCCCGCTGACCGGGGCCGCTATCAGGGTCTGTTCGGCGCGGTCTTCGGCATCGCCAGTGTCATCGGGCCATTGCTGGGCGGCTTCCTGACCGACAGCGTCTCGTGGCGCTGGGTGTTCTACGTCAATCTGCCCATCGGCCTCATCGCCATGTACTTTATCGCCACCAAAATGCCGCGCCTTGCCAGCGGCCTGAAGCCCAAGATCGACTACATCGGGGCCATTCTGGTCATCGTCTTCAGTGTGCCGCTGCTGCTGGGCCTGACCTTCGGCTCCGACGGCAACTACGGCTGGACAAGTCCTCGGGTGCTGGGGTTGTTTGCCACCTCGATTGTCGCGCTGATCGCCTTCCTGTTCGTCGAGTCGCGCCATGAAAGTCCGATTCTGCCGCTGAGCCTGTTCAAAAACCCCACCTTCGCTTGGGGCGTGCTGGCCCGCTTCTTCATCGGCGCGGCCTTCCTCGGTGCCATTCTGTTCCTGAGTCTGTACCTCGTGAATGTGCAGGGCGTCTCGGCCACCAAAGCCGGAACCGCCACCATTCCCCTCACGATGGGCCTGATCTTCGGCGCGATCATGAGCGGCCAGCTCGCCTCGCGTCTGGGCTACTACAAGGTGCTGATCATGGTCGGCCTGTGCCTGATGATGGGCGGCTTCTTCCTGCTCTCGACCCTCAACGCCGACACGCCCTACGCCCGCGTCATCCTCTACATGATCGTGTTGGGCTTGGGCATCGGCCCCGCGTTGCCGCTGTTCAACCTCGCCATCCAGAACGCCGTCAAGCCTTGGGAAATCGGCGTGGCGACCAGTTCGGGCCAGTTCTTTCAACAGATGGGCAGCACCATCGGCACCGCCGTGTTCGGGGCCATCCTGACGGGCAGCCTCGCGCCCAGCATCGCCACCAACCTCAAAGCAGCAGAAGTCGGGCAACCCGCCGCCATCGTGGCGCAGCTCGAAACCACCCGCCAGAACATCGCCAATACTTCGAGAAATTCGGCCAATAACGCCAGTCCGACCTTCGAGCAGGTGTCGAGCCAGATCAAGACCGGCATAGACAAGCAGTTCTCGGCGATTGCTACTATCGTCAAGTCGGGCAACCCAGCCACCTTCAGCGCCGCCATCAATAACCCTGATCTGCCCGCGCCGATGCGTGAGGGCCTCAGCCGCATTCCCGCGCAGGCCATTCAGAGTCCTCAGGGCCAGCAAGAAGTGCTGACGACGCTCAAGACCTTCCAGACCAGCGCCACCACTGCCGCCCTAGCAACCGCCAAAACCACCTTCGACCTCACCACCCGCGCCACCAAAGTCGCGTTTGCCAGCACAATCAGCCGCATTTACCTGATCAGCATTTTCGTGGCGCTGCTGGCATTCCTAGCCGTCTTGCCCATGCCCAACCTGCGGATGCCCCGCAAAGGTGAAGGCGGCGGCGGTGGCGAGCGCCCCGGTGCGCTGGCCTCGCTGGAAGGCTAAGTTCAGAGTCGTGAGCAACCCGTAGAGACAAGGCAATTAAGCTCTAAGTGAATCAAACAGGGTCTGGACTTCGGTTCAGGCCCGCTTTTTTTTGCTGCTTACACCCCGTAACCCACCACCTCACCTAGAGCAACCCCCCGCCCCCGCCTTTGCGTCCCGCGTACACTAGGGCATGACGCAACCCTCTGCCGATGCCCCCGCCGCCTCCGCTGTTCCCCCAATCGCCGATATCGGTGTGATCGGCCTCGCGGTGATGGGCGAGAACCTGATCCTGAACATGGCGAGCAAGGGCTTTACGGTGGCGGCCTTCAACCGCACGGTCAGCAAGGTCACGGCCTTTACGGGCGGGCGGGCCAAAGGGTTGACCATCGTGGGCGCAGATTCGCTGGAAGGCTTCGTGGCGCTGCTCAAGCGGCCCCGCAAGGTCATGCTGATGGTGAAAGCAGGCGCGGCAGTCGATGAATTCATCAATCACGTCAAGCCGTTCCTCGAACCCGGCGACATCATCATCGACGGCGGCAACAGCCACCCCGCCGACTCCACACGGCGTACCAAAGAACTGTCTACCGAGGGGCTGCTGTTCATCGGTACAGGTGTGAGCGGCGGCGAGGAAGGCGCATTGACCGGCCCCAGCATCATGCCGGGCGGCAATCCTCTGGCGTGGGAAGCGGTCAAGCCTATTTTTCAGGGCATCGCGGCGCGGGTAGAAGACGGTACGCCCTGCTGCGACTGGGTGGGCGAGGAAGGCGCGGGCCACTTCGTGAAGATGGTTCACAACGGCATCGAGTACGCCGACATGCAGATGATTGCCGAGAGTTACCATCTGCTGCGTGACGTGGCAGGCCTCAGCGCCCCTCAGATTGCCGAGGTGTTTGCCGAATGGAACCGGGGCGAACTGAACTCCTACCTGATCGAAATTACCGCCGACATTCTGACCAAAATTGACCCCAAAACGGGTGAGCCGCTGGTGGACGTGATTCTGGACGCCGCCGGACAAAAAGGCACGGGCAAATGGACGAGCGTGGCCGCGCTGGACGCAGGTAGCCCCGCCGCCACCATTACCGAAGCTGTGTATGCCCGCGCCATGAGCGCCCTGAAAGAAGAGCGCATGGCGGCCAGCCACTTCCTGAAAGGCCCCGAAATTACGCCGCCCGCCGATCAAGCCGCGTTTATCGAAGGCGTGCGTCAAGCTCTGTACGCCTCCAAAATTGCGGCCTATGCACAGGGCTTTCAGCTTCTGCGGTTGTCGGCACAGGACGCAGGCTGGACACTGGATTTCGGCGCGATTGCCCTGATGTGGCGCGGCGGCTGCATCATCCGTGCTCAGTTCCTAGACCGCATTAAGGAAGCCTACGACGCCCAGCGCGACTTGCCGAACCTGCTGCTGGCCCCTTACTTTCAGGAAGCCATTCAGGGCGTACAGACCGCGTGGCGTCAGACGATTGCGGCTGCTGCCCTAAGTGGCATTCCTACCCCCGCTTTTGCTAGTGCTTTGGCCTACTACGACGGCTACCGCACCGCCAAGTTGCCCGCCAATATCCTTCAGGCTCAGCGGGATTACTTTGGGGCGCACACCTACGAGCGCACCGATGGCCCACGCGGAGAGTTTCACCACACCAACTGGACGGGGCGCGGTGGGGAAACGGCGAGCAGCACGTATAACGTTTAAAAACCGTGAGTGGTCAGTGGTAAGTGGGTAGGGGAGAAAGCGCGAGAGTAGAGGGTGGATCGTAAATCGTGGAGAAGGCCGAACCACGTTTTGCGATCCATCTTCTGTTCGGTGAGCACGGGATGCAACCGAGTCCGGTACATCTGCTGTTGCCCTCTCCACCTGTAGCGGCGGGGTGATGGGGCGTGCAAGCGGCGTATCTGCCCCAGCTCAAGGACTCAATTCAAGTCTGTATGACCAATGGTTCGGACAGTTTTGGTTCCAAAACACAGAGCATGTAAAAATGTTGTCTGGGACGCCTTTCCCGTTCCCCCCTCCCAGCCTCCCCCGCAAGGGTGGAGGAGCTAAAAACACCGTGTTCTTGGGCAACTCGTAGAGCAAGTTTAGACACTGTCCGAACCATTGATAACATCCATGTCAGGCGGCAGCGTGGGCAGAGCAAGCAGGATGTCTTGGGTCTGGCTTGGCGACCCGTTCGAGAACCCGCTTGACAACCACCTTGAAGACTCATCCTGCGCTCTGGACGGCAGAGTGAGTGTACTTTGCACCATGTGGGCAAACGCACCGGGCGTCATTTGGGTCATGGCGCGGAAGTCGCGGCTGAGGTGAGCCTGATCGGCAAAACCCAACTCGTAAGACAGTTGCGCCAACGAAGCTTTAGGCGTGCGCCACAAGCGGTTATGGACTTCCTCGAAGCGGATCAGGCGGGCCAGCGTTTTGGCGTTTACTCCGACATCCTGAAGAAACAGCCGTTCCAGTTGCCGCTGACTGACCTCGTATTCTTCGGCCAAGCGGCCCAAACGGCTTTGACCGAGGCTTTGGTACAGTTGGCCCGCTGCCTTCACGCTCCAACTCGGCTCCCGGCCCCGCTCGGTCCACAGCTTCAGCAGCCAGTCTTCCACTATGTGGCGGGCTTCATCCCACGCCCCAAGTTCCAGCAGGGCGCACACCGTCCGGGTCAGGATGGGCCAGTCTAGACTCAGATCAAGCTGCTCTGAGGCGAGCTTCCAGCCAAACAGTTGCCGCGCTCCCCACGGATACAGTTCTACGCCCAGCGCCAGCCCCCGCGACACCATCCGCTGAGGGGCGAGGGTCAGGCCAGACAACGTGGCTTCCGGGAGGCGCTCCAATGTCCCCAGCAGCGACGATCTTTGCCAACTGGAACCCGCGTAAAAGATCAGCCGCAGCAGGCCTTCGGGCATCATGCGGTGCTCTTCTTCCTCTACCGTATGAAACTCGGCCACCTGCCAGTAGGCCCGCACCAAGGGGCGCAGGCGGGCGTCGGGCAGGATTTCACGGTAAACCACGCCCTACTCTGGCAGAAGTCGCTGCTGCAAATGTTGCCTCATCCGGCGGCAGGGCCTCCAAGTACCGTACCCGTTTGCCCTGCTGCTGGGCATACTCGATCTCAGCGCGGGTGCTTTGGCCTATGTACCCGCCCACGTTGATGACCAAGATTTCATCGGCCAGATCAATTTTATGGCGGTGCAGGGTGGCGAGGCGGGCCAGCAGTTCCGCTTGCTCCTCTGCCGACAAGTGCGCCAACGCCTCGGCATCGGGCGTGCGGTGGCTACCAATACTCAGAACTATCTTGCCCGCCAACGTTTCGGCCAAGCTTGCCGCGTCGAACTGGGCCAAAAAGCGGGTGCTTCCGCAGAGGCATACGATGGTGGTGGGCTGTGCGGAAGACCTCAGAACTGGAGAGCGTACCGCACGCCGCTGCTGTCGGTGCATTCGCCGTAGCCGTGTTCCTGTACATCTACGGTGAGGGTACAGGTCAGGGTGCGCGGCGCGTTGCCATCGGTGCGGGCAATCAGGTTGCCGGTGCGCGACACGAGGCGCGGGGCGGGCGTGCGGGCCGTGCCGTTTACGCCAAAGTAGGGATCACGGCTGCCCATGTTGTCCCACGGGTTGCCGAAATTAAAGCCGATCCCGAAATCTAGTGGAGACGGCGCAGGGCTGGCCGTATCGATGATGACGCTGCGGCCCACATAGGTCTGCTCGCCAATCTGAATGGTTACGTTATTGTCGAGCCGCCCCGTGCCAGTGCGCGGTTGCAGCGACCCACCCACAAAGCTGATGGTGCCTTCTTGCCCGGTGCTGGTGTTCACGATCCGCCCACTGGGAGGGCCGACAAGGGCAGGGGCGCAGGAGGCGAGGACGGCGGCCAAACCCAGCAGCATCAAGGGGCGTTTCATATCGCTCTCAGTTTAGGCCGTAGACCTGACGGAGCGGTGAGGACGGGGGAAAAGCGGGCGAGACGTTGGCATGCAGCCCGCACGCCGGAGAATCCAGCCAAATTGACAGACAGGGTATATTGACGCTCATGCTGTTTCTTTCCGCCCTGCTGCTCGTCGTCGCTTTTCTGGTGGGCAGTTTGCCGCTGGGAGACTGGCTGTTGCGGCGTTCTGGCCTAGATTCGCGGGTCAACAATGCCCACAACTTGGGCATAGAGAACATGTTGCGCCGGGTGGGGCCGGGATTGGCCGCCGCCAGCGCCGCGCTAGATGCAGGCAAAGGCTTAGTGGCCGTGCTGATGGCCTCCAGCTTGGCCCTGCCCGAAGTGATGGTGCTGGCGGCGTTGGCGGCCTACTTGGGCCACCTGAACCCGCCGCGTGCGCTGTACGGCTCGACTCTGCCGCGTGGCCGGGGCAATCTGGTGTTGCTGGGCGTGCTGGCGGGCTTGTCGGCCACCGGAGCCGTGCCGCTGTGGGCCGCGGCCTTGCCTGTGCTGGTGTATGCGGCTGTGGCCGGATTTTGGGGCTATGTCAGCGCGGCTACTCTGGCGGGCTTGGCAACCTTTGCCGTGTCGGTGGCGCTGTTGCCGCTGGGCGTTCCGGCAAAGCTGGCGGCGCTGGGACTGTTGGTGGCGGCCACATGGCGTTTCAAGGAGAACTTGGGCCGCATGATGGACGGCACCGAACCGCGTGTGGGCGAGGAAGTGCCGATGGCCGGAAAACGCGCCGACGTGGTGGTGGCCGCCTTCATGATCCACCCGATGACCCTCAAGGATTTCTGGTCGGTGGGGCGCTTCGCTTGGCTTAAGCCTATGGTGGAACGCGGTTTGGTGAGTGAAGCCAGTGTGCGCCATCTGGCCGACCATGTGCGGCCCATGAAAGTAGGCGAGCTGCACGGGATTCGCACGGCAGAAGGCAAGGAAATCCGCTGTTATCTGCTGAGTAGCCCCCTGCTACCTGACCGCTTCCGTGACGCGCCCGAACTGGCGACCAGCCGCGCCATCGAGGGCGCACGCTTGGCCCGCGAGTTGGGAGCCGAAGTGTTCGGATTGGGAGCCTTTTGGAGCGTGGTGGGCAATAAGGGCATAGACGTGCAGGCCGCCGTGCCCGAAATTACCATCACCAACGGCGGCGCGTATACCAGCGGCACCATCAAGGCCGCCATTCCCGGCATTCTGGCCCACTTTGAGGGTTCGGGGCGTGACCTGAAAGCCGCGACTGCCGCTGTAGTCGGCGCAAACGGCGTGGTGGCGTTCGGGATTGCCCGCACCATTGCCCCACAAGTCGCCAAAGTGATCATGCTGGGCCGCGACCTAGAGAAGTTGGAACGCAGCGCCACGACCCTGCGCCGCGCCAACAAAGATACCGAAATCATTACCACCACCAGCTACGACACCCTGCGCGAAGCCGACCTGATGTTTACGGCCACCAGCGACCCCAACCCGGTGATTTTTCCTCAGCATGTCAAGCCGGGGGCATGGATTTTTGACGAAGGGCGGCCCGCCGATGTGGACGTGAGTGTGGAAGCCATTCCCGGCGTGCGCGTCATTCCCGGCGGTGTGGTGCGGCCCCCCGGTTCTATGACCAGCAATATCGACCTCCAATTTGGCGAAGGTGCGGTGCCTGCTTGCCTCGCCGAAACCCTGATTATCGCGGCCACAGGCGAGCATCACCGCAAGAGCCTCGGCGCACAAACCCTGACGGAAAATATCAATTTCTTCGTGGAGCAGGCTGAAGTGTTGGGCTTTACGGTGGTGGATTAAACCGGCAGAGTCAGCGTTTTTCTTCCGCCAGCACGGCCTTCAAGACATCCGGCCTGTCGGTGTCTATGCCGTCTATGCCCAGCCGCAGCAAGCGCCTCATTTCGGGGGCGTCGTTGATTGTCCACACATGAACGGCGATGCCGCGTGCGTGCATCTGGGCCACAAAGCTGGCCGTCACGACTTCTATACCGCCCGCCCGCACCGGAACCTGTGCCACCCGGCCCGGCGCGGGGGCAAGGCCCGCTAAACCCACACGGCTCAATCCAATCTTGCTCAGAATGACCAAGGGCCGCAGTTCCTTTTCGGTCATGGACGTGGCGACTTCGGGGCAAGCGGCGCGGAAGTCCTGCATGGCTCGGTCACTGAAACTGGCAACAATCACGCGGGAAGTCACTCGGCGTTGCCGCAACACGGCGCAAAATGGGGCAGCGATGCTGGGCGTGTCCTGCTTGATTTCTATCGTCCACGGCAAGTCCGGGTGGGCCGCCAGCCCCTCTTCTAGCGTAGGGATGGTCAGCCCTTGCCCCCGGTACGGGAAGGTTTTGCCCCCGTCACGGCTAAAGCGTGCGCCTGCATCCAGCCGCCGCACCTGCGCCAGCGTCAAGTCACGAATGCGGCCCTTGCCATCCGTCAGACGGTCTACGGTGTCGTCGTGAGACAACACGAGCTGTCCATCGGCGGTGGCGTGCATGTCTGTGTCCAGCATTTGCACCCCCAGTGCCGCTGCTTCCCGGAAGGCCAGCAGCGTATTGCTGGGCCACAGCAACTCGCCGCCCTGATGGGCCAGATTCCACGCTGGAGACACGATAAATGGGTTGGCGCTGCGAACCAAGCTGGAGCGCAGGGCCGAAGCTGCAAAAAGCGCCAGCAGCACGCCCAACACTCCGGCCACCCATGCCCAACCCCGCCGCCTGCGAATTGCCCGTTTGCGGCTGGCTGGCCCATCTGACATTCTTTGCATTGATCCCAGCATAACGGGAGTGCCAGCGTGGGTGCGTCAGCTTGTTGGGGGCCAGCATTGTCCGAGCCTTGCCGTGTTCTGCCCGCATGACGCGGCTGCTCACACAGCCTGATACCTGACAGACTGCCCTGTTGTCCAGACGACTCGTGACTTGATAAATCGGGCGTCAGATTCGCAGTTTTCGCCTCATATCTGGAGGCGTAGGGTGAAGCATTCATGCCCGCCTCTGATTTTGGCTGTTTCAGTTGGTGCGAGCGAATTGGGCTGCCGAAATTGATGCCTCTTCTGCTGACCACTGCGGCACTGCTCGCACAGGCCCGCGCCGCCGAATTGCCCCTGTTCTTGAGTGCGCCGCTGCCCCCCTTGCCCGCCAATCTGAGCAGTGTGGCTTGCCCGCCGCCCACCGACCCACTGGAGTTGGCCGTCTGGCGCGTGACGACGGCGGGAGGCCGCCCCGATTTGTCTTGCGGCAACTCGTTTGTAGAGTATCAGCGGGTGCCGCGCAGCCCCAGCACGCCAGTCGACGCCTTCGATCAGATCGCGGCGCAGATTCGGGAAGCCAAAAGCGAGGTGTTGCTGGCCAGCATGGAATGGCACGCGGGCGAGGGCCGCCCCGGTTGGACGTTTGCGCTGGCGGTGCGCGACCTGTATGGGCGGGTGCGGGCCAACCCCGCCGCCTATCCGCAGGGCATGAGCGTGCGCGTGCTGCTGGGCAATTTCCCTGATCTGGTGCGGGCAGACTGGGCCACCGCGCCGTTGGCCCTCGTGCGTGACCTTAGAACGCTGGGCGTGCCCCTGCAAGATCGGGCGGCGGGCTGGAGCCTCAGCGTCCTGAACTACCGCTATTTTCCTCACAGTCACGTCAAACTGCACATCATCGACGGACAGGATGTGACGGTGGCCGGGTTCAACTTTACCGACACCCACCTTCCCCAAAATGCCAGCAACGGCGGCCTGCACGACCTACATGACTTGGGTCTGAGAATGACTGGGCCAGTGGCGCAAGATGGCGTGGCGGTCTTCGACGATCTGTGGCGGCACTCGCGCCAAATTCGCTGCCCGGAAGGTGTGTCGCCGCAACAGGTCAGCGCGGCCTGCACCTTGGGCGACCCTGACCCGGTGACCCATCCTGCCGCCGCCCGCGAAGCCGTGAAAACGGGCACGGCGCGGGCCTTCATGCTGGCTCGCCGCCCCGGAGTTGACCTTGCAGACCGCGCCCACCTGAGTCTGCTGGGGGCCGCCACCACCCAAATCGACTTGATGCAGGCCACTTTCAGCCCGCTGCTGGCATGTTGGTACGGTTTTGTCACGCCCGACGACTGCCCCTACGACACGTTGCCCGTGTATTTGCGGGCGGTGGTGGACGCGATTGGGCGCGGCGTGCGGGTGCGGGTGCTGATGGTGGAGTACGGCATAGACCGCGACCCCAACCGCAGCGGCGCGGCGCTCGTTCGCCTGATGGCGCGGCAACTGGGCAAAGAAGACCTGTTCGAAGCCCGCTACGTCACCTACGCCATGCATACCAAAGCCCTCACGGTAGATGGCCGAATGGTCTTGGCGGGCAGCATGAACTTTCATTTCAGCGCGTGGGGCGGCCTTGGGCTGGCAGAAGCGGCGCTGGCAACCTCTGACCCAGCAGCGGTGCAGGGGCAACAAGCCAGCTTCGAGGACGTGTGGGCCAACCACAGCCGCCCTGTGCCGCCCGAATGGTGGATGCGGAATGTGGTGTCTGGCAGCGCGGCCACTCCCGCCGATCTGCCCGTTTCCCGTTTATCCCACCCTTAACCACGTTGCTTAGACCTACACTGAGCGGCGTGAGAGGTCAAGACGGATGACAGTTGAACGGGTGTATTTAGCCAAGCCACGCGGCTTTTGCGCGGGCGTGGTCATGGCGATTGGCGCAGTGGAGCGGGCCGCCCGCGAGGAAGCCAAGCCTGTGACCGTGTACCATTCCATCGTGCATAACCACACGGTGGTAGAGCGGCTGGAGCAGCAAGGCGGGGTGCATTTCGTAGAAAGTCTGGACAATATAGACGCCCTGCCTGCCGGAAGCGAAACGGTGGTGTTCAGCGCCCACGGCATCAGTCCGCTGGTGCGTGAGCGGGCACGGCAACTGGGACTGGCGACCATAGACGCCACTTGCCCCTTAGTGACCAAAGTGCATACCGAGGCCAAAAAGTATGCACGCGAGGGCTATACCATCCTCCTGATCGGGGACAGTGCCAAGCACCAAGAAGTGATCGGCACCAGCGGAGAAGCGCCCGACAATACCGTGCTGGTGGGCGTGCTGGGCAAAACGGGTGAAGGGCTGCATGACCCACACACCGTAGAAGTGCCTGACCCCGAACGCTTGGTGGTGCTGACCCAAACCACCCTCAGCGTAGACGACACCCGCCGCACGGTGGATATTTTGAAGGCCCGCTTTCCGGCGCTGGTCATTCCGCCCAGCGAAGACCTGTGCTACGCCACCAAAAACCGTCAGGACGCCGTCAAGAACATCGCGCCCAACGTAGACGCCTTTTTGGTGCTGACCAGCACGCACTCCAGCAACGGAATGCGCCTGCTGGAACTGGCCTCGGATACCTGTGGCCGCGCCTACCGCCTAGAAACCGATAGCGACGTGGTGAATCTGGACTTGGGGGGCGTGACTTCGGTGGGAATTACCAGCGCCGCCAGCACGCCCGATGACCTCGTGCAAAACCTCGTGGCCTACTTTCGCCGCCTGAATCCAGCGTTGCAGGTCATCGAGGAGGGCGAGTGGGAGAATATTGAGTTCCGCGAGCCGAAGAAAATTCTGGCCTCGCAGGAATTGCCCCGCACCATGCGCTGAAGCGGGTGCGATTCGGGCTGGATGGTATGGGCTTGCTGGACACTGGCCGTCCTTTCCCCGAAAAATGCAGCAAACGGAACTGAAGTTAATTCCGAACATCTGTCGTTCCCCTCTCTGCAAAGAAATCGCCTTAGTTCCGTACCAGACGCTCTTTCTTACTACTAACCAAGCAAAAGCCCCCGCACGTTGGCAGGGGCTGGTCGAAGAAAACCTTCTTTCTATACAGGGATTAGTTCAGGATGCGGCGTGCGCCGTTATAGCGGCTGGCCCAGTACACATTGCTAAACAGCGGCTCTACGATGGTGCGCCCGTGATAGCTATTGGCATTGGCCATCATGCCGTCGCCCATATACAGCCCCACATGGCTTGCCACGCGGCCCATCGTATTGAAGAACACGAGGTCGCCCGCACGCAGGTCACGGCGGCTGACAGCGCTGCCCGAGCGCCATTGGGCGGCGGCAGTCCGGGGAATGTTGATGCCCATCGTCCGGAACACGTTCATGGTGAACGCGCTGCAATCTATCCCGCCGCCGCCCGTGCCGCCCAGTGCGTAGCGGATGCCCAGCCAACGGCTCGCGGCGCTGCGAACGAAGACGCCGCCGCGAGAGGGGGCGGCGGCGACTTGTGGCGCGGCGGGACGGTTGACCACCGGGGCTGCATTGCCGCCGATATTGAGACGCTGACCGACCTGAATGGTGGTGCTAGGCAGGCGGTTCAGCTTCATCAGCGTGGGGGCGTCCACGCGGGTGGCACGGGCGATGGAGTACAAAGTATCGCCAGATTTAACGGTGTAGGTGGCGGCCAAGGAGCTGGAAGTGCTCAACGCGGCGGCAATCAAAAGAACAGAGAAGGCTTTCATCGACTCCCAGAGTTTACCCTATCTTTATTTATTCGGCCTTAATCCATAGGCGAAAACCGGTATTTTATGCGCCTATACGCCGTCTATGCGTTCTCAAAATTCCGGATTGTGCCTGTTGATGCACATTCATCTCAATGTTCTCAGAAAGCGGCTCATTTCTGATTTCAAGTTAAAGATGTGATGCTGGGCAGCTTTTAGGCCAATGCCGAAAAGTCGATTTCTCAGGATTCTCATGATGAGAATCGGGGTCTCCGGTTCAGATGACTTGGTCACGGCGGCCCCGGCCCACGCTTATACTCTCGCCAATCGCCGCGCTTCTGCGTGCCCGCTTTGTTCCTTCCTGACCCACTGCTTTATGTTGGAGGCTTGATGAAAGAAACCATGAGTACCGAACAGATGTTGCAAGGCCTGAAACACTACCGCCGCATTGCCCGTCAGGACATGCTGCGTGCCCCCGAAACGCCGCACCCGGACGCTTTTTTGGCTCATGCCGAGAGCCGCCGCGCTCTGTATGTCGACCTCGGTACGCACGCCGAAAAGCACGCTCCCAGCGACGTAATCACCCACGCGCTGGAGTTGTATCAGGCCATTCCCTTTTCTACGGGCACGGCAGAACACGAATATCCTGACCTGAAGGGCCGCGAAAACGCCCTAGAAAACTTCTTTTTGTTGGTGGGCCTCGATCCCAAAACCCGCCGTGAGGCCCGCAGCCGCCGCCCCAAGATGGACGCGGCTCCAGTCGTGCCCGCGCCCGCCAGCGACACTCCCAGCGAACTGACTTCCGGCTGAGTTTCCATTAGCTAAGGTTCGCCAACCAAACCGTCATCTGCGTTCCGCTGTGCAGGAGCGCGGCGCGTTATGTTTGGGGCATGACGGCCCCGCACCCGTTCCCTCCCGACTTGGCGCTGGCCGACACTGCCGCCCTGCAAGCCCTAGAGCTTCAGGCCAAAGGATGCACGGCCTGCAAACTGCGCCCCGGTTGTACGCAAGTCGTGGTGGCCGATGGCAATCCGCAGGCCCGCTTGGTCATCATCGGGGAAGGGCCGGGGGGCGACGAAGACCGCTTGGGCCGCCCCTTTGTAGGCCGCGCCGGACAACTGATGGACAAGATTTTGGCCGCCGTGAACCTCACGCGGGCTGATACTTACATCACCAACATAGTCAAGTGTCGCCCGCCCGGAAACCGCGCTCCCGAACCCGACGAAACTCAGATTTGCACCGAGCTGTGGCTGGAGCCTCAGTTGGCCCTCTTGCGCCCACAGATCATCCTGAGTTTGGGCAACACACCCACGCAGTATTTGCTGGGCACGCGGCAGGGCATCACGCGCATTCGCGGCACTTGGCACCCCTTCCGGCGCGATACGTGGGGGCAGGATGCCTTGCTGATGCCCATGTTTCACCCCGCCTATTTGCTGAGAAATGAGAGCCGTGCGGCGGGCGGCCCCAAGAGCCTCACTTGGCGCGATATTCGGGAAGTGGCCGCCGTGCTGCGCGGGGAGAAGGAGCCGGAAGGGTTGGTGAAGCCGGAGCCTGCGGATATGGTGGGGCAGCCGGGGCTGTTCTGATTTAGGTTTGGATTATTGAGGTAGTTGGGCTTGTCTCACGTTGGATTCCCCCACCCCCCAGCCCCCGCCCCCAGAGGGGTCAGGGGAGCTAAGCGCTCCGCTCGGGAGGATTGATCTTGTTGAATTTTAAGTCGGGTAGATCGTTCTTTTGAAGCTGAATTGCCAGTCGTCCTGAAGATGGAATTGGCCCGCGCGTTGCACGCACGACGGCCTCACACGCAGTTGGGCGGGAACGGTTTATGGTAGCGGTGTGGTGGTTTTGGCTCCTCCACCTTGAGGGGGGAGGTTGGGACTCTCAGAGCTACGCAGTAGAGGGGGTGAGTAAGCGAAGCGATTGCCCTCCCTCCCGTCCTCAGACACTAGACCCTTAGACGTTCCCTTCCCCACTCACCGCCCCGAATTCAATACATTCCTAGTTCGCTCAGGCAGGGCGGCGCGTTCGGACGGCAGCAGTTGCACACGCGGTTTGCGGAAGGTCAGCGACAGGTAGATTTCGGCCTGCTGAAGCAGAAACTCGCGGTAGCCTTGGCCCACCGAATCCGGCTTTGGCCCGCTGCGGACGCATTCCAGCGCCAGCAAATCCAGTTGGCTTTTCAGTTCTTCCAGCGCCAGCGTGCGGGCCGCGTTCATGCCGCTGTCTCCCAGTGGCCCCGAGAGCGTGGGCAGGCGCTCTGGCAGGCGCATCAGCAGTTTGGCGGCGCGTTTCACGTTGGGGTCTTCCAGCGAGAGGGTGCAGGCGCGGCAGGGCTGCTCTTTGCTAGCTTCATTACATACCGGGCAAGGCCGCCAACCCTGTTGTTCACGCCATTTCCGCGCCCGTGTGATGGCTTCGGCGGCCCGCAGCGCGGCGGGAAGCAACTCGCCGTCTATGCCCTTCACCAACGCCTGAGCGCGTTCCCGGTCAGGGGCGGGCAGCGGTGCGGGCGTGGGAGCCGCCGCTTTGGTGGTGCTGCGAATCGTGCCCACGCTAAAGCGGATTTCGTTGATCGGATGGTCGCCCAGCATGGCATTCAGCGCCTTCAAAAAATGGTGGCGCTGCATGCTGAGGTGGTGGGCGGTGGCACTGTCTCGCACCTCGACAAACAGCGTAGACCCCTGCTGAGAGCGGGGCCGCGTGAGTTTGGCAATTTCTGGCCCTACCGCCTGCGGCCAAGCCAAAATCGCCCGCGCTCGCTGCACGCCTTTGGCAATCCGGGCCGTGCCCAGCGTCGCGCCCATGAGTTCGGCTATGCCCAGAGTGCCGCCCCAGCGCCGCGTTTTGCTCATGCGCCTGCCTCTACGGTGCCTGCTTCTACGGGCCGAAAGTCTTCCAAATCAGCAGCCTGATCTTCAGGCATAAAACGGCCTGCGTGCGCCCGCAACGTCAGCACGGCTCCCGGCGCTCGCTCGGTTCCGGTCACGATGGCCTGCGGCACGCTGGCGGCCAAGTCCAGCAGGAAGGCGCGGCGGGTGGGGTCAAGTTCGGCGCTGAAGTCATCGATCAGCAGCACAGGCTTTTCTCCAAATTTTTCCGACAACAGTTCCAGTTCGGCGCGGCGCAGGGCCAGCGCAACGGTCCGGCCTTCGCCCCGGCTGGCATATTCGGACGCGGCAAAGTCGCCCAACGTCAGCGTGAGGTCGTCGCGGTGCGGCCCCGTCACGGTAGCTCCGCGTGCCAGTTCCTCGCCCCGACGGGCGCTGAGGTCGCGGGCGTAGTGTTCGGGCGTGGTGGATTCGGTGAGGGTCAGCTTCAGCGGTTTGCGGCTGCCCAGCGCGGCGTTCGCTTCGCCTGCCAGTTCGTCCAACCGGGTCAGGGCGCGGCGTCTGAACAGCATGATTTCGCCGCCCAGTTTCAGTAGCGAGTCGTCCCAGACGTGCATCGCCCATTCCTCACCGCCCTTGAGGGCTGCATTGCGCTGAGACACCGTGCGCTCATAGCGGGCCAGTTGTTCGGCGTAGCGGGCGCTGATGCGCGACAGCAAGGCGTCGAGGTAAGCGCGGCGTCCGGCGGGGGGGCCGAACACCAGTTCGCTGTCTTCGGGCCGGATCCACACGGCGCTGCCACGCGGCAAGTCTCCGGTCTTCACGCGCACGCCGTCGACCTTCAGTTGCCGCCGCCCACGCCCCAGCCCCACTTCCTGCACGCTCAGGCTGCCGCCTTGCTGCAAATCCGCCCGCACATAGGCTTCTTTTTCGCCCGACTGCACCAGTTGCTCTAGGCGGTTCACGTCGGTCAGGCCAGTCAGGGCCAAGTACGCCGCTTCCAGCAAATTGGTTTTGCCCGCGCCGTTTTCCCCGTACACGCCCGTAACCCCCGCCGGAAAATGCAGCGTATCGGGCGCAAGGTTGCGGTAGTTCAGGGTAGACAGGGACTCCAGATGCACGCCCTCTATTCTACGTTCGGCGGCGGCGGGGAAATGGGGTGTGGGTTGTGGGATGTCGGAGGGGCTTATGCTTTCTCAATGTCCGGTTCCCTGTCTGACCTGCTGATCGTCACGCCCCACCCTTCCGGCCAGCTCCCCGCCGACGTGCTGCACGACATGTTGGGCGACGACGCCTTCGACAGTGCCAAACGTGCCGCCTTCCTGCGCCGCGTGTTTTTGGAAGGTGATCCCTTCACCGATCTGATTTACCTTGTACCCGGCGCAGAGCATGTGCAGGCCGCCTGGAGCCGCTTTGCCGTAGACCTGAACCGTGACCGCGCCGACACCGCCGACAACGGCGTCATCAAGGTGATGGATTTTGACCGCTCGCCCCTGTATCCGGCTGACTTTGCCCTGTCGCCTGCCGCCCGCGAGAGCAGACTACGCCGCCTCTGGGACACCTTCGACGCGCAGGTGCAGGCCGAACTGGCGGGCAAGCGCCTGATGATCGTGGGCCACAGCATGGCTCCGTATGGCCCCGCGCTCAGCCCCACTCCCGGCGTGCCGCGCCCCGGCATCACGCTGATGCTGGGCAGCGCCGCCGCCCCCACCTTTCCGCGTGCCCAATGGGACGCCCTGCAAGCCGTGTGCGCCGAAGCTTTTGCGCCGTTGCTCACCGGAGAATTTACTCGCGTCGCTATCGGCGATCCGTGGGATACCGACACGCTCAGCCTGAATCATCAGCGGCGCACGGGCATTCCGGCGTTTGGGATAGAGGTCAATGCGGGCCTGTACTTACGGGATGGCGAGGGGCAGGATGGAGCAATTCGGGCGCTGAATGGGGCGTTTGGGCGGTTTGCGGCGGGGGCTTTGGCGTTGGTTTGAGGAATGGACTTGGGATTTTTGGGCTTGCCCCACGATTTGCCCCACCCCCCAGCCCCCTATCCCACCGGGTAGGGGGAGTAAAGCGCTCCGCTCAGGAGGATTGATCTTGTCGCATCTCAAGTCGGTTTGTTCGTTCATCTGAAGCGGAATTGCCAGTTCATTCCAAGCTGGAACTGGCCCGCCCACTGCGTGGACGACGGCCTCACACGGATTCGGGCGGGGACGGTGTGGGGTGGCGGTGTCGGGGTTTTCGCTCCCTCACCCTTGAGGGGGGAGGGAGCGAATGAGCGCAGCGATTGCCCTTCATCTGTTCCCACTGACCACTACCCACTCACCACTTCCTGCTCTAAGCCTCCCGGCTCGCCAATTCCCGCACCGCGCCCACCAAGCGTGCGGCGGCCGTCTGATCCGGTGCGTCCTGCAACGCTTCTGTCAGCAGCGCGATGCCTGCTTTGGCCTGTGCATCGGCGTAGGCCTGCGCGTAGGCCACGCTGCCACCCTCCAGCAGCCGGCGGTGAATGTCGGCTATGGTTGCGGCGTCTTTGGCAGGGCGGTCAAGGTGCATCTGCTCCAAAAACAGGTCTTTTTGCTGTGCCG
Source organism: Deinococcus sp. Arct2-2 (assembly GCF_004801315.1). GTDB lineage: Bacteria > Deinococcota > Deinococci > Deinococcales > Deinococcaceae > Deinococcus. The sequence goes on from NZ_SSNW01000001.1 coordinate 237,169, forward strand.
AAGCGGTTTGCAGCCAGTGCAGCACGATCAACGTTCGTTTGCCCTCCAGAAGATCGCCGCCGATTTCTTTGCCGTATTTGGCCGGATCGCCCAGCAAATTCAGCACATCGTCCCGAATCTGAAAGGCCGCGCCGAGGGCCAGCCCAGCCGCCGTGAAGCGTTCGTCGGGGGCCAAGCCTGCCGCCAGTGCGCCCAGTCTCAGCGGCACAATGACCGTGTAATGGGCAGTTTTTAGGCTCACCATTTGCAGATAGTCGGCCTCTTTCAGCGTCCATTCACGGCGCTCCACCCACGCCAAATCGAGGTGCTGGCCCTCGGCGGTGCGGTGAATCATCGCCAAGAATTCTTCCATCGCTCCCGGCACGCCCGCCCGGTGAACGGCGGCCCACATGTAGGCGTGTAGCGCGTCTCCGGCATTGATCGCCAGCGCCACCCCATGCAGGCGGTGCAGCGCGGGCTGGCCCCGGCGTTCTTCGGAATCGTCCTCTATATCGTCGTGAATCAGCACCCAGTTCTGAAACAGTTCCAGCGCCGTTGCCAGCCACAGGGCGCGTTCCCAAGCCGCCGTATCCACTTGTACGCCGTGCGCCGCGGCACTCGCCAGCAGCAGTTCGCTGCGAATGCCTTTGCCGCCGCGTATGGGGTAATCGCGCAGCATGGCAAAGTAGCGCGCGAGTTCTGGATGAGAAGCGGAAGCGGGCAGCAGCGAGAGGGCGCGTTCTAGCAGTTCGGGGCGCATGGTGTGGCAGTGTAGAGCGGCGGGTGGGGGGAAGGGAAACAAGGGAAGAGGAGCAGGGGTGGAAGACGCCGCCTAGCCCGGAAGGGGAGAGGCGGCAGAACTATTTGTACTGCTGCCTTGCTTTGCGCCTTGCGGCGATGACTGCGCCGGGTTTCAGTAGCCGACAACTTAGGTTCTACGCTGTCCCAGTCGACAATTTTCGCGAAATTAAGGTTTTGGCTGCGCTGGAGACGTGAACAGGCGGGAGATTGAGAGGTGTGCAGACCTCATCTCCCGCCTTTCCCCACAGTACCGAACTCGCGGCCGATTTCAAGCGCACGGTGCCTTTCCTGCGGATTGATACCCTCCAGCGCCTGATTGACGTCGTCCTAGCGATGATCAGTGCTCAGAACGTCAATCACCTCAAACTCTCGCCCCATATGCCCGGAAACAGCAGTGTCGAGGCTAAAAAACGCCGCGTGGAACGCGGCGTCGGGGATGAGCAGCTGACGATGCGGGTTTTTCTGGCACTGATCCTGACGCGTATCCCGCCCGGAAAGTGGCTGCTGAGTCTGGATCGCACCACCTGGGATCACGGGGAGTCTCCGATGAATCTGCTGGTGTTGGGCGTCGTCATAGAGGGCTACACCATCCCTCTGGTCTGGGACGCTCTGGAACACACGGGCAACAGCGACACCCACACCCGCATGTGGCTGGTCAGCCAACTGCTCCGGGTCTTTCCCGCCTCCCGCTGGCGTGGCCTGGTCGCCGACCGGGAATTTATCGGTGCAGAGTGGTTCCGCTTTCTGCGGCAAAGCCGCATTAAGCGGGCGGTACGCGTGAAGAAAAACACCCGGCTGGACGGTCTGCGAGCGTCCGAATGGTTCGACGATATCGCGCCGGGACAGTACCGTTGTCTGGCGGAGAAAGCCTGTGTCTTCGGTGAGATCATGCAGGTCGTCGCCACAAGGTCACCCGCGGGTGACCTTGTGCTCATCGCGACCGATTTCAACGTCTGGGACACGGTTGTACTGTACCGAAGGCGCTGCCCCGGTGGAATGCACCTTTAGCAGCCTGAAATCCAGAGGCTTTGACCTTGAACGCACCGGGATGTCTGATCCACAGGCACTGGAGCGGCTGTTCGGCTTCGTCGTTCTGGCTTGGCTGAGCTGCTTGCAGGTCGGGGTCTGGAGGTCACAGCACAAGCCCATCAAAACGCTCAAGCATGGCCGCAAAGCCATCAGCCTTGCGGCCTACGGAGCGCAATACCTCATCCATGCCCTTCGCTGGGGTCACGAGACGCTCCACGCACTTCTGATCCTGCTGACCCAGCCTGTATTCCCTCTGGGACAACAAAAAAGTGGAGTTGTCGGCTACTGAAGCGCCGGGTACCCAAGCAAAGGCGATCAAGAATGACCACCAAAAATCGTGTTGATTGAGGCCAGATTTGGTTAAGGCCAGAGGAGCCGCAAAGAGGGCGACGAAGAGAACGCCAATGGCAATCAATCTATATCGGTGCACAGAATGCCTCCTGCAAAAGCTGTACTCATTCTATTGACTATCTGGATAGAAATTGCTGCACCCCCGCTGTCTCCATCTTTCGTCCCGCGCATTCCTCACGCGGCTTCACTACACTGCGGGCAGATGTCGTCTGCCACTTCTGCCCGTGCGCCTGCCTACCTGCGGTTTTTGCTGTTGGGCGGCGTGTTGGCCTTACTGGGCAGCCTGTTTCTGATCCCGGAAGTCCGCAACTTCTTTGCAGCGGGCTACGCAGCCCTGCGTTCCCCCGATCCAGCGGTGACGCACGCTTGGGTAGACGGACTGGGCTGGGCTGGCCCGCTGGCCCTGATCGCGGCCTTCGTGGTGCAGGCGGTGTTGCCCGTGTTGCCCGCGCTGGTCATGACCGCCGTGACCGCCCGCGCTTACGGCCCCGTCGAAGGCTTTTTCATCGTGTATATCGGTACTTTGTTGGGTGCAGTGGCGGGCTACTGGCTAGGACGCGGCGTAGGCGAGCGCCTGATTCGCACGCTGGCAGGCGAACGCGCCAGCACCCGTGCCCAAAACTTTGCCCAGAAATACGGCGTTCAGGGCGTGCTGATGGTGCGCCTGATGCCCATCCTCAGCGCCGACGTAATGAATCTGGTGGCGGGTGCAGTCCGGATGCCGTTTCGCCCCTTCCTGCTGGCTACCGCTGCGGGCGCATTTCCGGTCACGCTGTTGGTGATTTGGCTGTCTGGGTCTACGTCGCGCATGCTGTGGGGCTTAGGAGTCTTGTCGCTGTTGGTGGCGGCGGTGGCAGGTTGGCGCACATGGATGGGCAGGCGTCGGGCGGCGCGGGCCGGTGCGTCTTCACCCGCACCTGAGTCTGAATAGGGTTGAGGGATAAGCGAGAGAGAAGTTGGCGTCGCGTCTAAACCCCCCAGTCTGCTGCGCAGCCAGCCCCCCTTAAAGGGGAACGCAACAGCTGTTGGATCCTCCCCTCTAAGGGGGGGCGTTGCAGAGCAACGGGGGGGTTGCCTTCCAACTCCGCCCACAACCGCCCCCACCTCACTGCTAAACCGCCCGGTCATTCCCCTGTCAGGTAGACTGCCTCACGGTTGCGCCGATCTGCCCAAAGCCTGAGGGCAAGCGGGCGGCGGCGCGGGCGGGAGGATCATGACGGAAGACACGCAAGCGGGCAAGCAGGCAGGCTCCGCATACGAACGGGCAGGCGTGAGCATCGACGCCGGACACCGGGCTGTGGCCCTGATGAAAAATGCCGTGGCACGCACGCACACACCCGCTGTACTGGGCGGCATCGGCGGCTTCGGCGGGCTGTTCCGGGCGCAGTTTACGGGCGCAGATGGTCAGCCGATGACCGATCCGGTGCTGGTGGCCTCTACCGATGGTGTGGGCACCAAAACCAAAGTCGCGGTGCGGGCAGGCAAGTTCGCGGGCCTCGGCGCAGACATCGTGAACCACTGTGCCAACGATATCTTGGTGCAGGGCGCACGGCCCCTGTTTTTCCTCGATTATGTGGCGATGGGCGTGCTGCGGCCCGAAGCGGTGGCCAATGTGGTGACGGGCGCGGCACAGGCCTGTGAGGCGCTGGGCGTGGCCTTGCTGGGCGGCGAAACAGCCGAGATGCCGGGAGTGTACGTAGAGGGCGAACTGGACATCGTGGGCACGATTGTGGGCGTCGTAGACCGGCCCAAGCTGATAGACGGCTCTCGCATCTGCCCCAGTGATGCCGTGATCGCCTTGCCCAGCAGCGGCCTGCACACCAACGGCTTCAGCCTTGCGCGGATGGCGCTGGACGGGCTGGACTGGCAAGAAGCCCGCGCCGATTTGGGAGGTCAATCGTTGGCCGACGTGCTGCCGATTCCGCACCGTGCGTATGGCCCTGCCTTTGACGCACTCACCGCCGCCGATGTGGACGTGCGCGGCATGGCCCACATCACGGGCGGCGGTCTGGTCGATAATCCTCCACGTATTTTCCCGGCAGGCGTGGGCATGCGAATAGACACAGCCTCTTGGACGGTTCCGCCGTTGTTCGAACTGATTTTGGAACGCGCCAACGTGGCCCGCGCCGAAGGCTTCCGCGCCCTGAATATGGGCGTAGGCTTCCTGTTTATCGTGCCTGCCGCAGAGGCTCAGGCAGCCCTAAATGCCCTGCAAGCCAGCGGTGAAACGCCTTGGGTGATCGGCATAATGACTGAAGGCAGCGGCGTAGAGTTTGCAGAAGCACAGGTTGAAGACAAGTTGACCGGGGTGAGTTCTTGAGTTCCGACGCACCCCGCAAACGCCTCGCGCCCTTTGGATTTACGCCCCCAGACCGCGCCACCGCCACCGAGTTTTGGGTCGTGCGGCACGGCGAAAGCACTTGGAATGCCGATGGCCGGTATCAGGGCCAAACCGATGTGCCCCTCAGCCATATCGGAATTTTGCAGGCCGCCAGCCTTGCCGAGCGCCTGACCGGGCTGCACTTCGACGCTGTCTACACCAGCGACCTTGTGCGGGCCTCGCAAACGGCAGACGCGGTGGCCGAACGCTTGCTGGGCAATCCGCCTGTGCAGGCCGACCCCGGCCTACGTGAAATTGACGTGGGCGAGTTGTCCGGCCTCGTGATTGCTGACATTCGCGCCCGCTTCCCCGATTACCTCAGCACGCTGATTCAGGAACCTTGGGCCACCCGCAGACCCGGCGGCGAGAGCATGGAAGACCTGTTTGCCCGCTGCGGCGCGGCGTTTGACCGTCTGCGGGCGCGGCATCCGGGCGGGCGCGTGCTGGTGTTTACACACGGCGGCGTGGTGCGCGTAGCGGTGGGGCTGGCGCTGGGGGGTGTGCCTGCCAACGCTTGGGCACGCCTCAGCGTCACCAACACCAGTATTACCCGCGTGCTGCTGGGTCACAACAGCGGCACACTGCTGGGCTTCAACGACGACGCGCACCTAGAGGATTTGATAGAAGCGACGGAAGCCGACGACGTGCTGGGGCAAGCGCCGTGAGCGGGCAAAACGTGTTTGGCAGAAGGTGGAACGTGGCTCACTTCTCTGGCCTGTTCGGAAGCTAACCATGTCTGCCCCTGACCCACGAGCTACGGTTCACGCTCCATCCCCGTCTTTAGAATCCCGCTTCCGCTCCGGCGACCTGCGTGCGCTGTCCCGCGCCGTTACGCTGGCCGAGGCTGGCTTGCCCGCTGCTCGGCCCCTGCTGCGTGCTGCACGCGAACAAGCCGCCCACAAACCCGGCATCGTTTTGGGTATTACGGGCAGCCCCGGCAGCGGCAAAAGCACCCTCACCGACGCCCTGATTTCGCACCTGCGCGGGTTGGGGCAGCGGGTGGCGGTGGTGGCTGTCGACCCCAGCAGCCCCTATTCGGGCGGCGCAATTTTAGGTGACCGCATCCGGATGCTGCGCCACCACGCCGACGAGGGCGTGTTCGTGCGCTCCTTAGCTAGTCGGGGAGCGCTGGGCGGCCTGTCGGCCCGCACGATGCAGGTGCTGGCGCTGCTAGAGGGCGCGGGCTTCGACTGGGTCATTTTGGAAACGGTGGGCGTGGGCCAATCGGAAGTCGATGTGGCCTCGGCCTGCGACCACACGCTGCTCGTTCTCACCCCGGCGGGCGGCGACGGCGTGCAGGCGTTCAAGGCGGGCATCATGGAAATTGCCGATGTGATCGCCGTGAACAAGGCCGACTTGCCGGGTGCAGACCGCACCGTGCGCGAACTGGTGGCCGCGCAGGGTCTCGGCGCACACGACGAACACACTTGGTTTGCACCCATTCACAAAACGGTGGCCGGGGAAGGGCAGGGAATAGCCGAATTGGTGACTGCTGTGTCGGCCCACCGTGCCCACCTCGGCGCGGCAGGACTGACCGAACGCCGTACCCGCCGCGCCGAATTCGAGGTGCGCTCCTTGGTGCAAGAACGCCTGCTGCGCCGCGCCCGCGCCACCAGTGCCGACCTGTATGCCCGTGTAGCACGCGGAGAACTGGACGCCGATGCTGCGGCTGACGCGCTGCTGGGCGGTGAATTGACCTGAAGAATCGCCAACTCGCCCCCATCCTCTTCGCCTTCCTGATCGTTCAGCGAATCCTAGAACTGCGGCTGGCCCGCGCCAATGAACGCTGGGCGCGGCAGCAAGGCGCGGTGGAGTACGGCCAAACCCATTACCCGCTGTTTTTTGTTCTGCACCCCACATGGATGCTGGCCCTGCTGTTGGAAGGCCGCAAGTCGGGCGGGCGCGTGCTTTGGCCGATGCTGGCGCTATTCGTGCTGGCTCAGCCGCTCCGCTACTGGGTCATTCGCACACTGGGCCGCTACTGGAACACCCGCATTCTGATCGTACCGGGCGGAAAGCGCGTGACAGGCGGGCCATTCCGGTTCATGCCGCATCCCAATTACGCGGTGGTGGCCCTAGAAATCGCCGCCGCGCCGCTGGCTGTGGGGGCGTGGCGCACGGCAACCGCTTACACGGTTCTGAATGCGGCTTTGCTGCTGCTGGTGCGCCTGCCCGCCGAAAATGCGGCTTTGGCGGTGTATCAAACGGAGAGCAAGTCGTCGGGTTAGAGACAGCATTTCGGATGTATGTGAAACAAGTCGGCTGCAAAGTCTTCGTTTAGGGTCACACTACGTAACCTATTGATCCTTGCTTAAGTTGGCAATATCTTGAGAACATTGAGCTGGAAGGTCAACCCCCCGTTGCTCGCGCAACGCCCCCCCTTAGAGGGGAGGACAAAGGCTGTGGTGCTCCCCTCTAATACGAGATTAAAATGAATCCTTGACATAGGCAGGTTCGCCGCTTGTGGCCCCCTCACCCCGCTGCTAACGCAGCGCCCCCCTCCCACGAGTGGAGAGGGCAAAGCACATGTTCAGGATTCACTTTAATTCCTTATAAGGGGGACTGGCTGCGCCGCAGACTGGGGGGTTCGCCGGGAAGCATCAACGGTCAATGCTTGCCCCATTTCAATGTTGCTCAGCCGCACAGGAATCCATAAAAATGCTGTCTTGAACAGCCTTCTCGGCAAATTCACGGCCCAAAACTCAGAGCATTCCCCCAGCCCTTAGTGGGCCATGCTCTGCGGCGTGCGGCGTTCGAAGACCAAGCCCACCGGGGTATCGGCCAGTTGGACTGCCGACAGCACCGAAAGGTCTTGCAGCTCCAGCCGAATCCGGCCAGCGGCGTTAGTGCGCTCTACGGCGGCGACTACGGCAAGTACCTTCAATCCTTTGGTGGCGCACAACAACATCGTTTCCAGTTCGGCCAACCCGTCTGTCAGGTGCTCGGTCACGATCACGACTTCTCCACTCAGACCTTCGGCATCCAGCAGCTTCCAGTGGCCCGTCGTGGCTTCTCTGGCGGTGTGTAGGGCAACCACGCCGCGTGTGTAGGCCACCAATTCGGCCAATTGCTGAGCGCCGGGAAGGGCAACTACCAGATCGAATTCGGGCAACAGCGCCCCAAATCGGCCCGCTACTTCTGTCCAGTCTTGGGCTTGTAATCCCGCCAGACGTGCCCGCAGCCCCTCTTCTGAGGGCAGAGCGGTTGCGATCACTTCCCGGAACTTCATTGCCATGGCCTTAGATTACGCTGTAATAGTCTTTGTCGACCAAATACTTCACTTCAATTAAACACAGCCCTTTATTTAATGGGGGGTGGGTGAAGAAGGTTGAGCTTGACATCGGCGTTAGCTGGGTGGCCCGCACTGCTGGACAGAAGTGGGGCACAGACCGCACGGGGGCTGCCAGAAGGAGAGTAGGGTGCAGACCATGCAGGTTCCCGCTTCCTCTTCTTCGGCGCAGACCCCCGATCTGACCCTTACTGCCCAGACCATGACCCGGCAGGCCACCGCCGTCGCTTTGGCGGTTACGGCGGGGCATTTTATCAATGACGCTTACGGTGCCATGCTGACGCCCCTCACTCCGGCCCTGCAAAGTAAATTTGGGGTCAGCATCGCCGCCGTCACGTTGCTCTCCAGCGTCTTTTCCCTCACCAGCAGCGTGATGCAGCCCCTGCTGGGCATCGTTGGGGAACGCCTAGACCGCCGCTACGCCGCCGCGCTTGGCCCCCTCATGACTGGAATCGGCCTCACGCTGATGGGCTTCGTGCCTTGGTTCGGGGCGCTGGTGCTGTTGGTGGCAGTGGCAGGCTTCGGCAGCGGCTTTTTTCACCCCGCAGGCGCGGCGTATGTGGCCCAAAACAGCCCACCCGACAAGCGCGGCCTGTGGGCCAGCATTTTTAGTGCAGGCGGGACGGGCGGCATGGCGCTGGGGCCAGTCTTTGCAGGCGTGGGCCTCACGCATTTGCCGTGGTTCGCCCTGATCGGCGCGGTCATTGCGGCCATTACTTTCGTTGTTACCCCTTCGGGCAAACAGAGCAGCAAGCGCGTGGGGGCCGCCGAATATCTGCGAATCTTCCGGGGACCAATCGTGTGGCTGTGGGGCATGGCGGTGCTGCGGTCTCTCGCCAGCATGGGCTACAACGCCATGTTGCCCTTTATGCTGCTGGCACGCGGGTTCGGGGCGCGGGAAGTGGCCCTGACGCTGGGGGTGTACGCCGTCGCCAGTGCCATCGGCGGCATCGTGGGCGGGCGCATCAGCGACAAGCGCGGGCGGATTCCGGTGCTGCGGGCGGCTATTCTGACCACCATCCCGTTTTTTGCCATCCTGATTCTGAGCAGTCCGGCGAATTGGTGGTTCTACCCGCTCACCTTTGTGGTGGGGGCCGCCGTGAATGCCAGTATTCCGGTGGGCGTCGTCACGGCGCAGGAATACGCGCCCGGTCATGTGGCCGTCGCCAGCTCCATCATGATGGGCTTTTCGTGGGGCTTTGCGGGCATCCTGATTTTCTTGGTGGGCGCATTGGCCGACGTGACCAGCCCGACAACAGCGGCGTTGGTCAGCCTCAGTCTGCTGATTCCCAGTGCGCTGATTGCCTACAGATTGCCGGAACCGGAGCGGGCGACGTTCAGGTAAGGAAGTGGGGTGTAGGACGTAGGATTCTGGTTGATAGAACGTGGAGTGTGGATCGTGAAAAAGGCAAAAGCAGGGGCTATGGAGGCTCTGGCTTTTACCCTTCCTTAGACCACCCACTCGCAATCCACGTTCTGCATACCCTTATCCCCCCGCGCCCAATTTGCCCAGCCACACGCCCACGCCGAATACCACCGCGCCGCCCACGATGACCTGAAAAATGGTCTGGCGCAGCGGGCTGTGCATGTAGCGCCAGCGAATCAGCGCGATGACCAGCAGTTCGACGATGACCACCACGTAGGCCAGAGTGAGTGCCGTTTGCAGGTCGGGAATGAGGAAGGGAAGCGTGTGCAGCATGCCGCCCAAGATGGTAGCCGCGCCCGTAATGACGCCGCGTGCGAAGGGCTTGCCGCGCCCGCTGACCAAGCCGTCGTCGCTGAGAGCTTCGGCGAGGCCCATGCTGATGCCTGCGCCCACGCTGGCGGCCAAGCCCACCCAGAAGGCGTCCAGCGGCTTGCCCGTCAATCCGGCAGTAGCAAAAATGGGAGCCAACGTACTCACGCTGCCGTCCATCAGACCCAACAGGGCAGGCTGCACCTTTTGCAAAATAAAGGCCTGATCGTGCGTCACAGGCGGCGGGGCTGAAGGCATGGGCTTGGACTGATCAGCGGAGGGCGCATCGGGCATGGGGCAGTCTAACGTTAATAGGAATTATTCTCAATAAGGCAATTGGATGGGATTGGTCGGAATAAAGCCGAACTTGTACAGAATCATCCGAGTGCCGAATATGCGGCCCCTTCCCGCCGTATCCTGAGCTAACCGTGACTTCTGCACCTTTGCCGCCCCCTCCCTTCCCGCCTGCCCAGCGCCGCTACGCTGTGGTGCTCAATCCTCATGCGGGGCGCGGCCTCGCCTCGCGCGAGTGGCCCCGGCTGGAAGGCGAGTTGCAGGCCCGCCGCCTTAACTTTCAGCTCATTTCGGCGGGATCGGGGGCCGACGCTTTGGCCCGTGTGCAAGCGTTGCCCCCAGATGTGGCGGTGCTGGCGGTGGGTGGAGACGGCACGGTAGGCGCACTCTTGCCCGCGCTGATCGGGCAGGCAGCACGGCCTCTGGCGATTGTGCCGCTGGGCAGTGGCAACGATTACGCCGGAATGTTGGGCCTGAAACCGGGCCAGTTTGGGGAAGCCTTAGACCGCCTGAGTTACACGCCGCGCCGAGTAGATGCGCTGGAAGCTACCGTGACCGAAGGCGCGGGCGCGGGTGTGCCCCGGCTGCTGCTGAATGGCCTCGGCATGGGCTTTGACGCACAGGTGGCCGCCACCATGCTCCGCGCCCCCGCCCGCCTGACCGGATTTGGCCGCTACTTGTGGGGCGCGTTGGCCGCCCTGCGTGACTTGCAACTCACCGACCTGACCCTGACCGTAGACGGCCAGACCATCTATTCCGGCCCCAGTTGCCTTGCTGCTGTGATGAACGGCACGCGCTACGGCGGCGGCTTTCTCATCAGCCCGCAGTCGGACGCACATGACGGCCAACTGAACGCCCTCGCCAGCGGCCCCGTGACCCGCCCGCAACTGCTGGGCCTGATGGGGCGGGTGCTGCGCGGCACGCATTTGGGTCAGCCCCGCGTGTACCACGCCACCGGGCAAGCCGTGACCATTCGCTGGGCCGCGCCCACCCACCTGCACCTTGATGGCGACCTGTCGGGCGAGGTGAGTGAGATTCAGGTGCGGGTGCTGGCCGGGGCGGTGACGTTGCTGAATGGGTAGCGGGTTGTCGGGGTAGGGGAGAGATAAGACAAAGAACGTGGATCGTGGAACGTGGGAAAAGCTCAACCATGATCTACGATCCACGTTCCGAAGTGCCTTACTTCAGCGTTGCCAGTTTGGCTTTCGCTGCGTCCAGATCACGCTTTTCCCAGAAGGTGTCCGCGCTGATGGTCACTGCTTTCTCCAGTTGAACGGCGGCAGCGGCTTTGTTTCCCTGAGTCAGCAGGGCGTTGGCGTACTCGATGCGGTGAATCGCCACATTGGGTTCGAGGGCGATGGCCTTTTCAAAATTGGGAGCAACCTGTGACTTGAGGCCGCCTACAGCGCGTCCGGCCATCCCCTTCAGGCCGCCCACGTCAAGGTTGGCGTTCCAGAGGCCGAGGGCCACGTAGGCTCCGGCCATTTTGGGATTGATCTTGGTGGCCTGATCCAGATTTTTCTTCATGTCCTGCGCCAACGGCAGGCTTTGGAACACGCCCACGTACTGAGCCAGACGGCCCTGTGCCCGCGCCAATTCGAAGTAGGCGTCGGCGTTGTTGGGGTCGAGTTTGATAGCCAGCTTGGCGTAATTCTGGGCCTTCTCGAACAGGCTCTTTTTGGCGTTGTCGGCCACCAGGGCAGCGCCTCCAGTGGTGGCCTCGGCAGCCAGAGCCAGCCCAACGCTGGTGTTCAGTGCGGCGGCGGCGGTGGCCGCTTCCTGCCATTTGCCCGAATCGTACAGGGCTTGGGCGGCTTGCTGAGACTGCGCGTGGGCCACGCCCGAAAGGGCGGTCAGGGTGAGGGCGAGGGTCAACAGGGGGCGGTTTTTTACAGCTAGGCGCATAGGAATTCCTCCGGGGGAGTGGGGTGAGTTCAGCCGGGCAGACATCAGATGACCGCCGGAACCTGGGCAAGTTGAAAAGCTGCACCGAGTATACACATCTGCACCCTGAAAGTCTGATGGGTGCGTCAGGAACGGTCTGCACAGGCATTTATGAACTGGGTGCAACGAGTGTGAGCTGGGGTGGTAGGCTCAAGCCACCTTGATTCCGTCGTTTTTGGACTGCCTTTGCCGTTCTCCTTCCTTCGCGGGCGGGTATGGGGGGGCCTGATGCTGTGGCGCTCGACTGGCGCGGCATTCTGGCCGACTTGCGTGCCCATCTGCCGCCCCAAGCTGGCACAGCGGGAGCAGTACGCGGCAGCCTGCGCTGGCTGGAAGGCGAGATGCGGGCACGCGGCGCGAATCCGGCGTCGGTGCGGAATATCGTTTACCGCGACATAGGCATACCCGCCGACAAAGCGGCGCTGGCAGGCATCCTGACCGACTTGGCGCAGGAAGCAGGCCGACCCCTGCCCACCGTCACACTGCCCAGTGTTCCCGCCCCCCTGCCCGATGAACTGGAACTGTTGGGCCGCAGCAAAAAGCGGGCCTACAAGCAGTTTTTGGCGGGGGTGCGGGCAGGCAGAACACCCCGGATGATCGTAACCGGGCGGCGCGGCGCGGGCAAAACGGTGCTGATCGAGCATGTGGCGTCGGCCTTGGCTGCCGAGCATGTGCCGGTGCTGCGGCTCTCTTTGGCCAGTGACGCCTTTCAAATCTTGCCCGCATTCCCCGCTGCTGGGCGTTCTTTTGCGGCGTTGGCGGCGGCTCAGGCCGAGGCTGCCCGCGCTGCTATGGCGGGCCGGGAAGGAGTGCTATTGGCCCGCGTCACCGCCGATCTGCACTTTGCCGGAGAGCCGCCCCGCTTGCCCGATGGCACACCTGTTTCTTCGGCGGTGTGGGCCACCGAACATCTGCTGCGCCGCGCCCCGGCTGGGTTGGCGGTGTTGCTGGCCCTAGAAGACGCGGCAGACTTGGAGGCCCATTTGCCCGCAGGCGTGGCCGAACTCATAGAACTGCACCCGCCCACGCCTGCCGAAGCCCGCGCCTACCTGATGGCCCGCCTCGGCATTGGCCGCGCCGCCGCCGACGCCCTCGTGCGTGAAACGGGCCGCAATCTAGACCGCCTGACCCTGCTGGCAAGCGTGGGCCGGGGCGAGGCCGGACAGGGCGAAAGTGGCGCGGCGCGGCTGCTGGCCGATCCGGATATTCGTGTTCTGGCGGCGGCTTTGGCAGGCTTGTCGGGAGTGCCTTTGCCCGCCGCGATTCCTGACGCCGCTTTGTGTGCTGCCTTAGGTTCCCCGCCCGCCGCTCTGCCCACCCATGCCCGCGCCCTGCTGTCCGGTTCCCCCGACTTGGGCTGGACTCCCGCCGATGGACTCCGGGCCGCCTTGCCGCTGGTTCCCGCCGCCGAAGCTCAGGCCGCCGCCCGCCGTTTGGTGGCTGTATTCGAGAGGCTAAGAGATGAAGCTGCCGCCGAACTCTCCGGTTTTGCACTGGCCGCACTGACCCTGCTGCAAGACTGGCCCGCTCTCGCCGCACAGGTCAGCCGCCGCCCCGACGACGCCCGCCATTTGCCGCCGCTGTGGGCCGCCATTCGGGGCAAAACCGGACGGGGTAAGAAAGACAAAGCTGGAGCCTCGGCAGAAGCTCTAGAAATCCTCGCCCGTGCGCTCGCCACGCACCACGCCGGACGGGGCGAATACGGCGATCCCCGCGCCCGCGACGCGTTGTTTACGTTACTGGAATCTCCTCGCGATCCGGTGCGGGCGTGGGCACGGGTCAAGCTGGCCGAAAGCAGTGTGGACGCCGGAAACTTCGAGGCCGCACGTGGGCAACTGGCACATCCTGACCTGAGCGGGCTGCTGTCAGAGCCTTCTTCATCGTGGCCCGACTCCTCTTGGACGGTGGCGGCGCAGGCCGATGCGTTGTTGGTGCAAGCGGCGTTGGCCCGTTGGAGCGGAGACTTGGAGGCCGCCACCCGCGCCGCCACTGACCCCCGCACCGTGCAGGGCGGCCCGCGTGCGGCGCTGTGGCGCGGTCTGATCGCCAAAGACGCCGGACGCTGGCCCGAAGCCCTGAGCGCCCTACAAAGCGTGCCGCCCTCTAGCCCACTCTTGTCGGCCCGCGCCCGCTACCAAGAGGGCGATTTGTACCTGAGATTGGGCCAGCCCGCCGCCGCTCTGCACGCCCTTCAGGACGCCGCCGAACGCTTGCCCCGTGCAGGCGGGAGCGCCGAAGAAACTGCCCGTGTGCTGGCCCGCGCTGCCACCGCCCAGCGCAGGTTGGGGCATCCGGCAGAGGGACTAGAGCTGCTTGGGCGGGCGCTGGGGCTCATCGCTGCGCCGGGAGTCCCTGCCCTTCCCAGAACTTTTGCCTCTGTTGCGGCCCGCTTCAGCCAGACGGAAGCCAAAAAACCCGGCCTTCAACCGGAATCCGTCTTGCCCCGCGCCCGCCTGCTTTCGGAAGGGTTGCCGATTTTGCTGGCGCTGGGCCGCCCCGATGAAGCGTTGGCCCAAGCTGCCGCTGCCATGAACTTGTTGTCGGGACTCTTGACTGTGCCGGGTTCCCGCCAAGCCGAGGCCGAATACCGCCTGCGCCGTACCCAGTACCGCCTCGCGTTGGCCTACCTGACGCGGGGAATCGGCTTGCCGTACCTCTACCCGTTTTGTGGCCCTCGCCGAGATCATCCCGATTTGGTGCAGGCCCGTACCTTGCTGGACAATCTTCTGCGCTCTGCCGCCGATTCGTCTCAACCTGACCGCGAACAAGTTCTCACCTTCGACATGTTGCTGACGCGGGCGCTGGCCGATCCCGCCCCAGCCTCGGCCCTACACTTTGCCGAACGTGCCTTAGCGATGACCGATCACCCCTACGCGGCGGCTCAGGCCCATGCCATCCGTGCCGAGGCGTACTTGCGGGCCAACCAGACAGGCGCAGCGTTGGCCGATATCAACCGCGCTCATGCCTTCTTGCGCCGGGTGTCGCTGGGAGGAGAAACTGGCTCCACTACCCCCGCCGCCGATCCGGGCTTGGCCGCGCAACTGCTGGCGCTGGAAGTACGGGCAACCATCGGGGAGGGCGCGGGCGCTTTGGTGTGGCTCAGAACTGCGCTGCAAGACCCGGCCCTGCATCCTTTCAGGATGGGCGTGTGGCGCGAGGCGGGGCGGGCGCTGGAGGCCCATCATCCCGCCGCTGAAAGCGTGCTGCAACAGGTGTATTCGGCGTCCAACTTGGCCCGCGTGGGCGCTCTGCGGGTGCGTGACCGGCTGTGGGTCTTGGAATCGGAGACAGGGCTTCAGGATTAAGAATTCAGAGGGGAAGGTTATCGGGTATGCTACGGGTGTGAGCATCACCGATTCGCAGGCCGGAGGCCGCGCCGCCATCCGACTGCTGCAAGGCTACGTCTGGCATCCTCAGAGCGCCGACGTAGACCTAGAGCACTACCTTCCCCGCGAGCTAGACCTGCCCAAATCTCCGGGCGCAGCCGACGAGGACGACGCCCATGTGCTGTGGGATATGGTGTCGCCGCCCTTTGCCTTCTTTGAAAACGGCGAGCCGACGGCGGCCCAGACCTTTTATCAATTTACGGTGCTGCGTGTGTACGATGACCGTCCCAGCAACGAAGCCCTGCACGGCGACGCCGAGGCCGCCAGCCAAGCCCTGAATCCCTTGCTGGACGGAACGCCTGACGGTGTGGGCTGGCAACTCTGGGAAGACCTGCGGGAGCTGTGACGTGAGGGCGCAGCGATGATCGTTTGGCTTGATCTGCTGGCCGAAGGAGACCAGCATCCCCGCCGTTTTGACAGCCGGGAGACGCTGTTGGTGTACCTGACCCGTGTAGAGCGCCTGACCCGCGAGGCCGCCCAAGAGCTGATTCAGAAGGGCGAAATTGGCCCGCCACTGGCCCGGCGCACATATCAGGTGCGGGCGTTGCCGCTGCCTTCGTCTGTTCATACATGACCGAACCCGATTTATCCGCTCTAGAACCAAATGCAGAAGGGCCAGTTGTTGCCATCCCCGTGTACGCGGGCGTCAGCGAACTGGAATTGGGGATCATGGTGGCTGTGTGCCGCCTGTGCGGGGGCGAGGGCGCGACCCGCACGCTGCACCGCTCTCGCGTCAGTATTCTGACTGCCGGGGGATTGGTCAGCACGCCGCACGTGATGTACGCCGCCCTGCCCGAACCCGCCGCCCTGCTTCTTCCCGGTGGCCCCGGAGCCGCCAAAGCCGCCCGCGATCCGTTGCTGCGCGGCTTTTTGGCGGCCCATGCCGGGTTGCCTACTGGAGCCAGCGGCAGCGGTCTTCTGTTGGCGGGCGAGGCAGGCACGTTGCAAGGCCGCATTCTGGGTGGCCCCGCCGACCTCACCGACGTGCTGTGGGGCTTTTCCCCTGCCGAGGTGCGCCCCGGTGAGGTTGTGACCGATGCCCACCTGACCACCACTCCGGGCGGATTCCCGGCGATTTATGCAGCGTTGGCCGTCGCTGGGGCGGTGTGGGGTGAGGCAGCGGCGGAAGAGGCAGTGGAGAGGTTGGGGTGGTCTAAAAGTCTAGGGTCTAAGGTGCTGGGGTAGTGAGGTCTTGAGGGTGGCTGAGCGGTTAGACTGGAAGGAATGACCGATAGACCAGTTCTGGCTGATCCTGCCGCACCCCAGCCTTGGGAAGTCACGCGCTCTACCGTGATGTACCAAGACCGTTTTCTGAAAATCCGTACCGATCAATGCCTGACGCCCGCCGGAGTCGTCGTGCCCACCTACCACGTCATAGAGGCTTTGGATTGGGTGAACGTGCTGGCCCTGACACCCGAGTTTGAAGTCGTGCTGGCCGAAGAATACCGGCATGCGGTAGGTCTGGTGCTGTCTGGTCTGCCCAGCGGGAACAGCGAGATTGGCGAAGCCCACGCCGAAGCCGCCCGCCGCGAACTGTTGGAAGAAACGGGATACAGTTACGCCACGCTGATTCCGGTGTCGTCCAGCTTCGTCAGCACAGGCACGATCACCAACCGCGTCCACTCGTTTTTGGGGCTAGACGCCCAGTACATCGGGCCGCAAAATCTCGATCCAAACGAACAGGTTCGGGTTAGGGTAGTGCCTTTTTTGGACTGGTTCCGGGCGGCCAGAGCCGACGCGCTGCACACCCAGTCCACGCAGCAGGTCACGCACTTGCAGGCCATGTGGGGCGCAGTTTCGGTGATTCTGAGTGGGCAGCAGCCGTCGCTGGAACCGTTGCGTGGGCCGCTGCTGGAACTGTTGTCTTCACCCTGATCGTGAAGCGCCACACTGCACTTTTGCCCTGTTTGTCCCGTTGCCCCGCGCTAGCCTAATGCCATGCCTGATTCCACCCTCCCCATTCCCACAGACCGCCCCCGCCGACTGCGGCGCACTCCGGCGTTGCGGGCGCTGACCCGTGAAGTCACGCTGGCCCCGGCGCACCTGATCCACCCCATGTTCGTGCATGAGGAAGCCTTTGATACCCCCATCGCCTCCATGCCCGGTGTGAGCCGCCACAGCCTAGACAGCGCCGTAGCAAAGGCAGGCGAGGCGTTGGCGCTCGGCATTCGCTCGGTCATCCTGTTCGGCATTCCGGCCCACAAAGACGCGCTAGGCACGCAGGCTTACGCCGATGAGGGCATCATTCAGCGGGCGGCGCGGGCGATCAAGGCAGCCCACCCTGACCTGACCGTCATTGCCGATACCTGCCTGTGCGAATACACCGATCACGGACATTGCGGCCCGCTGTGCGAAATTCAGGGCGGCGAATGGACAGTAGACAACGACCCCTCGCTGGAATTGTTGGCCCAAACGGCGGTGTCTCAGGCGCGGGCGGGGGCCGATATCGTAGCCCCCAGCGCCATGATGGACGGCCAAGTGGGGGCGATTCGGGCGGCGCTGGATGCAGCGGGCTTTTCGCACGTGCCCGTCATGAGTTACGCCGTGAAGTACGCCAGCGCCTACTACGGCCCCTTCCGCGACGCGGCGGGCAGCACCCCCAGCGTAGGAGACCGCGCCACCTACCAGATGGATCCGGCGGGCGGCTACCGCGAGGCGCTGCGTGAAGCGAAATTGGACGTGGCTCAGGGCGCAGATTACCTGATGGTCAAGCCCGCGCTGGCGTACCTCGACGTCATCAAGCTCTTGCGTGACAACTTTGATCTCCCTTTGGTCACTTATAATGTGAGTGGCGAATACGCGCTGATCAAGGCCGCCGCACAGCTTGGTTTTATGGACGAACGCCGCACCGTGCTGGAAACCCTGACCGGAATGCGCCGCGCTGGGGCCGACGCCATCATCACCTACCACGCGCTGGACGCCGCCCGTTGGCTGGCGGGAGGATAACCATGCAGGCCACCAAAGAGCAGAACAGCATCAACGATCCTATTCGAGTTGATTGGATTCCGACCGGAATTTGGCCTGGACGCCTCGGCCTGACTTTTGCGCCGGGTAAAAAAGGCGGCAGCATCTATCAAAATGGAGTTGTACACGCCCGCGACGTGGCCGAGGACATGCACACGCTGGCCCGAGGCGGCGTGCAAGTCTTGGCCCCGCTGATCGAGGATTTTGAATTCGACATGCTCGGCATGGAGGGCTACCACGCCGAAGCCGAAGCCCGCAGCATTCTGATCGCCGCCTGCCCCATCGTAGATCAGCACGCGCCTACAGACCGAATTGGTTTTGCCGCCTACATCGACGAATTGATGACGTACCTGCTGGATGGCCGCAGCGTTGTCGTGCATTGCCGGGGCGGTTTGGGCCGGGCCGGACTCGTGGCCGCTTGCCTGTTGGTGCAGGGCGGAATGCCCCCCAGAGAGGCCATCGCGCTGGTACGGGCCACGAGGAGCCGCCACGCGATTGAAACGGCGGTGCAGGAACGGTTTGTCGAAGAATTTGGGCGGTGAGGCGCTGATGGGTGGATCGTGGATCGTGGATCGTGGATCGTGGATCGTGGATCGTGGATCGTGGAT
>NZ_SSNW01000020.1 GCF_004801315.1 Deinococcus sp. Arct2-2
GAGCACTACCTTGCCAAGGTAGATGTCGCGCGTTCGAATCGCGTCTCCCGCTCCACAGATCTTGCCCCCCTCAGTAACGAGGGGGGCGCTTCCTTGTGCTTCAAATTCAAGGTTGCCCTATAGGCCGATCTTTGTTACTACGCCGCGCCCGCAAAGGCCAGTTGCCGTTCCAGATCACCCAAGGTCTGTTCGTAAAGGCACTGGGTAATGTTGGGCACTACCGCTAAAAAATTAGCGGCCTCTTCCAAGCTTTGATGATTGCTCTGGTGATGCCAGCCTTTGCCCTCAGCCCTGAGTTGTACTCGGTCATAGAACAGCAAAAAGCGCACGCGGCCCTCTGGGGTACGGGTATCACTGAAATGGCGGGTGACGTTCATGTGGATAGCCTAGTACCTGTTGAGGCGGGATGCATCCGCCAAAGGATGGACTCGGGGACAAGGGGTCAGAACTGAACCACCCCGCCGTATTTTGTCTGCGCCGTATCTCTAAAGCTCTCGATGGCTTATTCTGTACGGATGCCTGTTGCACAGCCCACGTCCCCACGCACGACTCCATCAGAGAATGCAGCTTCACATCCAGAATTTGCCCACGAAGAAGGACGATTGGCCGGAACAGTGGCCGCTATGTTGCACCAGATTAACGTGTGGGAAGACCGTGACCGCAATGTAGGGGCCGATCTGGAAACCAGCGTCACGATGGCCGATACCGCCGAGGAACACGCGGCCATGCTGAGCGTCCATCTGTCTCAGCCTTATTTCGGCAGCTTGCGTGTGCGGGTGGGCGGGCGCGAGCAAACTCTGTACGTGGGCAAGCACGCCTTCCTAGATGTGAAAGGCGGGGCCAAAGAAGGCCATAACGTGGTGTCTTGGGACTCGGAGGTAGGCAGCTTGTTTTACACCCAATCGCTGAACTGGACGCCCCGGCGCGGCGGCCTAGGCACAATCCGGCGGCGGCGACAACTGGACGTGGCCGCCAAACAACTGTTGCGCGTGACCGACCTGTACGACGACGAGGCGGGCGGCGATACCGGGGGCCGCGAGGAAGTCCTGATTCGCCGCCTTCAGGAGCAGAGTACGGCGGGGATGCGGGATGTGGTGGAAACGTTGCAGCCTGAACAAAACGAGGCGATGCGGGCACCAGCGGGCACGCCGATTATCATTCAGGGTGCGGCTGGGTCGGGCAAAACCACCATCGGCTTTCACCGACTCGCGTGGATGATGAACGCTGAACGCCGCGAACACCGTGCCCGCCCTGAAGCCTGCATGGTGCTGATGCCCAACAAGGTACTTGCCGCCTATGCTGCCCGCGTCTTGCCCGATCTGGGCATTCCCGCCGTACCTGTGACTACGCCCGAAGCATGGGCGGTGGGCCTGCTGGGGCTGGAAAAACTGGAAGTCACTGACCGCACGCTGACCCTGCTCCTGACCGATCACGACAACGCACGGCGGGCGCTGGCTTGGCGGCGGGCCAAATTGTTGGGAGACGCCCGCATGCTGGACGTGGTGCGGGCGCACATTCAGGCCAAATTCCTCACCGCGTTGCAGGGCCAGCGCCTTCAGGAGCAGATTGAAGTGCCGGGCCGCGACGCCCTGACTTTTTCGCAAACCGAGCAGGAATTGCACGCCCTACTGCTGGACGTATTCGCCGCCGATCCGCTCTCCGGTTACCGGGCCGCCTTTCGCGCCGCACTGGAAGCCGAGGCTCTGGCACGGTTGAATGTGTCGGAGACTCAGGCGGTGGGCGTACTGCGCCAGTTGTCGGTGCCGCTGACGAGTTTGCTGGGGCGGGTTTTCGCTTCCACTACCCCCGTGACCGAGGCCCGCCGCTTGCTGGGCAGTGCCGAAGCGCTGGGTGTGAGTGGCCTGCTGAACGAGCGCGAAATCCGCCTGCTGCTGGCCGATCCCCTCCAGAGCATTCCCAACCCGCGCCGCGCCCATGCCGACGTGACCGAGCTGCCCGTGATGCTGGCGGTGCAGGCCCTCACAGGCGGCATCGGGCGGCAGGTAGGGCGCACACTGGAACCCTTCGATCATGTGGTGCTGGACGAAGCACAGGATTATTCGCCGCTGCTGTACGCGCTGCTGGCCCGCGCCACGCGTGAGGGTCACCTGACCGCGCTGGGTGACCTGAATCAGGGGATGCACGGCTACAAGGGGCCGAGCAGTTGGGAAGCGGTGCTGGCCGTGTTGCCCGCTGCGGCAGGGGGGGCGCGAGTGCTGACCCTCTCGCGCACCTATCGTTCTACGCGCCAGATTACCGAACTGGGCGCACGCATCGCCTCTACATACAACCGCGCCGCCGACGTGGTGGGCGTAGACCGCGATGGGGCCGAGGTGCAGCGGTATTCGGGCGGTATAGAAGCGGCCCTGATCGCCCGCGCCGTGAAAGACGCACAGGCCGCCGGACATGAAAACGTGGCCATCGTGACCCGCCGCGCCGCCGACGCCGACCGCCTCAGCACGGAGTTACATGACCACGACACCGACGCCCAGCCGATTACGACGCAGGAACACCGCTACCGGGGCGGTGTGGTTATCCTGCCCGTCAACCTCGCCAAAGGGCTGGAGTTCAGCGCCGCAATTGTGGCCAATGCCGACGCCGATACCTACGACGAATCTACGGAATACGAACGGCGATTGCTGTACGTGAGCGCCAGCCGCGCCCTGCACTGGTTGGGCGTGGTGAGCGCGGGGGAGTTGCATCCATTGGTGGGGTAGGGGAGAAGTCTAAGGGTCTAGAGTCGAAGGGTCTAAGAAAGGCCACTCAACGACGATAGCGGGAGCCTCAGCCTAGGCCGAAGCTCCCACAACCCTACGTGCGACAACCGTTTTTACGGCTCGAAGCTGTCTTGGAAGGCGTAGCGGTCTCCGCGTACCCAATAATTCACATACGACACACGTTTGGGGCCGCTGTAAGTGGTACGGCGCAGCAGGAAAGCTGCCGTGCCCAGCGAGACCCGCAACAGATCGGCTTCTTCTTGGCGCAGGTTCACGGCTTCCAGATTCTGTTCGACGCGGGCCAGCGGGACGCCCATGCTGACCATCGTTTCGTGGATGCTTTCGGCGCTGAGGTTATGTTCGAGGAGCTTGGGCACGATGGCGGCGTTGATATACCGCTTTTCGATGACCAGCGCCTCATCGCCCGCCGTGCGGAGACGGTGAACGAAAATAACTGGGTCACCCGGCTGGATTTGCAGCACGATGGCGATTTCGGGCGTGGCCTCGATCTGCATGGCCCGCAGCACCGTCGTGCGGTGATCGGGGTGGCGTGCCCACTCCTTGAAAGGGCGGATACGGAACATGCCCTGCCGGAAGCGTTTTCCGGTAGGAAAGGTGCCTGCGCCCTGCACGCGGTAGACGTACCCTTCGCGCTCAAGTTCGTCGATGGCGCGGCGGGCGGTCATCCGCGAGACTTCAAACTCGCGGGCAAGTTGCGGTTCGCTGGGGAGCGGTAGCCCTTCTGGGTAGTGGCCCCCGAGGAGGCGGTCTTTCAGTGTGCTTTTGATGAGCGGGTACTTCGCCATGCATCCCCTTCAGGCTCACACCTCAACGTTTCTCTGTTGAGCCTCTGGTCGCCTATCTTAGAGTTTGTGTCAGGAGTACACAAGGTTGTCTGACTTGTGACTGGTATGGTAACAAAAATAAGAGCCAACTTCAGGATACATGAAAGTTGGGTTTTTTACGCTTCAGCTTGGGCTAGCCGCCAATATGCGACATTTCGACCTTCTGGCGCGTCGTGATCTCTCCGCGTTCCTCGCTGTAGCGGTCTTGCCTGACCTGCCAAACACGGGCAATCTGCGCCCGCACTTCTTCATCCGAGGCTCCGGCCCGGAGCGGCGCACGCAGGTCGGTTCCGCTTCCCGCAAACAGGCAGGTGTACAGGATGCCCACCGCCGAGAGCCGCGCCCGCGAGCAGTCTCCGCAAAAGGGGGCTGTGACTGAGGAAATCAGGCCGACCTCGTGGCCCTGTGCGCCCTGATGCCTAGCGGCCACTTCGCCCCGGTAATTGGCCTGTGTGGGCGAAAATTCGCTGCCTAAGCCGTCTTCGCTCAGGCGGGCCAACACCTCGCGGGAAGGCACCACCGCCGCCATATTCCAGCCGTTGTGGTTGCCCACGTCCATAAATTCGATGAAGCGCACGACGGCTTTGTCGCGCAGGGCTAGCCAGAGTTGGCGCAGGCCCGCATCGTTCACGCCGCGCTGCACCACTGTGTTCACCTTCACGCCCAGTCCAGCTTGAAGGGCCGCTTCAATGCCGTCCAGCACGCGGTCAGGGTGCGTGCCCAGCCCATTCATGCGCCCAAAAATATCGGGGTCAAGGCTGTCTATGCTTACGGTCACCCGCTGTAATCCTGCCGCCTTCAGGGGAACCGCCAAGCGGGGCAGCAACAGGCCGTTGGTGGTCAGCGCGATGTCCTGCACGCCGTCCATGCGAGCGAGGCGGGCCACCAGTTCCGGCAAATCGCGCCTCAGCAGTGGCTCACCGCCAGTCAGCCGCAGTTTTTGCACGCCTAACGCCACAAATGCCGCCGCCAACCGCTCTATTTCCTCGAAGGTCAGCAGTTCGGTGCGCGGCAAAAAGGCGTAGCCCGGCCCGAACACCTCAGCGGGCATGCAGTAAGTGCAGCGCAGGTTGCAGCGGTCTGTCACGCTGATTCGCAGGTCACGCAGAGGCCGCCCGAAAGCATCGGCCAGAGAGGAAGGGGGCAGCGAAGGCGGGCGCATTCCCCCCAAGATACGCGCCGCAGAGAAAGGGCAGCGGGGGGCAAGCGGCAATTGGGGCGCTGTATCTGTTTGCCGCCTCGCCACTTTTGGGCGTTAGACTCCAGCCAACCACAATCCATCTCGTCGCCATTGCCCCCTTTCTTCTTCCGTGGAGACCCTCTGATGACCGACCAAATCGACAATGTATTGCATGAAACCCGCGTGTTCGCCCCCAGCGCCGAATTTGCGGCCAGTGCCAGCCTGACTGCCGCCGAATACCAGACCCGCTACGAGCGCAGCCTGCAAGACCCAGACGGTTTTTGGGGTGAAGTGGCAGGCGACCTGACGTGGATGAAGCCTTGGGAACGTGTGCTGGACTGGCAGGAGCCGCACGCGCAGTGGTTCGTGGGCGGTCAGACCAACATTGCTTTTAATGCCCTTGACCGTCATGTGGCGCAGGGCTTGGGCGGCAAGCGGGCGCTGATTTGGGAAGGGGAAGACGGCGAGCTACGAACCCTCACTTACAGCGAACTCTTGGCCGAGGTGAAGCGGGCCGCCAACGCCCTGACCGCGCTGGGCGTGGTGGCCGGAGACCGCGTGACGCTGTATCTGCCCCTGATTCCCGAAGCGGCGATAGCGATGCTGGCCTGCGCCCGAATCGGCGCGGTACATTCGGTGGTGTTTGGGGGCTTCAGCGTGGGCGCACTGTCTGACCGGATTAACGACGCCCAGAGCAAGCTGCTGATTACTGCCGATGCTGGCTACAGGCGCGGCCAACCTGTGAACCTGAAGGCCAACGCCGACGAAGCCGCCGCCCGCACGCTCACGCTGGAGCATGTGCTGGTAGTGCGCCGCGCCGGAACGCCCGTGAATATGCAGGAGGGGCGTGACCTGTGGTGGCATGAAGCCCTAGCCGAAGCCGATGCCGAACACGTGGCCGCCGCACTAGACGCCGAACACCCCTTATTCGTGCTGTATACGTCGGGCAGTACGGGCAAGCCCAAAGGCGTGCTGCACACGACGGGCGGCTATATGGTGGGCACGTACCTGACCACCAAAACGGTGTTTGACCTCAAACCCGACGACGTGTTCTGGTGTACCGCCGACATCGGCTGGGTTACGGGCCACAGCTACACCGTGTACGGCCCGCTGCTGAACGGAGCCACCGTGCTGATGTACGAGGGCGCACCCAACCACCCCGATTGGGGGCGGTTCTGGCAGATCATTCAGAAGCACGGCGTGACGATTCTGTACACCGCGCCGACTGCCATTCGCGCTTTTATGCGGCAGGGCGACGCGATTCCGGCGGGCTATGACCTCAGCAGCCTGCGCCTGTTGGGATCGGTGGGCGAGCCGATCAACCCCGAAGCGTGGATGTGGTACCGCCGCGTGATCGGGGGAGACCGTTGCCCGGTCATCGATACGTGGTGGCAAACCGAAACCGGAGCCATCATGCTGACCACGTTGCCGGGGGCGCATCCGGCCAAACCGGGCACGGCGGGCCTGCCCATGTACGGCGTAGAGGCGGCCATCGTGAACCGCGAAGGCGAGGAACTTGGCCCCGACGAGGGTGGCCTGTTGGTCATCCGCAGACCTTGGCCGTCTATGCTGCGTACCGTGTACGGCGACGACGAACGCTACCGCAAAGCCTACTGGGGCGAAATTCCGCATGTGTACTTTGCCGGAGACGGCGCACGCAAAGACGCCGACGGATACATCACCGTGATGGGCCGCGTGGACGACGTGCTGAGCGTGTCAGGCCACCGACTGGGCACGATGGAAATAGAAAGCGCACTGGTGGCCCATCCCAGCGTGGCTGAGGCGGCGGTGGTGGGCAAACCCGATGACCTGAAGGGAGAATGCGTGGTGGCCTTCGTGCTGCCGCAAGCGGGCCAAACCGTAGACCCGGTGGCCCTGCGTGCCCATGTGGTGTCTCAAATCGGCGCACTGGCCCGCCCTGACGCCATCTACATTGCCGACGCCCTGCCCAAAACCCGCAGCGGCAAGATCATGCGGCGGTTTTTGCGCCAAATCGCAGCGGGCCGCAAGATTGAGGGCGACACGAGCACGCTGGAAGATCCGGGCGTGCTGGAACGGCTGGCGGCGACGGCGGTGGTGTAGGGCAGGTCATTTGGAAAAGATCAAAGACGCCCCCCCAGTCTGCTCCGCAGCCAGCCCCCCTTAGAGGGGAGCGCAACATCTTTAGTCCTCCCCTCTCCTGCGGAGCTTTGCAAGTCTAAGGGGGGGCGCTGCGGGAGCAACGGGGGGGTTCACCTTCCAACCCTAAACTACCGCCCGCAGCCTCCCCGCCGCCTCCACCAACACCCCCGGCGGCTGCACCAGTGCAAAGCGCACGAATCCTTCTCCGCCCGGCCCGAAGGCTCGCCCCGGACTGAGGGCCACGCCTGTCGTTTCGGCCACGCGCACGGCGTAGGCTACGCTGTCGGTGAGGCCGGGTACCCGCGCCCAGAGGTACATGCTGGCCTGCGGTGTCTGAATTTCCCAACCCATTTCACGTAAGGCGGGCAAGAGGGCGTCGCGGCGTTCCTGAAAGACTCTGGCTCCCTCGCGGCCCAAGCTATCGGGCAGGCCTAGTGCCACCGTTGCCGCCCGTTGAATGCCCAGATACGGGTGGAAATCTACCGCACCCTTCACTCGGCCTAGCGCGGCAATAGCCCCAGCATCGCCCGCCGCGAAGGCTACCCGGAAGCCGCCCATATGGTGCGTTTTGCTCAGCGAATGCAGCTCTACGATTCCTTCTAAGCCCGCTTGAAGCGCACTCGGCGCTTGGTAGTCGCCAAAGGTGAGTTCGGCATAGGGGTGATCGTGAATCAGGAGTGTGCCCCGTGTCCGGCACCATGCGGCAGCCTCGGCAAAAAAGGCCGTATCTGCCACCGCCGACGTCGGGTTGTTGGGGTAATTCAGCAGCAATACGCGGGGGCGCAGTTCGGCGGGCAAGGCGTCTAAATCTGGCAAAAAACCGCGCCCCGGTAGCAGCGGCAGTGGAATTACATTCAGCCCCGCCACGGCTGCCGCGCCCAGATACGGCGGGTAGCAGGGGTCAGGCAGCAGCAGCGTCTCGCCGGGGTCAGTGACGGCCAGCAGCAGGTGCGCCAGCCCTTCCTGAGCGCCGATCAGGGGCAAGACTTCGCGCTCGGCGTCTATCTGCACGCCAAATCGCCGCCCCAAGTACGCCGCTGCCGCTTCCCGCAGAGGCCGCGTATCCGAAAACAGGGGGTAGCGGTAAGAACTGGGGTCGTGCGTGGCGTCCCGCAGGGCATCCAGCGCCTGCACCGGGGGGGCAAGGTCGCTGGAGCCGATGCTCAGGTCAATCACTTTCAGACCCACCGCCCGCGCCCGCCCAAGCGCCGCGTCCATCAAAGAAAATACGCTGGTCGGCACGCCCTGTGCCCGCTGAGAAGCCCACATAGACGCAGGGTAGAGCATTTGGCTAGGTGTGTTTTGGTGGGGGCGGAAAGGCGTCTAAGGAACGGCAATCGCTGGCGCTCACTCACCCCCTCCCAGCCTCCCCCCTCAAGGGTGAGGAGCTAAGCCCTCGTCCCTTGAGGGACTCGTAGAGCTGCGGAGCAGAGAGGGGCGCTGAGCAGCAGCGCGGTGAGGGGGCCACCAAGAGAACGCGCCCGTCCCAACACCCGAGACTCTTAGACTATCCCCACGCTGAAAATAATTTACCATTTCCTCCCACATTGACAGAAATTATTTTCAGGCAGTACGCTGAGGCCAAAGCTTCTGCTGTTCCCCGTCCTCCATCCAGCCTAAGGAGCGCCCATGACTGCCCGTTCCACTCACACCCTACGCGGCCACATCCTGCACCCAGACGGCGAATTCAGGCCCGGTAGCCTCAGCTTCGGCCTGCAGATTTCGGGGCTGACCACTGAAGCTGCCCCTGCTGACCTGTATATCTTGCCCGGATTTATAGACACCCACATTCACGGCGGTGCGGGTGGCGACACGATGGACGGCCCCGCTGGAATACAGAAATTGGCCCGCTTGCACGCACAGCACGGCACCACCACGCTGCTGCCCACCACCATCACCCACCGTTGGCC
Organism: Deinococcus sp. Arct2-2; assembly: GCF_004801315.1. Classification (GTDB taxonomy): domain Bacteria; phylum Deinococcota; class Deinococci; order Deinococcales; family Deinococcaceae; genus Deinococcus. The sequence goes on from NZ_SSNW01000020.1 coordinate 8,774, forward strand.
CGAAGTCTTGGCTGCCTTACGCGGCGTGCGCGAGGTCATGGATGCGGGCGGCGTGGTAGGCGGCGCAGACATTGTGGGGGCGCACCTCGAAGGCCCGTTTATCAGTCCGGGGCGGCTGGGGGCGCAACCGCCGCACGCCGTCTTGCCTCAGCCTGATCTGACTGCCGAACTACTGGCCCTAGACGTGATCCGCGCCGTCACACTGGCCCCCGAACTGCCCGGAGCGTTGGAACTGGCCCGCGCTTTGGCTGGCCGGGGCGTCCGCATCGGCATAGGGCACACCCGCGCCGACGCCGACACCGTTTCTGCCTTTCTGCACACGCTGCACGAGTTGGGCGCACGCACCTGTGCCACGCACCTGTACAACGCGATGGGCGGGATAGAAGGCCGCACACCCGGCGCGGCGGGGGCGCTGCTGGCCGATCCGCACGCCTTCCTAGAAGTCATTCTGGACAGCGTGCATGTGCATCCCACCGCCTTCCTGCTGGCCCACGCCGCTGCACCGGGCCGAGTCCTGCTGATTACCGATGCGATGCGGGCCGCTGGTTTGGGCGACGGCCCCAGTGAATTGGGCGGCCAACCTGTGACGGTTCAAGGCGGCAAAGCCACGCTTGCAGACGGCACGATTGCCGGAAGTGTCCTGACGCTGGACGTGGCCCTTAGAAACGCGGTACGGCTGGGCCTTCCTCTGCCCGAAGTGAGCCGCATGCTGAGCGCCGCGCCCGCCGCCTCACTGGGCTTGACCGACAGGGGAGAGTTGCGCGTGGGCCTGCGGGCCGACCTGACCGTGCTGGACGCCGATCTGAACGTGAAGGCCGTGTACGTGGGCGGCCAAGCCATTCCTCTTCAACCCACTGAGGCCCACGCATGACTCCCCCAACCAATCCCCTGATGCTGCAAGAAGCCCGCCAAGCGCCCGCCGTGATTGCCCGCCAACTGGCCGAAAACGCCGAAGCCGCCGCACGGTTGGCCGAAGCTTTGCGTCACCGCCGCCCGCCGTATGCCGTCACGGTGGCGCGGGGCAGCAGTGACCATGCCTGCACCTTTCTGAAATACGCGCTGGAAACGCAATTGGCGCTGCCGGTGGCGAGCCTTGGCCCCAGCGTGCATACCCTCTACGGCACGCGGCTGGATTTGCGCGGCGCGTTGGTCATCGCGGTGTCTCAGAGTGGGGCCAGCCCAGATGTCGTAGAAAATGTGCGGATGGCGCGGGAGGGCGGGGCGCTGACGGTGGCCCTCGTGAACGTGGAAGACAGCGATCTGGCCGGGGCCGCCGAATTCGTGCTGCCCCTGAAATGCGGTGAAGAGCGGGCGGTGGCGGCCACCAAAAGCTACCTCGCCAGCCTCACCGCCTTCTTGCCCGTGCTGGCCGCCCTCACCGAAGGCGACGCCCTGAACACCGCTCTGCACGCCCTTCCCGCCGCCCTGACGCGCACGCTGGAACTGGAGCCAGCCGCCAGTGAATTGGCCGAACGCTACCGCTTTGCCGACAACTTGCTGGTGCTGGCGCGGGGGCTGCATTTCGGCATCGCTCAGGAAGCCGCCCTGAAACTGAAAGAAACGTCGGGCATTCACGCCGAAGCCTACTCTGCCGCCGAATTCAGTCACGGCCCCAAGCGCCTGCTGGCCGAAGGTGTGCCGCTGCTGGGCTTCGCGCCCGCCGACGCCGCCGAGAGTGCGACGGCTGCCGCTTACGCCGATCTGTTGGCGGCAGGTGCAGACCTCCGAACCATCGGCCCAGCACTGGGCAGCACCCTGACCACCCCGCAGACGGGGCACGCCCTGACCGATCCTGTGGCGAGTGCGCTGGCATTTTACCTGTACGCCGCGCACTTGGCCCTGCACCGGGGCTTAAATCCAGACGCGCCGCCGCTGCTGAGCAAGGTAACGAAGACCCGCTGAAGACCGCTAGAGCCAGTTGTGACGTGTTGGCGACACTCTGTTCTCAGATGGTGTCGGGCACGCATTGGGCCAGAATTTAACAAAGCAGCCAACAGCAAAAACCCCCGCACGTGGCGGGGGAATTTATCTTGGCTCGGCAGGTAGGGATCGAACCTACGACCATCCGATTAACAGTCGGACGCTCTACCGCTGAGCTACTGCCGAACACCTGTGAACGTCGCTCAAAACAAATTCACAGCTTTGGCCGGAGCCGTGCGCCTTTTTCGGGCGCGAGAGGGATAGTAGCATGACCCCCGGAAGCACGCAAGTCCCCGCCCCGCCCTGATACGCCTTACCCCCAACAGAGGGTGAGCCGTTTCGCTTAGGCCTGCGCCCCGCCCGGCATGATCGTGCCCGGTGTCACGCCCAATTGGGCCAACGCCTCGGCCCAGCGGTCTTCGGCCTCTACCTTCCAGATCAGGTCTGGGTTGTCCTGTTCTACCCAGATCCACATGCCCACCCGTGCCTCTTCTGTCAGTTGGCCCGCGTCCCAGCCAGCGTAGCCCAGCACCAGCATGTACTCTTGCCCCGATTCCATCACGGCCCGCAGCACGTCCAAACTGCTGGTGACGAGCAGATCGGCGCTTAGCCGTACTTCTCCCTCTAGGTTCAGAGGTGTGCGGTACAGGCACCAACCCAGTGTGCGGTCTACGGGGCCGCCGCGCCACGCTGGGCCAGCTTGCCCCGGCATATCAGGCAACAGTTCCGACACCGACTGAGACATGGGCGCGTTGACGATGAGTCCCATTGCACCCTTCGTATCGTGTTCGAGCAGCAAGATCACCGCGCCCTCGAAGATGCCGCCGCGCAGGTGCGGGCTGGCCACCAAAAACGTGAGCGGAACAGACATTGCTGTACAGGATAACGGGCACGAGGGGCCAGCAAAACCCCCCGCCATCGCTAGCAGGGGGCAAAGATTAAGCTTGAGTAAGGCTTAGGCGCTGGCTCCAGCACCCCGGCGGCCCGTTTTGCGCTTGGGCGTTTCGGGGGCAGGCACGTTGCTCAGGCCTGCGCCGCGTTCCAGTGCCTTCAGGCCCCCCACGAGGGCCACGTCCAGCACTTCGTCTACGGTTTCGCAGGGGTGGAAGCGCATGCTGCTGCGGAGGTGCAGCGGAATGTCGCGCAGGTCGGGTTCGTTGGCCTTGGGCATGATGATGTGCTTGATTCCGGCGCGGCGTGCGCCCAGCACCTTCTCTTTCAGGCCGCCGATGGGCAGGTAGCGGCCCGTGAGGGTCATCTCGCCGGTCATAGCAACGTCGTGGCGGGCGGGAATGCCGGTCAGGGCGCTGATCAGGCTGGTGGCCATCGCCCCGCCCGCGCTGGGGCCTTCTTTGGGAATGGCTCCGGCGGGCACGTGCACGTGAATCTCGCTGTCGTCAATGCGCGACTTGTCGATGTGGAAGCGCTCGCTGTTGGTTTTGGCGTAGGTCAGGGCGGCGCGGGCCGACTCCTTCATCACGTCGCCCAACTGTCCGGTGAGGACTAGACCCTTGCCGGGCATCACGCTGGTTTCCACGAACAGGATGTCGCCGCCCACCGGGGTGTAAAACATGCCGGTGCTGACGCCTACCATGTCTTCGCGGTTCTCGGTTTCGGGCGTGTGGCGGGCTTGACCGAGGTAACGATCCAGTTCCTTGTCGGTCACTTTCACGCGCTTCACTTCGGCGGTAGCGATGCGGCGGGCTACCTTGCGGGCCACCGTGCCAATTTCGCGCTCTAGGTTCCGCACGCCTGCTTCACGGGTGTAATGGCTGATCAGGCGCTCTAGGGCCGCGTCGGTAAAGCTGATCTGGTTGGGCTTCAGGCCGTTCTGGGTCAACTGGCGGGGCATCAGGTAACGCTTGGCAATCTCCAACTTCTCCTGCTCGATGTAGCTGGAAAAGTCGATGACTTCCATTCTGTCCATCAGGGCGGCGGGAATCTGCTCGGGGTAGTTGGCCGTCGCAATGAACATGACTTCGCTGAGGTCGAAGGCTACGCCGAGGTAGTGGTCGGTAAAGTGCTGGTTTTGAGAAGGGTCGAGGACTTCCAGCAGCGCGCTGGAGGGGTCGCCCTGATAGCTGGTGCCCAACTTGTCCACTTCGTCCAGCAGGATCACGGGGTTCTTGGTGCCTGCCGTGCGGATGCCCTGAATCAGGCGTCCGGGCATCGCGCCGATGTAGGTGCGGCGGTGGCCCCGAATGTCGGACTCGTCGCGTGCGCCGCCCAGTGCGATCCGCACGTACTTGCGGCCCAGCGCCTTGGCGATGCTCTGTGCAATGCTGGTTTTACCCACGCCGGGAGGCCCGGTGAAGACCAGAATCGGCCCCTTGTTCACGTCTTCGGCGCTCAGTTCGCCGCGCTCTGCACGCTCTTTGCGCAGACGGCGCACGGCCAAGAATTCCAGCACGCGGTCTTTGACTTTTTCTAGGCCGTAGTGGTCGTCGTCCAAAATCTGGGCGGCTTCCGGCACGTCTAGACGGTCTTCGCTGCGGGTGTTCCACGGCAGTTCCGTGACCCATGTCAGGTAGGTACGGATCACGCTGGCTTCGGCGGCGTCGGGGTGCATCCGCGCGAGGCGGTTCACTTCGCGGTCAATTTCCTTCTTCACGTCGGGCTTCAGTTCCAGCGCCTCAATTTTGGTTCGGAAGACGTCGGCTTCGTCGCCCTCTTCGCCGTCCTCACCGCCCTGAAGCTCCTTCTGAATGACCTTCATCTGCTCGCGCAGGTAGTATTCGCGCTGGTTCTTGTCGATCTCTTCTTTCACCTGTGCGCGAATCCGGGCCTGCACCGCCTGAACTTCCTGCTCGGTGTCCAGCAGCGTCAGCAGCTTGCGAATGCGGGCCGTGGGGCTGGCGGCTTCCAGCAACGCCTGCTTGTCTTCCAGCTTAAAATCAAGGTTGAAGGCGATGTGGTCGGCCATCTCACCCGCTTCCTCTTTGCCCTGAATGGTCTGCACGCTCTCGGCGCTGACCTTGCCGTTGGCGGCAATGATGTCAAACTTTTCGCGCAACTCGCGGGCCAACGCCTGAAACTCCACCGGATCGGCGGCCACTTCGGGCATCAGTTCTATATCGGCCCGCAGGTACTCGTCGCGGGTGTAGTTCTTGGCGCGGGCGCGGGCCACTGCCGACACCAGCATTTGCACGGTGCCGTCGGGGTTCTTGCGTACACGCAACACGTTGCAGGCCGTACCCACGTCGTACAGGTCAGCGCCCTGAGGATCGTCTACGTCTTTGTCGCGCTGAGACACGATCAGGATGACTTTCTCGCCTGCCATGGCTGCCTCAATCGCGTTGATCGAGAGAGAACGGCTAGCATCAATGTGCTGCACCATCGTGGGGTAAATAACGCTGCCACGCACGGGGCAGACGGGAACATTGGCGGGCAGTTGGAGGATGTCGGTGGTCATGATTGCTCCTTTTGACCAGCAACAGGGCGCGTCCTAGGGGGCGGCTCTGCATTGAGAGGTGTGCATTGAGAGGGGGGCTTGGCGTCCGGTTTAATTCTTACCTGATACCAAGAAACTTGAGTGCAACTATATCAAGTTTGCGGAGATGGGGCAAGCGCCCCGCTGTCCACCGTGCCTTGATCACCCTTCGCCTTCGCCGTGTGGACCACGCAGTCTGTTCCACATCTCAACGCTACTCCGCATGCCCTGACACAACCCTTGCGCTGCCTGATGGGAGGTTTAGGAATGGTTAGGGCGGGAGAGGCTAAAGGTTGTGGGGCGGGTTCGTTCTCGCGTGGCCCCCTCACCCCGCTGCGGTGCAGCGCCCCTCTCCCACAAGGGGCGAGGGCAAATGATGTGGGCCTGAGTTTTTAGCTCCTCACCCTTGAGGGGGGAGGCTGGGACTCGCAGAGCTGCGCAGCAGAGGGGGTGAATGAGCAAAGCGATTGCCCTTCCACACTCCAAAATTCCACTCCCGATCCCACCAAAAGAGGGGTGAAGGCATTCTCGCCCCGCCCCTCCAGCCCTACTCCAGCTTCCCGCCTAAGCTAAAAGCGCCCGCGCAATAATCAGCTTCTGAATTTCGCTCGTTCCTTCGTAAATCCTGAGTAACCGCTGATCTCTGTAAAAACGTTCCACCGGGTAATCCTTCATGTAGCCCATGCCGCCCGCCACCTGCACGGCTTTGTCGGCCACCTGAGACAGCATTTCGGTGGCGTGGTACTTGGCAATGCTCGCCATGCGCCGCACGTCTTGGCCTTTATCTACCATCCACGCCACCTTTTGCCACAGCACCCGGCTGGTTTGCAGGGCGATGTCCATTTCGGCCAGCATAAATTGCACCGCCTGAAACTCTCCAATCGGCTGCCCGAATTGCTCGCGGGTTTTGGCGTGCTGCACACTTAAATCCAGCAGACGCTGCATGGCCCCAGTGCTGCGGGCCGCGATGCCCACCCGCCCAGCGGTCAGGATACCCAGCGCCTCGCGGTAGCCCAAATGCTCTGGCCCCAGCAGGTTGGCGGCGGGAATCTCGGCGTCTTCGAAGATCACCTCTGCCGACAGCGCCCCCTTCTGGCCCATTTTCTCGTCTATTTTGCCCACGCGCACGCCGGGGGTGGTCTGTGGTTCCACCAAAAAGGCGCTCATGCCTTTGGTGCCCTGTGCCGGGTCAGTAATGGCGATCACGGTCAGCAGACCCGCGATGGGCGCGTTGCTGATGTAGTGCTTGGTGCCGTTCAGCACGTACATGTCGCCGCGCCGCTCGGCCCGCGTGCGAATGTTGGCCGCGTCGCTGCCGCTCGTCGGCTCGGTGATGGCAAATCCGGCCACGCATTCGCCCGACGCCATACGCGGCAGAAACCGCTGTTTCTGCTCCTCGTTGCCCAGCCGCACGAGGCCACTGGTGCCGATAGAGGCGTGGGCGCTGATGACGCCGCCAAAGCCCATATGCCCCTGCCCCAGCGCCTCGTAGGCCGCGCACCGCCCCAGCATGCCTAGCCCCGCGCCGCCGTATTCTTCCGGAATACTCAGGCCAAACAGCCCCAGCGCCGCCGCCTGCGCCATCAGTTCGGGCGGCACGCGGTTGGTGTCCTCGATTTCGTGGGCGCGAGGTTCCACCACAGTCAGCATAAAGTCGCGAATGGTGTCCTGCACGTCGCGCAGGTCTTCCGGCAAATTGAAGTTCATGTGTAGCTACAGGGTACGGCAAAGCGGCGGCGGGAAAGAGTGGGGTCAGTTCAATTTGTTCCGCAGAGAGGGACGGGGCCGAGGCTCTGGCTGGGGTTACGTTACCCCTATGTCTAACCAAATTACCCCGCTGATTTCTGGCCTAGACCACGTACAGATCGAAGCGCCTGCGGGATGTGAAGCGGCGGCCCGCGCCTTTTTTACTGGCTTTTTGGGCCTGCCCGAACTGCCCAAGCCTGCGGCACTGGCAACACGTGGCGGTGTCTGGTTCGGTCTGCCCGATGGCCGCCAACTGCACATCGGCGTCACGCCCAATTTCGTGCCCCGCGACAAAGGGCATGTGGCGCTGCGTTGCCCTGACCTAGACGCCGTGACCGAGCGGGCGAGTAGATTTGGCATCACTTGCGTGCCAGATGCAGAATTAGCCCCCATCCGGCGTGTATTCCTGCGCGATCCGTGGGGCAATCGCCTAGAGATTTTGGAAGCGCAGTCAGACTGAGTTCTCCACGCCGATTGGCCTATTCCCTGCCTTGCCCGTTGACAGTCGCCCCCCGCTTCACTAAGATGTACAAGCCTGTGAAGGCGGCTAAGGTCAGTGTTGGCTGACAGATGGTGGCTGTGGTGGGTTTAGCTCAGTTGGTTAGAGCGCCGCTCTGTGGCAGCGGAGGCCGTGGGTTCAAGTCCCATAATCCACCCCAAAATGCCCCGGCTCAGGCGAAGGTCTGCGCTGGGGTTTCTCTTTTCTCTTTTGGCTTGAGTCAGGTATCCCGTGCGGGGATGGCGGAATTGGTAGACGCGCCAGATTTAGGATCTGGTTCCGGAAGGAGTGAGGGTTCAAGTCCCTTTTCTCGCACCAAGTAGGTAGGGTAAGAACGGCAGTTTAGACGGCGGGGGCGGCTTTTCCAATAGGAAGGCCGCCCTGTTCTTTTGGTTTCCCTTGCCCTGTGGTTCACGCCCGCTGTTTTCCGCTAAACTCTTTGTTGGCCTTTGTGCTGAGGCATGAACTTCAGAGGTTGGGGGCAGAAGCAAGCGCCCCCCGCCAGAAAAGCATTATGATGCGCCGGGCATGCCGCGCCCACGATGCAGGCCTTGAGGAACCACCTCTCAAGCTTTCAGTGGCGCAGGCGGCAGAATCACACACAACGAGGGTGCCGGGCCGCCCCCACACGGGGCCGCGTGTCCGGTACCAAGACGGGAGACGTATGGCAGAGCTGATCAGCAAAGAAGGCAACAAAGTCGAGTTTAAGGTCACGGTTCCCGCCGCCGAGGTCAACCGCGCTTATGAGCAAGTGTGGGCGGGCCTGGCCCGTGACGTGCGCGTTCCCGGTTTTCGGCCCGGCAAAGCCCCCCGCAAGGTGCTGGAAGGCCGCGTCGGGAAAGGCTACGTAGAGCAGGAAGTGCGTGACCGTCTCCTTCAGGTGCACTACCCGCAGGGCGCACGTGACCTGAAACTGAACCTCGTGGACGCCACCATCGACCCCGCCGACGTGGTCAGTGGGCAGGCGTTCGACTTCACCGTGAAGGGCGAAACGTACCCCGTGACTACGCTGGGCGACTGGAAAGCCGCGCAGATGACGGCCACTTCCCCCGAAATCACCGACGAAGTGTTGGGCCGCACGTTGGCCGACCTTCAGGAGCGCAACGCCACCTTTGAAAGTGTCGACCGCGCCATCGAAGCCACCGATCAGGTGACCATCGAGGAGCAGGGCGAAGAGGGCGGCACGTACCCCGTGTACCTCGACGTGGCCGAAGCGCACGTGCGCGAAGCCCTGCTGGGCAAGCATAAGGGCGACACCGTAGAAATCACGGTTCCGGCCCACCAGCACGGCGACCACGAACACGCCGAGCATACGGTCACAGTCGTCGTGCAAGACGTGAAGACCAAGCAGCTGCAGGAACTGGACGACGCCTTTGCCGCCAGCCTGAACTTTGAGAACTTGGAGCGTCTGCGTACCGACCTGAAGGCCGAGTTGGAGCGCCGCGCCCAGCAAGAAGGCGACACCGCCCGCCGCGAGGAGTTCATCACTCACCTCGTGGAAGGCATGACCGTCGAAATTCCCCGCGCACTGCTGGACACCCGCCGCGAAAGCATGATGGCCGAAATTAAAGACGACCTTGGCCGTCAGGGCGTGCAGTGGGGCGAGTACGAGAGCTTTATGCAGGAGCAGGGCAAGCTCGACGAGTTCATGGCCGACCTCGCCAAGAACGCCGAGACCCGCGTGCGCCGTGACTTGGCGCTGGAGCAACTGGCCGAAGATCTGAAAGTGCAGGTCAGCGACGCCGAGTTCAACCAGACCATGAACGGACTGGCGCAGGCCAACAACATGACGGCCCAGCAACTCCGCACGCAGCTTGGGCCAAACGGCCTGAACAACTACTACGCCTCCATCCTGCGTGAAAAAGGCCTGCAAACGGCTATCGCGCAACTGACGGCTCCTGCTGCTGTGGCCGACGCTGCACCCGCCGAAGCTGCCCAGTCTGATGAAGCTCAGGCCGACGCTCCCGAAGCCGCCCAGACCGAAGAAGTTCAGACCGAAGGCGAGAAGACCGAGTAACCCAGTTTGAACGTCAACTCTGTGCGGTGAAAGCTGAGTAGGGGAGACGCAACTAAAAGAAGAAGGCTTGTCCGATGGGGCGGGCCTTCTTTTTTGGTGTGTGGGATTGCTGGGTGGGGGGAGTCTAAGGGTCTAAAAGTCTAGGGTCTAAGGTGTTGGGGCGGGTTGGTTGCTGAATTGCCCTCTGTGCGTTGCAGCTCTGCGAGTCCCGCAAGGGGCGAGGGCTAACAGCAAAGGCGAGAATCGTGGGCTGTTGCTCCCTCACCCTTGAGGGGGGAGGGCTGGGGAGGGGGTGAGTGAGCAAAGCGATTACCCTTGACCCGTCCTTAGACCCTCGCCCCTTAGCCGCCCTCCCGCACACCACCCAACCGCCCCCACCACCCCATCATTTTGAACCCCGTTCAGACACCACCAGAATTGATTGAACGTCCGTTCAAAGAATGCTACGGTGGGTGGCATGACCGACCTTCACGCTTCTCGCCCCAGCATCGGCATCACGGCCCTCGGCTCCTTTGCACCCGCCCGCGTGGTGAAAAACGAGGAATTCGAGGCGCGGATGGACACCACCGCCGAATGGATCGAGTCCCGCACCGGGATCAGAGAACGCCGCTTTTCTGCGCCCGACGAATTTACTTCAGATGTGGGCTTGGGCGCGGTGCGTGACCTGTTGGCCCGTGACCCAGACGGCCTGAAAGACGTGGATATGGTGATCTGCGCCACCGCCAGCCCGGACGCCATGTTCCCCTCTACGGCGGCCCTGATCGCTGGACAAGTGGGCCTCGCCGGTGCGGGCGCGTTCGACTTGTCTACGGCGTGCAGCGGATTCGTGTACGGGCTGGGCATGGCGCAGGGGTTGATTCTGGGTGGCATGGCCCGCCGCGTGCTGGTCATCGGCGCAGAAACCATCACCAAAATCGTGGATCAGGATGACCGCAACACCGCCATTTTGTTTGGCGACGGTGCGGGCGCAGTCGTGGTTGGCCCCGTGCCAGAGGGCTACGGCTTTCAGGATTTTGTGCTGGGTGCAGACAGCGTGGGCGGCTCTAGTCTCTACTCCCGCTTCCTAGCCCACCAACTCCCCGGCGGCTTCCCGATGGGCAAATGGACAGGTATGAATGGCCGCGAAGTCTTCAAATTTGCCGTGCGGGTGCTGGGCGACAGCGGCGCAGAAGTCCTCGCCAAAAGCGGTGTGAAGAGTGAGGACGTGGATTGGGTGGTTCCTCATCAGGCCAACGTGCGAATTATCGAGGCTGCCGCCCAGCGCTTTGGCGTCCCGATGAGCAAAATGGTAATGAACTTAGACCGCTACGGCAATACTTCCAGCGCCACTGTGCCGCTTGCCATGAAGGAAGCCGTGGACGACGGGCGCGTGAAGGACGGCCAGCAAATCTTGCTGGTGGCCTTTGGCGGCGGCCTGAGTTGGGCGGCAGCCACGCTGAAATGGTGGAGCGGTGCGCCAAGCGTGCAGGCCCGCGAATGGGCGGGCAAAGCGGAGCCTGAAGCGGTGTCGGTATGACACCCAAGATCGCAGCACTGTTTCCCGGTCAGGGATCGCATTCGGTGGGCATGGGTGCTGACCTGACCGCTGCCCACGCCGCCGCCGAAGCCGTGTACGCGCAGGCCGAAGCCACGTTGCCGGGCCTGCGTGCCCTGATCGAAACTGGCCCACTGGAAGACCTGACGCTGACGGCCAACCAGCAACCCGCATTGGTGGTAGCGTCGATAGCGGCGTACCGGGCGTGGGTCGCTCAGACTGGCCTGACCCCCGATTTTGGCGCGGGCCACAGCCTCGGTGAGTATTCGGCGCTGGTAGCTGCCGGATCGCTGAGCCTGCCGGACGCTCTGCGCCTGACCCGCGAACGGGGCGAGCGGATGCAGCAGGCCGTCCCAGTGGGTGTGGGGGCCATGTGCGCTGTAATGGGTGACCCCGCCGCTGTGCTGGAGGTCTGCGCGGCCAGTTCCGGCGTCGTGCAGCCCGCCAACTTCAATGCGCCTACCCAAACCGTTATTTCGGGCGAGAAGGGTGCGGTAGACGCGGCCAGCGCCGAACTGAAGGCACGCGGCCTGAAGGTCATTCCCCTGAAGGTCAGCGCCCCGTTTCACTGCGCCCTGATGCAGCCTGCCGCCGCAGGACTGGCCCCCGCCCTCAGTGACACGCCGTTCGCGCCGCTGGCCTTCCCGGTGTATGCCAACGTGACCGCCGAAGCCGGAGCCGCCCCCGCTGCCCTGCCCGAACTGCTGGCCGCCCAGATTACGGGCAGTGTGCGCTGGGTAGAAACGATCCGGGCATTGGCCGACGCGGGCGCGGAAGTGTTCATCGAATTCGGCCCCGGCACCGTGTTGACCGGGCTGGTCAAACGCATCCTGCCCGACGCCCGCACGATCAATGTGGGCACAGCGGCGCAGCTCGAAGCGTTCGCGCTATGAGGGAGCCTTTTACACAGGCGGAGATTGTGGCGGCTTTGGGACAGACTCAGGCAGAAGTCGGCGCGTTCTTTGCAGAGCTGTCCCCCGAACAATTTATGCACGGCAACGCGGAAACGTGGTCTCCTGCCCATCATCTGCACCATCTGATCGTTTCCAATCAGCCTGTGGCCTCTGCCCTCGCGTTGCCCCGTGACCGCCTGCCCGCCCGCAACGCCACGCAGCCTTCCCGCTCTTATTCCGACATTCGGGCGCTGTACCGGGAAGTCTTGGCAACAGGCGTCAAAGCCTCTGGCCGATTTTTGCCTGACCCACAGGGCACGCAGGCTGAACTTTTGACCGAATTCAGGCAAACACTGGACACTTTGCAAGCCAAATTGCAGGGCTGGAACGACGTTGACCTAGACGCATACACGCTGGCCCATCCTGTTCTAGGCCCACTGAGCGTGCGGGAAATGCTGTTGTTTACGCTGTACCACAACGCGCATCATCTGGCAGGCGTGCAAAATAAAACCCAAATGGAGAACGCATGACCGACGCTCAACCCACACCCACCCGCAAAGTCGCCCTCGTGACTGGCAGCAGCCGGGGCTTAGGCCGCGCGATGGCGCTGCAACTGGCCGCCGCTGGCTTCGATGTCGCCATCCACTATGGCCGCAACGCCGCCGAAGCCGAAAAAGTGGCCGAGGCCGCCCGCGCACACGGCGTCACCGCGCAGGTATTCGGGGCCGACTTGACCACGCCCGCCAATGCCGGAGCCTTGGTGGAACAGGTCATCGCCGCCTTTGGCCGCCTCGATGTGCTGGTGAACAATGCCGGAATCACCCGCGATACCTTGGCCGTGCGAATGAAGGACGAAGACTGGAACGCTGTGCTGGACACGAACCTGACCAGTGCGTTTACCGCCAGCCGCGCCGCCCTGAAGCACATGATGCGTGCCCGCGCGGGCCGAATCATCAACATTGCCAGCGTGGTAGGCCTCATGGGTAACCCCGGACAGGCCAATTACGTGGCCAGTAAAGCCGGACTGATCGGCCTGACCAAAGCCCTCGCCAAGGAATATGGCGGGCGCGGCATCACCGTAAACGCGGTGGCTCCCGGTTTTATGGAGAGCGACATGACGGCGGCCCTGCCGGAAGCGACTCGCACGGCGTATCTGGGCGGCATTCCGCTGGCCCGGTTCGGTCAGCCGGACGAAGTGGCGGCAGTGGTGGCCTTCCTCGCCAGCGACGCCGCCGCTTACATCACTGCGCAGGTGATCGGGGTAGACGGCGGGCTGTATCCGCATTGAGCATCCCCACTAAGATAGACCTGAGAACTTTCGCACAATGAATTGATAGACTGGCCCTGCCTTTGGGCGCGTTGCATGACAAGCGGGACGTAGAGAGCATGTCCTCAGATAGAGGAATCCCCCAGTGTTTCCGCACTGGGGGGCACTGAAAGGTGGTGATTCTCTACGAAACACAAGAAGTCTAACACGCCCCGGAAAAGGCGGCAACCGCCGCTTACTCCAAAGCGTGTCACGGCTTGGGCAGGCGCAGTTTCCGCTGTCCTGCTCGCCGTCAAGTTCTTGTCCCTGATCATCAAACTGATCCTCACCTAACCTGAAGCCTCTCGTGCGCCCTGCCGCGTCCAAGACAACCCTGAAGGCAAGCCCCGGCCCTGTGCTGGGGTTTTTGCTTCTCTGTACTTTTGAACCCCGTTGCCTTTGAACCCCGTTCAGAAAACCCGCCTCTGCGCCGCGCCGCGTGTAGACTGGCGCAGACTTCAATCTAGGGAGGTATTTGACTATGGCAACTTTTGACGACGTAAAAGAAGTGATCGTGGAGAAACTCGGTGTAGACGCGGAAAAGGTAACCCCTGAAGCGCGTTTCGTAGAAGACTTGGGTGCAGATAGCCTTGAGACTGTGGAACTGATCATGGGTCTGGAAGACAAGTTCGGCGTGACCATCAGCGATGAAGATGCCGAAAGCATCCGCACCGTGCAGGCCGCCGTCTCCTTTATCGAGAGCAAGCAGTAAACGGGCCGTCAGCGTTTCAGATGGCGGGTTGATCTGGAGTGCAGGCGGGCAGGGCGGGCGCGGTGAAAGCCGTTTCCCGCCCGCTGTTGTAGGGCAACACGTCAGGGCGAGACTTAGAGCAGGTTACACAGGCTGGGGCCTCGGCTGGCCCCCGATTTCGGAGGTACAGCATGGCAATTACGGGTTTAAGACGAGTGGTCATTACGGGGCTGGGGCCAGTGACACCCATTGGACTAGGCGCGGCAGCTTACGCCGAGGCGCAGCGGGCGGGCAAGAGCGGCATTGGCCTGATTACCCATTTTGATGCGTCCAGCACAGCCAGCAAGATTGCAGGCGAGGTGAACGACAGTTTAGACGCCTACGTAGACCCACGCGAGGCCCGCAAGATGGACAGGTACGTGCATTTGGCTTTGGCGGGCGCTGACCTCGCCGTTGCCGACAGTGGCCTGACTGCCGAAGAACTGCGCGGCGAACGCACCGGAACTCTGCTGGGCAGCGGCATCGGTGGCGTGAAAACCTTTGAAGACCAGTCGCGTGTCCTCGTGGAACGCGGGGCAGGCCGGATCAGCCCCATGTTTATTCCCATGATGATTGCCAATATGGCCTCCGGGCATGTGTCTATGCGGTTTGGGGCCACCGGGCCAAGCAGCACGGTGGTCACGGCCTGCGCCACCGGAACCGGAGCCATTGGCGACGCAGCCCGCTACATCCAGCTTGGATTGGCCGACGTGATGATCGCGGGCGGCTCCGAAGCAGCGATTACGCCCATCGCCATCGGCGGATTCTCCAACATGAAGGCGCTCAGCACCCGCAACGACGATCCCCAAACGGCCAGCCGTCCTTTTGCCGCCAGCCGTGACGGATTCGTGCTGGGCGAAGGCGCGGGCGTGGTTATTTTGGAAGAGTACGAGAAGGCCAAGGCACGCGGAGCCACCATCTACGCCGAAGTCGTGGGCTACGGCACCAGCGCCGACGCGCACCACATCACCATGCCTGCCCCCGAAGGACGCGGCGCACAGGTGGCGATGCGTATGGCCCTCGCTACGGCGGGCGTGAACCCCGATCAGGTGGGCTACATCAACGCGCACGGCACCAGCACGCACTTTAATGACCTCCACGAAACGCAGGGCATCAAGGCCGTGTTTGGTGATCATGCCCACAAGTTGGCCGTGTCATCCACCAAATCCATGACCGGGCATTTGCTGGGCGCGGCGGGAGCTATCGAAGCTATCGCGGTAGCGCAGGCCCTCAAAGACGGCATTTTGCCCCCCACCATCAACCTCGCGGGCGATGAAGACCCGGCGCTGGACTTGGATTACATCCCAGACGGGGCGCGGCAAACGCAAGTGGAATACGCCCTGAGCAACTCGTTCGCCTTCGGTGGGCAAAACGCGGCGCTGTTGCTGCGGCGGGTGTAAAGACAAAACGGGTAAGGGAGGACGGCGAGGGTGGGTGTTGCCGTCCTTTTTTGTTAGAGGAGAGATGGTGTCGATGCTTCTTGGATTTACAATCATTTGGCAGTGTTGCCGCCGAACGCTATGTGAAAACGCAAAATGACTATTGAAGATACGGAGTATTTGGCCAATTGGTTCGCGGACAACTGTGATGGAGACTGGGAACATCAGCAAGGGATCAAAATTCAAACTACTGATAACCCCGGCTGGCATATTCAAGTTGATCTCTATGACACAGACCTTGAGAATATTTCTTTCCCGTTTTATACCGTGGGTGATATTGATACAGACGGGTTTGGAGTCAGATGTGAAGATTTTAAATTCAATGCGTTTGGCGGGGCCAACTCACTTACCCAACTGATCGCTCTGTTCCGCAAATTTGTAGAGCGGGGCGGTAAAAACCCACTCATAGATTGATTGTGTCGCGCTTGGCAAGTCCTCAACGTTGGTTATGTTGACTCTGCCTTGCTATCACGCAATTCCCCAACCTGACCCACCCTCTATCTTCCCTCCGCGCAGACGGCTCTTTTTAGCCTGCTGCGCGTTTTTTCATCCTTCCTCTGCTACGCTCAGCACACGCAACTGACGCCGTGTTGACGCGGCTGTGATTTTGTTGAGCCTGTCTTGTGCGTGCCGCCTTGTCAAGAGGTGCGCCGCCTACCGAGGAGAGAGAACTGTGTCCGCCGATTCCGCGACTGCCAACCCTGCCACTGCCCCCGCCAGCACCACTGCCGCCCTGAATGCCGATGCCCCCGCCAAGAAGGGCCGCAGCACACGTGCAGGCAAGAAGAAGGCAGCCAACACTGGAGCCGCGCCCGACACGCTGGCCGCCGCGATTCGCACGATGTCCACGGTAGCCAACACCGACAGCCAGTTGCTTAACCGCGAGTTGTCTTGGCTGGCCTTCAACGAGCGCGTTCTCTCGGAAGCCCGCGACAAACGCAACCCGCCGCTAGAGCGCCTGAAGTACGCGGCCATTTGCGGCAGCAACCTCGACGAGTTTTTTATGGTGCGCGTGGCAGGCGTACACCGCCAAATTGCGGCGGGCGTGCAGACCCCCGGCCCCGATGGACTGTCTCCGCGTGAGACGCTGGATATCGTGCGAGACCGGACGCATACCATGTTGCGCGAAATAGAGAAGGCCGCCCGCAAAACGCTGCGTGATCTGGCTGCCGAGGGCGTGCGGTTGGTGCGCGTACCGGAACTGGGCAAGCGGGCGCGGGCGCAACTGCGCGAGCATTACCTCTCCGAGATTCAGCCGGTGCTGACGCCGCTGGTCGTCGATCCCAGCCACCCGTTTCCGTACCTCAGCAACCTGAGCCTGAATCTGGCTGTGCTGCTGGATTCCGGAGAGGGCGAAGACCCCGATTTCGCCCGCGTGAAGATTCCAGTGGGCGTGCTACCCCGCATCGTGCCGATTGGCGACGCTCTGCTGCTGCTGGAAGACGTGATCGCCGCGCACATCGGGGAACTGTTTAAGGGCCGCAACGTGCTGGCCGCGCACGTGTTCCGCGTGACCCGCAACACCGACTACGAGTTCGAGGAAGAAGAAGCCGAAGACCTGCTCGCCACCATTGAGGACGGCCTGCGCCGCCGCCGGTTCGGGTCTGCGGTGCGCCTAGAGATGATGCGCGAGACGCCCGCCGAGATCATCACCTTTTTGCAGGAGCGGCTGAGGCTCGATCACAAAGACATTTTTATGCTGGAAGGCCCGCTGGGAACGGCTGACCTGATGTTCTTGCCCGTCAAGCGCCCCGATCTGGCCTTCCCCGACTTCATTCCCGCCGTACCCGATCTGGACGGCGACGAGGAAGGCGGCATGTTCGATACCATCCGCCGGGGCGACGTGGTGCTGCACCACCCCTACGACAGTTTTTCCAACGTGCTGAACTTTTTGGAAGAGGCGTCGCGTGACCCGCAGGTGTTGGCGATCAAGCAGACCCTTTACCGCACGGGTGACGATCCGCGCCTCTTGGGTGCACTCCGCACCGCCGCCGAAAACGGCAAACAGGTGGTGGCCCTGATCGAACTGAAGGCCCGCTTTGACGAGCAGCGCAATATCAGTTGGGCACGCAAGCTGGAGCGGGCCGGGGCGCATGTGGTGTACGGCATGGCGGGCCTGAAAACGCACGCCAAAGTGACCATGATCGTGCGGCGCGAGGAAGGCGGATTGCGGCGCTACGTGCATGTGGGCACCGGAAACTACAACCCCAAAACCGCCCGCCTCTACACCGACCTGAGCCTGCTCAGCGCCGACCCGAATCTGGGGGCCGACATTGCCGAGCTATTTAATCACCTGACGGGGTACGCCGAGGCCGAATACACGCACCTGTTGGTGGCCCCCGATACCGCCCGCAGCGGTTTTGAGATGCTGCTTGACCGTGAAGCCGAACACGCCCGCGCCGGACATGAGGCTTGGGCGCGAATCAAGGTGAACCAACTGACCGACCCCGGCATGATCGAAGCGCTGTACCGGGCGGCGGGCGCAGGCGTGCGAATTGAACTGATCTTGCGCGGCGTGTGCTGCCTGCGTCCGGGCTTGCCGGGCCTGTCGGAAACCATTCGCGTCCGCAGTCTGCTGGGGCGTTATCTGGAACATGCCCGCATTTACGCCTTCGGCAACGCAGGCCAGCCCGAAGTGTATTTCGGCAGTGCCGACTGGATGAGCCGTAACCTAGACCGCCGCGTAGAAGTGATCGCTCCTGTGCTGGACGACACCCACCGCGATCAGTTCCTCCGCATTCTGAATACCGAATGGGCCGATACACGCGGCTCGTGGGAACTGCAAGGGGACGGCCAATACGAGAAACTGCGCGGAGATTTCAGCGCCCAGCAGAGCTTTGCCGATTCACGTCATCCGGGCTGAGACTCGGCCTCTTGGACTCGGCCTCCCGCAGCCAAGGCCAACGCTGGCGGTAATCGTCGGCTTTGGCCGCGTACAGGTCGGGGGTGTGGTTGAGAGGATTGCGCCGCAGCATGCCTGCCGCCAGATCGTGCAGGCCATACGGAGCGTACAGTTCGCCCGCCGCGTCGATGCCCACACAGGTGCATTCCACCAAAAATTGCAACACACCGTCGCGGGCACTGGTCAGCGGCGGGCGATGCAGCCCATACTTTTCTCTGAACCACAGGTGGACGCGGGCCTGATTCCTGACCTCAATTCGCACTCCGAGGTCAGCGAACAGGTCGGCGGCCCGGCCAATCACGGCGTCTTCGGCCTCATAGCTGGTGTCGGGGTGCCAATAAAACAAGTCGTAATCACGGATGCCCGCTTGCGGTGCCTGCCCACTCCGCACATTCCACACCGCCTGAAACAGCGCCCCGGCCACCAGATGAACTTGCGGCGCGAATGGTTCCAGTTGCGCTAGGCGGTCTAGAATCGCTGCATTGACTGGATTCAGCCTCACGAGTGCCACAAAATCTGCGTCGGTCATGACTTCAGAAGGTCTTCAAACCGCTCCACACAACTCCACTCGCGTTGCCAACTTGCCCAAGTGTGACCCAGCCGCAGCGGAGGCAGCAGATGGGGCGGCACGGCTAGGCCACGCGCCCCGGCAATTGCGCCCACCACGCAGGCCACCGTATCGCTGTCGTCGCCCATCAGCACGGCGGGTTCTACGCAGGCCTGCCACGTTTCGGCGCGGGCGTGGGCCACTGCCGCTTGCAGGGTATCCAGTACGTAGCCGCTCTGAGAGTGTATTTTGCCCGCCAAGCCGTCGCGTACACGGGCGCGAACCTGGGAGCGGGCGTCGCGGTCTTGGGCGTGAAAGGCGGCGTTGGCGTCCATGCCGTTCACCGTGAAAATATCGCGCTCCAGCAGCACGGCGCGGGCGTCCAGATTGTCCATCACCTTCAGGGCCAGTTCTGCTGCGTCGGTGTAGTCCGCGCCCGCGTGCAGGGCGTCCAAAAATGCCGTAAAAAAGACACTGGCATGGACGCAGCGGGGGTCGGCGTGCGTGAGGGCCGTCACCAACGCCGATTCCTGGGCTAACGCTTCTTCGGTATACCCCGCAATCCAGACCGCCGCAATTCGCATCAGGCCGCCGTTACCTGCACTCTGAAAATTGCTGCCAGCCCAAGCGCGTGCGCCGCCGTCCAGCCCTCTTTTTCGCAGCGCGTCGCGGGTCAGGTTGCCCACATCGGGCGGGCCAGTGGCGATCCAGTCTTGCAGGCCCGCCAGTACGCCTTCCAGCCCTTGCTGTTTGGCATATCCCAGCAAGGTTGCCGCCACCATTTGGCTGTCGTCAGTGGCCTCGCCGGGGGCAAAGCCGAACACGCTGCCGGGCTGGTAATCGGTAAACGTGTCGCCGTAATGGGAGCGGATCGCGTCGGGCGTCTTAAATTCGGTGGCCGCGCCGAGGGCATCGGCAGCACTCAGCGAAAGCAGGGTATGGAGGCGGACTTGGCGGGTAGGCTGCGAGAAAGTTCCAGAGGAAGTCACGCGGTCATTGTCTCTCAAGAGTGCGTCAGAGAGTGACGTAGTTGCGGCCAGCCAGCGCAGGGGTCAGGCTGCAAGCGTTAGGTACTTTTCAGACCCTTAGACGCCCTTCCACACCGACACGCTGCAACGCTTATACCGAATAGAATTCTTGACAGGGTGCAGGTAGGCCACTCGCACGCCCCCTCACCCCGCTGCTTCGCAGCGCCCCTCTCCCACAAGTGGAGAGGGGAAAACACATGTGTAGGACTCTCTTTTACTGGCGTATTAGCGGAACTGCACCTGTTCTTCCAACAAATACCAAAGCCGCGTCTGGGCATTTTCCTGACTGCCGTACACGCTGCGGAGCAGTTCGCCGCCTGCTGCAAAAGCCAGCGTGTGTGGCGTGCCCTCGGTATGCCAAGCACGGGCCAAGTCACCGCTCACATCCAGCGCCACCGGGAAAGGCAGGCGGGCAAAGTTTTGGGCAAAACGGATCAGCGTCGGCTCTACATCCTCACGCTCTAGCAGGCGGTGGCCGAAGCTGGTATGAAGCGCCAATACTTCTGCCCGCTCCCCAAATTCGGCGTTCAGGCGCTTCAGAAACGGAATTCCGCGAGAGACGCAGCCCGGACATTCCAAATTGAAGGTCATGACTACACCGGGCCGAGTCCACTGGGCGGGCGGCGGCACAGGTTCGCCGTGCACAAAGTCGCTGGGCGCGGGCCAAAGCAAGGGCGCGGGGCTGTCCATGTGTGCAGCGTACCGCCTGTGTGGTGCGGGCTTATTCTGAAGCCATGAAACCCGCCTTGCTGCTGTCGGCCCTGCTCCTGTCCTCATCTGCTGTGGCCGCCACAGTCGCGCAAGTCAAGGCCAAGGGCGTGCTGGTGCTGGGCACCGATCCCACCTTCACTCCCTTCGAATTCAAGGGGCCGGACGGCCAGATTCAGGGTTTCGACGTCGATATTGCCCGCGCGGTGGCCCGCGATCTGGGCGTCAAGTTGGAGATTCGGGCGGTGGGCTTCGGGGCGCTGATGCCGCAATCGGTCACGTCGGAGCGCGTGGATATGGCCATGAGCGCCATTACTATCACCCCAGAACGAGCTAAAGTGGTTAGCTTCAGCCAGCCGTACTACCGTAGCGCACAGGTGTTTATCGTGCGGGGCGGCAATCCCAGCAAGTTCGCTTGGCCCGCCGATGTGAAGGGCAAAACTATAGGCGTGCAGGCCAACACCACCGGGCAATACGTGGCAGGCGAAGTGCTGAAGCCTAAAGGCGCGGTGCTGAAGGTCTATGACGACTTTGCTGCCGGACTGGCCGACGTGCGTGCAGGCCGAATCGCCGCCCTGATCGGAGACGCGCCCACCGTGACCGACTTGCAAAAGCGGTTGCCGGGGCAGTTTGCACAGGCAGGTAAAGACTTGGCCGCTGAAGATTACGGGATGGTGTTCGCCAAAAATAGCGATTTGGCCGCCGCTGCCAACCGCACTCTTGCCAAGCTGAAGGCCAATGGGGAATATCAGAAATTGCTGAACAAGTGGATCGTGCAGAAGTAAGAAAACGGTGAGTGGATCGTGGATCGTGGATCGTGGATCGTGGATCATGGATCGTGGAGATGTGAAATGAATCTTTAGGAGTGTTGCCAAACTTCAGAACCGAAAACCCTGATCGTTCTGCCCACCTACGCTTTTCCCACGTTCCACGATCTACCCACCACCCCCGGCCCACAGCGCCCCCTATACTTGGCCCCGTGCTCAAGTCTCCCTATCACGGCGGCCACCTAGAGGTCATCGTCGGCCCCATGTTCAGCGGCAAAAGCGAAGAACTGATTCGCCGCGTCACGCGGGCCGTTATTGCTCGGCAGCGGGTCAGGGTCTTCAAGCCCCTCCTCGATGACCGCTATCACCTGTCGGCAGTGGCGAGCCACGCGGGGCGCACCGTAGACGCCGTGGCCGTGCGCGATGCGGCGGGTATTCGCAGTAATTTGGCGCTGGACGGCGGCAGTGAAGCAACCTTGCTGGGCCTGCCCGGTGGCGTGCTGCCCGATGTGGTGGGCATAGACGAAGTACAGTTTTTCGGCACCGATCTGGTGCCCCTTGCGCTGGAACTCGCGGGTCAGGGCGTGCGCGTGATTCTGGCAGGATTAGACCTCGATTTCCGCGCCGAACCTTTTGGCCCTATGTCTGAACTGCTGGCCCGCGCCGAAAGTGTAGAAAAACTGACCGCCATCTGTACGGTCTGCGGCGCTCCGGCTACGCGCTCTCAGCGGCTTATAGGCGACCGCCCCGCCCGCTTCGACGATCCGGTGGTATTGGTGGGCGCACAAGAAAGCTATGAGGCCCGCTGCCGGGTTCATCATGAAGTGGCAAGCTAAGTAGGGATTGTTACATAGTTTCTAATCTGCTCTCACTTTAAGTGTCTAGTTACGGTCATCCTTTACAATCATCTTAGAAATTACCTTAGCAACCACCCTAAAGATGAAGACGGTGAACTTGGTGACTTGGATTGTATAAATCTTAAGACGTCATCTCCAGCTATACTAGAGGCCGCCTTGAACCGTTTCGCTAGCCGCCGCCAGACTGTGTCACGCCCCGCTCTGGCTGGTGGCCTATGAAGTCGCGCCGCCGCGTACCCGCCTCTGAGGGCGAACGCTGGATGCTGACGCAGCGCCGGATGTTCTTGGTTCTGACACTGCTGGGCACGCTGGGTGTGAGTGCGGCGTTGTGGGTGCAGGCCCCAAACTTCGATCCGCTGGATAAAGTGGCTTTGCCGCTGCTGGCCTTGACGTTGCTGGTGCTGGATGTGTCGCTGACCCTGCGCCGCATCAGCCTCAGCTTGGCCTTCCGGATTATCTACGTCGCCACCTCGGTCTATTTTTTGCTGGCGCTCCATCAGCAGTTCCGGGTCTTCGTGCCGATTTTTACAGTTCTGAGCGAAAATACCTACTGGTTTGCCGTCTTGTACGCCGCCGCTTTCTTGACCTTTCCGGCTCGCCGCGCCGTGTTGGTGGCGTGCGGCCTGTTTGGGGCGTCGGCCCTGATCAGTGGGTATCACCTGTACACCATGCTGCAAACGGGGCCAAATCCCCGCTTGGTGGGTGCGGTGGCGCAGTTTTTGTTGGTGGGCGGCGTCATGGTGGCCGTGCAAGCCACCTTCAGCTTTCAGCGCATGCAACTGTTGGCCGCCCGCGCCGCCGCCTATACCGACGCCCTCACGGGTCTGGCCAACCGCCGCGCCGCTGAGGAGCATCTGGCCGCGTTGTACGCCCGCCAAGAGCCGTTTACGCTGGTGTTGTTCGACCTCGATCACTTCAAGGCGGTCAACGATCAGCACGGCCACGCCACAGGCGACTTGGTGCTGAAGGGCGTTTCTAGTGCGGCCCGCAGCCAGTTGCCCTCCAAGGGGTTGGCGGCCCGCTGGGGCGGCGAGGAGTTTTTGTTGGTGTTGCCGCCGTTGCCTTCCTTGGAAGTCCGGGCCATGCTTGACCTGTTACGTGCCCAACTCCGCGAACAGCGGTACGGCGCAGTGGACGGCCTGACCGCCAGTTTTGGGGTTGCCACCGCCCGCTCCGGCGATCACCCCGATGACATCCTGACCCGCGCCGACGCTGCTATGTATGCCGCCAAGCGGCAAGGGCGAAACGACATCAAGATGGAAGAATTGCGGCGCACGCAGTTTGGGAATTCATCCGTATTACCGGGAAAGCAGCACCCAGAGGCCTAATTCAGCGTTGAGAACGTTTGGAAAAGCAGATTGACATGGCCTGTCAGCTCCTTCTCTGCACTTCTGCGTCTTGCAAAATCCGCTCGATGCGTGGGTCTGGAATCAGCCACATCAGGGCCACCGCAACGAGCAGGAAACCGGAGAGAATCACGCCGCCCTGACCTATAAGGGGCGCAACCGTAGCAATGATGTAGGCAATGACAGACAAAATCCCTTTTCTGTCCCCCGTGCCGCCTGTCGCTTCTTGTAATAAATGGTTTTGAGGATCGGCTTTGACGATAGCGGCCACCAGCAGGGTATAAGCAGCGCCGCACATGAGGGCCACAAAGCCGTAAGCCGTCATAGGATTGGCGGCAAAATGGCTTTCGCCTGCCCAGCCGGAAACAAACGGAAACAGCGATAGCCAGAACAGCAGATGCAGATTGGCCCAGAGAATACCGCCGTTGACTCTCTTGACGGTTTGCAAGAGATGATGGTGGTTGTTCCAGTAGATGCCTACGTAGACGAAGCTGATGGCGTAGCTTAGAAATTTGGGCCACAGCACTTGTACGTCATTCCATTCATGCCCTTCCGGAATCCTCAGTTCCAACACCATGATCGTAATGATGATGGCGAGGACGCCGTCTGAAAATGCTTCCAATCTCGATTTGTTCATGCCGCTCCTCCATTTGTATACAACTCACTTTGTAGAGAATTCGACATTCCGTGTAGAGGCCAAAGAAAAGCAGTCAGCCCGATTCCGGACGCTGACTGCTCGGGCGGCTAAGTTAGATCTTAAGCTGCGCCGACTTTCTTGGCAATGATGCCTTCAATATAGGCAACGACACTCCTCAGGGGTACACGGGTCAGCACGTCTTCAAGGAAGGCCGTGACCAACATCTTTTCGGCCTGCTCTTCCCGAATGCCGCGAGATTTCAGGAAAAACAGTTGCTCCTGATCGACTGGCCCGGTGGTGCTACCGTGCGAGCAGCGCACATCGTTGGCGTTGATTTCCAGCTGTGGCACGCTGTAATTGCGGGCGTCGCTGGACAGCATCAGGGTGCGGTGCTTCTGATAGGCGTCGGTTTTCTGGGCGTGCAAGTCCACCTTGATCATGCCTGAAAAGACGCCCACCGAGGAATCGTCGCCCACGCCTTTGTACAGCAGGTCGCTGTGCGCGTTGGCGGCGGCATGGTGCTGCAAGGTGTAGTGATCGAAGTGCTGATCGTCGTTGGCAAAGTACAGCGCCAGCATCTCGGAATCGCTGCCTTGGCCGCGCAGGTAGCTCTGCATTTCGGTGCGGCTCAGCGTCCCACCCATCGTGACGACTAGGCTGTTCAGGGTGGCGTCTTTGCCCACGTCGCCGCGTTGCCGCTGAATGTGCGTTACGCCTTTGCCCCAGTTTTGAATAGACACGTAGCGCAGGCGAGCGCCGTCGCCCACGACGAGTTCCACCGCGCCAATCGCGTAGGTGCCGGGCAGGTCTTCGCTATCCTGCTCGTCGATAAAGGTCACGCTGCTGTTGGCTTCGGCCACCACGAGGGTACGGGTGGCCGTGTAGGTTCCGGCCTCGCTCATCACGCGGAACGAACCCAGCGGTAACTCCACTTCTACGCCGCGTGGCACGTACACGAACGCGCCGTTTGTCCACAGGGCCGCCGCCAGCGCACTGAATTTGCCCTCGCTGGGGTCAGGCGACTTGCTGGGCGTGGTGCCGGGCGCGGCGATGGTAGTGTCGTCGGGCACTTCGGCGGGCACCACGCTGTAGAGGTACTGCTGTACCTTGTCGGCGTGCTGCTCCACGGCGGTTTTCAGGTCTGTGAAGATCACGCCTTTGGCCACCAGTTCGGCGGGCAACTCGGTGCGGTACACCACATCTGGGCCGTCCAGCACGAGGAATGCGCCTACATCGGTTCCGTTGAGGCGCTCCTGCACACTGGCAGGCAACGAGGCGACATCGGCCACGACTTCGCGCTTACCGTGAGGCCTGAGTTCATTGAAATCCACAGTGACTTGCGTGTATTTCCACGCTTCTACGCCTTCATGCGGCACTTCCAGCGTATTAAACAGGTCTAGGCTTTCACGGCGCTTGGTGGTCAGCCAATCGGGGCCGCCCGCTGCAAGCAGTTCGGTGGTAAAGGGGGACTGTGTTGTGGGAGTTTGGGTCATTGATTCTCCTATAAAGCAGCACGACAAGCCAGAAAAGGCATTGGTTATGCGAAAAACGATTCGACTTCGACAATTACGCCGAACGGTGTATTGAAATAGAAGGTCAGGCGTCCGTGATTCTCGCTGGGGCCGGGAATCTGGTAGCCGCCCGCTGTCAGTTCGGCGTAGATGGCCCGCACTTGCTCGGGCGTGTCCTGCAAAAAGCCTATATGGAAGACTTTGGGATAAGACACGTCTTTGCTTTTGAAGACAGAGATCAAAGAGCCATCGTCGTCGCGCAGAAAAGTCATGTTGTCATTACGCGGCATGCCGTCCGACTGCTTTAAGCCGAAGTAACGCTCAAAGATTTCTACGGCGACGGGAACATCTGTTACGCCTAAATTAATGTGGTTGAGTTTCAAGTGGACTCCTAAGTGTTTTGTCTATCTTCTCACCCCGTTTAGGGCTTGTTTTTCTCGTGCTGGACGTAGAATCTTTGGAATTCGCCTCAAACGTCAATTGCTGCTTTTCTACCGCCCAGACCGCGTTGCCCATGAACTCTACCCAGCTTAGTCAAAAACCTCATTTAGCGCGAACACCGATGAAGGCGGCGTTTCAGGCCCTAAACGGGGTTTCTCGTGAAATACCGTCTGAGATAACTAGAAATTCGACTGGCCCATCACTCTCATTCCGCGCTTGATGTACTCGTCCCGGCACAATCTCTAACCCCTGCTGCGGCCCTAGCTTGAAAACTTCGCCCTCTAATTTAAGCGTCAGTTCACCGCTTAGGACATAGAAAAATTGGCGCACCCACGAATGCTTATGCTTGATTTCCGCTGTATCTGGCGGCATCCGCTCCTGAATTACACTAAGAGTAGGTGATTGAAGCAGATGCCAACCGTTGCAAATATCGGCCCAAGTGTAGTGAAGGGAAGTCGCAAGAGAAACAATCGGCCAATCGAAAGAGGAAGTCGCCGGAAAATCTGCGAAAGTTTCGTCAATATTGCCCCGAACTTCCTCAAAAAGTGTGTTAGCTTTGTCGATATCCGAATGCTGAGTGGTGTGAAGTGCAGAACCAAAAAAGCTGGTTGCCATCACATAGAACTGGCCGTCCTTCAGTTCGAGGGTAATCCGGGCGTCATTGCCAAGATGTTCATCTTTGACGATTATTCCGCCATAGGTGCCAATCTTGCCAATGCTTGCGCCGTTTTCCACCTTCCCCCACTGGGCGGCCTTTTTCATTAACTCAGCCGACGCTGCCTTCCATCTCCAGCTCGATCAAGCGGTTCAACTCAACGGCGTACTCAAGAGGCAACTCTTTAGCAATCGGTTCGATGAAACCGCGCACGATGAGGCCTGCTGCCTGATCCTTGCTGAGTCCACGGCTTTGCAGGTACAGAATCTGCTCGTCGTTGATCTTGCTCACGGTGGCTTCGTGGCCCACGCGGGCAGTCTTTTCCTCGATTTCAATGTAAGGGTAGGTGTCCGTGCGGGCTTCTTCGTCCAGCAAGAGGGCGTCGCATTCCACGTTGGTCTTGGCGTTGCGTGCGCCTTCGTAGATCTTCACGAGTCCACGGTAAGAGCTGCGGCCCGAATCCTTAGAGATGGACTTGGAGACGATGCTGCCGCTGGTGTTGGCCGCAAAATGCACGATCTTCGCGCCTGCGTCCTGATGCTGCCCGCGTCCGGCCATGGCGATGCTCAGCACTTCGCCGCGTGCGCCTTCTTCCAGCAAGTAGCAGGCGGGGTACTTCATGGTCACCTTGCTGCCGAGGTTGCCGTCCACCCATTCCATCACGCCATGCCCGTACACGGCGGCCCGCTGCGTCACGAGGTTGTAGACGTTGTGGCTCCAGTTCTGAATGGTGGAGTAGCGGAAGCGTGCGCCTTCCTTCACCACGATTTCAATCACGCCGGAGTGGAAGGAATCGGAGTTGTAGGCGGGGGCCGTGCAGCCCTCGATGTAGTGGGCCTGTGCGCCTTCATCAATGATGATCAGCGTGCGCTCGAACTGGCCGCTGCTTTCCGCGTTGATACGGAAGTAGGTCTGCAAGGGGATGTCTACCTTCACGCCCTTGGGCACGTACACGAAGGAGCCACCAGACCACACGGCGCTGTTGATGGCCGCAAACTTGTTGTCTTCCGGCGGCACGATGGTGGCGAAATGCTCGCGGAACAAGTCGGGGTACTGCTTCAGGCCGTCTTCAATGCTCAGGAAGACCACGCCCAGCTTTTCCCACTCTTCCTTAAGGTTGTGGTACACCATTTCCGACTCGTACTGTGCGCCTACGCCTGCCAACATGGCCCGCTCGGCTTCGGGAATGCCTAGGCGCTCAAAGGTCTTCTTCACGTCGTCTGGCACGTCGTCCCACGAGCGGGCGTTCATGCCTTCGGGCTTGATGTAGTAGTAAATCTCGTCAAGGTTCAGGCCGCTGAGGTCTGCGCCCCACGTGGGCATCGGCTTGCTGTAAAAGATTTCCAGTGCCTTGAGGCGGAAATCCAGCATCCACTGCGGCTCGTCTTTGGTGCGGCTGATCATTTCAACCACTTCGCGGCTCAGGCCCTTAGGGGCTTTGACGGCGTAGCGTTCGGGATTGCTCCAGCCATATTCATAGCCGTTGTTGATGTCATTGACTTCAGGATTAATGGTCATGATTGCTCCTTAAAGCTCGTAATGCAGGCGGCAGCTGATCACTGTAATGGCGTCGTCATCTATGGCATAAACGAGGCGGTGTTCGTCGGTGATGCGGCGTGACCAGAAGCCCGTCAGTTCATATTTCAGTGCTTCGGGTTTGCCGCTGCCCTCAAAAGGTGTGCGGATGCATTCATCCAACAGACGGTGCAGTTTCCTGACGAGTTTTGGCTCATTGGACTTAGGCAAGAGGTAATCTGCCCAACCTTTCGGAGTGAACGTCAGATTCACGGTTGCATATGCTCTAGCTCTTCCATCGTCTTGCGAACCACTTTGCCTTGACTGTATTGCTCGATAGAGGCAAGAAGATGAGCACGGTTGGCTGGATTTCCCAACAGATAATCTGTCTCACACCATGATTCGTAGCGTTCGCTCGAAACAATGACAACAGACTCTCCAGAATCGAGCGTAATGTATGTGGCCTGATCACTGGCGACAGATTCTTTGGCGATGCGTTCCAGATTCTCTTGGGCGTATTTGAGCGAATAAGCAGTCATACAACCTCCTGTGCCTGTGTATAGGCTTACGCCAGCGCCAATTCCTTCACCCAGTCGTAGCCTTCGCTGTCCAGCTTCTTGGCCAGTTCGGGGCCGCCCGATTGCACGACTTTGCCGTCTACGATGATGTGAACGCGGTCAGGCACGATGTAATCCAGCAGGCGTTGGTAGTGGGTGATGATCAGACCGCCGAGGCCGGGGCCGCGCATGGAGTTCACGCCTTTGGCGACGATCTTCAGGGCGTCTACATCCAGTCCCGAATCGGTTTCGTCCATGATGATGTAGGTCGGATCGAGCATCAGCATTTGCAAAATTTCGTTGCGCTTCTTTTCGCCGCCGGAAAAGCCCGCGTTCAGGTAGCGTTCCACGATGCTCTCGTCCCATTCCAGCACCTTCAGAGCGGCCAGCAATTTGCCGTAAAACTCGCTGAAGCTCACTTCTTCGCCCTCGGCTTTGCGGGCCTGCATCGCAAGGCGCAGGAAGTTGGCGATGGTGACGCCGGGAATTTCTACGGGATACTGGAAGGCCAAAAACAGGCCGAGGCGGGCGCGTTCGTCGGGTTCCATCTCCAGAATGTTCACGCCGTCCACCAACACTTCGCCTTCGGTCACGGTGTATTCGGGGTCGCCCACGATGACTTTGGCGAGGGTGCTTTTGCCGTTGCCGTTCGGCCCCATCACGGCGTGCAACTCGCCACGCGGAATAATCAGGTTGATGCCCTTGAGAATGGGCATGTCGCCTACGCTGGCGTGAAGGTTGCGGATTTCGATCTGATACGGTACGGGGCTGCTCTGGTCGGTCATGAATCTCCTTGCTGCTGAAATGGCAGTGGTGCGGCGTGAACTGGAAGAACCCTTCTTGAGAATGATTCCTACTTACAGGCCCATTCTACCCGTCTGGGGATGGAAAGTCGAGTAGTTTAGTGTGGATTCAAGCCTCCTGAAAAGGCTAATTTTTGGGCTGTTCCTTCATGGGCCAAACGGGATTTATGAGTGCGCCGCAGCCTATTTTCACGCTTGCCACGCGCCTACGTGCTACCCGTGATACACATGACCTTTCTTGAACTTCTCCGGAACGCTGGGCTGCTGCTGTGGGTGCTGCTGGCGCTGTCGGTGTACGTGGTGTATTTGGCGGCTGCCCGCGCACAAGCGTTGTCCCGGCTGGGGCGCGACGCCTCCGCCCTGATCGAGCGTGCCCGCGCCGTCACCGCCGAAAGTGGGCCAGCCTCCGCGTTGGCCGAAGTAGACCGCGCCACCGAGTTGCGGGCCAGCCCCGCCGCCAACGTGCTGCGGGCCGGACTGCTCCGCGCTGACCGGGGGCCAGACGCCAGCCTCGCCGCCATGAACGCCACACTGTTGGCCGAAGATGCGCGCCTGTACGCGGGCCTGAGTGCGCTGGGCACGGCGGCGCAGGTGGCCCCACTGCTGGGGTTGCTGGGCACGGTCATCGGCATGGTGCGCTCGTTCTTGGTCTTCAGCACCACGGCTGCGCCTACGCCCGCGCAACTCGCCACAGGCATCAGCGAGGCGCTCGTGAACACGGCAGGCGGCCTTGTGGTGGCTATCGTGGCCTATGTGGCCCGCAACGCCCTGCGTGCCCGCGCAGACCGGATCGCGGTGCAGGCCGAGCGGGTGCGCGAGGAATTGCCCTCGTGGCTGTCTCGCCCGCTGGCTGTAGGGGGTAACTTCCGGCCCACATCTGACGCCTTGCCCGAAGTGGCCTTGTCCTTCGACAGCCTTCCTGTGGGAACGGTACGGGGATGACCCGGCCAGCCCTGCGCCGCCGATTTCGGGAAGGGGGAGACGGCGTGACCTTCGACTTTGCCCCAATGGTCGATGTGGTGCTGCTGCTGCTGATCTTCTTTTTCCTCACCAGCAGCCTCGGCGCACGCCAAAACGCCTTGCCGCTTGACCTGCCGCGTGCCAGTACCACCGTGCAGGAAACGCCCGCCCTGCCAATTGTCAGCGTAGACCGGGCCGGAAAGCTCTTTTTGAACGGCAAAGAAACGACTCTGACCAAGTTGGGCGCGGGCCTGAAACCGCTCCTGAAAACGTCGGGCGGCGTGGTGGGCCTGCGGGCCGATGAGCGCGGCAATTACGGCACAGTGGTTCGCGTGATGGACGCGATCAAGCAGGCGGGCGGCGAACGTTTGGCGCTGGGCACGCGCAAGGGAAATTGAGGGCATGACTGTCTTGCCCGGAGTCCCGCCGCCCCGCCCGCTCGCCAGTCCCGAACAGCGCGAGCGGGTGCGTGCGGTGGCTGCCACGGTGGCCCTGCATGTGGCGCTGCTGGCCGGATTGTTGGCCCTGCGCCCCACCGCGCCCGCCGCCGACAACCGTGCCACCGCCCCCGATCTCAGCCGCGCCCCGATGGAAGTGCTGACCCTCGCGCCGCCGCCGGACGAGTTGCCGTCCACGCCCACCGCCACGCTGACGCCCCCGCAGCAGCAGGCAAGGCAAGCCCAACAACAAGCGCGACAACAGGCACAGCAACGTGAGCAGGCGCGGCAAAGTGCAGTGCGGGCGCAGGTTCAGGCGGCACGGCCTCCAGTGGCCCAAGCTCCTCAGCCTCAGGCGGCCCAAACCCAAGCGGCTCAGCCTCGGCCTGCGCCTGCCGCGCCCACTCCCGCCGCTCGGCCAGCCACGCCTGCTACACAGCCCACACCCGCCGCTTCTGCCCCAGCCGGACAATCCGCCCCGCAAGCCGGGAGTGCTGTGCCCGCCGCGTCCCCGGCTGCTGCCGCGCCGTCCAATTCAGCGCCAGCGGCTCCAGCTCCGGTGGCTCAAGCAGCTCAGCCTCAAGCGGCCCCGGCAGCGCAGGCCCAAGCACAGACAGAATCCGCAGTCAGCGAACCCGTGGCGGCCATTCCACGTCAGGCTGAGTCGGCCCAACCTGTGCCGGAGCAAGCCAATCCAGCGCAGACCGATGCGGCACAGGCCAATTCAGCACAGACCAATCCAGAGCAGCCCAACCCAAGTTCCGCCCCCCAAACGCCCGAATCTGCACCCGAAGCCGCCCGCACCGAAGCGGCTGCCCCGGCCCCAGAACTTCCCGCCGAGGCCGCTAGCGCCGCACCCACCTCCAGCCCGCAACCCGAAACGGTGTCGGCCTTGCCCCGGCGAGACAGCACGGCACCTGCGCCTGAATCCAGCGCTCAAACCACTCCCGCGCCTGCCCGCAGCGATTCGCCTGACCCCGGTGAGGCGGCTCCGGCCCGTACCTCCACTTCAGCCGCGAACCCGCAGGAAGACGGCGGCCTACCAGAAAACCCAGTGGCCCGCATTCCGGCTCGGCCACTTTCCTCGACTGCTGCACAGGCCGCTGCACCGGAAACCTCGGTGGGCACGCGGGGAATGCCCGTTCCAGTAACCCCACAAGCCGAAGCTGGACGCGCCGGGGCAGTCGCGCCCGCTGCGGCAACGGCTGAAGCGGTGAACCCTGAAGCGGTGAACACAGCCGCCCGCACGCCTGCCACACGCACCGCGCCCGCCGCAGAAACACCCGATACGCCCGCCCCACGCACATCGGCGGCCCCGGCCCAAGCCAATCAAGGACAGCCCAGCGCCGCGCCCGCTGCCCGCGCTCCAGCAGCGGCAGAGGCAGCGGCTCCTGCCAGTACCACACCTGCCCGTACCTCACCCAGCGCCACTGCAAGTGCTGCCCCAGACGCAGCAGCCCGTGCGACACCCGCCAATGCCGCACCAGCAGAAACGGCAGCGCCGGGAGCCTCGGCCCGCACACCGGCAAGCGGTTCTGGCAACAACGGTGCTGGCACAGCCGAAGCCGCCGCGCCTGCCGCCCGCACCCCCGGCGCAGCAGCCTCGGCCCCCGCTGGCACACCCGACGCTGCACCCAGCACCCGGCCCGCCTCTGGCAACGCTCCTTCTGGCAGCGCGGCAGAAACGGCGGCTCCCAACGCAGGCCGTACACCCGCACCCGCTGGGGGAGGCGGCAGTGACACGGCAGCGGTGTCTCGTCCCGGCTCTGGTGGAAATGGAACAGGTGAATCTGGCCCCGGTCAAGCAGGGACAGGCGAAACGGGAGCCGCTCGCCCCGGCGCTGGAACTGGTGCAGGCGCGGCCAGCGCAGGCACAGGCCCGGCAGAAGGCGGCGCGGAAGTGGCCCGCGCAGGCGGCAGGACAGGCGCGGCGGGCGGTACCGAAACCCGGCCCCTGAACTGCACGGTGGTGCTGGATGTCCGGGCCTTCCCCAAGTTTCAGCGCGACATGACCAGCTTCGTGTACGACGCGGGCGGCACGCAAATCTGGCCCGATGCGGCGCTGGTCAGGGGCGTCAGCAGCCAACTGGTGCAGGAGGGCAATCTGCACACCTACGTGACCAACGAGGGAGCGCTGGGCAACTTTGCCAACATCACGCGCCTGACGGCCAACCGGGTGCAGCCCAACCGCCTCGCGCCCCGGTCTACGGTGTTCACCGATGCCGTGCTGGACGCTGCCGCCGCCGCCCAGTTCCGTTCGGCGGGGCAGGCCTGCCGCGTGGTGTACCTCAAAGCGCCCTGATTCTGATCAAACACCTGTTCTGACCAAACATCTGCTCCGATTAAACACCCGTGCCAGAGCGTCAGTTGGCCGTCATCCCAGCACTGCTAAATGGAGAACAATCATGCTTAACCTCACCCTGAAAACGTCGTTGACCCTGACCCTCGCCGCCCTGCTTTCTGCTCCTGCCCTCGCGTGGGTGCCCAAGTTGGAAGAAGTGACCGCCAAGAACGTCATAGACGGCGCGTACGGCCGCCGCGATCCCGTGTCCACTTTTCAGGCGCTTGACCTGACCGTGAAGGAAGGCAAGTTCGCTGCCGGAACCGTGACTGCCTTTGCGGGCGGTGAGAAATGCGTGGCCGACTGGCTGGCCGCCCCCACCGAATTCGCCGCTGGAAGCCGCCCCCAGACCATCACGGTCATCGGTCAGGCCGACCAACTGTACTTTCAAGCGCAGGCCGCCCGCGACGGCTTCGGCAACCTGACCGCCGCCGACGCTTTGGCCGCCGACCTTGCCAGCAAGCGCATGCCAGACGGCCAATTGCGCGTCGATATCGCCGTGAAGGGTTTAGCTACCGAGAAGGCGCGGCAAGCCTACAACGTGCGTCTGAAAGGGAGCGACGGCAAAATGATCGCGCCTGTGCGGGCCACCTTCGTCAACGATTTCAAGCAGGATGCGGGAACGTGGCAGGGAACCTTGGTCTACTACTTCGAACCACTGAAGGCGGGCGTGGGCGCGAGCGACAAGGTGGAGTTGCTGCTGAGGACGGAGGCGGACAGCAACTGTGCGTATAGCGTGCTGCTGGACTTGGGCAGCTTTAGCTGAGGCTGAATTTTGGGGAGAAGGGAGCGGCGTTTGGAATTGCTTAGACGGCTTCCCCCACCCCCCAGCCCCCACAGGGGTCAGGGGAGTTGGTCGCTCCGCTCAGGAGGATTGATCTTGTCGCGTTTTAAGTCAGCGAAATCGCTCATTTGAAGCGGAATTGCCAGTTCATCTAAACATGGAATTGGCCCGCGCGTTGCACGCACGACGGCCTCACACGCAGTTGGGCGGGGATGATTTGGGCCTGTTTCTCCCTCTCCCCTTGCGGGGGAGGGCGCTGTGAAGCAGCGGGAGGGGGGAAGTGAGCGAAGCGATTGCCCTCGCCCTTCCTCAGACCCTCAGTCGCTCAACCCTTAGACCGCCCTTACGCATCCCGCTCTTACCTCCAACCCACCTGCCCAACTCCGTACAATGCCGGACGTGTCCGCCTCCGCCTCCCTGCCCCAAGAGTCTGCTCCCGCTTCTGCTTTTCCGCTACTGGTCGTGGATATCGGCAACACCAGCACCGTGCTGGGCTTGGCCGATGCAGGCCTGAACCTGACCCACACTTGGCGGGTTCGCACCAACCGCGACGTGTTGCCCGACGATTTGGCCCTGCAACTGCGCGGCCTGTTCGATTTGGCAGGACTCGGCGGCGCAGAAATGGCGGGGCCGCGTGCGGCGGTTCTGAGTAGCGTCGCGCCGCCAGTGGGCCAGAATTACGCGTTGGCGCTGAAGCGGCATTTCGGCATCACGGCCCTAGAAGTCTCTGCCGCCGCCCTGCCTGATGTGCGCGTGGAACTCGATATTCCCGACGCGGTGGGCGCAGACCGCCTGTGCAACCTGT
Source organism: Deinococcus sp. Arct2-2 (assembly GCF_004801315.1). Taxonomy (GTDB): domain Bacteria; phylum Deinococcota; class Deinococci; order Deinococcales; family Deinococcaceae; genus Deinococcus. The sequence goes on from NZ_SSNW01000020.1 coordinate 43,889, forward strand.
TCGGCGCAGAAAAGTATTTGGGCACGCATGAATACGCTGTCGTCGTCGATTTTGGTACCAGCACCAACTTCGATGTGATCGGGCGTGGGCGGCGCTTTATCGGTGGTGTGTTGGCAACTGGGGCACAGGTCAGTGCCGACGCCCTGTTTTCCCGCGCCGCCAAATTGCCCCGGATTACCCTCGAAGCGCCCCTGAGCGCCATCGGCAAAAACACCATCCACGCGCTGCAATCGGGCCTCGTGTTCGGGTACGCCGAAATGGTAGACGGCCTGCTACGCCGCATTCGCTCCGAGTTGTCTGCGCCCGCCGTCGCCATCGCCACAGGCGGTTTTGCCCGCACCATTGAAGGCATCTGCCGCGAAATAGACCACTACGACGAAACCCTGACCTTGCGTGGGTTGGTAGAACTGTGGGCCAGCCGAGTTGGAGTGCGGGCATGAGCGGCCTCCAGATCGTCAGTCTGCTTCCCAGCGCCACCGACTTGCTGTTCGACTTGGGCTTGGGCGCAAGCGTGGTGGGCGTCAGCCATTCCTGCGACCATTCCGGCGCGGCGGGGCTGCCTGTCCTCACGCGCTCTATCGTGTCTCCCGATGCCCCGCAGGCCGACATAGACCGCGCCGTCAGCGAGGCGGTGCGTGAGGGGCGGGCGCTGTATCAAGTCGACGGGGAACTCTTAGACCGCCTGAACCCCGATCTGGTGGTCACGCAGGGCGTCTGCGAAGTGTGCGCCGTCACGCCCGGAACCATCGACGCTGCCGTGCGCTACTTGCCCGGTTGCCTGCCCGCCGCCCACGTCCTGAGCTTAGAGGGCCGCAGCGTGGCGGGCATTTTGGACGATCTGCGGGCATTGGCACTGGCCGCCGGGGTAGGGGAGAAGGGCGAGCAATTGGCCGCCGACGCTCTGCGCGACTGGCAGGCCATCATCCCGGCCCCGCACAGCCCGCGAGTGCTGACGCTGGAATGGGTGGAACCGCCGTTTTATGGGGGCCACTGGGTTCCCGAACAGGTGGAGCAGGCAGGCGGCGTGAACGTGCTGGGCGCGGCAGGCACCGACTCTGGCCGCGCCACTTGGCCCCAGGTTGCCGCCCTAGACCCAGACATCATCGTGGTGATGTGCTGCGGTTACGGCTTAGGCGACAATACCGAGTTTGCCCGCACCCTGCTCACCCGAACTGACTTGCGGGCGGTGCAAAGTGGTCAAGTCTGGGCCGTAGACGCCAACGCCCACTTCAGCCGCCCTAGCCTCGGCGTGGTGCGCGGCGCGGCGGTGCTGGCCGACCTGCTGCGGGGGCAGGAACACGCGGGCGAAAGCGTGCGCGTGGGCTGAATCTGGCACTAAACGAAAGCGGCGTTCTTGGTAACAGGAACGCCGCTTTACGTATTGTGTTGTTGATGGTTCTCTTGTTTAGGGCAGCTTCAGCCCCTGCGTAAACGTCGCCCGACGCTGCTGGGCATCGGTGCCGATGGTGTTGGCCCCCGCTGGCGTGCTGGCTGCATCCGGCACGATGTCGCCCGCGCCGTAGCCGTCTCCGCCGAACACGCCGCCCATGATGTTGACGCCCCCGGCAGGTTTGCCGATCAGACCCAACGAGGCCCACGGAATCGCCAGTTCTACCGTTTGGGCGGGCAGGGTTCCACTCGCCGCGTATTTATAGTCGGCGGTGTTCACTTCGGGCGTGGCGGTGTCGCTGGTCACGCGGCGCAGTTGGGCGCTCTGGTTTTCGTAGCGGGCCACGAAGGCGTCTACGCCGTTGATGCTGCCTCCAAAAATGGCCGCCCGTTTCCAAGCTTCGAAGTTGTCGGCCTGCGCCGCGCCACCCGCTTGATAGTCCAGATATAGAATCCCGCTGTTGCCCGACACGCGGTAGGTGTAGGCCAAGTACAGGTATTGCGCGTCGCTGTCGGCCTGCAAGGTCAGCCAGTTGTTGTCTGCGCCAAACACACCCTCGGCGGGGCTGTCCAGCTTCACGGCGGGGGCCGTCCAGTCGCTCAGGTTGCCGTCTATGGCGTACTTGGTGCGGTCATCGCGGGCCAGATTCAGGTCAGCGCCCGTCTGGGGTGCGGTGGCGGCGCGTGTGGCCTCTAGGAAGCCGCCCGCGCTGGCTTTCAGCGTGTGGGGGCCAGCAGGCGCAAACAGCGTGTAGCTGCCGTCTGGGAAAGTCAGGGCGTAGTTCAGGTTGGGATCGGCGGTGGTGGCTTCTACCAATGCGCCCGCAAGGGCCGTGCCTGCACCCGTCACTTTGCCTTCAATCACCGCTGGCACGGGTTTATCGATAAAGTCATACGTACCGCTGTAGGTGTTGGCAGGAGTCGTGGTGCTGCCCGTCACATACACGCGGTCTCCCTGCCCCGGCCCTTCGTAGCCGCTGTTCCTCGCGCCGGGGCCGTCATTGCCGAATTTGAATTTAATTTCGCGGAAGAGGGGCAGATCGATGTCGGTTTTCCACTGGCCCCGGCTGGTTTGGGTCATCGGGTATTCGATCTGAGCGCCCGTATCGAAGCGCCGCAGTTCTATGGGGCCGTTGCCCTGCGAGCGGGCGTCTACCGTAAAGGTGACCTTGACGGTGTTGCTGGCGCTGGGCGTGGCGGTCACGCTGGAACCTGTGCTTTCCGCGCCGTTGCTGTCCACCGTAACCACCCGGAAGGAGGCGGCCTCGCCGTTGCGAACGCCTGTGGCGAGGTAGCGGGCTTGCGTAGCGGGTAGCGGGGCAAAGTTCAGCAGCCGCTCTGTGCCGCCCGCCGTCTTCACGTACACGCGGTATCCGGTCACGAGGGGCTGGGTGCTGGGCGTCCACGTCAGTTCTACGGCTCCGTCGCCCGCACGCGCATTCAGGGCGCTCAGTTCGGGCAAGGCCGGGTTGATACTGCCCGCCGCGCCGCCGCCTGCTGTGGCCGAGAGTGCCAGCGTGGTGCGGGGCGGCAGGGCGCCCACCAATTTGCCATTGCTGACACTCAGGGGATTGGCGCGGCCCGTGATTTCAGTCAGGGCGGAGCCGCTGAAGGTGCCCAAGAGCGGGATTCCGCCTCCGCTGAGGGTCGCCAGATCCACCGCCGTATCGCCGTTGTTGATGACCACCACGACGGGCTGTCCACCTTTGCCATCGGTTGCCACGCGGCGGTAAGACAAGATGGGTGCGCCGCCATCGGGCCGCCAGAGTTCCTGCTGTGCGCCCCGTGTCAGCACGCGGTATTTGCTGCGGGCCGAGGCGAGGGCCGCCAGCCGTTCATCGAGTTGGCTGCTTGCCAGTGCGCCAAAATTCATGTCTTCGCGGTTGCCTTGTCCCAGCGGATAGTTATAGGGGTCGCCCTGCCCCGGCTGCGCGATTTCGCTGCCCTGATACACACTGGGCGTGCCACGAGAAGTGAAAATCAGGCTCAGGGCCGTATCCAGACGCTCGGCGGCCTGCGCTGCATTGCTGCCCCGCTCGGTCACTTCGCTCACGAAGCGGCGCACATCGTGGTTGTCTACAAAGGTGGTCAGGCGAGAAGCGTCTTTGTACGCGCCGTCCTGCGCGAACACGTCGGCCACGCGCCCGAGGTCGCCGCCTGCGCTGCTCAGCTGGTCTTTGATGGCGTAATACAGCGCAAAGTCGAACACGCTGGGCGAGCCGAGGTCGTCCATAAAGTGCGCCAGATACGCTGGGTTGCCGTCGAAGACTTCACCCACAGACCACAGCTTGGCCGGGTCACCCGCGCCGCCCGCTGCAAAGAACTGCTTCCAGTAGGCGTCGGGTACATGCTTCATGGTGTCTATTCGCAGGCCGTCTATGCCCGACTGATCGCGCCAGTAGGTCACGAAGTTATTCAGGTACTCGGTCACGGCGGGCACACTCTGCTTGAAATCAGGCAGTCCAGCGAGGTCGCAGGCCGTCACCTTGTCGGCGGGCGCGGCGGCGTCGCAGTCGGCTTTGGTGTTAAACCAATCGGGGTGGTCGGTCACCAGTTTGGAGCCGTAGCCCGCGTGGTTCACCACCACATCCTGAATCACTTTCAGGCCTTTGGCGTGCGCGGCGGCGATCAGCGATTTGTATTCCGCCAGCGTGCCGAAATGCGGGTCGGTCTGGAAAAAGTCTTCGGCCCAGTACCCGTGATAGCCCGCAAACGGTTTGCCCGCGTTGGGGCCGTCGCCCACCGGAATGGCCGGAACTTGCAGCACCACCGGCGTAATCCACAAGGCCGTAAAGCCCATTTTGTTGAAGTAGCCCTCGTTGACCTTGCTCATCAGCCCAGCAAAGTCGCCGCCGTGCCAGCCCAGCGGATTGGTCTTGTCGGCGGTGTCTCCGGCATTGCGGGCCGGGCCAAGGTCGTTGGAGGCGCTTCCATTTACAAAGCGGTCTGTCATCGCAAAGTAGATCACTTCGTCGCGCCAGTCGCGGGCGTCTACGGGCGCAGGCGGCTTAGTCAGGTCGCACGAAGAGAGGGCCAAAGACAAGGTGATGGCTGACAGCACGCCGAAGCGTCCAACAGACGGAATTTTGATCATGTGTGTATTCAATGAACACTACGACAGGGCGACCTGTCAATTCCCTGACGGTTTGCGGCCTTGCGGGTGGCTTAATCTAAACCATGTCTCCCATGATTAAGGCCGAATGGAATGGTCAAGTGATTGCCGAATCTGCCGATACGGTGGTTGTAGAAGGCAACCATTATTTCCCCCTAGACAGCGTGCAGGAAGGCGTGTTGCAGGCCAGCCCTACCCACTCCACTTGCCCTTGGAAAGGAGTTGCCAGCTATTACAGCCTCAGCGTGGGCGGCCAGACCAACAAAGACGCCGCGTGGTATTACCCGGCCCCCAAAGACGCCGCCAAGCAGATTGCTGGGCGGGTGGCGTTCTGGAAGGGTGTAACGGTGGGCTGAAGTTTGGGTGAAGTTGGAAGGTGAACCCCCCCGTTGCTGACGCAACGCCCCCCCTTAGAGGGGAGGACTTAAGAGCTTTTGCGCTCCCCTTGAGGGGGCTGGCTGCGAAGCAGACTGGGGGGTTTACACGCGACTCAAATCTGACTTGGAAGGTGAACCCCCCCGTTGCTCTGCAACGCCCCCATTAAAGGTGGGGGATAAAAGCTTTTGCGCTCCCCTTAAGGGGGGCTGGCTGCGGAGCAGACTGGGGGGTTCACCCATAAACTCAACCTCCCCCTCACACCGCCGCCGCTTCCTCCACATCATCCAAATCGGCGGGCACGCTCCGCAGTTGTCCGGCCAACTGAACACGGTTGCGCCCATCATCTTGAGCTTGGCGCAGGGCGCGTGAGGCGTCTTCCAGCATGTCTTGACCGCCCGCGTGCTGTGCCCAAACCGTTACCCCAACGCTGATGGTCGGCATCACGCCATCTAGCGGAAGCGAGGCCACCCGCACGCGCAGGCGTTCGCAGGCGGCCCGCGCGGCCCGGTCATCGGGAACGCGCAGCAGCAGGGCAAATTCAGTTTGGCTCAGGCGGCCCACCACATCCTGATCGCGCACCGTAGCGCTGAGGGTGCGGGCCACATGGGCGGTCAGGCGTTCGGTAAAAGCCTCGCCTCGCTCCTGCTGCACGCGATCCAAATGATCGAGGCTCAGCACAGCCACCGCCAGCCCGGATGGACGGCGGGCGGTCAGGCCGATCAGCAGTTTTTCCAGCGCCACCCGGTTGGGCAGCCCGGTCAGGGGGTCTTGGTCGGCCCCACGAGTGGCGAGCCAAGTGCGGCTGCCGCTGGCTTGGTCGCGCATGTGGCGCAGCACCGCCCGCTGGCCCAGCACGGTCACTGCGCCTGCCAACAGCATTTGCACCAACGTATTCAGCAGGCCGCTGCTCGCCTGATTGGCGGGGCTTTGTCCGGCAAGGGCGTACATGAGAACCAAGAGGCTGGTGGCGGCCAGCGCCGCGAGGCTCAGGCGTAGCGCACGCTGTTCCCCCAGTCCCCACGAGTGCGCCATCAGCAAAATGGGGAGCCAAGGCGCGGTGGCGGCCACCAGTTCGGCGCGGTCGGCCACAGCGGGTGCAAACAGCGTGAAGCCGATGCGTCCCAGCAAAAAGGCCCATGCACCCACCAGCAGCACGCCGTCTATGAATCCCACCGAGGCGCGGCGCGTGCAGGCCAGCACCCACAGCCCCAAAATCAGTACCACCAGTGTAGGAAGGGCAATCAGGTCAAAGGCATTGCTGTTGCCTAAGCGCAGCACCAACGAAGCCAACGCCGCCACTGCCGCTAAGGGGAGCGTCAGGCAATAGGTGGCGCGGCGATCATGGCCTAGCCGGAATACGCTGCTGCCTTTGGGGGCGGTGACCGCTTCCGGGCCGGGGGCAAGCTGGTCTGACCTCTCACGCATGAACAACCCGTTTGAAGTCATCGTGCGTGCAGTCCACTGCCCCGCTGCCTGCCTGCCCAGTGCCATAAAACGCAGTGCCATAAAACGCAGCGCCGTAGAACCCCACGCCGTAAAACCACATTACCGCAACCCTCATACGGGCAGAAAAGCACTCCGCCTCTGACCCGACCCTGACAGGAGGCCGCGCCGGGCCGCGTAAAGGCGTGCAGCCAACAGAACAGCAGGCATGTCACCATGCAGTCATGACTGCTCCCGCCCCCGTGCCCCAAGGATTTCCAGATGCGCCCCTTCCGGCCCAACTGCTGCAAGACGCCCGCACCGGCCTAGAGCGCCGCGCCTCCCGCCTGATGACCGCGCTGGGCCTCTTGGCCGTCTTGTCTGGGTTGGGCGTACTGGCGCTGGTGCTGCTGGTGAACCTAGGCTGGCAGGCTTTTCAGCGGTTTGTGGCCTTGCCCGATCTTCAGGCCCAGTTCAACTTGCCCGCCGGACAGACCGTGGCCGACCTGATTCCCGGTTGGGCGCTGCCTACGCTGCTGGCCCTGAGTGTGATGGGCACGGCCATTCAGATGTGGGCCTCCTTGCGTGCCCGCGCCGCAATAGGAGCCGTGCGCGACCAAACGCTGAACCCCAGTGCCGACCACGCCGAAGCTCTGATTGGCGCGGCCCGCACCGTGCGCCCTTGGATCACGTTGGGGCAGTGGACGCCCATCATCTGGACAGTATTCTCGCTGGCGTGGCTGCCAATTACCTTCGCGGTCATAGGGCGCATAGACCCTGAGGTGCAAGGAGCGGTGGGGATAGACGCCTTCTCCATTGCTTTCGCCCTCGTGTCCATCGTGATCCAGAGCTTGCCCGGAATTATTCTGACATGGCTCATTTTGGCCGCTGTACGCCGCTGGCTGGATGCAGTGCTGGCCCGCGCTCAGGGCGGCACGGCCCCTGTCACTCCGGTTTCCCGCCCCGTGGAAGGCTGGCTGCTGTTCGTGCTGATCGTCCTCATCGTCAGCACGGTCAGCCTCGTTATCAGCGCGGTGCCGATGCTGGTGCTGCCCGCTCTGTTTTCCACACTGGCCGCCAGCGAGCCCGAGTTCTCAGACCTCGCCAGCGTAGGTCTGACGCCCGCCAACTTGCAGATGTTTTTCTCGGTCTTGGCGGGCCTGCTGGTCTTTAGCGGCTTGGTGTACGGCCTGCTCACGGCGATGATGGCTTGGTCAAGGGGCTTGGCCGCCAACGTTGCTACCATTCTAGACGCGCCGCTGCCCCGCCCACCCGCCGCGATGAATGACTGGACTGCCGTTCCAGACACCCAAGACCTGTGGAAAGGCCCGGTGACGGTGGTGCCGCCCCGGAATTAGGGGGTGGGTCTGCGGGGGCTTGAGTTGGAGTGGGGCTGGGTCTAAGGGAGGGCAATCGCTTCGCTCATTCCCCCTCACCCCGCTGCTGCACAGCGCCCCTCTCCCACAGGGGGCGAGGGCTGAAGGCAAGGCAAGAAACTGGGGCTGTTAGCTCCTCCCCCCTTGCGGGGGAGGTTGGGAGGGGGGTGAATGAGCGCCAGCGATTGCCCTTCCTTAGACCCTTAGACGCCCTCCCAACATCGCCACCTCCCCATCAGTCCAGCGCCGGAACCGGATAAGGCAGCGTGCCTTCATAAATGGCGCGGCCCACAATCGCCCCGTGAATGCCTTCCTCCGCCAGCAGACGCACATCGTCCAAGTTCGCCACGCCGCCGCCCACGATCAGGGTATTCACCCACAACTGGCGTACTTGCTGCATCAGCTCCCGGTCTAGGCCGCGCAGAGTGCCGTCACGGGTCACGTCGGTAAAGATCAGGGTTTCTAGGCCCGCGTCGGCCAACTGGGGCGTCAAGTCGGCCACCATCAGGCCGCTGCCCTGCGCCCAGCCGTGCGTCGCCACTTCCAGCCCGCGTGCGTCCAGGCTGACCACCACGCGTTCGGGGCCGTGTGCGGCAATCAGTTCGGCCACCAGATCAGGGTTCTTAACGGCTGCCGTACCAATCACCACGCGGTCTACACCTGCTTTCAGAAGGGCTTCGGCGGTGGCGCGGTCACGAATGCCGCCGCCGACTTCTACCGGCACGCCCAATTCTGCGGTAATCCGGGCAATAACGGCGCGGTTTTCGCCCCGGCCTGTGGCAGCGTCCAAATCCACTAGATGCACCAACCCGGCCCCCAACGCCGCCCAGTGCCGGGCCGCCTCCAACGGAGACTCGAAATATACGGTTTCCTTGTCAGGATCGCCCTCGTACAGCCGCACGGCGCGGCCCGATTGGATGTCCACGCACGGAATAATCAGGGGCAAAGGCTTGGGCGCAGGGCCAGAAACGGGCGTCGTCATGCGGGCCAGCATAGCGGCTTCCTTTGTCCTTCCTTCCTGACCGGCCTAAACCGGGTTACACTGCCCCCTGACGTGCGAATCGGGATTGTGACTGCCACCTACCAACCTTCACGCAACGGGGTTGCCACGAGTACGGCGCTGTTTGCACAGGGTCTGCGCGAACGCGGCCACAGCGTCAGCGTCTTCGCACCGCGCCACCCGCTGATGCCGCCGCACGAGCCGGGGGTATACCGCCTGAATTCCTCGTTTGCCGGGGCGCGGGCCATGGGCGCTCCCGCCGATTATCCGGTGATGCTGGCTCCGGGGCCGCTGCTGACTTCCCGCCTGCCGCTGCGCGATCTGGATGTGCTGCACACCATGCATCCCTTTTTAGCCGGACGGCTGGCCCTGAATTGGGCGCGGTTGTCGGGCGCTCCGGTGGTGTTTACGGCCCATACGCAATACGAGGAATACCTGCACTACACGCCTATGCCCAAGCGGGTAGGCCGCGCCATTTTGCGCCCGCATGTGGCCGCCTTTGCCCGCCGTGTAGACGCGGTGCTGGCTCCGGGCCGCGCCATGCAGGACATGCTGCGCGACTACGGTTTTGGGGGAGAAGTACAACTGTTCCCCAACCCAGTCGACCTCGCCGCCTTTCAGCAGGCAGAGGGGCTGACCTTCCGCGCCAAGTACCACATTCCGCCTGACGCGCCGCTGGCGATGTATTTGGGCCGCCTCGCCCCCGAAAAAAATCTGGCCGTGATGCTGCACGCCTTCGAGCAAGCCCGCGCCAGCCGCCCCGATCTGCGCCTGCTGGTGGTGGGCGACGGTTCCAGCCGCGAGGAAGCGCAGGCGTTGGCCTCCGACGCCGTGACCTTTACCGGGCCAGTGCCCTACGCGCAGGTGCCGCAGGCTTTGGCTGCCGCCGACGCGTTCATTACCGCCAGTACCTCCGAAGTGCTGCCCATGAGCATGATTGAGGCCTTGGCTGCTGGCACGCCGCTGGTGGCCGCCCGCAGCCCCGCCGCCCTGGACCTGATTCAGGAGGGCATCAACGGCACCGTGCGCGAGCCGAATGCCGACGCTTTGGCCGCCGGACTGCTGGAAGTGCTGTACCCGGCCCACTTGCCCCAGCTTCAGGCGGGCGCACGCCACAGCGCCCAGCAATACGATTTGCGGGCGCGGGCAGAGGCGTTGGAACAGGTGTATCTGCGGGCCATTGCCAGAAAGCGGCGCTGAGAATGGGGTTTTGCTCCCTCACCCTTGAGGGGGGACTCGCAGAGCTGCGGAGCAGTGGGCCGGGGAGGGGGTGAGTGAGCGCAGCGATTGCCCTATGAGTGAACTTCAATTTAGGAGACTTCACTAGCTGTTTCATGCGCTCCACACAGCAAAACAGCCCCCGCATCGCTGCTGGGGGCCAGATCTGTGGTGCCGAGGATGGGACTTGAACCCACACGCCGTGAAGCGCTAGTCCCTGAAACTAGTGCGTCTACCAATTCCGCCACCTCGGCATCATCTTGGTTGCGCCCGCGCAGGGCGCGTTTCAGGGCTTGTTTACTTTAGCCGCGACTTCCCCAACTGTCAACAGGCAAGCCGCCGCGATCTAGTTGGGAAGCCAGATGGCTTAGGCCCACGCTGGGGCGGTTTGGCCCACTGGCACAGCCTAAAGCCGGAGAAACTCAGCTGTGGAGTCTCTCCGTCTGAGGGGGTACTGAAGTCAGCGGCGGCGCGTGGGCGTTGCGCCAAAGCGCTTTTTGGCCTGCGTCAGCACAAAATCAAGGGTGCGGTCACGCTTGCGGGCCTTGCTGTATTTGCTGCGCTGCCCAGTTTTGCCCCGCCGAACCATGCTGATAATTTCCAGCACGATAGGCGCGAACACGGCGAGTTTCTTCAGGCTGCTGGAACGGGAAGTTTTCATGTCAGTAGGTACGGGTGATGGGGCAGAAAAGTTGCTGGAGGTAGGCTCAGATTAAAGGCAAGATAAAGGGAGCGGGCTAGGTGCGGCGCTCCCTTTGGGGTTGGATGGTTTTAGAACAGAGTCCACCAATGACATTTTGGTAGCTTGCTCGTATCAATGTCTACGGTCAGATAGGCGAGCTTGGCCCGGATAGAGTGGGGGTAGACGGTGATGTATTTGGTGGGATTATCTTTGATTCGCTGCCAGTCGAGGTAATCTCCGTAAACAACTATGTCTTTGCTTAGGAGAATTTTTCTACTATTCTGACACTTGATAATTAACAGTTGCTCGCTAATTCTAATTTCTGACATACCGCCATCAAAAGTATTCCTGCCTATGAGTGAGAATCGGCCCAAGCTGATAGAAGAAGCTTTTAGGAGGGTGAAGTTTTGGGGTACGCCACAGGAGCTTAGGGATATCGTCAAAAAGATTAAGCTAAGAAGACGACTGCCCTTAAACACGGCAAGTCGTCTGATCTCTTAGATTTGATTTGGTCACTGCTCGCCGTACACCCTCACTTCTACATCCAGTTTGCCGCGCCCGCCGCCAAAGTACGTGCCGCGCACTGGCGAAACGTCGCCGTATTCGCGTCCGTGACCGATCTTGATGTGCTTTTCGCCCGCCAAACAGTTGTTGGTGGGATCGTAGCCCAGCCAGCCGTATTCGGGAATCAGGCACTCGGCCCAAGCGTGGGTGGCTTCTGCGCCCAACATGTCGCCGCCGCTGTACAGGTAGCCGCTGACATAGCGCGACGGAATGCCCAACTGCCGCGTAATGCCCAACATAGCGTGCGTGAAGTCTTGGCACACGCCGCGCCCATGCTGGGCAAATTCGGCCAGCGGGGTATTCACGGCGGTGGCTTTGGTGTCGTAGGAAAACTGACGGTTTAGGCGAGTCGTCAAGTCCATCAGGAAGGTGGGCAGATCGTCGGCGGGGCTGGGGCGGGCCACGCCGAAGATTTCCGGCCAGTCTCCGCTGGGGACACGGGGGCTGGCGACTAAGAACTCGGTATTTCTGGCCCGCGCCTCACGCAGCACGCTAAACGGCGAGGGCGCGGGCATGGTCACGGCGTGGGTGTCCACGATGGCCTGCGCCTCTATTTTCAGGTAGCGGTGCGGTTCGTGCACATGGACGTGGTGCACGATGGCCCCGAAATAGTCCTTGTGGGACGTGATTTCGGCTTCGGGTTCCACTTGAAGGTGAAAGGAGCGCACGCTCTGGCGTACCTCGCGGGCCGGGTGCAGGCGCACCTGATTAAACGAATCCCAAGCGGGTTCGGGGTAGTGGTATTCGGTGGTATGCCTTATCTCGCAACGCATGGTTCGGGCCTCATCCTGATTCCGTACCCACTGCCGAGCCGTGCGGGTGGGCAGCGGCGCGGGGGGACGTTCCGGCGGCAGTCTGACACGCGCCGCCGCCGCGCAATGTCACGTAGAGCAGACGACTCCTTCCGGCGCAGCGCAGGCAGGGGTGCTAGAACCCGTCTGGGCGCGGGGCAAACCGGATGGGTGGGTTCGCTGGGGGCAGCAATTTGGGGGAGGCGTTGCCAGACCGTCGCGGTTCCGTTCATTCCTGCTGCCCGCTCATTCTTGTTGAAAGTACGCCGCAGTGATAGACGCGCCTACCCGGTTGAAGTCGCCCAGCAACTCTTCCAGGGAAGGATTGTCTTCATCCAGAATGTCGGCCACGCGGGCGTATTGCAGCCTCGCTACCAACCAACGCGACAGGCGCGGAATTTCGGGATGTGCGCCGGGATGGTGGCGCTCGATCTGCATCAGGGCCGCTTCCAAGTTCTCGGCGCTGTAACGCACGCTGCGCGGAAAGAACTCGTCCAGCAGCAAGAAATCCCCGATGGTCTGGGGGTCTATGCCGCTGTGAACGCGCTTGCGGTACGCCTCGTAGGCGCTGGCTCCCTTCAGCACGCTGACCCAGCGCTGATCCTGCATGGCCCGCTGACCGGGGTCTTCGACTGGACGGGCGTCTATGCCCCGGTAACGGCTTTGCAGCACGCGCAGGGTGTTGTCGCCGCGCTCCAGCATTTGCCCCGCCCGCATAAACGACCAGCCTTCGTCGCGCGGCAGGGTGGCAAAAGCGATGCCGAAGAAAAACTGGCTGGCATCGCGGGCGGCGGCGCAGTATTCGAACAGGCCGTCGCGGTCTAGCACCGATTCATTTTCAAAGCACAGGCTCAGATAAGAGGTGTTCAGCGCCTCCCACATCTCGGAGGGAATGCGGTCACGCAGGCCACGCGCATTTTCGCGGGCGCGGGCCACGCTGGTGGCAATACTGGCGGGATTGTCGCGGTCAAAGGCCAGCCACGCGCTGATAGAGCGGGCGTCCACGCGGCCATATTTGGCCCGCAAGTCGGCGTCACCGCCCGTCAGTTCCAGCAGCGGCATCCAGTATTCGCGGGCGCGGCCTGCCATTTCCAGCGTGGCGTAATAGTTGACGTTCAGCAACCGGGCCGTGTTCTCGGCGCGTTCTATGTAGCGCCCAATCCAAAATAGGTTTTCGGCGAGGCGAGACAGCAACAGCATCAGCGTTCCCCTTCCTTAGTCTGGCCCGGTTGGTCGCCGTCCAGTTGGTCTTTTTCCAGCTCCTGCTGATATGAATGCTGCCCCGGCGAATCGGGTGCGGGCGGCGGCAGCGTGCCCCCAGAAGTCCGTTTCTGAGCCTGACTCTGTATTTGGCCCTGACTCTGGCTTTGCCCATACGCCTCGATCTGGGCTTCCTCGCTGGCCTGCACGCGGGCCTGACTGAAGCTGGGCTGCGCTTGGCTCTGGCTTTGGCCCAGCGCCTGTGTTTGACCCTGAGACTGAGTTTGACCCTGACTCTGGGATTGACTCTGGCTCTGGCTGCCCACCGGAACCGCTCCGAAGCCGCCCTGAAACTGGCTTTGGGCCTGATTCTGTGTCGTCTGACCGTCGCCGTGCATGATTTGGCTCATGCCCTGTGGCGTGGCGGGGCCGTCGTGGTCTAGCACCCACGTGTCCTTGCTGCCGCCGCCCTGAGAACTGTTGACCACCAGACTGCCGCGCCGCAGCGCCACACGGGTCAGGCCGCCGGGCACGATTGTTACGTCTTTGGTGCCGTACAGCACGTAAGGGCGCAAGTCCACATGTGCGCCTTCAAACTTGGTGGAATCCGGGTAAAAGGTAGGATGGCGGCTGAGGCCCACCACCGGCTGAGCAATGAATTCACGCGGCTCTAGGCGCACTTTGATCAGGTAGGCGTCGATTTCGTCGCGGGTGGCATACGGCCCGATGAGCATGCCGTAGCCGCCCGCCTCGCCCACTGCCTTAAACACCAAGTCTCCGGCGTTGGCGAGCATGTATTCCAAGTGGTCGGCATTCCAGCCCAAATAGGTCGGAACGTTGTTCAGCAGCGGCGCTTCATTCAGGTAATAGCGGATCATGTCGGGCACGTAGGCGTACACGGCCTTGTCGTCGGCTACGCCGGTGCCGATGGCGTTGGCAATAGCCACGCGGCCCTGACGGTACACCTCTACCAGTCCGGCCACACCCAACGAACTGTCGCGGCGGAAGGCCAACGGATCAAGGAAATCGTCGTCGATACGGCGGTAGATCACGTCTACTTGCTTGCGCCCGCCCGTAGACCGCATCCAGACCCGGCCTGCATCCACAAACAGGTCGCGGCCTTCCACAAGTTCCACGCCCATTTGCTGGGCAAGGTAAGCGTGCTCAAAGTAGGCGCTGTTGTACATGCCGGGAGTCAGCACCACGACTGTGCCGTTGTCGCGGGGGCTGACCGACTGCAACACTTCCAGCAGCGCGGTGGCGTAGTGCTGCACGGGCCGCACGCCCTGTGCCTCGAACATGCCGGGATAAATGCGGGTCATGGCCTGCCGGTTGGCCAGCAGATACGACACGCCACTGGGCGAGCGCAAGTTGTCTTCCAGCACCAAGTATTCGCCCTGCTCGTTGCGGATCAGGTCGGTGCCGACGATGTGGGTATAAATCCCCTGCGGCACCTTGACGCCGTGAACTTCGCGCCGGAAATGGGCCGACGTATACACCAGTTCGGCGGGAATCACGCCGTCGCCCAAAATCTGTGCATCGCCGTAAATGTCGCGCAGGAAGGCATTCAGCGCCTTCACCCGCTGTGTCAGGCCTGCTTCTACGTGTGACCACTCGCCCGCCGGAATGATGCGCGGCACGGGATCGAAGGGAAAGGTGCGCTCGGTGCCCTGCGAATCGCCGTACACGGTAAAAGTGATGCCCTGATTGCGAAACGCCAAATCCAGTAGGCGGTGACGCCGCTCGAACTCGGCTACCCCCAGATCACTGATGTATTCCTCGACGCCCTGATAGTGCGGGCGAACCTGCCCATCTGGCGTGAACATCTCGTCAAAGAACCTGTCTCCCGGCTCGTACTTCATGTTCCCGCCTCCTCTAGTGAGGTTTCCCTCGCTGCGACTAGATGCCCCAAGATAGCGGACGAAAAAAAGTGCATCACTCGGCGGTCAGACAAGAGGGAGATAGGAGAGGGCGGGGTGGGCCTGAGCGGGAGGGGTTTTTGTTGCCTAGAACGAAGTTTCTGTAGTTTTAGCAGTTCGATCAAACACAGTGGATTCATCAGCGTAAGCCTGCTTGACGCCCGGTCAACTCACTTGTATGCTGCCCCGCGTGACCTCACCTTCTAAATCAGTTGTGCGCAAGAAATGCCAGCCCTAATAAAAACGGCCTTGGCTGGTGTTGTGGGCGCTGGCCTGCGCTGCATTGGCTCTCTCTGTTTGCCGACGCTTTGGGCATTGCACACCTGCGCGGCTGGATCGTGGGCGCGTTTTTTGTGGGCGAAGTGCTGATTTATGGGGCGCTGGACAAGGCGGAAGGCTGAATAAAGCTAGGGCCAACGCTTCAGGCTGACTTTCCCCGTTCACTTGGCCTGCTACCCTAGCCAACGTGACTCGCCGCCCGCCCACCGATGATTCTTCCCGTCAGCCTCCCGCCACGCTGCCCCTGTTGGTGGCCTTCGACCTAGACGGCACGCTGATTGCCGATGGAGCGCGGGATATTCCGGCGGCGACGGCTGAGGCGTTGGCCCGTCTGAAAGCGTTGGGCGTGCAAGTCGCCATCATCACAGGCCGCGACTTGCCGCCCGACGCCGTGCGCGAGGCGGTGCAGCCCGACGCCGTTGCCACCAACAACGGTGGGCGTATCGAAATTGGCGGCACGCTGCATCAGGAATCGCGTTTTGGGCCGGGGGATCTGGAGGCGGTGCTGGGGCACGAACTCGACGACGCCCGCATGGTGCTGTTTGCCGCCGACTGTATTTATCTGGATATTCCGAAAGATATGGAGCCGGAACCGTGGATGCTGCTCCGCACGCACAAACCACTCTCCGAAGCGCCCAGCGAGGACATTCAAAAAGTCGGCTTTTATCATCTCGACGTAGCTGCTTTGGCGGGCCGTTTGCGCCAGTCTCATCCCCATCTCGTCCTGACCGGAGCGCAGCCGCCCTACCCCCACTTTCTGACGGTTACACCGGACGGAGCACACAAGGGCGCGGCCCTGACCCTGATCGCGCAGGCGCTGAATGTACCGCTAGACCACACGATTGCCTTTGGCGACAGCGACAACGACGAGGCGATGTTGGAAGTGGCTGGACACGCCGTGCAAGTCGGCACGTTGCCCCTGCTGGCCCAGCACGCGCATCAGCAATTGCCGGATCACTTGGCGTTGGCGGAGTATTTGAATGGGTTGGCGGAGAGGGTAGAGGGGTGATAAGTGGGACTCTTGTTAATCCCTGTGCGAGTCGGCAACCTCTGATACTTGCTGGGTTTGGCAAGCAACTAGAGTTGACGATTCCGGGCAAACCCCCCAGTCTGCTCCGCAGCCAGCCCCCCTTGAGGGGAGCGCAAAATCTTTTCTCCCCACCTTTAAGGGGGGGCGTTGCGTCAGCAACGGGGGGGTTGTTCTGCCAAAGCCTCCCAGTATTGCCAACCCAAGCAAGAATCAGGAAGTGGGCCTCTGTTCTTAGACCCTTTGACCCTAGACCCTTAGACGCTCTTCCAAATGCAAATGATGCGTCATCCCCCCCGGCGCGTCACTTTCCCGGTGGGCAATGACCATCAGGTGCGTGCCAGCCGCAGCCAATTCGGGCAGCAGGGCCAGAAACCGTTCCCGGTGCGCCGTATCCAAAAAGTCCAGCCCTTCATCCAAAATCAGGAGCTTGGGTGCGTGTAGCACGGCGCGGGCCAGCAGCAGGCGGCGCAGTTGCCCCTGCGAAAGCGTGTCGGCGGTGCGGGGCAACAGGTCTTGCAGGTGCAGGCAGGCGGCGAGGTGCTGCACCGCTTCGGCCTGCGCGGGCGTCGGTGTGGGTGCAAAGCCCTCGGTGCCGTCCCACGCGCTCGCCAGAATGTCAGCCCCTGTCCAGTCTCGGCGCTGGCGGATGCCCACTTCTGCCCCGATCAGGCCGATGGTGCGGCGGCGCGTGCTGAGTAGGTCGCGTTTGCCGAGAGCTTGCAAATACGGGCGTTCCACCGTTCCGCCCAACGCCGCATTCAACTCCCCCGAAATCAGCCGTGCCAGCGTGCTTTTGCCGCTGCCGTTCTCGCCCGTGACCAGCCAGTGTTGCCCCGCCTGCCACGTCCAGTCCAGCGGCCCCAGTGCGGCGTGTCCATTGCGGTACACGGTTACGTTTCGCAGCCGAATCAGGTCACCGCTGCCGGGGGGAAGGGGCAGGCAGATGGGTGTTTCGGGGGCCAGAACTGCGGATGCATCCTCATGCAAAACCCGTCCACCATCGACCCGGACGGTGCGCCAAGGCAACTTGGGGGCTTCTTCGGGGCGGTGGGTGGCGAGGATAACGGCCACGCCCGACGCATAGACCCGCTCCAGCACGCGGCCTAGCGTGTAGCGTGCGCCTTCGCTCAGGCCGTCTGTGAATTCATCCAGCAGCAGGGCTTCGGGCCGGGGCATCAGGGCGCGGGCCAGCACCACCCGCCGCCGCTGCCCGTGGCTCAGTATCCGGAAATCACGCTCTAGCAGGGCCTCCAACTCGGTCAGGGCTACCACTTCGGCCAATCTTGCCAACGCTTCCGGCGTGGGTTCCCACAGCCGCAGCGTATCGCCCTCAAATCCGGCCAGCAGCACGTCCTGCACGGTCTGTTCCCACTCGCGGGTCAAGTAGAAGGCTTCGGCATCCGGCCCCACTACGCTCAGAGTGCGGCGGGCATGGACGGCGTGGCGCTGGGTCTGCCCATTCAGGTGATACATTCGTTCCCCCGCTGCCGGAGCCAATTCACCCGCCAACAGCCGCAGCAGCGACGTTTTCCCGCCGCCGTTCGGCCCCGCCAGCCGCAACGCCTCGCCCCGCTTCAGCGTCAGCGTCACGCCGTCTAGCAGCGTGCGCCCGCTCGCCACCACCCGCACGCCGCGCAGTTCTATCAGAGGGCGTGTGTGCGTTCCTGCCTGTGCGTTCGCTGCCGTGTCCACCGTCATCCCCGCTAGTCTAGCCCCCAGCTAACCGGGAACTTCCGCCCCTCTGGGCGCGTACCTCTAGCATGGGATTTACAATTTTTGTGGTGGTGCTGCTGTTACTCGTGTTCGTCACCCTATTGTCGGGTATTAAAAGCGTGCCGCAAGGCTACGAATGGACTCAGGAGCGGTTCGGCAAGTTTCAGCGTGCCCTCAAACCGGGCCTGAATATCATCATTCCCTATATAGACCGCATAGGCCGCCGCGTGAACATGATGGAACAGGTCATGGACGTTCCTAGTCAAGAGATCATTACCAAAGACAACGCGCTGGTCACGGTAGACGGCGTGGTCTTTTATCAAGTGTTGGATTCGGCCAAAGCCAGTTACGAGGTTCGCAACTTAGAGCAGGCCACCCTCAACCTCACCATGACCAACATTCGTACCGTCATGGGCAGCATGGACTTAGACGAACTGCTGTCTAACCGCGATCAGATCAATGCCCGCTTGCTGATGGTAGTAGACGAAGCTACTGAGCCTTGGGGTGTTAAAGTCACGCGAATTGAGGTCAAAGACATCAAGCCACCTGCCGATTTGGTAGCCAGCATGGCCCGTCAGATGAAAGCCGAGCGCGAAAAACGGGCCAATATTCTGGACGCGGAGGGGTTCCGGCAGGCCGCCATCCTGAAGGCCGAAGGCGAAAAGCAGGCCGAGATTTTGAATGCCGAAGGCCGCCGCCAAGCCGCCTTTTTGGAAGCTGAGGCTCGCGAGCGCTCTGCACAGGCCGAAGCCGAGGCCACCCGCGTCGTCAGCGACGCCATTGCGGGCGGCAGCGTGCAGGCCGTCAATTACTTCATCGCCCAGCGGTACATAGATGCCCTGAAGGAAATTGCCATCGCTCCCAACCAGAAGACCCTGATTTTGCCCATCGAAGCCACCGCCGTGCTGGGCAGCTTGCAGGGCATTGCCGAGATTGCCAAAGAAGCGTTCGGCGTGGGTGGCAACGCGGGCAAGGGCCGAGGCTAGGGCCATGCTGGACTGGCTGCCCACGCTAGAGCGGGTTCAACCTTGGCACTGGTGGGTGCTGGGGGCTATCCTCCTCATTCTGGAAGTCGCAGCCCCCGGCGTGTTTTTCGTGTGGCTGGCGCTGTCGGCCTTTAGCCTTGGCCTGCTGGTGTTCGTGCTACCCATGCCTGTGCCGCTGCAACTGCTGCTCTTTGGCGGCCTCAGCGTGGTGGCCGTGCTGGTGGGCCGTTATTACCTTAACCGCATTCCGGTGGGCGGCGAGGAAGGCGAAGGCCTGAACATGGGGGCACACCGCTTTACGGGTCGCACCGTCACCGTGACCACCGCCATAGAAAACGGTATAGGCCGCGTGCGCGTGGGCGACAGCGATTGGCGGGCCACTGGGCCAGACGCCCCCGCCGGAAGCCGCGTGCGGGTGGTGGGCGCAGACGGCAGCACCGTGCAAGTCGTGCCAGAAGCCCTGCTGGAAGACGTGAAATAAGCGTGGAGCCGTTTGGTAAGAAGCTGAGCAACAAGAAGAAGGTACGCGGCGGCAAACGTCAGGCGGCGCGGGTGGAAGCATGGCGGCAGGCGCACCGAACGCCTGACCTGAATCACCTCGAACATTACGGTTTCGACTACGCCAAACTAACCCTTGACCCCTGGTTCCGCCTGTCTCGCCGCACGCCCCCAGCCCGTTTGCGTCGTCAAATGCTGGCCGCGCTCCTAGATGTCCGGGCAGCTTGGGCCGAGGCTCTAGCTCAACCACCGGATTATCTGGCGGTATGGGTAGGCTGGCCGAATTTCATGGATTCTCAGATGGTGCTGGCAACCGGGGATCAGGCCAAGTATTACCGTGCGCTGCATCCGGTGTTGGAAGAATCCAAGCTTTTGCCGAACGCATCGGGACTCACACCCGCCCTGCACGCCGATCTTTCTGCCCTGAACTGGCGCGAAAGCTTAGATGAATACCCTTTGCTGGCCGAAGACTTACCCGATGACGGCGGCGCGTGGCTGAGCAGTCGGCCCCACCGAATCACCCCACTCCGGGCAGGCGGAGCGGTGTATTGGCTGGAGCGCGGGCGGGTGTGGATTGGGGAAGATGGGAAACTCAACTGAGTCCTTGCTATTTATTCCTTATGCCTGACCTCAAGCGGTTTTAGATCACTTCTTCTCAACTCAAAGTAGCTGGCATCTACACGTCCAACTTCATGGCCCTCGGCTTTGAAAATGTAAGTCCGCTCCGCACCAAAATTACTTGAAAATATGGCACGCCGAACACTCTGTATAACCCCGTTTAGGGCTGGGTAAGATTGTGGGCGAGTACGGCGAGGACAACTCGGAA